>JANMAE010000132.1:0-8296 GCA_031359445.1 Hyphomicrobiales bacterium | reverse complement strand
GGTCCATTTGGCCGTGTCTTCGATGCCCCGGATCACGTAGAGGAGCCATGGCTCCCATGCGCTGTTGCTGGTCACTTCCAGCAGCAGGCGATAGTAATCCGCTTTATTGGCGATGATGTAACGGCTGAGATAGAGGATGGGCAAAGTGAGCAAATCCTCTTGAATGAGAAAGAGGCTGTTGAGGATTCTGCCGGTGCGGCCATTGCCATCCGTGAACGGATGAATGGCCTCAAACTGATAATGGGCTATGGCAAGCCGAATGAGCGGGTCGAGATCGCTCCTGTCATGAATGAAGCCCTCCCAATTTCCAAGCATGTCGCGCAAGAGCTTTTCGCCTTCGGGCGGGGTGTAAATGGTTTGGCCTGTGGCGCTGTTGACTAGTGCCGTTCCCGGTACACGGCGGACAGACATTTCAACGCCCTTGATCGTGGAACAGATGCGTTCCGTCGTTCGCGTGCTGATCGGATGGTGGGCCAAGGACGTTACCGCTTCATGCAGCGCCCTGCTGTATCGCAATGCTTCCTGGGTTGCAGCGTCCGCGGTGCTTTCGTGGCCAAGGCTGCGAAACACCCGGTCAATGGAGGTTACGATGTTTTCAATTTCAGAACTCGCCCGGGCTTCCAGGATGGGCAAGGTGCTGATGAGCATTGCTTGGTTGGGAATGCGTAGGGCAGCCTGCCTGAGTTCGCCCAAGGCGGAGCGCGCAGTAATGCAATGTTTCAAAACGGCTAGCGTTTCAAGCTCTGCACGCGGTGGCAGGCCCGGAAGGTCGTTGTGGGGAATATTTGCAGTCCATGCCATTTATGGAATATTTCCGATTTATTTCAAAAGTTTAATATATGTCGATTTATTCTTTTTTTATCGACACATCTAGAGAGTATGTTGATTTAATGGACATATCAACTGGATGTGTCGATTAAAGTCAATTTTTTCGACATGTAATTCATGGCCCAAACCCTCAATTGCGCTTGAGCTTTTCCAGGCTGCTTGCCGCTACGGCTGCTATGATGATGGTTCCTACCAGGATGTCTCGGATGTAACTGTCGACACTGAGCTGGGTGAGGCCGTTGTTCAGAATGCCCAAGATGAGCACGCCTACCAGGGTGTTTAGCACGCGGGGTTCGCCGTGGCGGGCTATGGTCATGCCGAGGAAGACGGAGGCAATCGCATCCAGCATCAGCCCTGCGCCTTGCGTGGGGTTGGCGGAGGCCACACGGCTGGCATACATGAGGCCTGCAATGGCAGCGCCCAAGCCTGCAATGGTGAAGGCCGACAGCCGCAGCAGGCGCACGCGAATTCCTGCCAGGCGCGCGGCTTCGGCGTTCCCACCCAGCGCATAGAGGTGCCGCCCAAGAACCAGTTTCTCGAGCATGAACCACGTCACCAACAGGCACAGCGCGGCAACAATGGTCAGGTTGGGCAGCAGCAATATCTGATCGCCAGAACTCCACAGGGGAACGCCACCACGGGAGAATGACGCAAAGCCTGCTGGAATATCACTGCCGAAAATGGTTTTTCCATCGGCCAGCAAAAACGCCAGCCCGCTGAAAATGGTGAGCGTGCCCAGCGTGGCCACGAAGGGCAGGATGCCCACATAACTCACCAGCGCGCCGTTCATTGCACCGCCCGCGAGTCCCATCACCAAAGCCGCTGTGATGCCCAAGGTCACAGAGTGGGATTCGCGAAACGTGACCGCTGCCGCAATTCCGGCAAGGCTTGCCATGGAACCCGCGCTGAGGTCAAAATCGCCCATCGCCATCACCAGGGTCATGGCGAAGGCGACCACCGCCAGCATGCTGACCTGCTGCAGAATGTTCATGAGATTGCGGCCGGTCATGAAAGTATCCGGCAGTGCAACCCAAAAAAACACAATGAGACAGGCAAAGCACGCGAGCGTGCCATAGGTCTGGATGATTTTCACCACGCTTGCCTATCTCTTCGCTCGACGTCAGTCCTTCACATTGGCCGCAGTGATGAGCCTGGTGGGCACATAGATGACGCTCTGCTTGATCACTTCACCGCCGAGATGACGCTTCACGGCTTCAGCCACCGTGCTGCCAATGGCTTTGAAATCCTGCGCCATGGACGCCTCGAAGCTGCCACCCTTGGCGATGCTGGCGCGCGCTTCGGGATTGGCGTCGATGCCGGTGATCACGATACCCTCGCTGCCACGGCCTGCCGCTTCAATGGCCTGCAAGGCGCCAAGGGCAGGCTGATCCCAAGCGGCCCAAACGGCAGAGATTGATCCCTTCTCTGGATGGGCTGCCAGGATGGCCTCCATCTTGGCGCGGCTGTCGGCGATGCCACCGTCTTTCACGTCAGGCGTCACGCGGTCCAGCACCTTGATGTCCGGATTGTTCTTGAAGATGGTGTCGGCAATCACGCCGCGCTGCTGCACGGGCGGGAAGGCGTCAAAAACAAACATCACGACATTGCCTCGGCCATTGATGCGATTGGCCACATAAGCCGCTGTATCTGCCGCCATCGCATAGCCATTGCTGGTGACATTGGTGACCAGCAGCGGCGTGGCACCGGCATCCATGCCGAATACCGGAACACCCGCAGCCTTGGCGGATTCCAGACCGGCTGTTACCTGTGACGGATCGACATTGATGACGATGGCCGCGACTTTCTGGTTGGCGGCATCTTCAATGCGTGAAATCGCTGCGGCCACATCGCCCTTGGTATCGACGACATTCACCTCCCAGCCAAATTCCTTGGCCTTGGCCTGGAAGGCTTCCACATAGAATTGCGTGCCGGGCTGCGAAAGATAAGGCGTGACGACAGCGATCTTCTCGGCTGCCGCGGCAAACCCGCCCATCAGCGCCAAAGCCGATATTGTGGCGAGTCCCAGAATGGTTCTGCGGGCCAGTTTCATGACGTTTCTCCCCTTGATTTATTTGTTTGACCAGCTTGCTTAGCATGCGGAAATCGGCACAATCAATTGTGCAGTGGCAACAGGAAAAAACGACATGCTGATCGGGATCGACGTGGGGACGACAGCGGTCAAGGCGGCCCTTTTTGATAGTCAGGGCAATATCCTGAAAAACTTCGGTGAGCGCTATCCAACGCGGCGACCCATGGCGGGGCATGTGGAACAGGACCCCGCGGATTGGATGCGACTGGTGTTTGCAGCGCTTACATCCTTGAGCGAGGGCGTGGCCTCTGGCAGCATTGCGGCCATCGGCCTGTGTTCGCAGGTGAACACCCATGTGTTTGTCGATGCATCCGGCCATGCGCTGATGCCTGCTTTCACCTGGCAGGATGGACGCTGCGCTGGGGAAGCGGCAGAGCTTGACGGGCAAATATCACCAGACGAAAAATTGGGTTGGTGGGGGGCACCGCTGCCGATTGATGCAAGCCATGTGCTGGCACGCATGGCTTATGTGGCCAAACACCATGACGATGTGTGGCGCAAGACGCGCTGGGTTTTGGCGCCGAAAGATTACTGCATCCTGCAACTCACCGGCGCGGTTGCGGCTGATCCCATGACGAGTTTTGGAATCATCGACAGCACATTGGCGAAGGTGGGGCGCCTCATGGCACTTGTTCCGGGAGCTGACACACGCCTGCCGCCGCTTGCAGGCTTCACCGATGTTGTAGGAAAAATCCGTGAGGGGCTGCCATGTTCAGGAACGCCTTTGGTCACGGGCGCCATGGATGCCTGGTCAGGATTGCTGGGCGCAGGTGTCACCGATCACGGACAATGTGTTTATCTCAGCGGCACCAGCGAAATTCTCGGCATTGTTTCCGCGCAGAAAGCGCCGACGCCAGGCGTGATCACATTTCCCAAATGTGAAGGCATTGTGCTACATGCGGGGCCCACACAATCGGGTGGCGCATCGGTGGAATGGCTGTCGCGGTTGCTGGGCCGCAGCGCACAGGAAATTTCAGCGCTGGCTGCAACAGCTGACACCACGTTGCCTCTTCCCATTTTCCTGCCGCATCTTGAGGGCGAACGAGCGCCCCTCTGGGATATCGCAGCGCGCGCATCTTTCTCTGGCATATCGTCTTTCACGGGGCCTGCGGAATTTGCCCGCGCCGTGCTCGAAGGCGTTGGCTATTCGGCGCGGCTGCTGCTTGCGGCACTTGAGGCTTCGGCCTGCTGCAAACCTCACATCATCAACCACTCCGGCGGTGGTGCGTCATCCGACATTTGGTGCCAGATCCGCGCCGATATTCTGGGCCGCCCCTTGCAACGCACCAGAATACGAGACGCCGGAGTTCTGGGCGCGGCCATGATGGCAGGCGTGGGTTGTGGCCTGTTTCCATCCCTGCGCGATGCCGCGCGCGCATTTGTAAATATGGACCGCGTGTTTGAGCCTGACCCCGCCGAACAGGAACGTCATGCGAAAGGCTTTGCGCTGTATCAGTCGCTGTACCGGCAGCTCATTCCGTTCAACGCGGTGCTGGAGTTGTAGACTGCCACCATTCGCCATAGCGGGCGATGAAGCGATCGAGTAACTGATCTGTCACATTGGGCATGACGATGGCGTGGGCCTCGTTTCGGTAGCAGGCGAGCTGGAAGGTTTTTACGATGGGTTCTGCTGGCTGCGGGAAAACAACGGTCAAGGAATGGGGATTGCACATCGCAGGGATGCCCATTGCCTGCAACTGGCCAGCCAGTTTACGCGCCCGCAGGACGCAGTTCCGCACATCGGTTCCATAGCCCATGTGTCCGTGGCCGGTCAGCCGTGACCAAATGGCAAGGACGGCATGGCCATTGCGGGAGCCCATCATGGTTGTATCGTTGGAACGCAGATAAGCGATAGCTGTTGCCACGCGATCAACATGGGCTTTGCGGCAAATGAGTGCACCGCATGGCATTGGCGTGCCGATCATCTTGTGGCCGGAAGTTGAAATACTGTCGATGGCATGCCGGAAGGACGGACGGATTGACTGAGGCGCTTCCGCCACAAAGGGTATCACCATGGCGTTGAGCGCCCCGTCGACATGGATGTAGCGGCGCTGCCGTGATATGCCGGCTGCATCCAGTTTCTCAATGACGCCAGCGATATCATCATGCGCGCCCTTCATGGTCGTTCCGCAGGTGAGCGCCAGGATCACAGGCCTTCCCTTCAGCGTGGCCAGTGCGCTGGCAAAAGCTTCGAGGTCCATTTCTCCGCTTGCGTTGCATGCAACTGATACCGCTTCGATCCTTTGCAGCCGCGCTGCCTTCGGTATGGAGTAATGGGCTTCATCACTATGCAGCAACACCGCATCCGGAAATGCCTCGCGTCCCAGATAGATGCCCCAAAGATTTCCTTCCGTGCCGCTGGCGCCAATCGAACCCCAGTATTCCGACGGATCATCGCAATGCCAGAGCTGCATCAGCCAGGAGATGGCTTCGCGCTCCAGCTCACAGACCTCCGAGGCGTAATGCGAGCCTGTATAGGGATCACCAAGATTATTGATAAGATAGCCTGCAAGGCTTTGCGGCACGCCTGGAGCGAAGTTCAGGTTGTAGGGATAACCCAGATGGTTCTCGTGAGCGACCTGCATGCGAGCCTCGGTGCGGGAGAAAACCGAATGCAAACTGGAACCGATCGTAACCGCAGGGACCGGAATGTCTGATAGAATGAGTTGTGGGCGCATGTGAAATTTCTCCAAGGGTGATCGCGGCGGGATTGGTTAATTTTGGGTTTCTGGTCCACTCATTGCCAGTGAACGCGCTGAAACACGCGGTGTGGATTTAAATTTTCTCGGTTTGCGCGGCTTTACGGAACTCTCGCCTGGAGATCCGAGATGGATTTTCGGAACATTAAGTTCGGGCTTGGAAGGACTGATTTCAAAACCGGGAAGTTCCGCCTTTTGCGCAATGAATTCCCCGCTTTTCGGGTCATAGGTGGTGCAGGTTCGATACCCCTTGAATTCAGCATGGCCTTTCATCTTCATGTTCCCTTCACGTGACCGTCCACTCCGCAAAGGCCTATCCTGATACGGGTCTACCTTCTGTGATCCCCGTCACACTTGGGCGGCAATTTCCAACTTCTCGTCGGTGCGGTGCTGCAGGGGTGGTGCGGCACTTCTGTCATGGCAAGTGGGGGCTTGGCGCACCATGTTGGGGAGACGAAATGGAGTGCCGTTATGGATATGAGCCCGCAGCCTTTTACACCGCCAGCGCCTGTGCCGAGGGCGCGGGGGAATATTCCTTCGCTGGTGGAGGTGGTGCGTACGCTCATGCGCAATCCGCTGGAGATGTGGGGGGAGCCTTCCTATGAGGACCTGGTGATCCACACGCGGTTTCTCAATGAGCGCTCGGTGATCGTCAATGATCCGGGGCTCATCCGCCATGTGCTGGTGGACAATGCCAGGAATTACCGGATGGGCACCATCCGCCAGCTCATCCTGCGGCCGATATTGCGGGACGGGCTGTTGACGGCGGAAGGCGAGGTTTGGAAGCGCTCGCGCAAGGCGATGGCGCCTGTATTCACGCCGCGCCATATCGATGGGTTTGCAGGCACCATGCTGGCCTGCACGGAAGCCTTTGTGGAGCGCTATGTCCAAGCAGCGCGCGATGGCACGACGCGGGATATTTCGCGCGACATGACGGAGCTTACCTTCGACATCCTGTCGCAAACACTTTTTTCCGGCGAGATTGTGACATCCTCGGGCGATTTTGCGGGCGATGTTCAGCGGCTTTTGTATACCATGGGCCATGTCGATCCCATTGACCTGCTCAAGGCGCCTGCATGGGTCCCGCGGCTTACGCGCATGAAGGGTGTGGGCGTGATGGCGCTGTTTCGTTCCATCGTGGACCAGACGATGGAGAAGCGGCGGAAAAAAATACTTTCAGGAGACGCCGTGACCGATGATTTCCTGACATTGCTGCTGCGCCAGGAAGGCCCCGACGGGCTCACCCGCGAAGAGATCAAGGACAATATCATTACCTTCATAGGTGCAGGCCATGAGACGACGGCGCGGGCCTTGGGCTGGACTTTATATTGTCTGGCCAATGCGGTGCCTGAGCTCGAGGTGGTGGAACGGGAGATTGACGCCTTCTTCGCTGGAAGCATGCCTGAGCCACAGGACTGGCTCGACCGGCTTCCCATGACGCGCGCGGCCTTCGAAGAGGCGCTGCGGCTTTATCCGCCAGCGCCTTCCATCAACCGCGCGGCAATTGCCGATGACCGTTATGGCGATGTTGAGATCAAGGCGGGGGTGACGGTGCTGGTGATGCCCTGGACGCTGCACCGGCATCGCAAGCTGTGGGACCAGCCCGAGGCGTTCATTCCCTCGCGCTTCTGGCCGGAGAATCGTGGCGCTATCGACAAGTTCCAGTATTTGCCGTTTGGCGCGGGCCCCCGCATCTGCATCGGCGCCAGTTTCGCGCTGCAGGAAGCGGTGATCGCGCTGGCGCTGCTGCTGCACCGCTTCCGCTTCACCTGCACTGCGGATTGCAAGCCATGGCCCGTGCAGAAGCTCACGGTCCAGCCCGCAGGCGGCCTGCCGATGACAGTGACGGCGCGGCGGTGAGGTGCTGAACAGCGCACATATCAGGTTGACGTCGAGGCTTTGAAATCTCCTTAGAGCAACCAATTGCTCAAAAACTAACGACTGGACACTGTCACCCTACATTTTGCTCCGCTCCTCAAAGCGTCCTTCTTAACCCCTGCCCTACATTCTGATATTGCAGACTGTATGGCCTGGGACTTCGTAGCGGCTCCCCACCAATAACCGCATGTTTGGGTCGAAGGCCATTTCTTTGATCTATACGCTCCTGAAACCGCAAATGCTTTCCATCCGGGCTTTTTCTGCCATTTCTTGTAGCTCGCTCTGCAAGGCAAGTTATAAATGCTAATTCCGGTGCTTGGCTGGGCCGCTTCTGCTAAAAGCGGGAAGATTGCGATAGCGAATGAAATCACTGCAGCCAAACCAAACTTCAATAAATTTGACATAATGAACCCCCCATTTTGTTGTTGATGAACACCCTAAGTCTGATTACGGAATGCGACAAGGGTGACACTGACGCCGAAACAATTCGGCAAACTTGATGTTGGAAAGCGGGGTGAAAGGATGATTGAAGATTGCGCGTCTGCATCAAATAGTTTTCATCGCTACCCCACTATTGTCACCCCGTTGAAAAACGGGGCCCAATTTTCCGCGTGATGACTTACACAGTTTTCGGTCGGACGCACTGACTGTTGGGCACCGGCTTTCGCCGGTGTGACGGAATTAGGGATGTACTGATTATTTAATACTCAGTGTACGGATGATTTAACATGGGTATATGGAGCGCGCATGTTTGAGGGTAGCGCGCGCGTCACACAGCGTTTCTTCATCCTGAGGAAGTCGG
>JANMAE010000108.1:0-3751 GCA_031359445.1 Hyphomicrobiales bacterium | reverse complement strand
GAGAATGCGATATGGGCGGAATTCAACATTAAGCTTGGCTTGCATTGTGGCGCTCACATCAATATCGGTGAGCACGCCAAAACCTTCTTTTTTTAGAGCGGCCATCGTGCGCTCAACCACTTCATCAAAAGTTCCGGCAATTTTTTTGTCAAATGTATAGTTCATGTTATTTCTCCTGGTTTCATGTTGATGTGTTTGGTTGTCACGACAAAGCTGTGCCACCTTGGCAACCGTCCCAGTTGTCGCCTCGGCGATTTGGGTACGCGTTCCAAACGCCGGGTTCCTTGATCAAGATCAACGCCGAAGGACAGTTTTTGCCAGTCCTGTTGCTCCACTTGTATTGCTCAAGTCTTTGTAGCAACTTGGGTTTAAGTTCCGTTCTTCAGAGAATGCATCATCATATTCACGGGAGAGAGACATGGCGACGAAAACCAAGGCAAAGAAAAAAATAGCAAGGGCTGCCACGACCAAATCCAAAAGTGCGAAGTCTGCTGTTTCCAAGGCAGCAAAGAAATCAGCCGTGGCAAAAGCCAAACCTGCCACATCCAAAATTTCAAAGCCTGCCGTTTCCAAAGCTGTCAAGAAACCTGCCACCGCAAAAGCCAGGCCCACCAAATCCAAAGTTTCAAAGGCCAGAATTGCGACGACTTCCAAGCCACGGAAAACCACGCCGTCCAAAGCCGAAATCGCCTGGCCCGTCAAAACCCGCGAAATGCATAATCATCACATGAATTCCACGGTTTGGAACACTTTCAAGTTTCGTGATGGTGATATCGTCATTGTCACCTACGCAAAGTCCGGCACGACCTGGACGCAACAGATTATTTCGCAGCTGATTTTCAACGGGGCTGAAGACACAAATGTATCTTCGCTGTCTCCTTGGCTCGATTTGCGCATCATGCCGCCGGAAGCCATCGCCGCCGTTGAGTTTCAGACGCATCGGCGTTTCGTCAAGACGCATTTGCCGGTTGATGCATTGGTGTTTTCGCCAAAGGCAAAATATATCTTCATTGGCCGCGATGGGCGTGACGCCGCATGGAGCCTGTTCAACCATCACAACAATGCCACCGAGGAGTATTTCAACGCATTTAACAGCCCATCTGGTCATGTATTTCCGCCACTGGAGCGGGGATCAGGCAATGTGCACGAATTCTACATGGGTTGGTTCAATCGCGATGGATTTCCCTATTGGCCGATGTGGGAGAATATACGCTCCTGGTGGGCAATCCGAAACCTGCCCAACGTCAAACTCATACACTTCAACGACATGAAGGCCGACCTCGCGGGTTCGATCCAGGGCATTGCCGATTTTCTGGGGATGAAACCGGATGCAGCGACTTTTGAAAAGATCGTCGCGCATTGCAGCTTTGACTACATGAAAGCCCATGCCGAGCTTTCTGCCCCGCGCGGAGGGATTATGTGGGAGGGTGGCGCCACGACCTTCATCAACAAGGGCACCAACGGCCGCTGGCGCGACACGCTCACTCCGGCAGAAATCAGCGCGTATGAGGCAAGGGCCGTGAAAGAACTCGGAGCAGACTGCGCGAAGTGGCTGGCGCAGGGCACATTGAGTGATCCCCGGGGCAAACATATGTAGGTATTTGCAGGGACAGCTGATGGCCCTGCGCACAGTTGCGAGTCACTGTTATTCCTTCAAATACCCGACATAATAGACACCGATGGTTTTGCCGTTGCTGTCGCGGACTGGTTCATAGCCCGCGACATAGGGTTTGGCCAAAATGGTGACGTCGCCATAAAAGCTTTCAGCCTTCGCGATTGCGGCGATGGCTTTTCCCTTTGGGTCCAGGACGGTGCCAATTGCCCGCGAGCCGTCGTCTCTTTTAACGTTGGTTGCGACACGGACAAACTCTTCGCCGCTCTTTGCGAAGATCGTGGCGGTTCCACCTTTTTCTTTCTAAATCTCGTCCACCAGCGCGAAGTTGTTGTTCATTTCCGTTGGGCCAAAATACAGGGCGGGGACAGTTTTGCCCGCAACTGCTTCTTCACCTTTCAGGGTGGGCGCGCCCTTGGCCTCAGCCTTGGATTTGAGAAGTTGCATGGCTGCCTTCACGTCGTTAGAAGTTCCAGCAAAGGTCGGCGCAGGAACGAGGACCGCAAAACTGGCGGTGATAACGAGCAACAACAATGCAAGAATAAATTTCTTCATTTTCCACTCCTTTCGGTTTCACAGCATTTCGATGTGAAGACAATCGGGGGAGGAGGCCCGTTGTAACCTTTTGAAATTACAACTCAGTGTTTTTGGAGTCAACAATAGTCCGGTTGTGCTGGGGTTGGAGTGCGCTTTCAACATGCGGGATTGAGGAGATTTTACGCAAAGAGCGATGAGATGCTTTTACGTCACTTGGCGCAATATGGTACCTGCCCTCAAATAGTGCTTTCAAGTTTGTTACTTGGCTGCATTGCTGATGAGAAAATCGTGCGTAGTGGATGCTGTCTGAGGGCAGTAGAGGACGTCATTTGCTGTCTCGCCGGATGCGGTGGGATCAACCACAAGACTTCTTCGCGGAATTATCCAGAACATCCATTCCCGGGCAACCTGCGCTTTGGTTTGGACGCAGTCAAAAAGCTGCGGGTTGACGAGGTAGGCCGCAGCTATCCAGTCGAAGGGATAGAAACCCGGCAAACCCATATCTTCGTTCCAGAATGCCAGCCAGCCTTTGGCTCTTTCGGCTATCCATCCGAGGGCACGTCCTCGCCTTCCCAGTTTCTCAAGGTCGGGACCAGTGATCAGGATGCGGTGAGCAGCGTCATACGGGATCAGCGTCAAAGGAAGCTTCATTGCGAATAATTGTGTTGCAGCATCCTGATCGACGGAGAAATTCAAATCTCGGAAAATAGGGCCGTGACGCAGCAGGGCACCAATGCCTCTGCCCTCCGCAGGGTGAAAAAGGTGCCCCGGCCTGTGACCCATCACAGCTATTACGCGCGACACATGCCGCTTCAAGTCCGGCCTGCCATCGAGAGCTGCGAAAAGATTGGTCAATGGCCCTAGCGAAAGAATGGTCAGTGGGCCCGCTTCAAGCGCCGCACGCAAGGCGATGACGCTAGGCTCAGTCGCAACTTCATTGGGTGACACTGGTTCTGCCAACCCCTTCCAGATCGGGATGGGCGGCATGCCAGTTTCAGTCATAGTTGCAACCAGACTTTTCACCGTGCTCTCGACGACATTGCTTGTGGCATTTCCGAAACTGGTGGAGATGCCAACAATGTCGACGTCTCGCGATACGAGCCATGCAATTGCAAAACAGTCATCGGGGTCGGTGCGGGGCGTTGCGCCGCAAGCCGCATCAGTGTCGATCCAGACTCGCGAGGACATATTGACCGTAGGCCCTGCCCTGATGAGATCAAGTTCATCGCGCTGCATCCGCCCCGTTAGCCAAACGTCACGTTGCGTTACAGCAAACACAGCAGCCGTTGCGATAGTCAGAGAAACAAAAATGAAAAGTGGTCGGTTCAATGCAAGGTCGCGCCTTTCACCAGTATTCTAGAGGAAACATCTGAAGAATGCCAATACAGACCTTGCAATCAGGAGGTTCACCGCGTGAGCCCGAATTGAAAATCTTCGATCTAGGCGGACACGGTGGCCAAAGGCGCTGCGTCCAGGATGGTGGAAATTTCGGCAGCGGGCATTGGTTTGTAGAATAGAAAGCCTTGCAGTTCGTGACATCCCGTCAGGCGCAGGACATTGATCTGCTCTTCATGTTCAACGCCTTCAGCCGTTACCGCTGCC
>JANMAE010000074.1:0-7935 GCA_031359445.1 Hyphomicrobiales bacterium | reverse complement strand
CCTAAGACATGGGTGACAATCCTGGGCCGAAGGGATTGTCGAGGGGTTGCAGGGTCTTTTGCTCCAAATCGATGTATCCGAGATCATAGTGCATGAATGAGACGAGCCAAATGCCGTCATCGACTTCCTTAATACCGAGTTTTTGCCCTGCCAGAACGATTGAGAGATTGATCTTCTTGCGATGCATGCAAATGCGTCCACAGGATGTGACGGTGATGGCGCGGTCGTGGAAGGGATATTCGAGTTCACCGATGCCCTGATAGAGGCGTGGCGAGGGCACGTAGAGATCATTCGGCACTTTCATGGCGAGGGCTTCGTGAGGACGCTCAGTGTTGTATTCGCTGATGAAGGCGTCGAACTTGCCTTGCTGTTGCAAGCTATTCATGGCGGCGGGACGGGTTGTGGCTTCCTTCAGGGTTCGGTGCATACGCTCATGGCGTCCATTCTGCTGGGGATGACCTGGTTTGATCCGTTCGATGGCGATGCCAAGCCTGAGCCACCAGACTGACAGTTTCGACAGGTTGAACAGGGCGTTGGGTGAGGCAAAGGGTACGCCATTGTCGGTGCGGATGGCTGCTGGTAGGCCGCGCTCGCGGAACAGCTGCTCAAAGGCCTGAAAGGCGGTTTCTTCACGCACGGATTCAAGCGCCTCGCACATGAGCAGATAGCGCGAGGCATGGTCTGTCACCGTGAGGGGATAGCAATAGCGCTTGTTGCCAAGGGTAAACTCGCCCCCCGCCTTCGCGGGGGCAGGCTCTTGAAGTCGGCACACCAGAGGTCATTGGGACTGGCTCCTGCAGACAGCATTGTTCCATGGGCCTTGTTCCTCCGCCGCCCCATGCGTTTGACCAGGCCACTGCGGTCCAGAACGGCATGGATGGTGGAGCGTGACGGCACCTTGATCTCTGACGCCAGCCGACGTAGCAGCAATTCCCTGATCTTGCGGGCACCCCAATGGGGCTTGTCGTGCTTCAACCCGACAATCTGGGCCACCACCTGTGGCGGCAGCTGGTTGGCGTAACGGCAGGGCCGTCTCGACCGGTCGTTCAGCGCTTCGGCCCCGCTTTGCTTGTAGCGGTCATAGATCTTGTAGCCGGTCTTCCTGGATATTCCAAACTCAATACACAAATCCGTCATGGCCTCGCCTTCCAGAAGGCGGGCAATGAAACAAAGGCGTTCGTCCATCTCCGAACTCACTTTCCACGGCATCTCCACCTCCTGCCACCATCAAAAATGGCAAAAAATGTAACCCATGTGTCCGGTACAGTTCGTCACCTATGTCTCAGGCCGTTCACTCGTTTCCCACTCTGATACCCCACTTTCACTAACCCAGTCGAGCGGACTGCCCAACGTCATTGGGACGTCCATCAATGCTACACTGCCATTTACAAGCTGTTAACCATGTCGCCAGTACGAGCGCTGAAATATCATTCTGGCACAACACGATAACTGCTTAAACATTGACTAGAATTTTAACATCATGCACCATTGATTCGGGACTAAAGACAGCCTTTAAACAATTGGTGCGGTGACATTTGCGTGTCATGTGCATGATCGAAACAGCGTGAGGCAACATGCGCTGACAAAGGACTTGGTCTGTTTACATGAAAATGGATTGTTTGAAATCGGAAGCCGACGAGTTGGGCAGGGTGGCACAGCTTAGGAGTTTGGCATGGATATCGATGAGACGATGGTTTTGTCACCGCGTATGGACGTGTTGAGCAGGAGCGGTGGCCAACATCCCTTGCAGGCAATCTGTGTGGCCGTCATTGATCCCAGTTACCGCTTGAGGGAATGCATCGCTTCCCGCATTTCGGCGGGCCAGAGATTTCGGGTCGAAGGGTTTGAATCCGTTGACGATTTTTCCAGACGCGGGAGTTCATCAAGCTCGGCCATTGTGATGCTGTATGCAAAGGCCGACACGCAGACCGCTGCAAAATGCGATGTTTCCAGGTTGCAATACGACAACTCCGCCTGCCCCGTTGTGGTGCTGACCGACACGCAGGATGTCACACTGTTGACATCCTTCCTGCAGCTTGGCGCGAGAGGTGTTGTTCCCCTGACATTTCCGGCAAGTGTGGTTCTTGAGGTTCTGGAAACCGTTTTGGCAGGCGGAACTTTTGCGCCTTTCAAAGTTAACGCGCCGACTGTTCAAAACAAAATTCAACGGCTTCTGCCAAGATCCTGCGGGCTGACCAACCGGGAAGAACAGGTCGTTTCACTGCTGCGTTCCGGCAAGCCAAACAAGCAGATTGCCTATGAACTGGGCCTGTCCATTGGCACGGTAAAGGTTCACCTGCATAACATCATGCTGAAGCTCGGCGCCCGCAACCGCATCCAGGTGCTAGCCCTTCAGGGCCTGATCGCCGCAACTAACCATGCCGCATTTTCGGCCGCGACCTGCACAGATTCAATTGCCGACCTGATTCACGACGCAACCGCTGGCGCAAAACGTCCGGCATGAAATCTGGTCCGTTGCCGTGGAAATTATCCGTGTTGCCATTACCGTTAAAGCTTCCGTTGTTTCCATTGCCGTTGAAATTGCCACCCCCGCTGAACTGGCATGGTGCGGGGGTGGGTGGTGATGCAGCAAGATAGGCAACCAGCAAGGAAGCAATGATTTTCGTTTGATGTGGAATGAACATTTTCTTGCCCTGCAAGACGTTGGGTTACCTGTTATTCCCGTTGGAATTGCCGTTGAAATTCCCTTTGTTTTGGTTGCCGTTAAAGGATCCCCCATTACGGTTTCCGTTACCAAATCCCCGATTGCCACTGCCGTTGTGTCGGCCCGAATTATCATTGCCGTTGAAGGCGCCAACATTGCCGTTGCCATTTTCGGCACCCGTGTTGTTATTTCCGTTAAAGGCACCAACATTGTCATTGCCACTTGAAGGCATGGTGTTGTTCTGGCCATTGAATGCGCCAATATTGCCGGTTGCACCGTTGAAGGCACCGATATTGCCCGTACCTGTATTCATGTAGCCGATGTTGGCCTGGTCACCGAAAATTGCGGCCCGCGTCTCATCCTCGAATGTATCTGCGAGACTGTGTGTGGTGAAAAGGCCAAGCAATGCCAAAGCCAAAGAAACAGTTTTCATGATTTAACTCCCGGTTGCCGGCAAGCCTCTCCGGCGCGATGTTGATGATACGAGATATTGAGGAGTCCGGGCCGGCTGTCCGCCAGGCCCGGACGTCATTCGGTGGACTTAGTACAGTGTAATGGGTGCACTTCCGCTGTTTTCATTGCCGTTTTCGTTGCCGTTATGGTTGCCATAGTTCCAGTTGCCGTTGCCATCGCCGTTGTAGCTGCCATGGTTTTCGTTGCCATTTTCGTTGCCGTTGTCGTAGCCATGGTTGTAGTTGCCGTTGTAGTTGCCGTTGCCGGAGCCATAGTTGCCGTTACCGTTGGCATTGCCGTTGTCGGAACCATGGTTGTAGTTTCCGTTCTCGTTGCCGTTGCCGGATCCATAGTTTCCGTTGCCATTGCCATTGCCGTTGTAGCTGCCATGGTTTTCGTTGCCGTTTTCGTTGCCATTATAGCTGCCGACATTGCCATTGCCATTGCCGTTGCCATTGTGGTCTCCGCCACTGGGAACAGTTGCCTGGGCAGATGCTGCCATGCCGATCAACAGGGCTGACACGATCAAAAGATTCTTCATGGATTACCTCCTCAGTGCAAAGACGATCATCACTGTTTTGAAAACTCTGGTGTCGCTAGTCCCAGAAGGTGCCTCACTCTTTGCATGTTCAGTTGAAGCGACATCCGTTTTGTCGCATGAGGGTAACAGACAGGCTATTCAGCCAATAGCGCTAAGCCCAATTGCCTATAGCTTTCGGTTTAGGGAGATCAAGGCGAGGTCTTGAGATTGATCCTGAATCTTGCGCCTTTCTTGCCCTCTGGCATTTAAGGTCTTAACGCAATAAGTGTAAGGAGTACTGCATTGTGAGCGGGTGAGGGTTATCTTCCCATCGCCCGCGCCAGATTTGGTGGCATAAACATGGGCTGGTTGAAGATACCGTTACTCGTTCTTGCCGGTGTGCTGCTGGACATAATACCAGTGCATGCGGGCGAGCTTTCGGGGCGTTATGACCTGACGCTGGTTCTGGCGGTTGATTGTTCGGGTAGTGTCAGCGGCGATGAATTCCGCTTGCAGACAGGTGGCATCGCCGCTGCCCTGCGCGATCCCGAAATCATTGCGGCCGCCCTTTCAGGCCCCTATGGCAGGATTGCCGTCAATCTCATGCTGTGGGGTGATCCCGACTACCAGAAATTTTCCAGCGGCTGGTTTGAAATCAATTCGCAGGCCAGCGCTGAGGAATTTTCTGACACGGTCAAGGACTTTGATCTCCGCATGGGTGGCTGCACGGGACTTGGCATCGCCGTTGCCTATGGCGTTGCCTTGCTGGAGCAAAGCGGTGCTGTGACCGACCGCAAGGTGATTGATGTGTCTGGCGATGGCATTGAGTCCTATGAAATCCGCCCGCCACGATTTCTTCTGAAAGATGCCCAGCGCCTGCGGCAGAAGGCAGGTGTGGTGATCAACGGCTTGGCCATTCACAATGAGGATGCGGGGCTCGGCGATTACTACCGCGCCAACCTCGCGGCAGGTCCGGGAAGCTTTGTCATGGACGTGGCCAATTATTCGGATTTCGCCGAGGCCATAAAACTGAAACTCCTGCGCGAGATAAAGCCGCTGACGGCGGAAGCAATGCCTTAAAACTTTCCCACGACCCTCAGGCTTCAGATTCCAGCAGGCCCTCGAACTCCCGCTGCGCCGCGGTGCCGTGCCACCATTGGGCGGCAAGTCCCGCGGCCGACCAGATGACAAGTGTGATCGCCCAGCCCAGATAGGCGTCAATGGCGTAATGCCAGCCTAAATGGATTGAGCCGAGATAAATCAGCACGGCATGGACAGTAAGGACGCAGCCCCATAGCTTGCTCACGCGAAAGCCCGTGAGGGCAAAGAGCAAGGCTGAGGCATTGTGGAGAGAAGGCATGGCGGAAACCTCGCGCATGTCGTTGCCGGCAAGGTGATTGGTCCACAGGAGGTCTTGGAGGGAGACGGCCCAGACGGGGATCGTCTCGTTGACATGGCGGAGATAGGCCATGAGACCCTGATAAGGGTCGGGCGAAAGGCCCAGGCGGCCATAATAACAGGGGCCTGCCGATGACAGGAATACGGCGAAGATGTTACCGCCCACGACCCATATGCCCATGTAGCTCAAGATGAAGCGCGTGCGATCCTGGCTTGTGTTCTGGGAAAAGCCAAACCAGACCAGCAACATGATCATGGTGAAGAACCACATGTTGTAGTTTACGTTGATCAGGAAGGTGATTGGCGCGTAGCCCAACACGGGTTGCAGCCATTCCCATGGGTGCTTGCCGAAATGCAGCCATTTGTCGAGCTGGGCGAACTCGACGTCCCAGGTGCGCGGGTTGAGCGTCAAGATCGAGCCTTGGATTTCGGAGAAGACGAAGGCCATGACCGCCATGATGAGCATGACGGACGCGCCATTGGCCAACCGCCGCCTGTCGGACAGGAAAAGCTTCATCTCGCGCATGAGTTCAAGTGACGGACTTTTTGGCTTCACATAGCGCGCGATGTGGTAAAAACGCATCATCAGGAGCGAGCCCAAGAAGAAAATGATGAGCATTAGAAGCACGGGCAGGATGTCTGGAAACAGGGCGGCCATACCGGCGTCCGGCCGCGCCAGCCTGAGCCATTCATAGGCCAAGCTATAAAGGCTGAGGGGAAACAGGAAGATCACATGCGCGGCGAAGCTTTTGCGAAGAAGGGCTGGAAACGCGCTCCTGGCGACGTGCGCGACGTTTGCATCAACAGACATGACTTGTCGTCCACTATCCGGATCATTCCGGTTCCAGCACCAGCATTTGCAGGCTAGATTTAAGATTCCGTTACGCTCGCGTCGAGCCATGCGACTCTTGCAATCCTGGCAGAAAGAAGAGGGTGGCTTGCAACCCGGACCAGATACTTTCGTATGAGAATGAATGGTGGAGCCAGACGGAATCGAACCGACGACCTCTTGCATGCCATGCAAGCGCTCTCCCAACTGAGCTATGACCCCACAGGTCTTGTCAAAAATCTGAAACCAGATGGGTTTGGTCTCAAAGGCGGGCGGAACCTAGTTCCGCTGGTGTCAACAATCAAGTAAAACTTGGCCGTGATGAAAAGAAGTTTTTAAACTTCTTCCTCACCTTCCTTGGCTGAGCCACCATTATCGAGAAGGCCCGAGACATTGTCGCTGTCTTCTTCTTCGACCACGAGGAATGTATCGTCTTCTTCGCCATCTGCGGGTTCGGCGTCGTCGCCCAGATCCACGTCTTCAATGCCCGCGGTCTCATCCTCGTCCTTGCCATCTTCCTCGATGTCTTCCAGGCTGATGAGTTCCACATCGCCCGCATCAACATCCTCGGCCACCACTTCACGCGGCTTGGGCGCAGGCGTTATCACGCCCGGATAATCCCCTTTGGACGGGAGAATGGGCGCTGCCACAAAATTGGTAGCGCATTTCGGGCACACGATAGGATTTTTCAGAAGGTCATAAAAACGCGTCGCGCAAGAAGGACACGTTCTCTTTGTTCCAAGTTCAGCATTGACCACGGTTGGTCCTTTCGCAAAATATGTATGGAGTGGCAGATTGAGGCTCCCATGCCACGGGTGGGACAGAATGTCAAAAGCCAATGATATGTAAGGGGGTGACAGCATAAATCAACCCGTGTATCGAAGCCCCAAATGACCAAAACCCCCGCCATAACCCAAGCTTTGATCTCCCGCAAATCCACCTCGCTTGTAGGCCGCATCAAGGTTCCAGGCGATAAATCCATGTCACACCGGGCCTTGATGTTTGGCGCGGTGGCCATTGGCGAGACGCAGGTTGCGGGTCTTCTCGAGGCTGAGGATGTGGTGAATACCGCCAAGGCTATGACGGCCCTGGGCGCGTTTACATATCGCGATGATCTGGGGGTCTGGCACATACAAGGCGTGGGCGTTACAGGCCTGCAGTCGCCAGAAGCGCCGCTGGATTTTGGAAATTCGGGCACTGGCGTGCGACTGGCGATGGGCCTGATAGCCACAACGTCCCTTGTTGCCCGCTGTATTGGGGATGCCTCGCTGTCACGCAGGCCCATGGGACGCGTAACCAAGCCCCTGGAAGAGATGGGGGTCCGCTTCGAAAGCACTGATGGCAACCGCTTGCCGCTTACGCTCTATGGCGCCAAGGATGCCGTGCCTATTACCTATGTTTTGCCCATGCCTTCCGCCCAGGTGAAATCAGCCGTGCTGCTGGCGGGGCTGAATGCGCCAGGACGTACCACCGTCATCGAGCCCGTGGCGACGCGCGACCATACCGAGCGTATGCTCACGGCCTTTGGCGCAAAGCTCAATGTGAAAATGGTAGACGGCGTGCGGCATGTCTCCGTGGAAGGCCAGCATGAATTGACAGCGCAGAAGCTGGATATTCCGGGCGATCCATCGTCGGCAGCATTTCCCATGGTGGCAGCCCTCATCACAGAGGGTTCCGACATCACCATAGAAAACATCATGCTCAATCCCACGCGGACGGGTCTCATTACCACGTTGCTGGAGATGGGGGCGGATATCCAGATCGAAAACCGTCGTGTGGCAGGCGGCGAAGAGGTGGGTGACCTGCATGTTCGCGCCTCCAGGCTGCGGGGTGTGCACGTGCTAGCCACGCGTGCGCCTTCCATGATCGATGAATATCCGGTCCTTGCCGTGGCTGCTTCCTTTGCCGAGGGCACCACGCGCATGGATGGGCTGGAGGAATTGCGGGTAAAGGAAAGCGACCGTCTTGCTGCTGTCGAAGCAGGGCTTCAGGCCAATGGCGTCATGACGACTTCAGGGCCGGACTGGCTCGAGGTTTCAGGCGGCGGGGCTCCCGGCGGCGGCAAGGTAT
>JANMAE010000055.1:0-16352 GCA_031359445.1 Hyphomicrobiales bacterium | reverse complement strand
TATGTTGGGATTGCTGGATGTCATCCATAAGCGGTTGCCGGCGGCACTTCATACCGAAGGTCTGATGGGTGCGCACCAGCGGCGCAGCAAATTGATTGCGCTCGAATCCCAGCGTTTGAAAACCGAACCCATGAAGGGGCCGGTGATTGCAGCGGGTTCAACGGGTACAATTCCCGCAACACGCGAATTGCTGAAGACGATTGCGGGCATGCATAACGGTGCACTTGTTCTTCCTGGCCTCGATCAAATGATGGATCGGTCGAGTTGGGAAAGTGTCACGCCGCAACATCCGCAATATGCCCTGAAGGAACTTGTCACATCCCTTGGCATGGAACGGATGCAAATCAAGCTCTTGGGCCCTCCCGCCACGGATCGGGCTTTTGTCGCCAGCGAATTGATGCGGCCTTCCGAAGTAGCCGATCAATGGCGCGATGCACTTCTTGGGCAGAAGCAAAAAATCGGCAATGGCCTGGTAGGCGTTTCCTTGCTGGAAGCGCGTGACAAGAACGAAGAGGCAAGCATCATTGCGCTTGTCATGCGCCGCGAACTGGAAACTCCAGAGGGCGACATCGCCCTGGTCACGCCTGACCGTGATCTGGCGCGCCGCGTGAAGGCCGCCTTGCAGCGCTGGAATATCGCAGTGGACGATTCCGCAGGAGAGCCCCTCATCCGTTTCGGCGCCGCGGCGCTGCTATCTCTCGTAATGGATGCCGTGGTGGCGGATTTCAGCGCGCCTTCCCTTGTTGCCTTGTTTGCCCATCCCCTGTCGTCCTTTGGCTGGCCCCGCGAAAGATTTGAAGAGGCAACCAGAAACATAAATCTCATATTGTTCAGGAACACACCTCTGGGCACGGGCCTGAAAGGATTTGACAAAGCCTGCGCCAGGGCAATCTCCACCCGGGCGAAAATCCGACAGCACGCCGCGGTAGCAAGGCTGAGCGAGGCTGACTGGTCCGAGATGGAACTCTGTGTTCAGCAGGTGATTGCACTGCTATCACCCCTTGATGCCGACCGAATGGCGTCTTTCACCCAGCATTTCGACTGTATTCTCGAAGTTGCGCAAAACATTGCCGGTGATGCCTTCTGGGAGGGACCAGAAGCCGAAACGCTCTCAGACCTGGTGATGGAACTGCGTCAGGAAGGCCATCGTTTTCCTTATGGGCCTCTCAGTCGCGCAACGACCGCCATCTATTATCAGCTTCACACTGTGCCGCACCGTCTACCTTCCACGCATGACACAAGGCTGTCCATTTTGGGGCTTCTTGAAGCGCGCCTCATGCGTCCGCAGACCATCATTCTGGGGGGGCTGAATGAAGGCAAGTGGCCTCGCCAGCCCGACGCCGGACCTTGGCTCAACCGCACCATGCGCGACACCTTCGCAATGCCGCAGCCCGAACGCCAGATCGGCCAGATGGCCCATGATTTTGTACAAGCCTTCAGCGCGCCCCGCGTCTATCTCACAACCGCACGCCGTGATGGCATGACACCCGCCATTCCGTCTCGCTGGCTGCTGCGCCTAGCCACCATCATGCAGGCCGTGGGCTTGGAAACGAAGATCCTGACAGACGCACCATGGCGGCTATGGGGGGGTTGGCTGGATGAGCCTAAACCTGCGCCCCTTGTGCCTTGCGAGAAGCCGCTGCCGAGGCCGCCAGTCACCGCAAGACCCAAACGCCTCAGCGTCACGCGCATTGAAAAGCTGATACGTGACCCTTACGCTATTTATGCTGAAACTGTCCTGCAACTCCAACCCTTACCCGAAGTCTCGGCAAAGCCCGACGTTGCTTTGCGTGGTACGCTGTATCATGCAGCCCTTGGTGATTTCTTTGGCAGGAATTCCGGGGTGCTACCGCCAACAGCACTCGCTGATCTCATGGCCTTGGGCCAACTTCATTTTGAACCCTATCTTGATACACCCGAAATTGCCGGATTCTGGTGGTCAAGGTTTCGCCGCATAGCGCAGTGGGTGATCGAAAATGAACCTGTGTTTCGAGGGCAAGCGCGAAACATTCATGCCGAGGTCACAGGTGCTTTGGAAATCCCACTGGGCGCATCGACCTTCACGCTCAGCGCCCGCGCCGACCGCATCGATATTTTTCCTGATGGAACCGCCCGCATCATTGATTTCAAATCGGGCCAGCCCCCCAGCTCCAAAGCGGTGGAAGCGGGTTTCTCGCCGCAACTCACCTTGCAGGCGGCAATGCTGGAGCAGGGCGCATTCAAGGGCCTGCAGAAGCATGCCACCAAAGCGCTTACCTATATCAGGATTTCAGGCGGCGTTCCGGCAGGCGAAGTGAAGGAAATTAGCGCCCCGCCTCAAACTACAGCCCAAAAACATCTCGCAAATCTCATCACGTTGCTCAACTCTTACAATGATGTGAGCCAGCCCTATGTGCCGCGCTTTGGGGTGCAGCATGAGGAAGAGGAAACTGAATATGACCACCTCTCGCGCTATCGCGAATGGATGCTGGCAGGCGTTCCATCATGAGTGACATGAAGCGTGCTACACCCCAGCAGCGCCAGGCCTCTGATCCAAAATCATCCGTGTGGGTAAGTGCCAACGCGGGTTCTGGCAAAACCCATGTGCTGGTGGACCGTGTCATTCGTCTCATGTTGGACGGCGTGGACCCAGCCAGCATCCTCTGCATCACCTACACCAAGGCTGCCGCAGCAGAAATGGCAGGACGAGTGCACAGGCAGCTTGGAAGTTGGGTGGGGCTGTCGGACGAAGAATTGACGCGTCACCTCGAACACATGGGCAGGACCCGCATCGACGCGGAAATTCTCGCGCGCGCCCGAAGGCTTTTTACGGCAGCACTCGAAACACCCGGCGGTTTCAAGATCCAGACCATCCATGCCTTTTGTGAGCGCATTCTCCACCTGTTTCCCATAGAAGCTGGGATGTCCCCGGATTTCATGGTGCTGGATGAAAGGCAGACAGCGGAATTCCTTGCCGCTTCACGCGACGCCGTGCTTTTGGAAGCGCAAAAGGATAATGGTTCGGACCTCGCCCAAGCATTTCAGCTTATTTCCAAACATGCCCAGCCGGATGCCTTTGATGCTCTGCTGGAATCCATGTTGAAACAACGCCATGGTCTCCAGCAGTTGATGGAAGAACATGGAACACTCGCTGCCATGGGAAGCGTTCTGAAGAAAAAGCTGGGCTTTTCAACAAGCGATACCGTCGCATCATTGCGAAAAGAATTTCTCGCAATGGATGGAGTAGTGGCGCGGGAAGCCGTCGCGCGCATGGAAGTTTCCTTAAAGACCAACCAGAAGACAGCGGCAATCTACGCCATGCTGTTGTCGGGGTGTGATCCGGAACACGCGGAAACCATCTGCCGGAACCGTTTTTACAACAGCGATGGAACGACTCCTTTGGCCTTTTCATCCATCGTAACCAACACCTTTGCGGCTTTGCACCCTCATATTGGAGACTGGCTTTCCACTGAATGCGACCGCATGGCAAACCTCATAGGGAAACTTGACAATCTCGCGCGTGTCGAAGCCACCTTGGCCCTCACCGCACTTCTCCTGGCGATTGTCACCCATTTTGAAACCACCAAGCAAATCCGCGGCACGCATGATTTTGATGATCTCATTTTCCGCACCCGCGATCTCCTGAGCGACAAAACTGCTGCCCAATGGGTGTTGTATAAACTGGACCGTGGATTTGAGCATGTGCTGGTGGATGAAGCCCAGGATACAAGCCTCGCCCAATGGCAAATCGTGGAGGCCCTCACGGAAGAATTTTTTTCAGGTAAGGGCGTGCGTGACCAGGCAAACCGAACCCTGTTCGTAGTGGGTGACCGCAAGCAGTCAATTTACAGCTTCCAAGGCGCTGATCCCACCGCATTTGAATCCACTAGGCAGCGCCTCAGCAGAAAAATCCGCGACATTGAACATCCATTCAGCGATGTGGACCTCACTGTATCTTACCGCTCTACAGCAGAAGTCCTGAAAGCAGTAGATACGGTATTTGCCGAAGGCACTTTGGCACGCGTAGGCCTTGCGGGCGATGTTACAGAAAATCTTCATCACGAAACCACTCGCAGCGGGGTGCCGGGGCTGTTTGAACTTTGGCCTGTGATTGTTCCCCCTGAGAAATATGAGCGTGAACCCTGGCAGGCTCCTGTTGATCGTGAAGCAGCCACTTCGCCACGCCGCATGCTGGCGAAAAAAATTGCCGCGGCGATAAAAAGCTGGATCGGCAAGCGCCATGTCGCGGGTTTGGGCCGAACCGTCCAGCCCGGCGATATCCTCATTCTGTTCCGCACCCGCAATCCGCTGTTTGCAATCATGATCAGCGAATTGCGGAAGTGCGGCGTTCCAGTTGCTGGCGCGGACCGTCTCAAGCTTTCTGAAAACATTGCAGTCCAGGACATGATGGCACTGGTGCGTTTTGTCCTGATGCCGCATGATGATCATTCGCTGGCCTGTATTCTCAAAAGCCCTCTGATGCCGCAGTCGCTCAGCGAGCAGCAACTCTTTGACTTGGCCCACGGCAGAAAAGATTCACTTTGGGACCGGCTGCGAAGTTCTCCAGATGTTGCCTGCATGCAGGCCTATGACCGGTTGACGCAATGGATCGAACAAGCAAGAAAGAGTCACCCCTATGAATTCTTCATGGCCGTGCTTCATCAGGCACGAAAGACCTTTCTTGCGCGCCTCGGCAGCGAAGCGGGTGATGCTCTCGATGGATTGCTAGAAGCTGCCTTGTCATTCGAGGAACAACATTCAACCTCACTCAGTGGTTTCGCCTTCTGGTTTCTCTCCGATGTGGTGGAAATCAAGCGCGACATGGAAAGTGGCCACGGCGAAGTGCGCCTCATGACTGTGCATGGCGCAAAAGGCCTGGAAGCCAGCATCGTTATTTTACCGGACACAACCGCCCTGCCTCTTGAACAAAAGGCAGGCCTCATGTTCTTGGATGCAGAGGATGGCGGAGCGAAATTGCCATTCTGGCGTCTCACAAAGCTCAGCAGCACCGAAGCGCTGAAGGGCTGGAAATCCGAAAAGACGGATGCAGGCCTGGAGGAGTATCGCCGCCAGCTCTATGTGGCAATGACACGCGCCCGCGACGAACTTTACGTCTGCGGCTGTCTGGGTGGTAATCCGCTGCCGGAAACCAGCTGGTATCATATGATCGAAGAAGGCATGAGCCACCCCTGTGACGGCAAGCCCCTCTTGCGTTCGGTCGTCACGGCAAATGGTTCGCAAATTTGGCGATACGGCGCGGATCCGGTTTTTACAACCGAAGAAGCAGCACCGGCAGTACCTCCTTTGATTCCGCCATCATGGCTTTCCACCCTGCCTGCCTATCCGGGTTCTGCGCCCACGATCTGGACAGCAACCCGGCTCCTGCAGGGAGCAAGGCCAGTAAGCTCGATTGAAGGTGCAAAGCGCGGCCGGATCATTCACAAGATCCTCCAAGACGTTTCCGGAAAATCATCGGAACAGGTGGCGGCCCATATCCGGCGCATGGCAGCAAAAAACAAGCTTGAAACCGGCTTGGCGGATGCTTTGATCTCGCTTGTGTCACACCCCGACCATCAGGTCTTTTTTGGCGAAAACAGCCAAGCCGAGGTCAGTCTGGGAGCAGTTCTCCCCAACGGCCAGAGATTCAATGGGGTGGTCGACAGATTGGTTGTGGGCGAAAAAGAAATTCTCCTCCTCGATTTCAAGACGGACCGCTATATCCCAGAAAACCTGCCGTCCGATCATCCCTATGTGGGCCAACTCGCAGCTTATGCCGTGGCCCTGAAACAGGCCTATGGCGAGAGGCCAATACATGCAGCACTTCTATGGACGGATTTGCCCCGGCTGGACTGGCTTGCCGCTGCAGAGCTTGAAAAGGGCATGGTTGCCATCACATCGGCGTGTCATACTTGACCTCTTCTATCCTACTCCCTACCTCTAGGTTACACTTTGAAAGTTTTGGAGAATCAGCATGGCCACCGCACCCGTCTCAGACGCTTCCTTTGAAGCCGATGTCCTCAAATCCACTGTCCCGGTTGTCGTGGATTTCTGGGCAGAATGGTGTGGGCCCTGCAAGATGATTGCCCCGGCACTGGAAGAGATTGCAACGGCCTTGGGTTCAAAAGTGAAGATCGTCAAAATCAATATCGACGAAAACAACATGACACCGTCGAAATATGGCGTGCGAGGCATTCCCACTCTGATGGTGTTCAAAGGCGGTGCCGTGGCCGCAACCAAGGTTGGCGCGGCCCCCAAGGGTCAACTCCAGTCCTGGATCGAGCAGTCTATTTAACGGCGCGCAGCACCTGATACGCCGGACATCGGCCTGTCTTCGTGCAGGCTGAGAATATGTCCGGCGAGATAGAGCGATCCACAAATCAGAATTCTCGGCGCCGGTGTTGTAAGCGATGCTTGCGAAAGTGCTTTGAACAGTGAACTCGCAGTTTCTGCTGGAAGCCCGCGATGCCGGGCAATTTCAGCAAGATCATCTGCGGGAATGGCGTTGGGCTCATCTGGAATGGCAAGCGTCACAACGCGGTTTGCCAGCCCCTGAAAACATCCGATGTAACTTCCCGCATCCTTGGTGTTGAGCATGCCCCAAATGAGAACCAGGGGTCTGGAATGGCGGTCGTTGATGTCCGAAAATGCCCTGGCGATCACCCGCCCGGCTGATGCATTGTGCCCGCCATCCAACCACAGCTCCGCATCACGCGGTATGAACCCAGTTAATACGCCGGGACCCAGCCTTTGCATGCGAGCTGGCCATACCACTGAGCGCAAACCCTGTTCGACGTGAATGTCACTCACGCGTCTGTCGCCCAAGGCGCGAATGGCCGCAATGGCATTTCCGGCATTGTCGATCTGGTGTGGTCCCTTGAGCTGCGGCAGTGGCAGGTCCATGAGACCGCCTTCATCCTGAAACACCAGCCTGCCGTGTTGTTCATAGGCCTGCCAGTCCTGGTTTGCGATCAACAGGGGCGCACCTATTTTTTCAGCCACGACTTCGATCTCTGCGCGCGCTTCATCGGGCTGGTTGCCAATGATGGCCGGAACCCCCTCTTTCAATATGCCGGCTTTCTCATGGGCAATGGCCGTGAGCGTATCGCCCAGATATTGCTGGTGATCATAGTCGATGGTGGTAATCACGGTGAGCTGAGGCTGATCCACAACATTTGTGGCATCTAGCCTTCCTCCCAATCCCACTTCAAGAATGAGGTAATCCGCAGGTGTTCGGGCAAATGAAAGAAAGGCTGCAGCCGTTGTAATCTCGAAGAAGGTAATGGGTTGGGTCCCCTGCACACCTTCGCATTCCTCGAGCAATGCAGAAAGCGCATCTTCATCAATGAGCTTCCCGGCCACAGAAATGCGCTCATGAAACTTCACCAGATGCGGTGACGTATAGCAATGCACGGCCAGCCCTGCGGCTTCGAGAATGGACCGGATATAGGCAACCGTCGATCCCTTGCCATTGGTGCCTGCCACATGGATGACTGGTGGCAGCTGCTGCTCCGGATGGCCGATGCGCGCCAGGATGTGGTGCATGCGCTCAAGGCTCAGATCAATGATCTTGGGATGCAGCGACAAAAGTCGGTTCAATATGGCATCACTGCGGGCCAAAATGTCAGCCTGCGTCGGCCGGAACAAGGGCTGCCGAATTCAAAAGCGTGATTTCAGGGGCTTTCATCAGGATGCGGGCAATGCGGCTCACGGTACTGCGCATCTGGTGGCGGTGAACCACAAGGTCTACCATCCCATGCTCTTGCAGGAATTCGGCGCGCTGGAAACCTTCCGGCAGTTTTTCCCGAATGGTTTGTTCAATGACCCGCGCACCGGCAAATCCGATCGTGGCCTTGGGTTCGGCAATGTGGAAATCTCCCAACATGGCATAGGATGCCGTAACGCCCCCCGTGGTGGGATTCGTCAGGACAACAATATAGGGTAGCTTATGGGCCCGCAGTTCCTGCACCATGGCCGTAGTGCGCGGCATCTGCATGAGCGAAAGAATGCCCTCCTGCATGCGGGCGCCCCCGGAAGCCACGAAAAACACAAAGGGGCATTTATGCGTGATCGCCATGCTCATGGCCGTAATGATCGCCTCGCCTGCAGCCGTTCCCAGGGAACCTGCAATGAAGCCCATGTCCTGCACTGCAATGACAATCGGCAGGTCCTCGATCTTGCCGAAACCGGCATGAATGGCATCATCGCTGCCGGATTTTTGCCGCGCCTCTTTCAAGCGGTCGGCATAGCGCCGCTCATCTCTGAATTTGAGCGGATCAAGCGGTACCTGCGGAAAGCTGATGATCTCATAGGCACCATCGTCGAACATGCTCTTGAGGCGAAGATCGGGAGCCAGACGGTGATGATGGTCGGAACCCGGAAACACAAACTGGTTTGCCTCCAGGTCACGGTAGAACACCATCTGGCCGGATTCAGGATCCTTGATCCACATGTTCTCGGGCAAATCGCGCTTCACGCCCAGAATGGAACGGATTTTTGGCCGAACGAAATTCTTGATCCAGTTCAAGGTGTCTAGCTCCTTACGCCGCGCGCTATGTCTGTCACCAGGCTATGCACCGCCTTTGCCGTCTTAGACGTGGGCTTTCCGCCCTTTGTAAGGCTGTCCTTGACCGCTGAAACCAGCGCCGATCCCACCACCACCGCATCGGCATTCTGTGCAATCGCCCGCGCTTGAGCGGCCGTTTTTACGCCAAAGCCCACCGCAATGGGAAGTGCCGTATGCTTGCGTAACCGCTGCACATTGGCCGCAACACTCTTCAGATCAGGCGCCTTGGTTCCGGTAATGCCCAGCACGGAAACATAATACACAAACCCGCTCGTGTTCTTGAACACCGCAGGGGCGCGCCTGTCATCGGTTGTGGGCGTAGCAAGACGGATGAAATTCACGCCAGCATTCATGGCAGGAATACACAACTCGTCATCTTCTTCGGGCGGCAAATCAACAACGATGAGACCGTCCACTCCCGCTGCTTTCACATCCACCAGAAATTTTTCAACTCCATAGACATAGATGGGGTTGTAATAGCCCATCAGCACAATAGGGGTTTCCTTGTCTTTCGCCCTGAAGGCTTTCACCAGCTTCAAGGTTTTTTTCATGGTGTGGCCCGCGTGCAGCGAACGAAGGCCTGCGGCTTGAATGGCGGGGCCATCGGCCATGGGATCAGTAAAGGGCATGCCAAATTCAATTATGTCGGCACCTGCCTTGGGTAGGCCCTCGATGATTTTCAGCGATGTGTCAAAATCCGGATCACCTGAAATGACAAATGTCACCAGTCCGGCCCTGCCTTCTTTCTTCAGGTCGGCAAAGCGCTGTTCGATGCGGCCGCTCACAGTTTCACGCCCAGAATATCCGCCACGGTGAAAATATCCTTGTCGCCGCGCCCGCACATGTTCATCACCATCAGATGGTCTTTGGGTCTTTCAGGTGCGATTTTCATGACATGCGCTAAGGCATGTGAAGGCTCTAGTGCGGGAATGATGCCCTCCAGCCTGCAACAGAGCTGGAAGGCGGCAAGGGCTTCCTTGTCAGTCGCCGAAACATACTGCACGCGCTTCATGTCGTGCAGCCATGAATGTTCCGGGCCAATGCCGGGATAATCAAGGCCCGCCGAAATGGAATGGCCTTCGGTAATTTGGCCATCGTCATCCATCAGCAAATAGGTGCGGTTGCCGTGTAAAACGCCGGGTCTGCCCCCTGTAATGGAAGCTGCGTGCTTCTTGGTGCGAAGTCCGAGGCCCGCCGCTTCGACCCCGATGATCTCAACACTTGCATCATCAAGAAATGGATGAAACAACCCCATCGCGTTCGAGCCGCCGCCAATGGCAGCAACCAGCGAGTCCGGCAGGCGGCCTTCGCGGGCCTGCATCTGCCGTTTGGTTTCATTGCCGATCACGCATTGGAAATCCCGCACCATTTCAGGATAGGGGTGCGGGCCTGCAACCGTGCCAATGCAGTAAAATGTATCCTCGACATTGGCTACCCAGTCCCGCAGCGCCTCGTTCAGGGCATCCTTCAATGTGCGTGAACCCGAAAGGGCAGGCACGACTTTGGCGCCCAAGAGCTTCATGCGGAACACATTGGGCTTCTGCCGCTCCATGTCGACCTCGCCCATATACACAATGCATTCGAGCCCGAAGCGCGCACAGGCCGTGGCGGTTGCAACGCCGTGCTGGCCCGCACCTGTTTCTGCAATGATGCGCTTCTTGCCCATGCGCCGGGCCAGCAGAATCTGTCCCATCACATTATTGATCTTGTGCGCGCCTGTGTGGTTCAGCTCATCGCGCTTCAAATATATTTTTGCCCCGCCGAGATGTTCCGTCAGACGCTCGGCAAAATACAAAGGGCTTGGCCTGCCCACATAATGTTCAAGGAATGAATCCAGCTCGGCCTGGAAGGAAGGATCAACCTTGGCATCCTTGTAGGCCTGCTCCAATTCCAAGATAAGCGGCATCAGCGTTTCCGCCACAAAGCGGCCGCCATAAATTCCAAACAACCCTTTTTCGTCAGGGCCGGTGCGGAAAGAATTTACCTGTGGTGTCGACATGAGAAACTCGCTTTCGCGCTCCTTCTAGCGGGCGGCCTTCGCGCGCTCAATGAATTTCCGAATGAGATCCAAATCCTTGATGCCTGGGGCAGATTCAACGCCTGAGGACACATCAACCATTGGCGCCCCTGTAACCCCCATGGCCTGGGCCACATTTTCAGCATTGAGCCCGCCTGACAGCATGAAGTTCCGGGCTTGGGCCACAAGGCTCCAGTCAAAGGCAATGCCGTTGCCGCCAGGCAGGGCATTTACCAGTGTTTCAGGGGCCTTGGCATCAAACAGCACAAATGCAGCTACATCCTCATAATCTTTGGCAGCCGCGATGTGGGCCGCTTCAGCCACCTTGATGGCCTTGATCACCGGACGGGCCGTGAGTTTGGAAATTTCGGCAATGCGTGCAGGCGTTTCTTTGCCATGCGCCTGAAAATAATCGGGCGCAACCGTTTCATTGATCGCCAGGAGGGCGCTATCTGGCGCGTCCACAACAAGCGCCACGATGTTCACCTTGCCGCGCCCCATGTCAGCCAGCCTTCTCGCTACCTCAAGCGAAACATTGCGCGGGCTCTTGGCATAGAATACAAAGCCCACAAAATCAGCGCCTGCATCAATGGCCGCAGCCACAGAGTCCGGCGTGGAAAGTCCGCAGATCTTGACCTTAGTCATGATGCAGCTCTTCCAATATCTTTTGCGCAGCCAAGGCGGGATCTGCGGCCTGGGTAATGGCACGCCCGATGACCAGAATGTCAGCGCCTGCCTGCTGTGCCGCATGAGGTGTTGCAATACGCTTCTGGTCGTGCGCTGCGTCTTCAGCAGGCCTTATGCCCGGAACAACCGTCAGAAAATCATGACCCACGACAGAGCGAATGCCCGCCAGATCATGTGGGCTGCACACCACGCCATCCAGCCCCGCCGATTTGGCAAGCCCGGCAAGGTGTGCTGCATGTTCACGCGTTCCATATGCTGCTTCAAAACCCACCACACGGATATCCTCATCCGAAAGGCTGGTAAGAATGGTAACGGCAATCAGTTTGGCACGGCCTGACACAGCCTCTGCCGCCGCCTTCATCATGTCAAAGCCGCCTGAGGCATGCAGGTTGACAATGGCAGGCCGGGGGCTGAGCTGCATCAAAGCCTTCATGCCCGAAGCCACCGTGTTGGGAATGTCATGGAGTTTCAGATCAAGGAAGATGGGCAACCCATATTTGGCTACCGCTTCATAGCCCTTTGCCCCATGGGCATAGAAAAATTCCATGCCGACCTTCATGTACCCCACATAAGGCGAGAGGGCCCGAGCCAGGTCGCAGGCGCGGTCCAGATCAGTGGTATCGAGTGCCACACAAATGGGGTTAGGAAGCTTCATGGCGCATTCGTTAGCGGCAAATCACGCCAAGCGCAAATACACCATGACAGCCGTTGCAAGGTCTTCCAGCGCCGTGCCGCAGGACTTGAACAGGGTTATCTCATCAGCCGTTTTGCGACCCGGAACGCTGCCGCGGCAAAGCTCGGAAAGTTCGCCCTGAACCTGGCCAAAATCAAACTTTCCCTCATCCTGCGCCTGTAAGAGATCGCCCGCCTCGGACAATGCGCCTTCGTGTGTATCCACGAATACCCGCGCGCGCGCCACCACATCCCCGTCGGTCTCGCGCATTGCGGGCGTGAATGCCCCGGCAAGATCGACATGGGAGCCGGGTTTCAGCCATGCACCCCGAATGATGGGGGACTTCGATGTTGTCACGCAGGAAATGACATCAGCGTCCCGCACAGTACCTTCCAGATCGACAACCGCCATGGCATTGATGCCGTCGCGTTGCAGCTCGGCAGCCAGCGCATCGGCCTTTGCTGGCGTGCGATTGTAAAGCGAGACCTTCTTATAGCTGCGCACACTGCCATGCGCGCGGACAAAATGGGCACCGAGTGCGCCAGTCCCCACGACCAATAAATTTGCAGCATCGCGCCTTGCCAGGTAATCCGCGGCGAGCGCTGATGCAGCAGCCGTGCGCCGACGCGTGAGTTCCGTGCCATCCAGCATCGCCACGGTCTCGCCCGTGGCATTGTCGATCAGCAGATAACTGGCTTGTACTGTGGGAAGTCCCAGTGCGGCATTGTCGGTCTTTACGACAACCGTTTTCAGTCCGGTCCACTGCTTGGACCATGCCGGCATGAGCAGCAGGGTTGATGCGTCACTGATCTCATGATGATGCCTTACAGGCGTCGTAATCTCTGTCTGGAAGCCTGCGCGCAACGCATCCACCACTGCTCCGTAATCCGCAATGCGTGCCACGTCAGCCGCGGTGATGATCTTCACAGCATGCTATCCGGCGGTACCACCAAGTCACGCCTGAGTTCACTTGTCTCGGCCTGTGCATATGCCAGATCCCGGCGTGCATCCTTGGCAGCCTTGCGCCACTTCGCCTGTCCAAACCAGCAGGCGATCCAACCCGCAAACAAACCAAAAAAGAGACCAAAGAAGAACAGGGCCCACAGCGGCATGCTGGCCGAGGCAAAGGGCGCATCCCTGGAGAAGGGATCAAAAGAAACGGTTATCCATTGCCTGTTGGCAACTGCAAACGCCACAACGATGATAACGATCGGCAGTCCCACCACCCAGCGAAAAGCCCGTGCCAGCATTATTCGGTTTTTTCATTCAGCCGTGCGCGCAATTCCTTGCCGGTCTTGAAAAACGGAACCTTCTTGGGTGTCACTTCAACGGCCGTTCCCGTGCGGGGATTGCGGCCAGTCCGGGCGTTGCGGGATTTCACCGAAAAGGCACCGAAGCCCCGCAATTCGACCCGTTCCCCATCCCGCATCGCGCGGATGATCTCATCCAGCACCTTGTTGACAATGCGTTCCACATCGCGGTGATAGAGATGGGTATTGCCATCGGCAATTTTTTGCACAAGTTCAGATTTTATCATGATTTGGCCTGCCTGTTCGCTATATCAAAGCTGAGGGTGCCAAAGCACAAGCACGCCGTCAAGCCTTGCCGCATCCATCTTTTGCTTGAGACCGTCAAATCCCAAGGCGTTCAGCACGATGTCGGAGATCGTGAAACCCAACCCGCCCAAATCGTCTCTTTTGCTACGCGTCCAGTTCACCAATTCAAGCTTGCTGGATATTTTTCGTTCTGACTGCAGCCATTTCACGGCTTCATCCTCGCCACCTAACGCGTCGATAAGTTTCTCTGTGACGGCCTGGCGGCCTGAATAAACCCTGCCATCTGCCAGTGTGGCCACGCGTTCAGCGCTTAATTTGCGGCGCTCGGCCACCAGTCCCTTGAACCATGCAAAAGATTCCTGCACCATGTCGTTTGTCACCGATCGCACGTGGTCAGACATGGGTTTGTAAGGCGTAGGCTCTGCCTTGAGTTCAGCAGATTTGATTTCTTCCATGCGGATGCCCAGCGTTTCCAGGAGCTTCGAAACCTCCGGAAATGAAAATATCACGCCAATGGAACCGGTAATTGTGTTGCCGCGCGCTACGATATAATCAGCGGCAATTGCCGTGATGTAGCCGCCAGACGCTGCAACCGTATCCATCACAGCGACGACGGGCTTTACCTTGGCAATCTTCCGGATTTCGTTATAGACGGCTTCCGACCCGGCTGTCGTGCCGCCGGGACTGTCAATGCGGATGACCAGCGCCTTCACGCGGTCCGACTCCGCAATTTCCTCCAGCATCTTGATCGTGGGTTCATCGCCGGTAATCAACCCGTCGATATGAATGCGCGCGATATGATCGGAATATTTGCTCACATCTCCGCTGCCCCAGAAATAGGCGCCAAATGCCACCAGCGCAATAAGCACCGCAAACATCCGCCAGCGTAGCAGGCGCCGTGTCAACTGCCTGCGGTCTACGATCATTTCAGCTTGGCTTAATGGCACGTTACATCCTCCAGTGGGCGATGGAACCTATATAAGAAAAATCCACCCGGATGTAACCACCCGGACGGAGGATATTTCAACACAAAATGCCGGGTAGAAAAATTACTCCTTGCCTTCTGCATCCTTTTTCTTGAGAGCGGCAACCAGAATGTCGCCCAATGATGCACCCGAATCGGACGAACCATATTGCGCCACGGCTTCCTTCTCGTCGGAAATTTCGAGAGCCTTGATCGATACGTTCATCTTGCGCGCCTTAGGATCAAAGACCGTGATTTTGGCATCGAACTTCTCGCCAACGGCGAAGCGTTCGGTGCGTTGTTCAGAACGGTCACGCGCCAGATCGGCACGCTTGACATAGGCGGTCATGTCTGAATCAGCAATCTTCACTTCAAGACCTGTGTCTTCAACCTTGACCACTTCACAGGTGACAGTATCACCCTTCTTGATGCCGCCGCCCGAAGACTTCGGTTGGTCGCCGGAAAGCTGCTTGATGCCAAGCGAGATGCGTTCCTTCTCGCGGTCCACATCGAGAACGATGGCCTTGACCATGTCGCCTTTCTTGTAGTCCTTGATGGCCTCTTCGCCCGGACGTTTCCAGTCCAGATCGGAAAGGTGAACCATTCCGTCAACATCGCCATCGAGACCGATGAACAATCCGAATTCGGTGATGTTCTTGATCTCGCCTTCAACAATGGTGCCGTTTGGATATTTGGACGTGAAGGTTTCCCATGGGTTTTCTTGAACCTGCTTGAGGCCCAGTGAAATGCGGCGCTTGGCTGAATCGATTTCCAGCACCTGCACGTCAACTTCTTCCGAGGTCGAAAGAATCTTGCCGGGATGCACGTTCTTCTTTGTCCAGCTCATTTCGGAAACGTGAACCAGGCCTTCAATGCCATCTTCAAGTTCAATGAATGCGCCGTAATCCGTGATATTCGTTACCTTGCCGCGCACCTTGGCGCCAATCGGGTATTTGCCCGCCACCAGTTCCCATGGATCCTTGTCCAGCTGCTTCATGCCAAGCGAAATACGCTGGGTTTCAGGATTGATGCGGACAATCTGCACTTTGATGGTCTGGCCAACCGAGAGAACATCTGAGGGGTGGTTCACGCGCTTCCAGGCAATGTCAGTGACGTGCAAGAGGCCGTCAATTCCGCCCAAGTCAACAAATGCGCCATAGTCGGTGATATTTTTGACCACGCCGTCAACAATCTGGCCTTCAGCCAGGTTCTGCACCAATTCGGTGCGCTGTTCGGCACGCGTTTCTTCCATGATGGCGCGGCGCGAGACAACGATATTGCCGCGGCGGCGGTCCATCTTCAGAATCTGGAAGGGTTGGGCCACATGCATGAGCGGTCCCACATCGCGAATGGGGCGAATGTCCACTTGCGAACCGGGCAGGAACGCAACAGCGCCGCCGAGGTCAACCGTAAAGCCGCCTTTGACACGACCGAAGATCACACCATCGACGCGCTCGTTCTTCGTGCTCATTTCTTCCAGGCGGGTCCAGGCTTCTTCGCGGCGCGCCTTGTCACGCGACAGAACAGCCTCGCCCAGCGCATTTTCAATGCGCTCGAGATACACTTCAACAGTGTCGCCAGGCTTGATATTGGTTTCCTTGCCGGGTACTGAAAATTCCTTCAGCGCCACGCGGCCTTCGGTCTTCAAGCCGACATCAATAATGACAAAATCATTTTCAACAGCTGTTACGCGGCCTTTGACCACCACATTTTCCTGGGCTGGATTATCGAGATAGCTCTCGGTGAGTAGGGCTTCAAAGTCTTCGCGGGTGGGGTTCATGGAAGCGACAGATTTCGCCATGTGTAAGGTAGTCCTAAAGGTTATGTGGCAGGCCCTTATGGGCACACCACGTAAAAACATTCCAGCACCTGCATCCAAGCTTGGAGGCGTAGCAATTTGTGCAGATTCTGAA
>JANMAE010000045.1:0-142587 GCA_031359445.1 Hyphomicrobiales bacterium | reverse complement strand
GAAACCGGAACCCCGGCCTCATGCTCCTTCAATATCCCGATAATCTGTTCTTCGGTAAATCGACTACGCTTCATTCTCTGGTCCTCTTTGTTGGGCCAGAGCTAACTTCAATATGGATTAAGATGCAGGGGCAAGGTCAATGGACCGGTATCCCCCCATCTTTTTGAGGTAAGCGTTCGCCTTCTCGTTGTTGCAGATAGACATGTTGGCCAATCTTTCGCTTTTATTCTTAGCGGTCGCTCCCAAGGCCATCTTTCGCCTGCCGTTTTCCCTAAAGCGCTTAGCGAATTAAGCAGTTCGCTGTTTATTGGAACGCCTAAAACAGCGTTATTTATTCGACCTCCAGTTTCCTTTCCGAATACGTATTGCTGTTTTTCTAACGCACTTACACAGTAAACATCGCAATCAACGTACACGCCTTCATGTTTTTTTAAAGCTCGTAGCGAAAAATATCCGCAAAAATAGCGTAGCTTCCGGTGTGGAGGTGTTTTACTATTTGGTCACTTCTTATTATCCTGTTTGCATCACTTGCAAATATTCCCTGTGGCAGATCAGGTAGATTATTATAGCAGTGCAAAGTCAAGGAATGGCCGAATTTTAAAAATGATCTCAAACATGATGCCGCCATTGGACCAAGTCGATCGCCAATCCAAAGAGCGTGAATTTCAGCTAGGTTTGACATTTCATATTAAGTGCCTTTCTTTAATCCTAAGCGGGTCGTATTTCAAACACACAGAATCAACTGGCAAAGCATTTCAAAGTTGGTCTAATTTCACTACATCTCCCTGCGAACTCAATTCCGGCCGCGCTGAATTCTCGCTTTCTGCGCCAAGAAGGAAATGTACTTGATTGATGGCACTTGTACCTCGATATAAATAGTAGTGTTTTATGACTTTTTGTAATAACCCTAATAAGGTAATGGCTCAAGCATGATAACTTATGATATCTAAAAAATTTGCGAGACTGAACCGTCAGTTTATTTTCTGCCGCCCCCAAGGTGGGCTTACTGATATATTCAGCCGCATCGGGGCGTGTTGCCGCTATGCCAACGCCCATGGGCGAATGGTAATTGTGGAAACTAATTTTCCGGTTTCGGCGTATTTCAGGGATGCCTTCAGCCGCTATTTTATTTCCCATGATCATGCTCTCATTCTGAGCGGCTACGCCTATAGCAGCAAGTTTCAAAATATGGATGTCGAGCCTGCGGCTTTCACTGGTCGGCTGAACGCCTATCAAGTCTACTATGATAACAAGGTATCGGCACTGGCCGAAGTCGGGTCGGCTATCGTTCCATATTTTGATTTCACAAAAAAATATAAAGTACCGCTGTTGCTTTATCAGGCGGTGGGTGGTGGCTTGCGCAAGGCGGAGATTGCGGTGCGAAGGCTGTCTATAACGCCCATGGTGTTAAAGGTATTAAGCGAACGTCTGGCTCGCATGGGCAACTTTTACACCAGCATTCATATCAGGCACACGGATTACAGTACAGATTACCAGCGCCGCGTGGAGGAATTGCGGTTGTATAGGTGCGGGGTGCCACGGGGGATGAGGGGCATATGAAGTTTACGCGATTACGGCTTTCCGGATTCAAATCCTTTGTTGAGCCTACGGATCTGCTGATTGAACCCGGTCTTACGGGCGTAGTGGGGCCAAACGGCTGCGGCAAGTCCAACCTCCTGGAAGCGTTGCGCTGGGTGATGGGCGAGAGTTCCTATAAATCCATGCGCGGCTCCGGCATGGATGATGTGATCTTCTCCGGCACCATGCAGCGGCCTTCGCGCAACATGGCAGAAGTCATGGTCACCATGTCCAATGAGGACCGGGGGGCGCCGCCTCAATATAACGACAGCGAGGTTCTGGAAATTTCGCGGCGCATTGAACGCGAAGCGGGGTCTGCCTACCGCATCAATGGCCGTGACTGCCGCGCGCGCGACGTGCAATTGCTGTTTGCCGATGTCTCCACGGGAGCGCGCTCACCTGCCCTGGTGCGTCAGGGACAGATTGCCGAAATCATCAATGCCAAGCCGCAGGCAAGGCGGCTTATTCTGGAAGAGGCCGCAGGGATTACCGGCCTCCATACGCGCCGACATGAAGCGGAGCTTAAACTCAAGGCCGCCGAGACCAATCTTACCCGGCTTGAGGATGTGACCTCGCAGCTTGAAACGCAGTTGAACAGTCTCAAACGCCAGGCCCGGCAGGCGCAGAAATACAGGCAGGTTTCCGCAGAAATCAGAAAGCTGGAAGCGGCGGGGCTGTATGTGGCCTGGCGCGATGCAGCAGAAAACGCCAGCCGCGATGCGGCAGCCTTGGATCAAGCAACCCGCGTCCTCGCTGAACATACGCGTGCTGCCTCTGAAAAATTGCGGGAACGCGATGATTTGGGAGAGAAGCTGCCGGCGCTCCGCGAGCAGGAAACCATCCGGGCCGCCGTGTTGCAGCGCGTGTCGCAGGAACGCAGCAGCCTTGATGAAGAGGAACGCCGCAACGAGGCGCGGCGCAAGGAGCTTGACCAGCGCCTGGTGCAGGCCGTGGCAGATCTTTCACGCGAGCAGGATCTGTTGGGTGACACCGATGGCGTCATCGCCGCGCTGGTGGCAGAAGAAAGCCAGCTCAAGTTGGCGCAGGAAAATGACGGGGAATTGCGCGCCGAGGCAGCCCTTGCCTTGCAAAAGGTGGCCAGTGCCCTGGCCGAAGCACAGGAAGCTGCTGATGCGGCCAATGCGCAGCTGCTGGAGTTGACAGCCAAGCGCAATGCGCTGAACCGCAGCGTGGAAGAACAAAAACTGCGACTGGGGAAATTCGAGCGTGAGGCTGCGGAAATTTCGGCACGGCGCAATGCGCTGCTCGCGCAAATGGGAAGCACGGGCGATGGGCCGCTGCTTGCCGGTGCCGTGGAGGCAGCCGTTGCCGTCTTGGCTTCCACCGAAATGGCGGCGACGCACGCCGAAGTTGCAGTGCGCGTGGCGCGTCAGGTTGAGGGTGATACCCGTGGCGTGCATGATGAGGCGCGGCGGAAATCCGAGCGCCTGCAGACGGAAGTTCGTACACTGACGAATTTGCTGCGCGTTGGCAGCGATGACCTGTGGCCAGCCCTGGTCGATCAGATCAAGGTAGAGCCCGGTTTTGAAGCGGCATTGGGTGCAGCCCTTGGCGATGACATCGATGCCTCCTCGGATGAAGGTGCGCCCAGCCATTGGCGCGGACTTCCGCCGCTGGCAGCAACGGCCGCATTGCCGGGAGACGCGCAACCCCTCTCCCATTTTGTGCAGGCGCCACAGGCCCTGGCGCGTGTGCTATCGCACATTGGCGTGGTTTCCAGACAGCTTGGCAAGGCGCTGCAGGCGCAGCTTCAGCCGGGACAGCGGCTCGTATCACGCGAAGGCGACATCTGGCGCTGGGACGGTTTTACATCAGCGGCGGACGCACCCAGCGCTGCCGCAAAGCGATTGGCCGAGCACAACCGGCTGGCGCTGCTCGAAGTGGAACTGCAGGAGGCCCTGAAGCTTACCGAAGAGACGCGTCAGAAATTTGAAGCCGCCAGGCAGGCGGTTGAAAGCGGCGTGCGCGGCGAGCGTGAAAAACGCGATTCCTGGCGTGCGGCGGCGGCTGCCGTCGAGGTGGCTCGGCAGGCCTTGGCACGACATGAACGCGGCGTTGCCGAGCGGCTGGCCCAGACCAGCGCGCTGGATGAAGGCTTGCGTCGGATCACTGCCTCCATTGAGGAAACCAGCGCCACACTTGCGGCAGCGGTTTCCGAATTGGCAGCGCTTCCGGCGCTTGAAACGCCCACTCAGGACGTGGCCGCCTTGCGCGACCTCGTAAACCGCGAACGCGCGGCTTATGCGGAAGCCCGCGCCAAGCATGATGGACTGGAACGCGAAGCCCGCGCCCGCGCCGATCGCCTCACCAGCATTGCCACAGAATTCCGGCAATGGAGCGAACGCGCCAAGCGCGCCCATGAGCAGATTGCGCACTTGACCGCGCGTACGGAAGAAACACGCGGTGGCATTGCCGAGCTTTCCGGCATGCCGCAGATTTTGGCGGATCGTCGGCAGAAGCTGCTCAACACATTACAGCAGGCTGAAACCGAACGCCGCGCTGCCGCGGATGCGCTTGCCGAAGGTGAAAATGCGGTGCGCTCCGCCGACGCAATTTTGCGCGAGGCGCAGGAGCTTGCTGCCACGTCGCGCGAAGACCACGCAAGGTTGGGGGCAAGGCTCGAGGCGTCAAAACAACGTCATGAACACTGCGAACAGCGCATTTCCGAGACCCTGCAATGCGCACCCTCTGAAATTCTCGCCCAGTTGGGACTTGAGGCGGAAAAGATAGAGCCCGCTGAACAGATTGAACGCAAGCTCCTGTCGCTTCGCGAAGACCGCGAACGGCTGGGGGGTGTGAACCTCCGCGCCGATGAAGAGGCGGAAGCCGTGGCCACGCAGCTTGCAACGCTCATCAGGGAACGCGACGATCTGGTGCAGGCCATCAACAAGCTGCGCGGCGCGATTTCAAGCCTGAACCGGGAAGGGCGCCAGCGACTGCTTGATGCCTTTGGCACGGTGAATGAAAAATTCGGCGAACTCTTCACCACATTGTTCGGGGGGGGCAAGGCGGAGTTGCAGCTCATTGAGTCCGATGATCCCCTGGAGGCAGGTCTTGAAATCATGGCCAACCCGCCGGGCAAGAAGCCAACGGTGCTGTCGCTGCTTTCCGGTGGGGAACAAACACTGACCGCCCTTGCACTGATCTTCGCCGTCTTCCTCACCAACCCCTCACCCATCTGCGTTTTGGACGAGGTTGATGCGCCGCTCGATGACCACAATGTGGAGCGTTTCTGCAACCTGCTGGATGCAATGCTGGAACGCACCGAAACCCGCTTCCTCATCATCACGCATCACGAGCTGACCATGGCCCGCATGCACCGGCTGTTTGGCGTCACCATGATGGAGCGGGGCGTTTCACAGCTGGTGTCGGTGAATTTGGCGGAAGCCGAAGCCATGGCTGAAGCAAGCTGATCCATCATTGTTGGATATTGAGCGCGTCAAACCTTGCGCCGGGAAAGTTTGTTAAAACTCCGTCACGACCGTAACACCCTTGCTCTCGAAGCTGTCCATGGTCATGAGGGCTTCGATGGATTGTTCCAGGCTGATCGTCTTCCCCACCAGTTTTTCAGGTGCAAGCCTGCCTGCGGTGATCATGTCAAACATGGCGTCGTAGCGATGGGCCTGCATGCCATGGCGGCCGTGCTTCCTCAGGCAGCTTGTGGAATTGAAGCAGGTCGCCACATGCGCGCCCGCTGCTGTGAGCGGAAAGCCCTACCCAGCCATGCCAGTCACTGCGGCACACGCCCGTCGCCATGACTGCAACGACCACGCCATGTGGTTCAGGTCGGGGATCGGCCACGGACATGATTTTCGGTGGCGCGGAAAAAGCTTCGTAGACAACCGCTTTCATGATGGTCACTCTTCTGGACGTGGTTTGGGCGACACTACAAAACAATCCCATAGGCTGAGTGAATTACCAATAACAATGGGCTTACGCTCCATCATCTCTCTCCAGCAGAATCAGAAGCTTTCTGCAAAGCCTTGCGGACTTTTCGACGCAGCGTTTTTAGAGACTGTAAAAACCAATCTTTTCATGTACTTGCACAGCCTATCCATTTCTTGACACGGTATGGCACCGCAACTATGGTGCGCTCGATTTTAAGGGGTGGATTTCGCCGCAAATCAAGGCTTTGGGTGGGGACGATGAAAGACTCTGACCGGCTCAAGAATTTAGGCGAAAAGCTCGATAAGGGCCTGCAGGCAAGGCGTGGTACTTCCGATGACAGCAGTCAGGAAGGCTCTGCGGCGGGGCTGGCCATGCGGGCGGTTCTCGAACTGCTTGTGGGGCTGCTTGTTGTGATGGCTCTAGGGTGGGCGGCGGACAAGTATTTCGGCACGGCACCGTGGATCATGCTGGTGGCAATGCCGTTTGGTTTGGCGGCCGGCGTGATGAACGTCATGCGGCTGTCGCGCAGCCAGCAGGCAGAAGACATACTCGGCGGCAAGGGACCCGTGGCCCCTTCCGTCAAAGACGATGATGATGAGGACTGAACGTGGCAACTGAAGCTGGCGAAAAGATTATCGACCCTATCTCGCAATTCCGGATCGAGCGGCTGGTGCCGCTGCATATCGGGAACCTCGATATTTCCTTCACCAATTCCGCCCTGTTTGCCGTCATTGCCGTATGCCTTGCAGCACTCCTTTTCCTGCTCGCACCCACAAAGCTTATTCCCACGCGCCTGCAATCGGCTGCGGAAAGCATTTATGAGGTCGTCGACAACATGACGCGTGAAGTGCTGCATGAAAATGCGCGCACCTATTTCCCGTTTGTGCTGACGCTGTTCACCTTCATCCTGTTTGCCAATGTGCTGGGACTTGTGCCCTATACCTTCACCGTCACCAGCCACATCATCGTGACACTTGCCTTGGCGCTTGTCGTGTTTATCGGGGCCACAATCATTGGCTTCATCCGCAATGGCGTGGGCTATCTCAAGCTGTTTGTTCCGTCGGGCGTTCCGGTGTTTTTGCTGCCCCTGGTAATTGTCATTGAAATCGTGTCCTATTTCATCAGGCCCATGAGCCTTTCCATCCGGTTGTTTGCCAACATGATGGCTGGCCACATGATGCTCAAGGTGATGGCGGGCTTTGTTGTCATGCTGGGGCTTGCCGCAGGCTGGCTGCCGCTGGTTGCCATGGTGGGCCTCATGGGCCTTGAACTTCTCGTGGCCGCCCTTCAGGCCTATGTCTTCGCGCTTTTGACCTGCATGTATCTGAATGATGCCATGCATGTTGACCACTAAACCAAACCCATTCAATCCACAGGAGAAGTAAAATGGACTTACAATCAGCAAAGATGATCGGTGCAGGCATTGCAGCAATTGCACTGGGCGGCGCCGGTATCGGCATCGGCACAATTTTCGGAAACTATCTGGCAGGCGCATTGCGCAATCCAGCAGCTGCTGCAGGCCAGCGGGGCACGCTGTTCCTCGGATTTGCGTTTGCTGAAGCAACGGGCCTCATTGGCTTTGCCGTTGCCATGCTCATCTTGTTTGGTTGATACCTATCAACTTTTGCTACTGGAACGGCGTTGCATGGGGCAACGCCTTTCACTTGTCATAGGGCCTGCACATGCCGCAGCTTGATACATCTACCTGGCCGCCACAGCTTTTCTGGCTGGCTATCACCTTCATTGCACTTTATTTTGTCATGTCGCGCATCGTCATTCCACGGACCGGCGGCGTGATCGAATTGCGCAAGTCCACCATTGAGCGCGACTTTGCAGCCGCGCAAAACCTCAAGATCGAAACCGACAACGCGGTGAAAGCCTATGAGGCAGCGCTGGCCGACGCAAAAGCCAAAGCCACGGTGATCTCAACGGAAAACCGCAATGCGCTGAGCATCGAGATGGATGCCGAGCGGGCGAAACTCGATTCCACCCTCGCAACCAAGATCACCACAGCCGAGAAGCGGGTGGCTGTTGCGCGCGACAAGGCGATCAAGGACGTGGGCGCCATGGCGGCCGATATTGCAAGCCAGATCGTGGCCCAGCTCACTGGCGCCAAGGTCACCAAAACGGCAGCGCTTGCGGCCGTGCCCAAGACCGCCGGCAAATAGGAGTTACCCTCACATGTTCCATGAAGCTGAAACCTGGGTTGCCGTAGCCTTTGTGCTGTTCATAGCCCTCGTCATCTATCTCAAGGTGCCAGCGATGCTGGCCAACATGCTGGATGATCGCGCGGCCAAAATCAGCAAGGAGCTTGCCGAAGCCCGCGCGTTGCGCGAGGAAGCCCAGGCGCTTCTGGCGGATTACCAGAAGAAGCGCGTTGAAGCTGAAAGAAATGCCGCAAATATCGTGGCACAGGCCAAGAGCGAGGCGGAAGCCTATGCGGTTGAAGCGCGGGAAAAGCTTTCTGAAATGCTGACGCGCCGCACCGCACAGGCCGAGCAGAAGATCGCCCAGGCGGAAGCTGCGGCCATCAAGGACGTGCGCGCCATCACGGCTGACGCAGCGATTGCTGCTGCTACCAAGCTGATGAGCGAGGCCACAGCCGGCACCAAAGGCGCCAAGCTCATCACCGATTCCATTTCCGCGGTGAAAAGCCGTTTGAACTGATTTTGATTTCGGGCATCATCTACTCCGCGGCCTCCATATAGCTTTCCATCGGCGGGCACGTGCAGACGAGGTTGCGATCACCATAGACGTTGTCGACGCGCGCAACCGGTGGCCAATATTTGTCGTGGGCATAGCCTTTCAGCGGAAAGAAAGCCTTTTCCTTGGAATAGGGATGTTTCCAGTCGCCCAGCAACAGGCGGTGGGTGTGGGGGGCATTTTTCAGCACATTGTCCAGCTTGTCGGCGCGGCCCTCCTCCACCTCGGCAATCTCCTTGCGAATTTCAATCATGGCATCGCAAAAGCGATCCAACTCACGCTTGCCTTCGGATTCGGTAGGCTCGATCATCAGGGTGTCGACCACCGGAAATGACATGGTGGGAGCATGGAAGCCATAGTCCACCAGTCGCTTGGCCACATCCTCCACGCTCAGCCCGGTGCGTTCCTTGAGCCAGCGCAGGTCGATGATGCATTCATGCGCCACGAAACCACCGGGACCGGTGTAGAGGACCGGGAAATGCGGGGTGAGGCGTTTGGCCATGTAGTTGGCATTGAGAATGGCTGTGATGGTGGCGCGGCGCAGGCCGTCGCCGCCCATCATGGCAATATAGGTCCAGGAGATTGGCAGGATGGAAGCGGAACCCCAGGGCGCTGCCGAAACCGCACCATGGGACTTCCCCTCAATTGCTGCAGGATTGACACCCGTCATCACATCATGACTTGGCAGGAAAGCTGAGAGATGGGCTTTGACGCCTATGGGCCCCACACCTGGGCCGCCACCGCCATGCGGAATGCAGAAAGTCTTGTGAAGGTTCATGTGGCAAACATCCGCGCCTAGTTCCGCAGGTCGCATGATGCCTACCTGCGCATTGAGATTGGCGCCATCGAGATAGACTTGGCCGCCGCAGGCATGCACGGTTGCGCAGATGTCCTTGATGGCGGTTTCAAACACACCATGGGTGGAAGGATACGTCACCATCAGGGCGGCAAGGTTCGCCTTGTTGGCCTCAGCCTTTGCCTTCAAATCATCAACTTCAACATTGCCATGTTCATCACAGGCCACCACCACAACCTTCATGCCTGCCATCACGGCAGACGCCGGATTGGTGCCGTGGGCGGACAGGGGAATGAGGCAGATGTCGCGGTGACTTTCGCCTCTTGATGCATGATAGCCCGCAATGGCCAGAAGGCCTGCGTATTCCCCCTGGCTTCCTGCGTTGGGTTGCAGCGAGACTGCATCAAAGCCGGTAATTTCGGCAAGCATGGCTTCAAGTTCCTCAAACAGTTGTTGGTACCCTTGAGCCTGTTCGAGAGGAGCAAAGGGATGCAGCAGGGAAAAATTGCGCCAGGTCACGGGAATCATTTCGGTGGTGGCATTCAGCTTCATGGTGCAGGAGCCCAAGGCAATCATCGAACGGTCGAGGGCTATATCCTTGGACTGGAGCTGCCGGAGGTAGCGCAGCATTTCGGTTTCGGAATGATACATTTCAAACACAGGATGGGTGAGATAGGCAGACGTGCGCTGGAGTGGTTTGGGAATGACCTCCGTCACAGTCTGGTCAATTGAATCAATGTCCAGTTCCACGGCCGCATTGGTCCTGAACACGGAAAGGAGGCGCTGCAGTTCGTCGCGTCGCGTCGACTGGTCAAAGCTCACGCCCAGATGATCGGCATCGACAAGGCGGAGATTGATGCGCTTTTCCTTGGCGCGCGCAAACAGGCTTTGGGCGCGGCCTGGCGCGTGGATGGTCACGGTATCAAAAAAGGCCTTTGTCTTGATCTCAAAACCCAAACCGGTGAGCGCGCTTGCAAAAATTTCCGCCATGCGGTGGGTGCGTTCGGCCGTTTTGCGAATGCCTTTGGGGCCATTATAGACCGCAAACATGGAAGCCACGATGGCAAGCAGGACTTGCGCCGTGCAAATGTTGCTGGTGGCTTTTTCGCGCCTGATATGCTGTTCGCGCGTCTGCATCGCCATGCGCAATGCGCGCTGGCCTTCTGCATCCACCGAGACACCGATAATGCGCCCCGGCATGGCGCGCTTGTATTCGTCCCTTGTAGCAAAGAATGCAGCATGGGGGCCGCCATAGCCCATGGGCACTCCGAAGCGCTGGGAAGAACCCACTGCAATGTCAGCGCCCAGTTCGCCGGGCGGCGTCAGCAGGGCCAATGCAAGCAGGTCGGTTGCCATGATGGCAAGTACCCCTGCTCCGTGGAGCCTGTCGATGATGGCGCGATAATCCCGGACCTCTCCGGAAGATCCGGGGTACGATAGAAGGGCTGCAAAAACGGATTCAGGTTTCAGATCTGTGGCGGGATCACCGATGACCACCTCATAGCCAAATGCATCAGCGCGGGTTTTGATCACGCCTATCGTCTGCGGATGCGTGTCCCTGTCAACAAAAAATGTGTTGGATGTCGTTTTGACCACGCGCTTGGCCATGGCCATCGCCTCTGCAGCAGCTGTCGCTTCATCCAGCAGCGAGGCATTGGCGAGTTCAAGGCCCGTGAGATCGACAATGACCTGCTGGAAATTCAACAGCGCTTCCAGGCGGCCCTGGCTGACTTCGGCCTGGTAAGGCGTATAGGCTGTGTACCAACCGGGATTTTCCAGAACATTGCGCAGGATGACCTTTGGCGTGATGGTGCCATAGTAACCCATGCCGATCATCGAGGTGAAAACCTCATTGCGATCAGCCATTTTCCGGAGATAGGACAGAGCTGAGCGTTCGGCTTTGGCCTCTGGAAGCTGCAAAGGCCTGATGCTGCGGATTTCCTTCGGCACCACGCGTGCGATGAAATCTTCCAGCGAGGTTGCGCCTACTTCACGCAGCATGTCGGATGTTTCAGTGTCGTTCGGACCGATATGGCGACGAATGAAATTTGCACCAGGCTCAAGCTCGGCGAGTGTGGGGCGGGTCATGGGTTTTTTCCTGTTCAATGCCATCATTGTTATATCGCCTTCGCGCAGACGGAGAAATTACGAGGCCACGAATTTGTCATAGGCAGCCTTGTCCATCAGGCTTTCCAGTTCCGCGGGATTGCTGATCTTCACTTTCATGAACCAGCCATTGCCTTCAGCACCGCGATTGACGAGGGCGGGATCACGTTCCAGCTCCTTGTTCACTTCAACCACTTCACCGGTCACGGGCGCATAGAGTTCGCTTGCGGCCTTCACGCTTTCAACGACGGCGGCATCGCCGCCCTTGGTCACTTTCTTGCCGACGGGTGGCAATTCCACAAATACAACGTCGCCCAATTGCTCTTGGGCGTGGTTGGTAATGCCAATCGTGGCGATGTCTCCTGCAACATTGACCCACTCGTGGTCTTTGGAAAATTTAACAGGCATATGCGCGTCTCCTCAGCGTTTATATTTATGGGGAACGAATGGAAGTGTGACGATCTTTGCAGGCAGGGAAGCACCTCTCACAACAAGGCGTATTTCTGTGCTCGCCTTGGCGGAAGCTGCTTCGACATAGCCCATGGCAAGGGGTCCACCCAATGTGGGACCAAAACCGCCTGACGTGATGGTCCCGATGGAACGGCCTGATGCATCGGTAATCAATGTTCCCTCACGCGCAGGCGCGCGGCCTTCCGGTCTGATGCCCACGCGTTTTCGGGCAGGTCCATCAGCGATTTCCTTTAGCACGCGTTTTGCACCGGGAAAGCCACCTTCGAGGCGGCGGCGTTTCTGAATGGACCAGAGGAGACCGGCTTCAACCGGGCTGGTGGTTTCATCAATATCATGCCCATAGAGACACAGGCCTGCCTCAAGCCGCAGCGAATCGCGCGCGCCAAGGCCCACGGGTTTCACTTCGGCATCGTCAAGCAGTAGCTGCCAAAGGGCTGCTGCGTCTTCCTGGCCTACGGAAATTTCAAAGCCGTCCTCGCCCGTATAGCCTGAACGGGAGACATGTGCCGCAATGCCATTCAGCGACAACCTGGTGGAAAACATGAATTCCAAATCACGCGCAGTGGAATCGCGTTTCATCAATACGGAAACAGCGCTTGGCCCTTGCAGGGCAAGAAGCGCCAGATTGTCCAGGCGCTTGAGGTTTATGCCTTCCGGCAGATGTTTTTGGATGTGGGCAAAGTCCTCATTTTTGCGGCCTGCATTCACTACAATGTAGAGGGAATCCGCAGACCGCGTCATCATGAGATCATCAAGAATGCCGCCGTCTTCGGCCAGGAGTTGCGAATAGCGCTGCTGGCTGGGCGCAAGTCCCAGAATATCGGCGGGCACCAGTGTTTCCATGAATTTTGCGGTTGTTGCAAAATCGGGGCCTATCAGGGCGCATTGGCCCATATGAGAGACATCAAACAGGCCCGCATGGGTTCTGGTCCAATTATGTTCTGCCAGAATGCCTGCAGGATATTGCACCGGCATTTCATAGCCAGCAAAGGGAACAAGCTTGGCCCCCAGTTTCACGTGCTGGTCATAGAGCGGCGTTCGGTGAAGAGACGTTTCGTTCAAGATGAACTCCCGACAATGGTTGGCAAACCCCGTGCGAAATTGCACGTGAGTTGCCCCCTCTGTCAGAGAACCTGAGAGTTTTGATCCGAACCGTCATTCCGACACGGCCAGACTTGCTCCTACGGTGAGATGGTGTGATCCATCTGCTCTCCAGAGTTCAAACGCGGGCGGTCCTTTTGCCTGAGAGTTTCCGGGGCGGTTGCTCCTTCGGCGCTGGTTTCCCAGTCTCTCCCGCTTGGCGTTTTAGCGAACACGGCAAAGCTAGTGTGATGCCAGTCAAAAGGCAAGGGGTGCAACATAGGCCTGTATTGTTGACATTTCTCCCTGCCCCTCGCATGTAAACGCCATGTCGAAACCGTCGCTCACTGTGCTTCTGGCCGCGCCGCGTGGATTCTGCGCGGGCGTGGTGCGGGCCATTGATATCGTGGAACGCGCCTTGCTGCTTTACGGAGCGCCCGTATATGTGCGCCATGAGATCGTGCACAATAAATTCGTGGTCGATGACCTCAAATCCAAAGGGGCCATCTTTGTCGATGAACTCGACGAGATCCCCGCCGGGGACCGCCCGGTGATTTTCTCGGCGCATGGCGTTCCCAAGGCCGTTCCCGCTGCGGCCAGTGCCCGCAAACTGTTCCAGATTGATGCCACCTGTCCCTTGGTCACCAAGGTTCACATGGAAGCACAACGCCATTATGCGGAAGGGCTGGAGATTGTCCTGATTGGCCACAAGTTTCATCCCGAGGTCATTGGCACGATGGGGCAATTGCCCGAGGGTGCCATTACATTGATCGAGACGGTGGGCGACGTTGCTCGAATGAATGTCAGGGATGCCAGCAAGCTTGCCTATGTCACACAGACGACCCTTTCGATTGACGATACGCGCGACATCATCACGGCCTTGCAGGAGCGCTTTCCCGACATTCGCGGGCCTCTGCGCGAGGATATCTGCTATGCGACCACCAATAGGCAGGAAGCGGTGAAATCCATTGCCGAACGCATTGACCTGCTGCTCGTCGTGGGAGCGCCCAATTCGTCGAATTCAAAGCGCCTGGTGGAAGTGGGCGAGAAGAACGGTTGTGCTCGCGCCCTTCTCGTACAGCGCGCCGGTGATCTCGACTGGACGCAGCTTTCAGGACTTTCCACCCTGGGTATTTCGGCTGGCGCTTCTGCGCCAGAGATCCTGGTGAATGAGATCATCGATGCTTTCCGCCAGCATTATGAGGTGACAGTGGAAAATGTGGTGCTGCGTGAGGAAAATGTTTCCTTCAAATTGCCGCGCGAGCTGCGTGAGCCGGCACAATGAAAGCCGAAAAGGTCGTTATCCACACCGATGGCGCCTGTTCCGGAAATCCTGGTCCCGGCGGCTGGGGCGCCATTCTGGATTACAAGGGAACGCGGAAGGAACTCTCAGGTGGAGAGGCCAATACCACCAATAACCGGATGGAACTGATGGCGGCCATCAGCGCATTGGAATCGCTCACACGGCCCTGCCCCGTTGCAATGCATGTGGACTCCAATTACGTCAAGGATGGCATCACCAAATGGGTGCATGGCTGGAAGCGCAATGGGTGGAAAACCGCTGACAAGAAACCCGTGAAGAACGTTGAACTCTGGCAGCGGCTGGATGCGGCTCTCGCGACGCATGACATATCCTGGCACTGGGTCAAGGGTCATGCAGGCCACTCCGGCAATGAGCGCGCTGACGAACTGGCGCGGCAGGGAATGGCGCCCTTCAAAGCTGCTCGAGGATAGTTTCGGCACCTGACACATTCACGCCAGACTTGTCCTCAACATTGAGCTTTTTGACAACCCCATTATCAACAATCATCGAATAGCGCATTGAGCGTTCGCCCATGCCTGCGGCCTGCAAATTGATATTCAGTCCGACCGCGCGCGTAAAATCGCCGTTGCCATCCGCCAGCATGACAATTTTTCCATCCACGCCCGCATGTTTGGCCCAGGCATTCACGACATGAATGTCATTCACGGCTACACAGGCAATGGTATCCACGCCCTTGGCTTTAATGGTGTCTATATTGGCGAGAAAACCGGGCAAATGGTTTTTGCTGCAGGTTGGCGTGAAGGCTCCTGGCACGCCAAATAACACAACCTTGCGGCCCGCAAATATCACATCAGTTGATACTTTCTGCTGGCCGTCGCCAGTCATTGTGCTGAATTCCACCTGTGGAAGCTTGTCACCGACTGCTATTGTCATGGTCAATCCTTGCGTTGGACTTGGGAAGACACTTCTTAGGTGACGGCGACACTTTGTTCAATCCCGCTGTCACCAAATGACAAAGTCAGTTTCAGCATGAGATTATGGAGGCTTGCCGCGTCCTTTATATTGGCCACAGGCAGCCATGCCTCACCGGATACTTTGTCAAATTGCGGCTTTCCGAAATATGCGGCGCTATCAGCTTCCACAAAAATATCCTGGAGTGGTTGGGAGACCTTCAACACCAGCATTGGCTTTCCTGCCTCCATATCCAGGCGTGCGCCACTGACGATAGGAGTTGCGCCTTCTCCACTTTTTGGCACGCGCGCGCGCCACTGCGCAATCAGCGGACTTGAACTTGCTGTCTCCAGCCGAGAGGTGACGGTGACATTGGCCGGAATGCACACAACCTCGCATACGGCAAAAAACATGCTGAGTTTAAGAGTCACAGGCAGGGTTGCGTCCACTGTCTTCACATCCACAGGAAACAACACCCGGTCGTGATAGCCAATGGCCTCACCTGTGATATCCTGAAAGCGTGTGGGAATGGGGAAGCCTACGTCCACTGAGGCTACATTTTGCGAACCCGTCCAATCAAACTGGGGTGGAATGCCCGCATCACCGGGCACGCGCCAATAGGTTTTCCAATTCTTTTCCATCTCCACCAGAATGCCCGCCTGCCACAGCCCCTCTGTCCTGCCGCCCGCAACAAGCGACACCTTGTAGGGCTGTTGGACCGCGCTCAAAGCGGGTTTACTGATGACGGCAATAGATGCCAGGCCCAGGAGAATTTTTCGTCTGTTCATGCCCTGCACTATGCCTTTGCCTTCCCAAAAATCCCAATCAAATTTCCATCACAATGGGGTGCTTCTCTCGGCTGCGAATTGCGGATAGTGTATAAATCATGTCAGATACCAAATCCCTTGCTGGCCAGATTCTGATTGCCATGCCCGGCATGGGAGACCCGAGATTTGAACGCTCGCTGGTTTTCTTGTGTGTCCATAGCGAGAATGGCGCCATGGGAATCATTGTCAACAAGACAGCGCCTCTCATGTTCTTCTCTGATCTGGTTGACCAGTTGAAAATCGCTCCCCAGAAGGAAGGTGCCAAGGTTTCCGAAAGCATTCTCAACATGCCCATCCTGTTTGGCGGGCCGGTTGAGCAGTTCAGGGGCTTCGTGTTGCATAGCAAGGATTACTTCACCAAGAACACAAGCCTTTCCATCAATGATGATGTGGCGCTCACAGCAACCGTGGAAATCCTGCAAGCCATTGCCAGCGGCAAGGGACCGGCAAAGCTGAGCCTGGCACTGGGTTATTCAGGCTGGGTTGCGGGCCAACTGGAAAATGAAATCCAGCACAATGGCTGGCTGCAATGCCCCGCCGATGATGATTTGCTGTTTAGCCCCAATCTCGAAGGCAAATATCTCCGGGCCCTGAAAAAAATCGGCGTGGATCCCATGATGCTGTCAGCTGACGTCGGGCACGCCTGACGGTTTAGGCGGGCGTTTTTTCGCAGCCGGTTTCTTGACCAATTTCTTCTTTGGCTTGGCAACTTTCTTGGCCGACGGCTTTTCGGGAACTGGTAAAACGGGAAGCTGTTCAAGCGGCGGGAGTTTGGCCTGGCGCGGCGCCATGGGTGAGCGTCCCAAAGGCTGAGAGGCTTCTTCCTGAGGGGTGGCAGCGCGGTTTTTTGCTTCGCGGGCTGCGGCAATGTCAATAGTGGTGAACTCACGGGCCGTTGCTGGTGGTGCATCTACAACCCCGGTCTTTTCCCACAGTGTCGACAATGCGGTTTTACCGTAGGCTTTGACATAAGGCATGGCCCCCAACGCATCTGTCACCTGTTTGGCAGTCAAGGGATGGCCAATGAAAAACCCTTGCACATAGTCACATTGCAAGGCCCCCAGCCGGTCAAGCTGGCGCTGATTTTCCACACCTTCAGCCACGATGGTAAGGCCCAAGCCATGCCCCAGGGCCACGATCGTATCGAGGATGACGGCTGCACGCTCATCCTCTGGTTCTTGAATCACAAATGACCGGTCTACCTTCAACGTGTCAAACGGCAGGTCGCGCAAGCTGGAAAGCGAAGAGTAGCCTGTGCCAAAATCATCGCAGGCCAGTCCCACCCCCAGTTGCTTTATTTGATCGAGAATGCCTGCCGCTTTTTCAGGAAATTGCATGATCACGGATTCCGTGATTTCGAGCTTGAGCGTGTGTTTGTAAACCGCCTCGCGGCTGATCGCAGCCCTTACGTCAAGCACGAGATCGGTTTCCACGAGTTGGCTGGCGGAGACATTGACCGCCATGAATATGGGCGCGTTTGGCCGGAAGGCGCGCTGCCAAATGCCGAGTTGGTGGGTTGCTTCGTTAAGCACAAAGCGGCCGATGTCCTTTATCATCCCGGTCTGCTCGGCCAATCCGAGAAAACTTTCAGGTGCCAACAGGCCGAGAGCCGGATGACGCCAGCGCACCAGGGCTTCGAAGCCAGCGAGTTCCATGTCGACCACGCGTGCTATGGGCTGATAGTGGACTTCAATTTCATTGCGCTCCAGCGCGCGGCGGAGTTCCGCTTCCAGTGCTACCAACTCACCGCGGTCATCGCGCATCGACGGCTGGAAAATGGCGAACATTTCCGTGCCGCGGCGTTTGGCCTCGTAAAGCGCTATGGCTGTATCCTTCATCAGCTGTTCAGGCGTCAGCGCGTCCTCGCGGTGGCTTGCCGCACCAAGGCAGGCGGTGAGAAATATTTCGTGATTGTTCACCTTGACGGGATGGGCCACTGCCTCGTGAATGCGGTCGGCGAAAATTGAAACATCGCCTGAGGCAGCAGTCTCGTTGAACAGCACGGCAAACTTGTCGCCGGGAAATCGTGCCACCGTATCATCAGGACCCAGAAGCGCTTCAATGCGCCGCCCCAGTGCAGTCAAGAGCGTATCCCCGGCTTCATGGCCCAAGCCGTCATTCACGGATTTGAAGCGGTCCACGTCAATGAGGATCACATAGAGATTAACGGATTTGGGTTTGGCCAGCTCGCGTTTCAGGCGGTCCATGAACAAGGCACGGTTGGGCAGGCCTGTGACCTGGTCATAGACCGCATCACGCAACAGGCGCTCTTCGGTGCGCTTGAATTGGGTGATGTCGGCCAGGGTGCCGATGAGCCGAAACACGTGGTCATCAGCGCTGATCAAGGCTCGGGCGCGGAGCTCGAACCAGCGATAGGAACCGTCAGCCCGGCGCAGGCGCAGTTCCTGCTCAAAGCTGCTGGCATTTTGCCTTTCGGCGTCCGCCAAGGCGGCTGCATAAGCGTCACTGTCAGCGGGATGCATGAGATCGAAAAAGGCTTCGACACAGGACACGCCTAAAGTGCCAAGGGGTTGGCCAAGCGCCTGTTCCAATTCTTCTCCCACATAGACGTCACGCTCCAGCACATCATAGTCCCATACAAATTGCTGCGATCCAGCAAGCGCCAATTCCCGTCTGGCAGAATCACTGGCGGGTGTTGTGAGAAGCAATCCACGCACAGCCGGGTTGCGAAAGAACCAGTAGGCCATGACCATGAGCACGCTCATCAAGCCAAAGTGCAGCGTGGCGGACAGCAGTTGCGTACCACCTCTTGCAAACATTGCCATGGCAGCAAGCAATGTCCAGATGATCACGGCGATCCAGACCAGCAATGCCGATCGTGACGATTCCTCGTCAGCAAAGCGCACGATGATGAAGAAGCCTCCCGTTACAATCAGCCCGAAGGCCAGCCGCGCGATGAGCGAAACCAGCGAAGGCTCGACAAAACCATATACTGCCCACGCCAGTCCCAGCCCGGCAGCCACGCCGAAAATGTTGCGCAATTGAGGTGAAGTGTCAGAGAGGTTTGCGAGACTTGAAAGATACAACAGCAGGCCCACTGCCATCATGGTTTCAATAATGGCTCGGGCATCCTGCGGGGAAAGATGAACCCCCACGGAGAGCTCCAGCGGTTGGGAGAGATAGCCCATTTCAGCTGCCATGAACGCCAGAGACGCCATGGCAAACAATGCATAAGACAGAAACGCCTGAGGTCTCCTGGCAGCGCCCAGCAGAAGCAGGCTCAACAGGCTCAGAAGCGAAATGCCAATGATGGCACCTTGCAGGAATGTCAGGTTGCGGACATGGGCGTCAAATGCCTTGCGTTCCCATAGGGTGGCATCGGGAATATCACCACCAAGCTGAATGGCGATGCTTTGCGTGGATTGGGCTGGCAGGGTGATTTCATAAGCATCCTCTCCCAATACAGAAACATCTGTGAAGGTTGCACTGCCGCTCACCACAATATTCTGGGCAATGCTTCCAGCCTGGCGCGGATAAAACAGGCGGGAACCTACGAATTTCTGACGATCAATTGCAAGCACCAGACGTTGTTGTCGTGCAGAGGGATTACCAAGCGCAATGATTGCCCATTTATAAGGTGGTTTTTCACCCACCGCTTGCAGGTCAATAATGTCGGATTTGCCGGAAGGATCAGGCGGCAATTCCACCCGCACACTTGTTTCATCGGTGGCAAGCCGCCTTAACAGAGGGCCTACATCCAGTTTCGTGGTGAGATTGCTGATATCGACAGGGCCTTCGGCGGAAGCAACTCCAGCCAAACCCAGAAGAATCGAGAATAGCAGAGACGCAATGCGCACCGACACTCTCAAGCCTTGGATAATGTGGCCACGACTCATGGTTTTATCAGTAACGACTTGGTTTCCCTAAGGCAAGAACTGCCATTACTTCTGCACGGCAATACGCGCAAACAGCAGGTGATCCTGCCAAACCCCTGCAATCTGGAGGTATAGCCTTGCCAGGCCTTCCTGCACGAAGCCACAGCGCTGCAACAAACCGATAGAGGCAACATTGGCAGGCAGGCAGGCGGCTTCAATGCGGTGCAGGGCAAGCTCGCCATAGGCATGGGCCACAATTGCCGCCAGAGCCTCGCTCATGTAACCCTGATGTGCAAAACGTTCGCCGATCCAATAGCCCACCGATCCCATTTGAGCGACACCGCGACGGACATTGGAAATTGTAATGGCTCCCAGCAGATGGCCGTGTTCGCCATGGAAGATGAAAAAGGGATAGCTTGCATCGTCTTTTATCTGTTGCTGGTAGTGCTTGATGCGCGCACGAAAACTGAAGCGGCTGAATTCCTGGGCTGACCACATTGGTTCCCAGGGTACGAGGAAATGTCGGCTTGCCTGGCGCAGCTCGGCCCAGGCCTCAAAATCTCCCAGAACAGGCGTGCGCAGCATGATGCGGCCGTAACGCAGTTGTGGTTCCTGGTCATTTGAAAATGGCGAGCGCAAGAATACCATTGGCAACCGTCATTCAATGGGTGGAAAAATAGCCGGTGATTTTCTTCTGTGTAGACAGGTGCGAGAGCTGGCCCACGGCGCTGATGGCTGGCGCCTTGTTCTGGAACAGCCTTGCAGCCAAAGCCCGTACCTGTTCCGTGGTCACGGCTTCGATCTTTTCCACGAGGGTGGCAATGGAAGGCACCTTGCCGAAAGCCAGAAACTGGCGCGCGATCTGGTCGGCGCGCGAGGAGGCACTTTCGAGGTTCATCACAAGGCTCGTCTTGAGCTGTGCCTTGGCACGGGCGACTTCTGCATCCGTCACCTGATCGGTGGCCGACATCATGACTTTGGAGGTTACTTCAAGCAGCTCTTCGGTATGTTCTGGCGAGCTTGCCGCATAAACACCGAACTGGCCCGCGTCCTCATAAGCTGACCCAAAAGCAAAGACGCTATAGCAGAGGCCGCGTTTTTCACGCACCTCCTGGAACAGGCGCGAGGACATGCCGCCTCCCAAAATGCTGGAAAGCACCTGCAACTGATAGATATCGGGATCACGGTAGCCCGGCGCATCGAATGACAGAACAATGTGGCTCTGGTCCAGCGGTTTCTGAGAGTTTTCCTCGTGGCTCACAAAGCAGGGTGGTTCACGCTGTGGCTGCTGGCCACGCTCAATCTTTCCCAGAAGCTTTTCAGAGGCTTCGGCAAATTTCGCGTGATCGATGTTGCCTGCAGCTGCCACGACAATGCGCGATGCCCAATAGTTGCGATCGCGCCAAGCCAGAATCTTGTCACGATCGACTTTTGCGATCAACTCGGAGGTGCCGAGAATGGAACGCCCTAGGGGATGGGCGCCGTAACTGGCGGCCTGAGCCAAATCAAAGACCAGATCATCGGGCTGGTCATTTGCCGCGGCGATTTCCTGCAAAATGACATCGCGCTCGCGCTCAAGTTCTTCCGCGTCCAGAACCGATTCGGTAAAGATATCAGCCAGAATATCGAGGGCAAGCGCCCAATCATCCTTCAGCACACGGGCATAATAAGTGGTGGTTTCCATACCGGTAGAGGCGTTGATTTCACCTCCGGCGGATTCGATTTCCTCCGCTATGCCTTTGGCGGACCGGCGTTTGGTGCCCTTGAACGCCATGTGTTCCAGAAAATGGGCAATGCCGTTTTCTTCCGGTCTCTCATCCCTTGCTCCTGCCTTTACCCATATTCCCAGTGCCACGGTTTCAATATGCGGCATATGATGGGTCAAAACATTGAGCCCATTAGGCAGGCAGGTAATTTCTACACCCATTCGCTACGTCCTCAACCAGGCCTTATATCCGCGCAAGGACGAATTCCTTCACTGCGGCAGCACTGTTGGGAAGTATAGTGAAACGTTCTTCGGCTTTGAGCAAGTGGATTAGCCGGGGCGGTAAACCGGGTCTTACACCACTGGCCTTTTCCACCGCATCCGGGAACTTGGCGGGGTGCGCTGTGGCCAAGGTTATCACAGGGCTTTGCTGCACTTTTGACTTCATTGCCATGGAAAAACCCACGGCCGTGTGCGGGTCCAGCAGCTCGCCCGTGTCTGCCAGGGTCTTTTCGATGGTTTTTCGGGTCTCGGCCTCACTTACGGCGCCTGAGTCAAATTCCTCCCGGATCATGGCCAGTTCCTTTTCGCCTATGGTAAATGAGCCGGATTGCGACAGGCCGGACATCAGGGTGCGAATGGCGCTCCCATTGCGGCCATAGGCCAGATAGAGCAGGCGTTCAAAGTTGCTGGAAATCTGGATATCCATGGAAGGACTGGAGCTTGCCTGCACGCCCTGCATCTCGTAGCGGCCGGTCTTGAGGCAGCGGTCGAGAATGTCGTTTACATTGGTGGCGACGATCAGGCGGTCAATGGGAAGCCCCATGCGCTTGGCAACAAGGCCTGCAAAGATATCCCCGAAATTGCCGGTAGGAACACAGAAGCTGATCTTGCGGTCAGGCGCTCCCAATGCCACGCCTGACGTCACGTAATAGACGATCTGCGCCATGATGCGGGCCCAGTTGATGGAGTTCACGCCTGCAAGGTTGGCGCGGTCACGGAACGAGCCGTCGTTGAACAGCGCTTTGACGATTGTCTGGCAATCATCAAAATTGCCCTCAATGGCAATGTTGTGAATGACAGGGCTTTCCACCGTCGTCATCTGGCGGCGCTGAACCTCGCTCACCTTGCCATGGGGATGCAGGATGATGGTGGTGGCATTCCTGCTGTGCTTGAAGGCATCGACAGCGGCTCCGCCGGTATCACCTGAGGTGGCGCCAATGATGGTGGCCCGCCTGTTTTGCGTTACGAGAGACCAGTCCATCAACCGGGCCAGAAGCTGCATGGCCACATCCTTGAAAGCCAGAGTGGGGCCATGGAAGAGTTCGAGCAGCCACTGGTTTGCAGCCATTTGCTTCAAGGGCGCAATCGCGGGATGGCCAAAGGTTGCATAGGCGGCATCAATCATGGCGCGCAGATCGTCTTCTGGAACGGCACCATCCACATATTTCGACACCACCGCAAACGCCACGTCCTGATAAGACTTGCCTGAGAAGCCGCGCAATTCAAGGGCGGCGAATGTGGGCCAGTTCCTGGGGATATAAAGTCCGCCATCGCGCGCCAAGCCTGTGAGCAATACGCCTTCAAAATCCAGTTCCGGGGCCTCGCCCCTGGTTGATACGTATTGCACGCGACATCCTCTTGTGTTGCAGGCGCAAACTAGCGACCGGCACAGCCTGTTTCAAGCATCGCTTCTTCTGATCTGCCGGGCGATGAAAATGCCTGCGATTACGGCCAAAACCACGGCGAGCGAAAACCATATGATGATGTATTGCAGGTGATTGTTGGAAAGGTTGGTTTCCGGAGGCAAAGGCCGGGGATAGCCGTTGTTGGTGTGGTTGGGAAGGACTTGCAGCACGAAGGGCGCAATCTTCTTGTCGGCGGGAATGGCGGACGCGGCAAGCATGGCGGGCACATCCCACCAATACCATTGGTTTTTCACGTCGTCATTTTCCCCGTCGAAATAGCCCCGGGCACTTTGATGGGTGCGGACAATGGCTTTTATTTCACTTTCCGCTGCAGGTTCGGGCCGCTTTGCAGGATCGCGCAAGCCATCGGGAACCACGCCGCGGTCCACCAGAACGGCAATTCCATCGGTGGTCGTAAATGGCGTTATGATCTGCCATCCGGGTGCCCCTTCAAACGAGGTCAGCTTGTGAAGTTCATGAGTGTGATCAAAATTCCCGCGGACTGTGACGGCTAGGAATTCAATATCGCTGCCCGGTTCATGGCGTTGCATAATATTTGCGAGGCTTGTGGCCGGGCCTTGTGTCCGCGCGGCAATTTCGGCCAGCAGGGCCTGTTTTTCCTGAAGGCGAAATATCTGCCAGACACCCAATGCGCAAAGAATGAGGATCCCTACCCCCGCCCAAACCACCACGGGCCAAATGCGTATGGGCTTCATTCGCCCAGCCTTCCCTGGCTGGCTGAGGTTTTCCATTGCTGGCACAGCAGAAAGCCTTTTACCGGGCGGAGCAGCAGCAGCGGCAGAATGACGAGAATGGGAATGACCAGCATGATGTGCACCCAGAAGGCCGGCGCGTAGGCGACTTCCACACCCAAAATAGAACCCACGCCCACAATGCTTACAAACAGCATGACAAACCACGCCGCACCATCGCCTGTGTCTGCGAAGGCAAAGGACAGGCCGCAATGGGAACAGGATTTGGCTATGGTCAAATAGCCATCAAACAATTTGCCCCTGCCGCAGCGCGGACATTTTCCCGAAAGACCGGTGGAAAGCGGAGAAAGGTCGGGATAATGATTCTCGTCCATCAGGACTTTCCTTAATAAAAAGGCCGCGCAAGGTTTCGCGCGGCCCCTGTCTAAATTTCATTTCCGTTATTCTACCGGCAAAGGTGCGCCCGCTGAAGCCCAGATATAGATGCAGGCAAAGAGGAATAGCCAAACCACGTCCACGAAGTGCCAATACCATGCAGCGGCTTCAAAGCCGAAGTGCTGTTTTGGCGTGAAGGCCCCGTTCATGGCGCGCACCAGGCAGACCAGCAGGAAGATGGTTCCGATCAAGACATGGAAGCCGTGAAAGCCTGTGGCCATGAAGAAGGTCGAGCCATAGATGTTTCCACCATTTTCGCGGTTGAAGGCAAACAACGCGTGGGCATATTCCCAGGCCTGGACACAGGTAAAGAGCGCGCCAAGGATAACCGTTGCAAGGAGACCCCATTTCAGGCCACGGCGGTCATTGTTGAGCAGCGCATGATGGGCCCAGGTCACGGTCGTGCCCGAGGTCAGAAGGATCAGCGTGTTGACGAGCGGCAAATGCCAGGGATCGAAAATGGGGGTGCCCTTGGGCGGCCAGACACCTTCGGTGAGCGCAATGCGCGAGGCCTGGATGGGTTCGCTGGCAAACAGGCTTGCATCAAAAAACGCCCAGAACCAGGCCACGAAGAACATGACTTCGGACGCGATGAACATGATCATGCCGTAGCGCAGGTGGAGGCTCACAACGGCGGTATGGTCGCCTTGATTGGCTTCCTTGATGACGTCACGCCACCACATGAACATGGTGTAAAGCACCAGCACAAAGCCAATGGCCATGATGGCCCAAGTGTTGCCGTGCATCCACATGACAGCGCCAATGGCGAGGATAAAGGCCGACAGTCCGCCTATGGCAGGCCAAGGGCTTGGGTCGACCAAATGATAGTCATGATTTTTTGCATGTGTGTCAGCCATCGCCGCTACTCCCTCGGGTTCTTCAATTTATCTTCACCCCGGCAGGCTGTTCACCCGCCGAAACCTTGGCAGGCGCATCTGCCGGAAAAAATGTATAGGACAGGGTGATTTCACTCACCGACTTGGAATCCGGATCATCGAGAATGGCGGGATCCACAAAAAACACCACCGGCAGGTCTACGGTCTGGCCTGCTTTCAGTGTTTGCTTGGTAAAGCAGAAACACTGGAGCTTGTCGAAAAACGCGCCGGCTTCATCAGGCGAAACATTGAAAACAGCACTGCCTGTGGTTTCACGCGACGTGAGGTTTGTGGCGGTGTAATGCGCCATGTTCTGCTCGCCGATTTTCACTTTCATGGTGGATTGGGCGGGCTGGAACTTCCAACCCAATGTGGAGGCGGTGTTGGCGTCAAAACGCACCGTGATGAATGTGTCGGTTGCAGTGGCAGGCGCTTTTTCAGCCCGCTGAGTGGTGCCACCAAAGCCCGTTGCCTGACAGAAAGCGCGATACAAGGGAACGGAAGCATAGGCCAGTCCTACCATGGCTACAAAGCCGGAGATGGCGATGCCTGCCACACGGCGGTTTTTCTGCGGGTTGGGCACAACGGTTTTCATGTCAGCCGCCGGTCATGGGTGCTGTATAACCACCAAGCCGCACGATCGTTGTGGCGAAAAACAAGACCACCAGCCCGATCAAGACCAGCGCCATAATAATGGCCCGCTTTTTGCGGCGCGCCAGGTCTTCTGCATTGAAGGGTTGCGGGTTCACGGCAGCACCGAAGTCAGACTTGCGATGTGCAGGAGACGCTCGACTGGAATCAAGGCAAACACGAGGAAGAGCCAGAGAATGGAGAAGCCAAAGAGTTTCTTGCAGGCCTTGTCAGCAGCAGCGCCTTGGCGCAGGCGGTACACATTGATGGCGTAATAGAGGAACATGACAGACAAAACACTCACGCCCGCCACATAGAGCAGTCCGCAGACACCCAGAAGGGCTGGCAGGAAAGCTACGGGGATGAGCACGAGGGTGTAAAGCAGGGTCTGTTTGCGGGTTTCATCGCGGCCTGCAACATTGGGGAGCATGGGAACGCCTGCTGCCTCATAGTCATCCTCGCGGAACAAGGCGAGCGCCCAGAAGTGCGGCGGCGTCCATATGAAAATAATGAGAAACAGCGAAATGGCACCCAGATCAATGGCGCCGGTCACAGCAGCCCAACCGATCATGGGAGGCAATGCGCCAGCAGCGCCACCGATGACGATGTTCTGCGGCGTCCAGCGTTTCAGCCACATCGTATAGATTGCCACGTAGAAAAATATCGTGAAGGCAAGCAGGAGGCCTGCAACCACATTCACCATGAGTCCAAGAGCAAGAACCGAACCGGCAGCCAGCGTTGCGCCAAAACCTAGCGCTTCGCCGGGAAGAATTGCGCCCCGTGGCACGGGCCGTGACCGGGTCCGCTTCATCAGGGCATCAATATCGGCATCATACCACATGTTGAGGGCGCCTGAGGCACCTGCGCCCACCGCGATAGCCAGAAGGGCAACAACCGCCAGGAATGGATGCAAGGTTCCCGGTGCTGCGATAATCCCCACGAAAGCCGTGAAGATCACCAGTGACATCACGCGCGGCTTGAGCAATGCAAAATAGTCTCCAGCCGTCCCCTGACCACCGAGGGCCTCAGTCTGGCTGGAGATATCGTATTGAATGTCGCTCATCTCGGTTACTTTATGACAGGCAACGTACTGAACTGGTGGAATGGCGGTGGCGATGACAAGGTCCACTCCAGTGTCGTAGCACCTTCACCCCAGGGATTGTCTCCTGCCGGTACTTTCCTGGCATAGGCCGAGAACACGCCATAGAGGAAGATCAGCGTGCCAAGAGCCGACAAGTACGAGCCATAGGACGATATCTGGTTCCAGCCTGCAAACACTTCGGGATAGTCGATGTAGCGGCGCGGCATGCCGGCCAGGCCCAGGAAGTGCTGCGGGAAGAACAGAATGTTCACGCCTACAAAGGTCACCCAGAAGTGCAGCTTGCCGATGGTTTCATTATACATGTAGCCCGTCATCTTGGGGAACCAGTAATACCATGCGCCGAACACGGCAAACACCGCGCCCAGGGACAGCACGTAATGGAAATGCGCCACCACATAATAGGTGTCATGGAGCGAACGGTCGACGCCGGCATTGGCCAGCACAACGCACGTCACACCGCCAATGGTGAACAGGAAGATGAAGCCCAAGGCCCAGAGCATTGGCGTTTTGAATTCAATGGAGCCGCCCCACATGGTAGCGATCCAGGAGAATATCTTCACCCCAGTTGGCACAGCGATAATCATGGTTGCGGCCACAAAATAGGCCTGCGTGTCGGCATCCATGCCAACGGTGTACATGTGGTGGGCCCATACCACAAAGCCCACGACACCGATTGACACCATCGCGTAGGCCATGCCGAGATAACCGAACACCGGCTTCTTGGAGAAGGTCGACACAATCTGCGATACAATGCCGAAGCCCGGCAAAATCAGAATGTAGACTTCAGGATGGCCGAAGAACCAGAAGAGATGCTGGAACAGGATGGGGTCACCACCCTTGGCCGCCACGAAGAAGGACGTGCCGAAGTTGCGGTCGGTGAGCAGCATGGTGATGGCGCCTGCAAGAACCGGCAGCGACAGGAGCAGCAGGAACACGGTGACCAGGATCGACCAGACAAACAGCGGCATCTTGTGCAGCGTCATGCCGGGTGCACGCATGTTGAATATGGTGGTGATGAAGTTGATGGCGCCCAGAATGGAGGAGGCACCCGCCAAATGCAGCGCGAGGATCACGAAATCCATGGCGGGTCCGGGCTGGCCCGTGGTGGAAAGCGGCGGATAAATCGTCCAGCCACCGCCTGCGCCAAAACCACCCGAGGGGCCTTCCACAAACATCGAGATGAGGAGTAGGCCGAGAGCTGGCGGCAGAAGCCAGAAAGACACGTTGTTCATGCGCGGGAATGCCATGTCGGGTGCACCGATCATCAGTGGCACGAACCAGTTGCCATAACCGCCGATCATGGCGGGCATGACCATGAAGAAGATCATGAGAAGGGCATGGCCCGTCACAAACACGTTGTACATGTGCTTGCCTGCATCGCAGGCGTCAGGCTTGGCCAAATCACAGCCTGCGCCATAGACCATGTTTGCAAGGCCATGGAAGATCTGGATGCCGGGCTCTGCCAATTCAATGCGCATCATGACGGACAGGAAACCGCCCAAGAGCCCTGCAATGATCGCAAACCACAGATACATCGTTCCGATGTCCTTGTGGTTGGTGGAATAGACATAGCGTTTCCAGCCTGTGGGATGATCCTGATGATCGTCATGGCCGTGAGCGGCGGTTACGTGTGACATGTTGATTAGCCTCTCATTGAACTCAGTTTTTTGCCAGCTGGCCCTGGGCCTTCAGCATGGCAAACAAATAATCGCGCGCTTCTTCAGCGCTCGCCGTTTGGACCTTGGCAGCCCAGGCATCAAAATCCGGCTGGGATACAACATGAACCTCAATCGGCATGAAGGCATGTTCCTTGCCGCAGAGTTCGGAGCATTGGCCGTAGTAGGTGCCTTCCTTGGTGGCGCGGAACCAATCCTCGTTCAGGCGGCCGGGAATGGCGTCGATCTTCACGCCGAAGGATGGGATCGTCCAGGCATGGATGATGCCTTCGGGATCGGAGGTTACAATCAATTTGACAGTCTTGTTCACGGGAACGACAACCGGCACATCGGTTGCAAGAAGATAGGGCACATTTTCCTTGGCAGCCTCTTCGCGGGGCTTGAGATAGGCTGTGAAGCTCACCTTTGCCGTCTTGTCGTCATTCAGGCCCAAGTCTGGATATTCATAAGTCCAGTTCCAGCTTGGATTGCCGATCACCTTGATCGTCATGTCGGCCTTGGGAATGTCGCGCTCGAGATAAAGAAGGCGCAGGGATGGGACGAGGATGAACACCAGAATGAGAATGGGAATGATAGTCCAGAGGACTTCAACAAGCGTATTGTGCGTGGTCCGGGAGGGAACCGGATTGGCCTTCGCATTGAAGCGCACCATGACATAAAGCATGAGGCCCATGACAAAAGCCGTAATCAGGCTGATAATCCACAGCAAGACGTTATGCAGCCAGCGAATGCCTTCGGCCACGGGGGTTGCCGCATCCTGCAAATTCATTTGCCATGGTTCGGGATGACCAAGTGCCGCCCAGGCCGTGCCTGACACGCAGATCACGACAATTCCTGCTGCAATTGCCGCCAATGTCTTTGCGATTGTCATCGTCGTCCCTCTCAATTCGCCCGGCCTGTTCCTTGCGGATCAGCCATTGATTTGGACTGATGTGAACCACATTCGCTCAACTGTCGCAACAAATGCGGGCGCGGCATAACGTCATTGTAACACTTGCCTTGGCTGCGGGCGATGGCGAAAGCCCACGGCTTCGAAATTCCGCCTTATTTATCGCGGAAACGCTGCCCCTGACAGTTTGCTGTCCGTTTCAAATCGTTATTGTCATCGTCCAAATCCGGCGCTATGAGCGCCCAATTGCTTACGAAAGGTCCTTTCCTGTGAGAATCAGTCATTTTCTGCTTAGCGTTGCCATTGCGGGCGTCGTCGGTATCTCCAGCCCCTTGTCAGCTTGGGCGCAACAGGATCAGGCACCGGCCCAACAGCAGCCAGCTCCTGCCAAGCCGAAAAATTTCGGACCCCGCATAAAGCCTGCCCAACCCGCCCAGCAAGGCGCTCCTGCTGCAGGTGCTGCCCAGCAGCCGCCTCCGATGGAGACGATTGCCACCAATGGCGCCTGGCAGGTGCAATGTGGCGCGGCACAGGCTGCTGATGGCAGTCCAGATGCTTCCGGAAAGAAACAGTGCGGCATGGTGCAGATCACGCGCAGCGAGAAGAATGAGAAGATCGGGCTTTCCCTCATCATCGTGAAAGCCAAGCAGGGCGACAAGGAAGTTCTCATGATGCGGGTCATGGCTCCCATCGGAGTTTACCTCCCCACCGGCGTTGCGCTGGAAATCGACGGCGCGGCGGTGGGCCGGGTTCCCTTCACGCGCTGCCGCCCGCAGATCTGCGAAGCTTTTGCCGAGGCATCGCCAGAAACGTTGGGAAAGATGAAAAAAGGCACTGCTGCCAATTTCATCATTTATGAAGGCCCTGGCCTTGGAATCCCGATGAAAATTTCGCTGGCAGGATTTGGCGCGTCGCTCACCGCCCTCACCGCACAATAAAACCAGCCTCGGGTCTAGCCGCCGCGGGCTTGAACGCCTATCTCTAGGGTCCAATACCCTGAGACAGGATAACAGCCCGTGGCCCATTCCCTTTTTGATAACACCGATGTCACCGCGCAGCAGGCAACTGCCGTCGTGGCAGACGCGCTGCATGGCGCCGACGACGGCGAGCTCTTTGTCGAGCGCCGCCAGACGCAGAGTTTTTCCTTTGATGACGGCAAGCTGAAAGCCGCAAGCTTCGATGAAAGCCAAGGCTTCGGCCTGCGGTCGGTCTCTGGCGAGACTGCCGCCTATTCCCACTCCACCGAAATTTCAGCGGCCTCGCTCAAGCGCGCCGCGCAATTGTGCAAGACAATGACCCGGAGTGGTTCGGCACAGCTTGCGGCATCGCCCGAACGCACCAACCAAAAACTTTATTCTGCCGAAAACCCCGGCGAGGCCATGAAGTTCGCCGAGAAAATCAGCCTCCTGCAAAAGGTGGACAGTTTTGCGCGACAGCTTGGACCGGAAGTTTCCCAGGTTTCGGTTTCACTGGCCAGCGATTGGCAAGCGATTGAAATCATCCGGGCAGATGGCCAGGTCTACCGCGACATTCGCCCCCTCGTCCGCTTTGGTGTTTCCGTGGTGTCGACACGTGGCGGCATTCAGGGCCAGGGCAGCCATGGTCTGGGCGGGCGCGGCGATCCCGTCTCCTATGTAACCGAGGACCTGTGGCAGAGTGCGGCCCGCGAAGCCTACCGTCAAAGCCTGGTATCGATTGAGGCAAGGCCCGCTCCTGCCGGTGAGGCCGATGTGCTGCTGGGGCCGGGCTGGCCGGGCATCCTGCTGCATGAAGCCATCGGCCATGGGCTTGAGGGCGATTTCAACCGCAAGGGCACTTCTGCTTTCGCTGGCCTCATGGGAAGCCGCATCGCCGCCAAGGGCATCACCGTGGTGGATGACGGCACTCTTCCCGATCGCCGCGGCTCTGTCACCATCGATGACGAGGGTACACCTTCCAACTGCACCACGCTCATTGAAGATGGTGTTCTGGTGGGCTTCATGCAGGACCGCCTCAATGCCCGCCTCATGGGTGTGAAACCCACCGGCAATGGCAGGCGGCAATCCTATGCCCATGCCCCCATGCCGCGCATGACCAATACCTATATGCTGTCAGGCGACAGGCATCCTGACGAAATCTTGAAATCCATCAAAAAGGGCATGTTTGCGAAATCCTTCGGCGGCGGACAGGTTGATATCACGTCCGGCAAGTTCGTATTTTCCTGCACCGAAGCCTACCTCATCGAGGACGGCAAAATCACCACGCCGGTCAAAGGCGCCACATTGATTGGCGCAGGCGCCGAAGCCCTCAAGCGCATTTCGATGGTGGGCAACGACATGGCGCTCGATCCCGGCATTGGCACGTGCGGAAAGCAGGGCCAGGGCGTTCCTGTGGGCGTGGGTCAGCCCAGCCTCCGCATCGACAGGCTAACAGTCGGTGGTACGGCTGCTTGAGCCATGTATCCGCGTCTTGTCATCTTCGACATGGATGATGTGCTTTGCCATTATGACCTCGGTCGCAGGCTGCGGGCACTCTCGCGGCTTTCGGGGAAAACGCCACGCGATATCCGCGCTGCCATCTGGGACTCGGGTTTTGAGGAGGACGCGGATTCCGGCGGCTATCCCAACGCTGATGAATATCTTGCGGAATTCGGTGCCCGCATGGGCCATTCAATCAGCCAGGCTGAATGGATTGCGGCCCGGCGCAATTCGATGGTGCCCTTTGAAGATGTCCTAAACCTTGCCAAACGCATTGGAGAGGTGTCGCGCATTGCAATTTATACCAACAACGGTCCCATCGTGAAAAACGCACTGGACGAATTATTTCCGCAGGCTGCGGCGATTTTTTCCGAACGCTACTGCTCGTATGAATTCGGCACCAAGAAACCCGATCCTGAAAGTTTCCGCCGCCTGATGGCGCGGCTTGACATTGATCCCGGAGACGCCTGGTTCATCGATGACAAGCGTTCCAATGTGCAAGGCGCGCGCATTGCGGGCCTCCGGGGCCATCACTTTCGGTCCTATGAGGGGCTTTTGAAAGAGGCTAAGGACTTAGGCTTCCAATTGGAGGGAATCACCTAGATGTCTTTGATGGGCCTGTTTGATGCCGCGCAGGGCGGCGCGTATTTTGCCAATGTCGCCAAGGCTTGTGCAGTTGATGCGGCAACGGCCAGATCGGCCCTGAACGCCATGGCTCCTGCGATTGCCGAGGAACTCCGCTCCAAGGCTGAAAAGGACCATGATGCATACGAGGCCCTGCTTGATCTCCTGGATGAAGGTGGCGACAGTTCTGATCTTGATAGCGCGGAAGCCGTAACCGGAGCAGAGGCGGCGGCGGATGGCAACGCAGTCCTTGCAGAGATCTATGGCTCATCATCGGCGGCACTTGCAGAAATGAAACGGCTGGCACCTGCGGTGAGTGCGGCTGCCCTTCCGAAACTTTCTGCCATTGCTGCCACCAGTGTGCTGGCAGCTTTGGCCAAGACTTATGCAGCACCGCAATCACTTGCAGGTGCGCAGCCTGCCGCTTCGGGTGGCGGCGGCATTTTAAGCACAATCCTTTCAGCCGTTGTGGCAGGCGCTGTGCAAAGTGTCGTGCGCCAGTTGGCGCCCAAACGCAGGCGCAGAAGCAGTTATTCAAGCTATTTCGGACAGCGGCGGAAACCGGTTCGCAGGCGCAAGCGCACCCCTTCGCTCAATGACATTTTCGGGCAAATTCTCGGAAACCGGCGTTAACAGGAGTAAGTCACATGGATCTCACACACATCGCTAAACAATTCGGCCTTACCGAAGAACAGACCCGCGCTGCCTTTGAAGGCCTGGCTCCGGTCGTGGCAGCCGGAATGCAACGCAAAGGTGATGCGGGCGGCGGAGGTTTGGCAGATATCATTGCTTCCATGACCCGCAGCCCGTCTGCCAGCACAGACACACTCACCAAGCATGGCAATGACACGCTTGGCGAAATTTTCGGCTCCAAGGATGTCAGCCGCGGCGTGGCCGATCAGGTCTCGGCATCCACTGGCATCGGCGCATCGGTGCTCAAGAAAATGCTGCCCGTGATTGCCTCCATCGTCATGGCACAGCTTGCCAAGCAAATGACATCCGGCGGCAACAGTTCCGGCGGCGGCGGTCTGGGCGATATTCTCGGCCAAGTTCTGGGGGGTGGTTCACAGGGACAATCGCAGGCCAATACTGGTGGCGGTGGTTTGGGCGACATTCTGGGCCAAGTGCTCGGCGGCGGCCAATCCGGCGGCGGCGGTTTGGGTGATATCCTGGGTCAGGTTCTCGGGGGCGGTCAGACCCGTGCTGGTGGAAGTTTGCTGGATTCGGTCGAACGGTCGCTGCGCAACAAGTAAGCTTTACAGTTTCCGCAAGAACACGCTGCGCACGGCGTGGTCGGCGCCCTTGCGGAGTACCAGGTCGGCGCGCGGGCGTGTGGGTAGCACATTTTCACGCAGGTTCACGAGATTGATGGTGTTCCATATCCGCGTCGCTGTGTGGCGCGCTTCCTTGTCGGAATAGCTTGCATAGCGATGGAAATAGGATTTGGGATTCCTGAAGGCGCCATCCCGCAAGGAAAAGAAACGGTCCACATACCATTTGCTGAGGTCGGCGTTTTCAGCATCGATATAAATCGAGAAATCGAAAAAATCCGAGACATTGGGAATGCCACGGCCATCCCGTGGCGGACGTCCCGTTTGCAGAACATTGATGCCTTCAACGATGAGGATGTCGGGCTGGTCAATGGTAATCGTTTCATCAGACAGAATGTCGTAAGTGAGGTGGGAATATACCGGGGCCTTGATATTGCGCTCGCCTGCCTTGATATGCGACATGAAGCGCAGGATGGATGGCAGGTCATAGCTTTCCGGAAAACCTTTACGCGCCATGAGGCCTTCGCGGTCCAGCGCTGCATTGGGCAGCAGGAAGCCGTCAGTCGTGACCAGATCAACTTTCGGGTGATGCGGCCAGCGCGACAGCAGCCTGCGCAGGATGCGCGCTGTCGTGCTTTTGCCCACGGCCACGCTGCCTGCCACGCCGATGATATAAGGCACCTTGCGATCTTCGGAATGCAGGAAACTATTGGTGGCACGGAAGAGTTTCTGGGTGGCGGCCACATAGAGATTGAGCAGGCGCGACAATGGCAGATAAATGGCTTCCACTTCATCGAGGTCAATGCGGTCATTGACGCCGCGCAGTTCGTCCAGATCGGCCTGGGTAAGCGTCATTGCCGTATCGGCGCGAAGCTTTGCCCATTCGTCTCGGTCAAAACGGCGGAACGGGGATACCTCGCGGGCCAGCATCTCCATCAGCGCGAAGCCTTTTCAGCCAGGCCACTCTGGCTCTTGCGCCGTTCCAGTTCCTGCATGACTTGGCTTACGGGAACATTTACCGCTTCCAGCAATACGATGAGATGATACAACACATCGGCTGCCTCGGCGGTCACATGCATCTTGTCCGGCGTCATCGCGGCAAGGGCGAGCTCGAAGGCTTCCTCGCCAAATTTCGCGGCACATTTTTCAATGCCCTGTGACAGGAGCTTGGCCGTATAGGATTGGTCCGCGCTATCGTTCCTGCGTTTGGCTATCGTATCCGCGAGTTGTCCCAGCACTTCGGTCTTGTGGGTCATGATGTTGCCTCAACCAGCCGCATGGGAATGCCACGGGCTGCCATATGGGCCTTTGCCTGGCCGATTGTATAGGTTCCGAAATGAAAAATGGAAGCGGCGAGAACGGCAGTGGCATGGCCTTCCCTGATGCCTTCCACGAGATGATCAAGATTTCCAACACCGCCCGAAGCAATGACCGGAACCGATACGGCGTCCGCTACGGCGCGCGTGAGCGGAATATTGAAGCCACTTCCCGTGCCATCCCTGTCCATTGAAGTAAGCAGGATTTCACCCGCTCCCAGTTCCACTACCTTTCGGGCAAATTCCACGGCATCAATGCCTGTGGCGTTGCGACCGCCATGGGTGAAGATTTCGAATTTCCCCGGTGTAAATTCCTTGGCATCAATGGCCACCACCACGCATTGACTGCCGAATTTCTCGGCAGCCTGCCTAACAAACTGCGCATCGCTCACGGCGGCGGAATTGATCGACACCTTGTCGGCGCCGGCAAGAAGGAGCTGACGGATGTCCTCGAGCTTGCGCACGCCGCCTCCCACCGTGAGCGGCATGAAGCAGGCTTCCGCCGTGCGGCGCACGACATCCAGCATGGTGCCGCGGTTTTCGTGGGTGGCGGTGATATCGAGGAAGCATAATTCATCGGCACCTGCCGCGTCATAGGCCTTTGCCGCTTCCGCGGGATCGCCAGCATCGCGCAGATCCACAAAATTCACGCCCTTCACCACGCGGCCATCTTTCACGTCGAGGCAGGGAATGATGCGGGCCTTCAGCATTCATCGCCCTCCTGAAACGCGCAGCAGCGAGCCCGTGGTGTAGGAGGATGCATCACTCAAGAGAAACATGACCGCTTCGGCTATTTCTTCCGGCTGGCCGATCCGCTTCATGGGTATCGAAGGACGAATGCGCTCTACCCTTGCTGCATCACCGGTTGATCTTTCATGGATTTCCGTGGCGACCATTCCGGGCACCACGGCATTCACGCGGATGCCTTCCTCTGCCACTTCCTTGGCCAAACCAAAGGTGAGCGATTCAACGGCGCCTTTGCTTGCCGCATACCAGACATATTCACCGGGACTACCCACGGTCGCCGCCGCCGAGGAAATATTGACAATAGCGCCCCCCTGCCCGCCCAGCCTGGTTGACATGCGCCTTACGGCTTCGCGCGCTACAAGAATGGCGCCCAGGACATTAATGTCGATCACGGTGCGGAGCGTGGCGATATCCACATCAGAGAGCCTGCTGCTGCGGCCGGTCACACCCGCATTGCTCACGACATGCGTGACCTTGCCCAATTGCCTTTCGACTTCGTCAAACATGCGCACGACATCTTCTGGATGACTGACATCACCTTGGACGCAAATTGCATTGCCGCCGATTTCCGCTGCGAGTTGTTCTGCCCTTGCGGTTTCGCTGTGATAGTTGATCGCAACCGCATAGCCCTGTCTGGCAGCCTGCCGCGAAATGGCGGCACCAATGCCACGCCCTCCGCCTGTCACCAAGAGAACCCTCATCGAATCGCCTCCGAAATGAGTTTCAATGCGGCTTTTGCATCCAACCTGCCATCATAAAGCGCTCGGCCGGAAATAGCACCTTCGAGCTTGGCGCAGTCTGGCTGCAACAGACGTTTAACATCATCCATGGAGGCGAGCCCGCCTGAGGCAATGACCGGTATGGAAATGGCATTGGCTAGTTGCAACGTCGCCTCGAGATTGAGACCTTCCAGCAATCCATCCCGGCCGATGTCAGTGAAAATAATCGCGGCAACGCCAGCGTCTTCAAAGCGCAACGCCAGCTCTTGCGCTGTGAGGGTAGACATTTCTCCCCAGCCTTCGACAGCCACCCTGCCATCGCGGGCATCGATGCCAACCACGATCTGACCGGGATATTGCCTGGCGGCCTGCTTCACCAGATCCGGATTTTTGAGGGCTATGGTGCCCAGTATCACCCGCCTGATGCCCGCTTTGAGCCAGGCATCAATCATCGCCATCTCACGGATGCCGCCGCCCAGCTGGACGGGAATTTGAATCGCTTCCAGAATAGATTCGACCGCGGAACGATTGACCGGTCGCCCTTCAAATGCACCGTTCAAATCCACGAGATGCAGCCAGGTAAAGCCTGCATCCTGAAATGATTTGGCCTGCGCTGCGGGGTCAAGGCTGAAGACAGTTGCCTCATTCATGTCGCCCTGCTTCAGGCGCACGCAGGCCCCGTCTTTCAGGTCGATGGCTGGAAACAGGATCATGGGTTCCACGACAGAAAATTTGCGATGAGCGCCAGACCCACTGCCTGGCTCTTTTCGGGATGAAATTGCGTGCCGACAAGGTTGTCATAGCCCACCATTGCCGTGATGGGGCCAGCATAATCAGCGGTGGCGATCACGTCTTCCGGCAGCAGTGCTGCGAGATGATAGGAGTGCACAAAATAGGCATGTGCGCCTTCGCCAATTCCTGCCAGCAAAGGATGGCGGATTTTTACATCCAGCGTGTTCCAGCCCATGTGTGGAATTTTCAGGTCTGGATCAGAAGGCGTTATGCGTTTCACATCGCCCGCAATCCAGCCGAAGCCTTTGGTCACTTCGTGTTCGAGCCCGTGCGTGGCCATAAGCTGCATGCCCACGCAAATGCCAAGGAAGGGCTTGCCACGCATAATCACCTGGTCCTGCAGCGTTTCGCGCATGCCGGGCAAGGCGTTGAGCCCGTCATAGCAATCCTTGAAGGCACCAACGCCTGGCAGCACAATGCGTTCTGCCTTGCGTACCGCATCGGGATCGCTGGTCACTGCCACCTTGCCTGTTGTTCCACTGGCGCGCTCAAAGGCTTTCAGCGCGGAATGCAGGTTGCCGGAGCCATAATCAATGATCACGGTTTTCATGATGTGCCGAAGAGACCCAATGTGTCTGGAGAGTCCGCGGGCTGCCTGTGACGCTGACGCGCTGCATAAAATTTTAATTCGGCCTCTTCGCGGCTGCCGGCTGCTATCAGGTCAACTTCTGCAAATCCCCGTTGCTCGAGAACCCAGCGCTGCAGGTCATCACCGATGAAACCCAGCAGCAGACTTGCCACGAAAGCCAGCAGCGTCTGCCCCGCCGTGTTGGCAGCTGCGGTGAGAAGCACCAGGGCCAGAAAGAATGTTGCCCAGGAGAAGATGTCACGCAGGAACACCGTTCGATCACCCCTTTGATATATCGAATAGACTGCCATCAGCCTGCAAGGCTTCCTTTGGTGGAGGGAATGCGGTCCTTCTGGCGGGGGTCGATTTCAAGGCTCTCACGCAATACCCGCGCCAGGGCCTTGAAGCAGCTTTCGGCGATGTGATGGCAATTGTCGCCATAGAGCGTTTCCACATGCAGGGTGATCCCGGCATTCATGGCAAAGGCCTGGAACCATTCGCGCACCAGTTCGGTATCGAAATCACCGATCTTGGCGCGTGAGAACGCCACTTTCCAGATGAGGTAGGGGCGGCCCGAAACATCGACAGCCGCGCGCGTCATGGCCTCGTCCATCGGCAGCAGGCAATCGGCATATCGCCTTATGCCCTTGCGGTCGCCCAGGGCCTTGGCCACGGCCTGGCCCAGAGCAATGGCTGAATCCTCCGTGGTGTGGTGAAAATCAATGTGGGTGTCGCCAATCACGCGCAAATTCACGTCCATCAGGGAATGGCGCGCCAGCTGTTCCAGCATGTGGTCGAGAAAGCCCACGCCGGTTTTCACATCAAATGTTCCGGTTCCATCGAGGTCGACCGTTGCAGAAACGCTGGTTTCCGTGGTTTTGCGTTCAATACTTGCTTTGCGCATGCTTCGTTTCCATCTATGACGGAGCCTCTTAGCAGATGCAGCATAATATGACTATATGTTCACCTGGAAATCGTCGGAGTAGTTAAAGCATGAGCCAAATCGAACAATGGCATGGCACCACCATCTTGACCGTGCGCAAGAATGGCAAGGTGGTGATCGCAGGCGACGGCCAGGTGAGCCTTGGGCAAACCATCATCAAGGGCAATGCGCGCAAGGTGCGGCCTCTGGGCGGCGGGCAGGTTATCGCGGGCTTTGCCGGAGCAACCGCAGATGCTTTGACGCTGTTTGAGCGGCTGGAAGGCAAGCTCGAGCAATATCCCCAGCAGCTCACGCGGGCCTGCGTGGACATGGCCAAGGACTGGCGCATGGACCGTTATCTCAGAAGGCTGGAAGCCATGATGATCGTGGCTGATGTCAATGTGTCGCTGGTGCTCACGGGAACCGGCGATGTGCTGGAGCCGGAGACAGGCGTCATCGCCATAGGCTCAGGCGGCAACTACGCATTGGCCGCCGCGCGCGCCCTTCTCGAGACCGACATGGATGCCGAAACCATCGCCCGCAAATCCATGGCAATCGCTGCCGACATCTGCGTCTATACCAATGGCAACATCACCCTTGAAAGCCTTTCATGACTGACTTCACCCCGCGCGAAATTGTTTCGGAACTTGATCGTTACATTGTTGGCCAGGATGACGCCAAGAAGGCTGTGGCCGTGGCGCTGCGCAATCGCTGGCGCAGGAAGCAGCTCACCGGGGTGATGCGCGAAGAGGTTTCGCCGAAGAACATTCTCATGATCGGGCCTACCGGCGTTGGCAAAACCGAAATCGCAAGGCGTCTGGCCAAGCTGGCCAATGCGCCGTTCCTCAAGGTGGAAGCCACCAAGTTCACCGAGGTGGGCTATGTCGGGCGCGATGTTGACCAGATCATCCGCGATCTGGTGGAAGCGGGCATCGGCATGGTGAAGATTTCGCGCCGCAAGGATGTGCAGGCTCAAGCCCATCTCAATGCGGAAGCCCGCGTCCTCGAGACGCTCGTTGGCGCCAATGCCTCGGAAACCACCCGGGAGAGCTTTCGCAAGAAGCTCCGGGCCAATGAGCTTGACGACAAGGAAATCGAAATACATGTGGCTGACACGGGTGGTGGCGCTGCCTTCGATATTCCAGGCATGCCGGGGGGCTCGGCCAGTGTCATCAATCTTTCTGAAATGATGGGCAGGGCTTTCGGCGGCCGCACCAAGCCACGCCGCATGAATGTGAAGGCAAGCTATGAAGTGCTCATCGCCGAGGAAAGCGACAAGCTCCTGGATCAGGATCAGATCAACCAGGAAGCCATTGATGCGGTTGAGAATAACGGCATCGTATTTCTCGATGAAATTGACAAGATCTGCGCCCGCGCCGAGCGTCAGGGCGGCGATGTAAGCCGCGAAGGTGTTCAGCGCGACCTGCTGCCCTTGATTGAAGGCACAACGGTTTCCACGAAATATGGCCCGGTGAAAACCGACCATATCCTGTTCATCGCGTCGGGCGCCTTCCACATCGCCAAGCCATCGGACCTGCTGCCAGAGCTGCAAGGCCGCCTGCCCATCCGTGTCGAGTTGAAAGCCTTGAACCGCGACGATCTCCGCCGCGTGTTGACCGAGCCTGAATCAAGCCTCATCAAGCAATACAAGGCACTGCTGGAAACCGAAGGCGTTGCCCTCGATTTCACCGAAACCGGCATCGCCGCCATCGCGCGCATTGCCGCTGAAACCAACGCCTCCATCGAAAACATCGGCGCGCGGCGGCTGCACACCGTGTTGGAACGCGTGCTGGACGAAGTGAGCTATTCCGCCACCGACCGTGCCGGCGAGACCGTGGTGATTGATGAAGCTTACGTGCAGAAGCATGTAGGTGATCTGGCGAAGAACGCGGATCTGAGCAAGTTTATCTTGTGAGGTATCCAATGAGCTGCCCACTTTTCTCACTGTGCTTTAGTAAATTTCTTGCGTTTGTTTAGTTTTGATTGGGCACGGGAGCCATAGAACACTTTGATAAAATCAAAAACTGTTTTCATTGTAGGTGCAGGCGCAAGCTATGAGGTTTGTATGCCTGTAGGTTCAAAACTTGCACAGGAAATTGCTGGAAAACTCGCAATCCAAGACAATGGTTTAGGCAACCCAACCTTAGCAGATCGTAAGATAGCGCAAGCTTTTCAAAGTTTTGACGTTGATGAATCAGAAAAACTTTTTAAGGCGGCAGAAATAATCTCAAAAGGCGTTACTCATGCCCACTCAATAGATGATTTCATTGATTCATTTCCATCTATGCCTCACATCTCACAAGTTGGTAAGCTGGCAATCGCTAGCGCCATACTAGATGCAGAAAAGAGAAGCAGACTGTTCGTTAATCCAAGTAATAATTACAACGTATTTTCCGAACAAGCGATTAGTAACAGCTGGTATCCATTTCTAATAAGAATTTTGGCTTCAGGCGTGAAATCTACCGAAGTTGATAGGATTTTTGAAAATGTCTCATTCACTAGCTTCAATTATGACCGTTGTATTGAACAGTTTCTAACTTATGCGCTTGCCGGTCGGTTTAATTTAACACTAGCTCAAGCAGAAAAAATTTGTAACCTAAAACCAGTTCTGCACCCGTATGGGTGCTTGGGTATTTTAGGCGTGCCAACCCATAGTGGGGGTTTACTCTACGGAACGACAAATGTTGATTTGAAATCTGCAGCAGAGAACCTGAAAACTTACACAGAACAAATTGACCCTCGACAACATGAACTGCAAAGTATCCAAACCGCAGTGGCAGAGGCACACACAATTATTTTCATCGGATTTGCATTTCATGAGCAAAATATGAATTTGTTGCGTCCTCCTCAAGGAATTAGCGCATCGAGAATCTATGGGACGGCTTTCGGTATGTCGGAAAGTGATAAAGAAATTGTTCGAAGCAATCTTTCAAATTTTTGGGGTGACTTGAATGGTGGAAATATGCGAGTCCGCGAAAATGTTGTATTGAGTCCCTTAGAATGTTCAAAATTTTTTGCTGACTATCAAAGAACTATTGCGAGCTAAGCGATTAGAATTCAAAGCGCCCCTCACCCTCCCACGCCTTTGGCGCGGGCCCCAACCCTCTCCCCGCTGAAGCGGGCAGAGGGAAAGTTTGTACGCCTCTGCTCCCTCGCCCCGCTTGCGGGGAGAGGGTTGGGGCCCATTGCGCCAGCAATGGGAGGGTGTGGGGCCAGTGCTACAAGCTCCGCTGTATCCTCGCCAGCACAAAATCCAAATCACCCATCAACTCTTCATTGCGAAAACGGATGACCCGGTAGCCCTGCGCTTCCAGCCAAGCAGTGCGGCGGGCATCGGATGCAAGTTCTTCCGGCGTTTCATGGGTGGCACCATCAATCTCAATCAAAAGCCTTGCCTCACGGCAGCAGAAATCAGCAAAGAACGGGCCGATGGAAACTTGGCGGGAAAATTTCATGCCACCGAGCTGGCGGTTGCGCAGGCAGGACCAGAGTTTGGATTCGGCTGCGGTTTGATCGCGGCGGAGCGTCCTTGCGCGGGTGGTGGACTTTTGATTTGGGCCTCGCATATGGAGCTTGTAGCATAGGGCCCCTCACCCTCCCACGCCTTTGGCGCGGGCCCCAACCCTCTCCCCGCTGAAGCAGGCAGAGGGAGCAGGAGAAAGATAAATTCCTACAACTCTTGACACTATATTCCTATGTGATAGTTGTGTTCCTAGGCTGTGGACTCATAAAACCTGAGCCACAATCGCATGGCGGCGATTTTTGCGAAGGCCAGATAGGCTGAGGCGTGGCGATCATATCGCGTTGCGATGTGCCTGAATTGTTTGAGTTTGTTGAAGCAGCGCTCGACGAGATTACGCTTTTTGTATTGCGTCTTGTTGTAATATATGAAGTCGCGCCTGTTTGATTTTGGTGGAATGACAGGCTTGGATTTGTGCTGGTAAATCAGCTCCCTGATCCAATCTGCATCATAACCGCGATCAGCCAGCAGGCTTGTTCCTTCGGGCAGATCCTTCAGCAGACTTGCGGCAAACGGTGCATCATGGGCTTCTCCCGCTGAGAGTTCGATCTGCAAGGGCAGGCCATGCCCGTTCACCCGCAGGTGCATCTTGGTGGTCAATCCGCCTCGGCTGCGACCGATATGATAATCTCCACTCTGTTTTTTTGGGCGGCAGCTTGTTGGTGAACCCGCACAGATGTTGAATCAATCATCTGCACGTCGAGCCTGCGCGCTTCATGGGCAGCAATGATGGTATCCATCAGCTTGTCCCAAACGCCTGCCTTGCGCCACCGATTGAAGCGATTGTAGACAGTGGTTCTAGGCCCATAACGCTCAGGCAAATCAATCCATGGAGAACCAGAGCGAAGGTGGTGAAAAATGCCGTTCAGCACGCGACGGTCATCAACACGAGGCACACCGCGCGGCTTGTTGGGTAACAACGGCTGAATAGTCTTCCACTCAAACTCCGTAAGGTCATATCGTCCATGGGCCATGATCCAATCTCCGTTCTCAAAGATTGAATCACTCCAAAACTGATTTGCCTAGAAATTAATGAGTATGCAGCCTAGTATGTTCTTAACATTTGCAGGAAACACCATGGACTGGGAAAGGGCTATCGAACGCAACACGGAAGCCCTCAAGGGCATCGTTGCAGCACTTTACGTCCTGCTTGGCACAGACATGGTCGGGCGGATTCCGCATTCGGTTCACCGTGCTGTGCTGCGGGTGTTGCAGCCCGCAGAATCCGCGTTACGGCGCCTTATCGTAATCGTGGCCCGCGGCCTGGTGGTGAAGCTTATGCCTGCGCGTCCGATGCCAGTGGGGGCCATCATCGGCAAGGGCGGGCTTTCCCGTCCTTCGTTTAAGCTCTTCGATCCGCGAAAAAGTTTCGCGCTTCTACGTGAAAGAACACCGCCGCAGTTTCTCCCGCACATCCATGTCTTCGGCGGTGATCCCCGGGTCGCGGCCTTATGGGCAGCGCCGTCGCCCTTGGCCGCTCCCCCTCCGCTGCCCAATGATCTTGTCAGTGCCGAACCTCTCAACCGCAGGCTCCAGGCCCTCACGGCAGCACTCGGCGATCTGCCGCGCCAGGCGAGGCGTCTCGCGCGCTGGCGGCTGAGGCGCGAGAATGTCCCAAGCCTGAAATCCAGATCACCGCTCCGGCTGGGTCCTCCTCCGGGCCACCGCAAGAGGCCGGTTCATGAAATCGATGAAGTGCTCGCCGAATGCCACGGGCTTGCCCGTGATGTATTGAGGTCCGACACGTCTTGAAGCGCTATCGCGCGAAAACAAAAACCGTCCGTTCACGGACTAATATCGGCATAACCATTTTCACAAGAGGCGGAGCTGTGTCTGATGATGATTGAATCTGCGGTCAAAGAACCCTCATCTCAGCAGTTTTTGCAAAACTGCGGAGATGAGGGTTCTTCCTTAAAGCTCTTCCGGCCTTGGCATGGAAATAATATTATAGCCGGAATCCACATAGTGAATCTCGCCGGTCACGCCGCTGGACAGGGGCGAGAGGAGATACAATCCGGCACCGCCCACCTCCTCCAGCGTGATCGTGCGGCGCAAGGGGGCGTGGGCGTTCTGGAAGTTGAACATGGCGCGCGCGTCGCCAATGCCGGCTCCTGCCAGCGTGCGCATGGGGCCCGCCGAGATGGCGTTGACGCGGATGGCTTGTGGACCGTAATCGGCTGCGAGGTAGCGCACGGAAGATTCCAGCGCGGCCTTGGCCACGCCCATCACATTGTAATTCGGCATGACACGGGTGGAACCGCCATAGGTGAGGGTTATGATGGAGCCGCCGTCCGGCATCAGGCTGGCCGCGCGCTTGGCCACCTCGGTGAAGGAGAAGCACGAGATCAGCATCGTCTTCATGAAGTTGTCGCGGCTGGTGTCGGCGTATTTGCCCTTGAGTTCATTCTTGTCGGAAAAGGCTATGGCGTGCACCACGAAGTCAATCTTTCCCCAGGCCTTGGCAAGCCTTGAGAAGACAGCATCGACGGTTGCCACATCCTCCACATCGCAGGGCATCAGAAGGTTGGAGCCCACGCTGTCGGCCAGGGGTTTCACGCGCTTGCCGAAGGCTTCGCCCTGATAGGTGAAGGCCATTTCCGCACCTTGTTTGTGCAATTGGCTGGCTATGCCCCAGGCAATCGAATGGTCATTCGCCACCCCCATCACGAGGCCGCGTTTACCCTTCATCAGTCCGTCAATCATATGGTTCAACCGTTGTATCGTTGGAAGATGAGGGTGCCGTTGGTGCCGCCGAAGCCGAAGCTGTTGGACATCACAACGTCGATCTTGGCATTGTCCTGGCGTTTGCGCGCAATCGGGATATCGGCGAACTCCGGGTCAATCTCGTCAATATTTGCGCTCTCGCAAATGAAGTTGTTCTGCATCATGAGCATTGAATAGATGGCTTCCTGCGCACCCACGGCGCCCAGCGAATGGCCGGTAAGCGACTTGGTGGCGGAGATTGCCGGAATGTTGGTGCCGAAAACATCGCGGATGGCTTCGATTTCCTTGCGGTCTCCGATGGGTGTGGAGGTCGCATGCGGATTTATGTAATCAATCGGGTTGTGCACCGTGCTCATGGCAAGCTTCATGCATCGCGCCGCACCTTCGCCGGAGGGCGCTACCATGTCATAGCCATCGGATGTGGCGCCATAGCCCACGAGCTCGGCATAGATCTTGGCGCCGCGTGCCTTGGCGTGTTCCAGTTCCTCAAGCACTACAACGCCAGCGCCACCTGCAATCACGAAGCCATCGCGGTTCTTGTCATAGGCGCGCGAGGCCTTCCCAGGCGTGTCATTATAGCCCGAAGACATCGCCCCCATGGCATCGAACAGAACCGAGAGGGTCCAATCCAGTTCCTCGCCACCGCCTGCAAAGACTATGTCCTGCTTGCCCCACTGGATCATTTCCGCGCCATTGCCAATGCAATGGGCCGATGTGGCGCAAGCCGAAGAGATCGAATAATTCACGCCGCGGATACCGAAGGGCGTGGCAAGCGTTGCCGAATTGGTGCTGGACATGACAGCAGGCACCGCAAAGGGTCCCACGCGCTTGGGGCCTTTCTCGCGGGTTGTATCGGCTGCGGCCACCAGCGTGCGGGTGGAGGGTCCGCCCGAGCCCATGATGAGGCCGGTGCGGTCGTTCTTCACGTCCTTGTCCTCAAGGCCCGAATCCGTGATCGCCTGCTGCATGGCGATATAATTCCAGGCTGCGCCATCGCCCATGAAGCGGCGGGCGCGCCTGTCGATCTGGTCGAGGTCGCAGTTGGGCGCGCCATGCACCTGGCAGCGAAAACCCAGCCTGGCGTAATCATCGGCCTTGATGATGCCGGATTTTGCATCGTGCAGGGACGCGAGAACTTCCTGCACATTGTTGCCGATGCTGGAGACAATACCCATTCCGGTGACGACGACACGTCGCATGGTGGTCATTCCTTATGCTGTTGCGGGTTGAAACAAGCCGACTTTCAAATCGGTTGCGGTATAGATGGTCTTCCCATCAGCAATCAACAAGCCGTCGGCCACACCCATGTTCAGCTTGCGCAAAATGACGCGCTTGAGGTCAACCTGATAGGTCACTTTCCTGGTGGCGGGAGTTACCATATCCGTGAACTTCACTTCCCCCACGCCCAATGCGCGGCCCCTGCCCGGCGCTCCCATCCAGCCCAGAAAGAAACCAAGAAGTTGCCACAACGCATCAACACCGAGGCAGCCTGGCATGACTGGATCGCCTTGGAAATGACAGGCAAAAAACCACAGGTCGGGCTTGACATCGAACTCGGCCACGATCTGGCCCTTGCCATGCGGGCCGCCGTCTGCGGAGACATGCGCAATCCGGTCAAACATCAGCATCGGCGGCAGGGGAAGCTGCGCATTGCCGGGACCAAAGAGTTCACCACGGCCACAGGCCAGCAGATCATCATAAAGAAAGCTCGATTTACGTTCCGTCATTCCGGCCCCTGAAATCATTGCGATTTGCAGTGATATTGCACAAACCGCCCCTAAAAGACTATACTGAATTTAGTTGTGAACAGACGAAGACGGAAATGGCAACGGTACAAGAGATAGCAAAGAGATTGCGTGACCTGGGTTTGCGACCCACACGGCAACGCCTGGCGCTGGCCAAAATCCTGTTTGGCAATGGTGACAGGCATGTGTCGGCGGAAGCGCTGCACACCGAAGCGCGGAGCCGGCGTGTCGATGTTTCGATGGCCACTGTCTACAATACGCTGAATCAATTCACGGCGGCGGGCCTCTTGCGCGAAGTTGCCATAGAGGGTGATCGCAGCTTCTTTGATACCAACACATCCAACCACTTTCATTTCTATCATGAAAAGGAAGGCCGACTGTTTGACATCGGAACCGATGATTTGAAAATCAGCGGGTTGCCCATTCCGCCCGCAGGCAGTGAGATTGACCGGATTGATGTGATCGTCAGGCTACGGAAAGTGTAACTTCAGTTTACGGTTTCGCCGGGATAGACGCCCCACAGCATGCTTTGCTCGACAAAGCCCTGGTAACCGCTGGCAGTGATTTCGCACCAGGATCCGTCGCAGCTTGCAACTTCACTCATGGCGCCTGCAGCAAGATTGGCCGCTGCGGAACTTGTCTTGTTTGCGGCAGAATGCAGTGCCGTCATCTGCTTGCCACGCCAGGGTGCTACCACCGCGGTGCGCTTTCCGGCCAGCATGCTTTGCAAAATCCAGCCCTCTTCACCGTCACTGTCGCGAATGCGGCGCCAGTTTTCAAACTCCGCCACGATTTCCACGGGCAGTCCCTTGCGCTGGAACACCCAGGCCACAGGATGATCACTGGAAGGGCCTCTACGAACATTCACCTTTTCGGCCTTCAAGGAAACAAATCTGGGAACGGCGAGGCCCGATGGACCGAGGCTTACAGCGGGCGTTGCTGATATGGAGGCGGTTGTCGCTCCGGATTTGGCACTGCTGGCCAGCGAATCGGTACGCTGACCGAAAAGCGACCAGGTCACACCTGCGGCCACGGCCATGCAGCCGAGCGCTAAAATGGTAGAACCCAAATGACGTTTACCCGTAGAATTCCTCGCCATGGTCCCCGGCGTTTCCCCTATTGTGGCACTGGCTGCATTGAGTCTACATCATATGCATGAAACTGCAACATTTGGCCTATAACAGGCATGGCGCTTCTGGGTTAATAATGAGTCAAAAAAGAGACGCTGGAGCCAAAAACGCATGAGTAAACGCAAGCCCCTTGTAGTCGTCACGCGCAAACTGCCCCAGGTTGTTGAAACCCGCATGATGGAGCTGTTTCAGACCAAGCTCAATTCCGACGACCACGCCATGAGCAAATCCGAGCTTGTCGAAGCGGTCAAAACCGCTGATGTGCTGGTGCCTACAGTAACGGACCGCATCGACAAGGCCCTCATTCAGGAAGCCGGCGAGCAATTGAAGCTCATTGCCAATTTTGGCACAGGCGTGGACAATATTGACGTGGAAGCGGCACAGGCCAAGGGTATTATCGTTTGCAATACGCCAGGAGTTCTAACGGAAGATACGGCCGACATGACGATGGCCCTGATCATGGCCGTATCGCGCCGCCTCATAGAAGGTGCCAACGTTATTGGTAGTGACAATACCTGGCAGGGATGGTCGCCTACATGGATGCTGGGCAGCAGGCTCTGGGGAAAGCGGATCGGCATCATCGGCATGGGCCGTATCGGCACCGCTCTTGCCAGGAGGGCCAAGGCTTTCGGCATGCAAATCCATTACCACAACCGCAAACCGGTCCACGCTGCTTTGGAGGCCGAACTCGAGGCTACCTATTGGGAGAGCCTGGATCAGATGCTTGCGAGGATGGATATCATTTCCATCAATTGCCCGCACACGCCAGCGACCTATCATCTTTTATCGGCGCGGCGGCTGAAGCTCATGCGGCCCGACGCCATTCTGGTGAATACGGCGCGGGGAGAGGTAATTGATGAAAATGCCCTGGCTCACATGCTGGAGGCAGGCGAACTGGGTGGTGCTGGCCTTGACGTGTTCGAGCATGAGCCCGCCGTCAACCCGCGACTGCTGAAATCCAAAAAGGCCGTGCTATTACCCCATATGGGCTCTGCCACATTAGAGGGCCGGATTGAAATGGGCGAAAAAGTCATTGTCAATATCAAGACATGGGCAGATGGTCACAAGCCGCCTGACCGGGTCTTGCCAGCCATGATTTGAATGGATAAGACGTCTGCCAACCATGTTGCAGCGCAACATTTGTGTTGTTTTCAGCTAAAGGACAGTGTGTGCATAAAGTTGAGCAAGAGATTTCCGTGACCTCCGACGTACCTTCGGCAGCGCTTCCACAAGCAACTGTCAAGGAGCTGGAAAGCGCCATTGTCAAGAAACTGGCCTTTTCGGTTGGCAAGGATCCAACATCAGCGCGTGGTCATGACTGGCTCAAGGCCACCATTCTGGTGGTGCGCGACCATGTCATAGAGCGGTGGCTTGCATCGGTCCGCGAAACATACCACGCCAAAGGCAAACGGGTTTATTACCTGTCGCTGGAATTCCTGATCGGCCGGCTGCTGCGCGATGCGGCTTCCAATCTTGGCCTGTTCGACAAGCTGCAGACTGCGCTGGAAAATCTTGGCGTCGAAGCAGATCTCATAGAAGCACTGGAACCTGACGCTGCCCTCGGCAATGGCGGGCTAGGCAGATTAGCCGCGTGTTTCATGGAAAGCATGGCGAGCTTGGCCATTCCTGCTTTTGGCTATGGGATCCGCTACCGGCATGGCCTGTTCCGCCAGAAGATCATTGATGGTGTGCAAATCGAGTTGCCAGAGGATTGGCTGCTGCATGGCAACCCTTGGGAATTCGAGCGCCGCGAACGCGAATATGACATTGGTTTTGGCGGCCATGTGGACGCTTTGCCGCCGGTGAACGGCGTTGCCGGATACATCTGGAAGCCTTCCGAGAAGATTCTGGCTGTTGCCTATGATACGCCAATTTGCGGGTGGAAAGGCAAACGGGTGAACACGTTGCGCTTATGGGATGCGCGGGCCGTGGACCCCATCAAGCTGGACCAATTCAATAGCGGCGACCATGTAGGCGCGCAGTCCGACAGCACGCAGGCTGAAAGCATTACGCGTGTGCTTTATCCCTCGGATGCCACACCTGCAGGTCAGGAACTTCGCCTGCGGCAGGAGTATTTCTTCACATCCGCCTCGTTGCAGGATCTGGTCCGGCGTCATATTGAACAATTCAGGACTGTGGATAATCTGGCTGACAAAGCGGCAATCCACATGAATGACACGCATCCCGCCATAGCGGTTGCCGAACTCATGCGCATTCTTTTGGATAACCATCGGATCGAATGGAATAGGGCATGGGATATCACGCGCGCCACCTGTGGTTATACCAACCATACGCTTTTGCCTGAAGCACTGGAAAGCTGGCCCGTGCACCTGATGGAACGCTTGCTCCCCCGGCACATGCAAATCATCTATACCATCAACGCCGGAATTATCGCAGACGCCCACAAGGCGGCGCTCACAGATTTCGGATTTCTGGAAAACATTTCGCTCATAGACGAGAAAAACGGGCGCCGTCTTCGAATGGGGCAACTGGCCTTTGCGGGCTCGCATAGCATAAATGGAGTATCTGCCCTGCACTCCGGCCTGATGAAGCAAACTGTCTTCAAAGACCTGAATGATCTTTATCCGGGCCGCATCAACAACAAGACAAACGGCATCACGCCGCGACGCTGGCTGCAGCAGGTGAACCCAGGCCTCACAGCCCTCATCCGCGAGTCAATCGGGCCGAAGTTTCTCGACGATGCAGAAGAGCTGTATGCCTTGGACCAGTTCGCCCATGATGCGGGCTTTGTTCAGAAATATGCCGCCATCAAGCGCGCCAACAAGCAGAAACTGTCTCAGCTCATTTTGCAGCGTACAGGCATTCCAACTGATCCATCCGCGCTCTTTGATGTGCAGATCAAGCGCATCCATGAATACAAGCGGCAGCTCTTAGGCATTCTGGAGACCATCGCGCTGTATAACTCCATACGCTCCCACCCGGGTCGCATCATGGTTCCACGCGTCAAGATTTTTGCCGGCAAAGCTGCAGCGAGTTACTGGGAAGCCAAGACCATCATCCGCCTCATCAATGATGTGGGTTCTGTCATCAATGCCGATCCCGCAGTGAGGGGACTGCTCAAAGTCGTTTTCATTCCCAACTACAATGTGACACTTGCCGAAACCATCGTGCCGGCCGCAGACATATCCGAGCAGATTTCCACGGCGGGCATGGAGGCTTCCGGCACTGGCAACATGAAGCTTGCGCTGAATGGCGCGCTGACAGTAGGCACGCTTGATGGGGCCAATATCGAAATCCTTGAACGCGCGGGCGCTGACAATGTTTTCATTTTCGGCTTGACCGCCCAGGAAGTTGCCGAACGCCGAAAGGCAGGGCATGTGCCGCGTGATATCATTGACCATTCCCCTCACCTCAAACAGGTGCTTGAAGCCGTGCGGACTGGGGTGTTTTCTCCCAGCGAACCCAATCGCTACCAAGGATTGATTGACGGCCTCATGGATCACGACTTTTTCCTCGTAACTGCTGATTTTGCGGCTTATTCGGAAGCTTTGAGCCGGGCAGATGCCGTATGGCGCGATACGGACAATTCGTGGACGCGCAAAGCCATTCACAATACGGCCAGGCTGGGATGGTTTTCTTCCGACCGCACAATTTCCGAGTATGCGCGGGAAATCTGGAACGTTCCCGTCGCTTAATTTTGTCATTGCTCCTTGGGGAAGTCCCATCCATAGTGATGGAAATTTTCAAGTGAGCGAAATGTCAACAGTCGCATTGAGTAAAGACGAAGTTGACGCACTGGTTGGAGGGCAACACCAAGATCCCTTCGCGATGCTGGGCGTGCACAAGACAGACAAGGGCTGGGTCGCACGCGCTTTCGTGCATGGCGCAGACAGTCTAACTGCCGAAAGCCTCGACGGAAAGAAACTCGGTGAGCTGCAAAAAACCCATGCCAGCGGTTTTTTTGAAGGACTCCTGAAGATAAAGGCGCGTCAGCCACTAAAATATCATGCCTCCAACGCGGGCGGCTCCTGGCATGTGACAGACCCCTATTCCTTTGGCCCAGTTCTGGGACCCTTGGATGACTATTACGCAGCCGAGGGGACCCATCTTCGTCTCTATGACAAGATGGGCGCGCATCTCGTAGAGCATGAAGGTGTGGCCGGGGTGCATTTTGCGGTATGGGCGCCCAATGCCCAAAGGGTATCGGTTATTGGTGATTTCAACGAATGGGACGGACGCCGTCACGTGATGCGCAAGCGCATGGGAACAGGCGTGTGGGAAATTTTCCTGCCGGGCCTTGCAGAAGACGTGAAGTACAAGTTCGAGATTATTGGTGCCAACGGCGACAGGCTTCCGCCCAAGGCCGATCCCTATGCTTTTGCAGCCGAACTGCGGCCAAATACGGCGTCCCGCGTTGCAAATATTGAAAATTTTGTATGGACGGACGCCGATTACATGAAACGGCGGGCGGAACATGATCCGCGCCGTTTGCCCATATCCATCTATGAAGTCCACTTGGGTTCATGGAAGAAAAAGAATGGCAATGATTTTCTGAGCTATGATGAACTTGCAGCTGATCTCGTGGCCTATGTCAAAGACCTTGGATTTACTCATATTGAGCTGATGCCAATTTCAGAGTATCCTTTTGATCCTTCGTGGGGCTACCAGCCTACCGGACTGTTTGCCCCTACCTCCCGCTTTGGCGATCCTGATGGTTTTGCCCGCTTTGTAGATGCAGCACACAGGAACGGCATCGGCATCATCGTCGATTGGGTGCCCGCGCATTTTCCTACCGACGAATTCGGGCTGGCCCAATTCGATGGCACGGCCTTGTACGAACATGCCGACCCGCGCAAGGGGTTCCACCCCGACTGGAATACGGCAATCTATAATTTCGGCCGCGTCGAGGTGCAGGGTTTTCTCATCAATAATGCGCTGTTCTGGCTGGAGAAATATCACGTCGATGGCTTGCGCGTAGATGCGGTGGCATCCATGCTCTACCTTGATTATTCACGCAAATCCGGCGAATGGATTCCAAACGAAAAGGGTGGCAATGAGAATCTTGAAGCCATTGCCTTCCTGCGTCGCATGAATGAAGCATGTTATGCGGCACATCCCGGCATCATAACAATTGCTGAAGAGTCCACAGCATTTCCGGGTGTTTCGCAGCCGGCCTATGCAGGTGGACTGGGATTCGGATTCAAGTGGAACATGGGTTTCATGCATGACACGCTGCAATATATGTCGCGCGATCCCATTCACCGCATGCATCATCACAATGACCTGACATTCGGCCTGCTCTATGCGTTCTCGGAAAATTTCGTGCTGCCCCTGTCGCATGACGAGGTTGTGCATGGGAAGGGTTCACTCCTGCGCAAGATGGGAGGCGACACCTGGGCTAAGTTTGCAGGACTTCGCGCCTATTATGCTTTCATGTGGGCCTATCCCGGCAAGAAGCTTCTGTTCATGGGCCAGGAATTTGCGCCATGGGAGGAATGGAGCGAGGCCAAAAGCCTGGACTGGCACTTGCTGGAATATCCATCGCACCGCGGCGTGCAATCGCTGATACGGGATTTGAATACCCTCTACAGAAGTAGCCCTGCCATGCATGGCCGCGATTGCGAGGGGGAAGGTTTCCAATGGCTCATTGCTGACGACCGGACCAATTCGGTATTTGCATGGGCGCGCTGGGCGGGCGATGCAACGCCTATTGTTGTCGTGTCGAACCTAACGCCGGTTCCCCGAGTGAATTACGCCGTGCCGATGCCACGCGTTGGCAGATGGATTGAAAAAATCAATAGTGATGCGCTGGCCTATGATGGCACAGGCATGGGAAATGGCGGCAGCATTACAGCTCTCGCAAAAAATACTGCGGGCCAACCTGCAGAGGCCGTTCTGGTATTACCGCCGATGGCTACATTGATATTTGAATATTCCGGTTCCTAGGGAGGGAAGAATGGCAGAAATCCGCAGAACGGCGCCACTGGCACGTGACGCCATGGCCTATGTGTTGGCGGGCGGGCGCGGCAGTCGGTTGATGGAACTGACGGACCGGCGCGCCAAGCCTGCGGTCTATTTTGGGGGCAAGTCCCGGATCATCGATTTTGCCCTGTCAAACGCATTGAACTCCGGTATCCGGCGCTTTGGTGTGGCCACCCAGTACAAAGCGCATAGCCTCATCCGCCACTTGCAGCGCGGCTGGAACTTCCTGCGGCCAGAACGCAATGAGAGCTTTGACATTCTGCCGGCAAGCCAGCGTGTTTCGGAAGACAAATGGTACAACGGCACGGCGGACGCGGTGCATCAAAACGCCGACATCATCGAGACTTATGGCGTCAAATACATGGTCGTCCTGGCCGGCGATCATATCTACAAGATGGACTATGAACAGATGCTGCAACAGCATGCGGAGCAAGACGCGGATGTCACCGTGGGCTGTCTCGAAGTTCCCCGGATGGAGGCCACGGGCTTTGGCGTCATGCATGTGGACGAAGCCAACAGGATCATCGCTTTTGTCGAAAAACCCAAGGATCCGCCCGGTATTCCCGGCAACCCGACGCATGCGCTGGCATCCATGGGGATATATGTTTTCAATACAAAGTTCCTGCTGGATCTTTTGCGCGAGGATGCGGCCAACGCAAATTCCTCGCATGATTTCGGCAAGGACATCATTCCGCATATTGTGAAGAACGGTAAAGCCGTGGCTCACCGATTTACGGAGTCCTGTGTGCGTTCCACCAAGGAGGCAGCAGCCTATTGGCGCGACGTGGGAACGGTGGATGCCTATTGGGAAGCCAATCTGGACCTGTGCGACATTGTTCCGGCACTGGACCTCTATGACCATGATTGGCCGATCTGGACATATGGTGAAGTGACACCTCCGGCGAAATTCGTCCATGATGAAGAGGGCAGACGCGGAATGGCGGTATCATCCCTGGTATCAGGGGGATGCATCGTTTCGGGGGCATCGCTCCGCCGATCGCTTTTGTTCACTGGTGTCCGGATCAATTCCTTTACCGAGGTCGAGGAGGCCGTGGTGATGCCTTATGTCGAGATTGGCCGCGATGCCATTCTCAAAAAAGTGGTGATCGACCGGGGCGTTGTCATTCCCGACAATCTCATTGTGGGCGAAGACCCGGTTGCTGACGCAAAAAGATTTCGGCGCACGGAGAATGGCGTGTGCCTCATCACCCAACCCATGATTGACAAACTCACGGCATGAAAGTTCTCAGTGTTGCTTCTGAAATTTTTCCGCTGGTGAAAACCGGCGGGCTCGCCGATGTGGCTGGTGCGCTGCCTGCGGCATTGGGAAAGATAGGCATTGAGGTTACAACACTCATGCCAGGTTACCCCGCAGTGATGAAGGCACTGGAAACCTATGAAATAGCCTATCAAAGCCCTGCGTTGTTTGGCGGCGGTGCACGGTTGCTGTGGGGCCGGGCCAAGGGGCTTGATCTCTTCGTGCTTGATGCCCCGCACCTTTATGATCGTGCGGGCAATCCATATCTTGGGCCCGATGGCAAGGATTGGCCGGATAATTCCAAGCGTTTTGCAGCGTTGTCGCTAATTGCTGCAGAAATCGGGAGGGGCGCTGTTGCGGATTTTATGCCGGACATCATCCATTGTCATGACTGGCAGGCAGGATTGGTACCAGCCTATGTGCGCTATGGCGGCGGACCCAGAACAATCATAACCGTGCATAATCTTGCCTTCCAGGGCCATTTTCCAGCGGCGATTTTTGGAACGCTGGGCTTGCCGCCGCAAGCCTTCGGTATCGACGGCGTGGAGTATTTTGGCGGAGTTGGATACCTGAAGGCAGGACTCCAATGCGCAGACGCCATTACGACCGTCAGTCCCACCTATACGCGTGAAATCATGACTGTTGAAAACGGCATGGGACTGGACGGCTTGCTTCGTGCGAGGAGCCATGTCGTGCAGGGCATCGTAAACGGCATCGATACGGATATCTGGAACCCGGAGACGGATCCACATGTTGTGAATACATATACATCCAGGCAATTGGACAAACGCGAGAACAACAAGGCTGCGATTGCAAAGAGGTTTTCTCTCGTTGCAGGCGAAGGGCCGCTGTTTTGCATTGTCAGCCGTCTTACCTTGCAGAAGGGTATGGACCTTGTGGTGTCTGCCTTGCCGAAGCTCATCGCACTTGGCGGAAGGCTCGCCGTATTGGGCGCAGGTGATATTTCACTTGAGGCCTCACTCAAGGAAGCGGCGGTGCGTTATCCTGGCCGCGTGGGGATCGCTACCACTTATGACGAGCCATTGTCCCATCTTCTCCAGGGAGGTTCAGATGCCATTCTTATACCATCGCAGTTTGAACCCTGTGGCCTTACCCAACTCTATGGCCTGCGCTATGGCTGCGTACCGGTCGTTTCACGCGTGGGCGGACTGGCCGATACAATTATCGATGCCAATGATGCGGCAGTTTCTGCGGGCGTAGCTACCGGTATCCAGTTTGCACCTGTTGCCCTTGATGCGCTTGAGCAGGCGCTGGTGCGCACTTTCACGCTCTATTCTCAAAAGAATGTCTGGAGAGCCATACAGCAGACAGGTATGCAGGCTGATGTTTCCTGGGACCGCAGTGCTGAGCGTTATGCCAGCCTCTTCCAATCACTTGTGAAAGCACCAACATGATCACGATCATTCCAACCACCCCCTTTGAAGGCCAGAAGCCCGGAACCTCTGGCCTTCGCAAGAAAGTGACGGTGTTCCAACAGCCGCATTATACCGAGAATTTCATTCAGTCAGTGTTTGACGGGCTTGAGGGCTTTGCGGGCAAGACATTGGTAATTGGCGGGGATGGACGATTTCTCAACCGTGAGGTCATCCAAACCACTATTCGCATTGCCGCGGCAAACGGTTTCGGCCGGGTATTGACCGCACGGAGCGGGCTGCTTTCCACTCCTGCTGCCTCTCATCTCATCCGTAAATATGGAGCATTCGGCGGCCTGATATTATCAGCCAGTCATAATCCTGGCGGACCCCAAGGCGACTTCGGCATCAAATATAATTCCGGCAATGGAGGTCCGGCGCCTGAAAAAATGACAGACGTTTTCTTTGCCAATACCAGAAAGATTTCCAATTACAAAATTTCTGATGCGCCGGATTGTGATCTCGACAGAATGGGTGTGTCCACAGTCGAAGCGATGACAGTTGAGGTTATTGATACCGTCGCAGACTATCAGGCCTTGATGGAAACACTTTTCGACTTTGACGCAATCCGGGCTTTGTTCAAATCGGGTTTTCGCATCCGCTTTGATGCCATGCATGCCATTACCGGACCCTATGCCCATGCCATTCTCGAAAAAACGCTGGGGGCGCCTGCAGGCTCCGTGGTGAACGGCACGCCATTGCCGGATTTTGGCGGGCATCACCCCGACCCCAACCTGGTTTACGCCAAGGACCTCTATGATCTCATGATGTCCGATGATGGGCCGGATTTCGGCGCGGCATCGGATGGTGACGGGGACCGCAATCTCATCATCGGGAAGAAACAGTTTGTGACGCCATCGGACTCACTTGCGCTGCTTGCAGCCAATGCCGAGCTTGCTCCCGCCTATTCCACAGGACTTGTAGGCGTTGCGCGGTCCATGCCTACGAGCTGTGCCGTGGACCGCGTCGCCGACAAACTGGGCATCCCCTGTTTTGAGACTCCTACAGGTTGGAAGTTTTTTGGAAATCTGTTGGATGCCGGCAAGATTACCCTGTGCGGCGAAGAAAGTGCCGGCACTGGCTCAAATCACGTGCGCGAAAAGGATGGGCTCTGGGCGGTGTTGCTTTGGCTCAATATCTTGGCGCTGCGCCGCCAAAGCGTTGCTGAGATTGTCAGGGATCATTGGGAAACCCACGGAAGAAACTACTATTCGCGCCATGATTATGAGGAAGTGGATCTCGATGCCGCCAATGGGTTGATGAAATTTCTGGGTGACAACCTCGGAAAATTCAAGGGCAGGAAAGCGGGCACACTCACAGTGGCCACGGCTGATGATTTTGCCTATCACGACAGCATAGATGGCTCCACATCAAGCCATCAGGGAATTCGCATCATGTTTGAGGATGGTTCGCGGGTTATCTACAGACTCTCAGGAACCGGCACAGCTGGTGCCACGCTCCGGGTTTACATCGAAAAATACGAGGCGAAGAATTTGGGAATGGAGACACAGACAGCGCTCGCCGATCTCATAGCATTTGCCAATGACATTGCAGATATACGCGGGCGGACAGGCCGCACGGAACCCAGCGTGATAACCTGAGTCATGGCTTTGGCTGGTTCGGGATCGCCTGCCCCGCTTGGCGTAACGCTGGTGAGGGGTGGTATCAATGTGGCGGTGGTTTCGCGCCATGCCACCAATATGTATTTCTGCCTGTTCCGTGATGGCGGAGAAACACGCTTTGAACTGGCTTCGCGCGAAGGCGACGTTTTTTTCGGGTTTGTGGATCACGTTGCGCCGGGCGAACTCTATGGCTTGCGGGCTGATGGCCCTTATGATGGACGAGCACAGCTCTTTGATGTTTCCAAACTCCTCATCGATCCCTATGCCCGGCAACTCGAGAGATGTTTCGTCTGGCATGAAGACTTTGCTGCAAGTGGCATCGACACTGGCGGGACTGCGCCCAAATGTGTTGTGACGCCCCCGGAACCAGCAGTTTTTGCTTTGCCTCAAGCGTTTCCGCGTTTTATCTATGAAGTGCAGGTAAAAGCTTATAGCAAGCTCAATCCTGACATTCCCAAAGACATGCGGGGAACCGTGGCAGCACTGGCCCATCCCGCTAGCATCGCACATTTCAAGAAGCTTGGTGTAGATACGCTTGAACTCATGCCCGTGATGGCTTGGGCCGACGAGCGTCATCTGGCGCGTTTGGGCCTATCGAATGCTTGGGGATATAACCCGATCAGCTTTTTTGCGCCCGACCCGCGTCTGGCTCCGGGCGGCCTGCATGAAATACGAGAGGCGGTTGCCACGCTGCACGATGCGGGTCTGCGGGTAATTCTGGATGTGGTTTACAATCACAGCGGAGAAAGTGATCTTGGCGGACCCACCGTTGCGCTGCGAGGGCTCGACAACAGTCTGTACTATGCCCATCAAGATGGCGCCCTGGTCAACCATACGGGATGCGGAAATACACTAGCCGTGCGTGAAGGGCCTGTTGCTGCACTCATTTTGGATTCCATGCGGCATTGGGCGCGCGCCACCGGCATCGATGGCTTTCGCTATGACCTCGCTCCAATTCTTGGACGCGGACCGGAAGGCTATTCAGCGTCAGCGCCGCTCTTGCAAGCCATCAACAGCGATCCCCTGCTGGGATCACTTGTCCACATCGCCGAACCTTGGGACGTAGGACCTGGCGGCTATCAACTCGGGAATTTCCCTCAGAGCTGGAGGGAATGGAACGACAGATACAGGGATGATGTCCGACATTTCTGGCGTGGCGATGCGAATGCGTTGAACAATTTCGCGACAAGGTTGACAGGGTCATCTGACATTTTCGCGCGCGGCGGGCGCAAGCCTTCAAACAGTGTCAATTTCGTATCTGCACATGATGGCTTTACGCTTCTCGATTTTGTAACGCATGATCACAAAAACAATTTTGCCAACGGAGAAGACAACCGCGATGGCAACGCTGGTGAAGCAAGCTGGATTTCGTCCAATTCAAAACAGGATGCAAAGGCTCTGCTCTCCACGCTTTTCTTGTCACGCGGCACGATCTTGCTCACCGCTGGTGACGAGTTTGGGCGCAGCCAGCGCGGGAACAACAATGCTTACGCACAGGACAATGAAACGACATGGCTTCCTTGGACAGAAGCGGATCAGGACCTCATCAACCATGTCGTGAAGATTGCAAGCTTTCGTACTGAAAATGAAGGGTATTTTGCTAATCGTTTCCTAACGGGCAAGGCTTTTTCGGGACATAACACTGCGGACATTGAATGGCTGGATGCCAAAGGTTGCAGCCTTGATTGGAATGGTTCCAAGCCAGACATATTCGGCATCATGCTGGCATCCGAACACAGGCGTGAACGATTATTGATCTGGTTCAATCGCAGTCACCGCGCGGCTCATGTATCTCTTCCCGCCGCCCAACACGGCTTCACTTGGGCAGAGGACATTACCACTTGTCAACCAAGGTCGGTGACGACTGTGCTGGAAGTGACGGTCAAGAAGCGCCTGTCCTTGGCGCCGGATGATGCGACAATTCATGCTCTCACGGAGGCTGCGGGAATACAAAGTGAATGGTGGGAGTTAAGCGGTGCTCGCCATCAGGTAGGATTGGAGACCAAACGTGCGTTGCTGTCCGCCATGGCTTTTCCGATGGACACGCTGGCCGAGGCACGGGTATCGACGGAAAAACTTCTACGCGTTTCTGATTTCCCCAAATTTACTGTAGTGCAGCCTGGAAAGCCGCATGAGCTTGCATTGAAGCCTGTGCCGGGCAGGAAATCCTATGTGCTTTGTGGTAAAGATAGAAAAAGCTGGGAGATTATAGCACGTGAAGGTGAGAGCCGCATTCTGCTGCCGCCGCTTGAAATTGGCTGCTACAGCCTCTCCGAAGAGAAGCGTCCGAATGAGGCCTGTTGTTTAGTGGTGACATCGGGTCGCTGCCATGACGCCGAAATTCTACGGGAGGGCAACAGGGTTTTTGGTCTTACAAGCCATCTCTATGCCTTGCGGCATGCCAGCGATTTCGGCATCGGAGATTTTGAAACTCTGGCGCGCTTTTGTGAAAGCACCGCAAGTCTTGGAGGAGAACTCGTCGGCATAAATCCCCTGCATCACATGTTTACCGATGACCGAACGCGCGTAAGTCCTTACCAGCCTTCGGATCGCCGTTTCATTGACCCGATCTATATTGATGTCACTGGCATGGGCGATGAGGATTGTGACCCCATGCTGCAGCTTGCTCCGCATGTCGATTATGAAAAGGTCTGGCTGGCAAAGGACCGGATTCTCCGCAAACAATTCGAAAAAGAGCGTGGCCGTGCTGCCTTTCAGGTTTTCGTAACTGCCGGGGGAAAAGCATTGCAGCGCCATGCGCAATTTGAAGCGCTCCGGGATAAGACAAGGTTTGAATATGCCATGTGGTTGCAGCATGTGGCAGACACGCAGTTGGCGGCGGCGGCAAAGCGTGGGCATGACAGCGGTTTGGCGCTGGGCATCTACCGCGATCTTGCGCTGGGTTGCGCCTATGAGGGGGGTGAAGTATGGTCACAGCCGGCGCTATATTGCGAGGCCGTCTCGATCGGGGCGCCGCCTGATCCGTTTTCAAGGGATGGCCAGGTTTGGAACCTGCCACCGTTCAATCCTCATGTTCTTGAGGACACAGGCTATGAGGCTTTCAGCGAAATCCTGCGCGCCAACATGCGCCATGCTGGGGTTCTGCGGATCGACCATGTGCTGGGTTTTGCGCGCCAGTTCTGGGTGCCGCGCGGTGCCAGCGGCGCTGAGGGTGCCTATGTGACGTTGCCACAAGACAGGTTCATGGCCTTGACCGCGCTTGAAAGCGAAAGGTCAAAGTGTGTGGTGGTGGGGGAAGACCTCGGCACTGTACCTGACGGCCTACGCGCCAACATGGAACGGGCACATGTCGCGTCATATCGCGTGCTGTGGTTTGAACAGGACCAATCCAGGTTTTTTCCACCTGAGCAATATGCGCCATATGCTGCCGCGTGCCTTTCATCACATGATCTTGCGCCCTTCAAGGCCTGGCAGCAGACGGCAGACCAGGGTGATATCGCAAAGCTTGAACGAGCCATTGACCTTGCAGATCTTGCAACGGGTGATCTGCTTGCTGACGCACATGCTTTCGTGGCAGCTTCTCCTTGTTCCATCATGCTGGTACAGGCCGATGATCTGACAGAAGAAGTAGAGCCCCTCAATGTGCCGGGCACCGACAAGGAAAGGCCGAACTGGTGCAGAAGGCTCAGCGTTGATGTTGATCACCTCGCAGATCTTGCCACGTCCCAGCGCGTGAGGGCTGCGATACAGAAAACGCGACAGGGGAAGAATGAGTAGGTTCTACAGCGTGGAGATCATCAGTTCGGAGGTAGTAGCCAGGCTTTGGTCGACTGTTTCCAAAGTGACGCTAAGGTATACGCGAGCTGACGGGCGCACGGATATTCTGGTGCGCGAAGTGGTTGATCATGGCGCAGCAGCGGCCGTACTGGCTTATGATCCGCAACGCAGAACTGTTCTCCTGGTGAAGCAAATGCGCATAGCCGCTCATATGGCGGGATACCTCGAACCAATGATTGAGGTGTGCGCAGGGTTGCTGGATGGCGATGATCCTGCCGCCTGCGCTTTGCGGGAAGCGGAAGAAGAGCTGGGATTTCGACTGCATGGCCTACGCCATGTCTGCGATGCCTTTGCCAGTCCAGGCTCCCTTACGGAACGCGTCAGCCTTTTTATCGGGAGCTATGGGCCTGCCGACAATATCTATGCCGGTGGCGGTGTTGCGTCCGAAGGCGAAGATATTGAAGTCCTGGAGATGTCGTTGGCTTCGGCTTATCGGATGGTGACATTAGGTCATATCGTAGATGCCAAGACGATCATCCTGCTGCAGCACGCCATGCTCAGTTAGGCAGCGATCTCTTCGCGCAATGCACCGGGGCCAGGAATGGCACCCTTGGGGCACTTTCCGGCGATAATCATGCCCAAAACTTCATCTTGCGTCACATCCGCAACTTTTGCCGTGCCCACCACCTTGCCATTCTTCATAACGGTGAGGCGGTCTGCCAGATCGAACACATCGTGGATATCATGGCTAATCAGGAAGATGCCAATGCCTTCAGCCTTGAGCTGTTTTATGAGTTCACCCACCTGGGCCGTTTCCTGGGGTCCCAGAGCTGCGGTTGGTTCATCCATGATCAGAATACGGGCATTGAAATGAATGGCGCGCGCTATGGCGACGGATTGGCGCTGACCGCCGGAAAGTTTTACCACTGGTTCCTTGAACCTGCGGAAGTTGGGGTTGAGCCGGTGCATCACCTTGCGGGTTTCGGCCTCCATGGCCACATCGTCGAGCGTGCCAAAGCGCGTGCGGAGTTCACGGCCAAGATAGAGATTGGCGGCGGCATCGACATTGTCGGCCAAAGCCAATGTTTGATAAATCGTCTCGATGCCCAGTGCCTTGGCGTCGCGCGGATTATTGATGGCAACCTCGCTGCCATTGACAAGGATTTGCCCGGCGTCGCGCTTATATGCACCCGACAGCACCTTGATCAGTGTGGATTTTCCCGCTCCATTGTGGCCGAGAAGCCCCACGACTTCGCCGGGATAGAGATCAATGCTGGCATGGTCCACCGCCTTGATGCCTCCGAAAGCTATCGAAATATCGCGCATCTCGATCAAGGTGGTGCCGCGGTTCTGTGCTAGAGCGGAGGGCACTGCGGACATGAGGGCATGCGATACTTTGCTTCGTTTTACCGATATTTGCTTGGTTGGGGCTCGTTTTGACGAGGCTTTTTTGACTGGGGCTTTTTTGGTTCGTGCCTTGGCCATGATGGAATTCCTTACTTCACGCGACGGCGATAGATTTGATCAATAAATACGGCGAAGACCAACACTGTTCCCACTACGATATCCTTGTAGGCGGATTCAAAGTTCAATAACGTCATGCCGGATTGCAGGGATTGCATGAGCAGCGCGCCCAGCATGGCACCATAGATTGTGCCGATGCCGCCTGCCAGGGAGGTGCCGCCAATGACGGCTGCCGCAATGACATAGAGTTCGCTGAGCGTGCCAAGTGCGGTGGTTGCGGCATTGAGGCGGGCTGAGGCAATGACGGCGGAAATACCGACCAATGCCCCCATCAATGTGAATACCATCACTGTGAGGCGTTTGGTATTGATACCGGCCAATTCGGCTGCCTCGGGATTGCCGCCAGTGGCGAAGATATAACGACCGAAGCGCGTACGCGTGGCCGTGAAGGTCATGAAGAAACCGACCGCTAGGGCTATCAGCACGGGAATGGGAAAGCCAGTCTGGTAGGACAGACCGTCAAGGCAATGGACGATCTTGTCGCCCGCCATGCAAATGGCAGCGCCATCCCTGTTTTCGATGCCGGGCGGAATGGGGATTTTATTTTCCAGCGCATAGGCTTCTGCCACCTTATGCGGCCAGGGATAGGCATTGACCACGGCGGTTGTGCCCAATGCGGCAATGCTGCAGACGATGCCTATGAAGAATTCGGCCCAGACAGGGCGCAACGGAAACTTGAAGCGGATGCGCTGGCGACGTCCGTTCAAAATCGCCAAGGCGATGGCAGCGCAAGCGGCTATTCCCAATACCCAGCTCCAGAACGGGCCGATTGAGGCCAAGGGACCATTCCCCCCTATCAACTTGAAAGTATTGTCCATGGGGGCAACCGTCACGCCCTTGGCAATCAGGAAGGCAGTGCCGCCATAGGCGATGAGGCCGCCCAAGGTCACGATGAAGGACGGGATTTGCGCATAGGCAATCAGAATGCCATTGAAGCAGCCGACAGCCGCTCCCAAGAGTAAGGAAAACACTACAGCAACGAGCCAGATGACAGGGTGTCCTACACCCAATGCCGGAGCCAGGTTAAAGACCTGCAGCACGCCGGTTGCGACGGCCACCATGCTCAGCATGGAGCCTACAGACAAATCGATCTGCCGCATGACAATAACGAGCACCATGCCTGTGGTCATGACCGCGATGGTGGAGGTCTGCACCAGCAGGATCCACAGATTCCGCGGCATGAGAAATGAGCCGCCGAAAATGCCATTACCTGGACGTAGCGTGCCACTATAAATATCGAACCCCGCCCAGATCACCATCAGGGCAGCGATCATGCCCAACATGCGCGTGTCGATTTCAGTGGCACGCAGGAACTGCCTGACTACGCCTTCATCGCTGGTTGCTGGATTGTGGCTGGTGGTGTTCGTCATCTCGGTATTCCCTACATGCGCTGGCGCGCATAATTTCGCGTTCACCTTTAAAAAAACCGTACCATCTTGGAAGATGATACGGTTCAATCACATCACATGAGCTTGTGAATTATTTGCAAGCGTCGACACCTTCTTTTACGCCGGCGCAGGCTTCTTCCTTGGAAATCCAGCCAGCGCTGATCACATCACCCAGATTGGCCTTGGTGATTGGATTTGGAGCGAGGAGAATTGCGTTGACTTCGACTTTGTTCTTGCCGCCAGCAAACTTTGAAGCGCCAGCCAGCGTGGTTGGGTCGGTGCCTTCAGCGATGGCAACCGCTGCTTCAGCAGCAACCTTGCCAAGTGCACGGGCATCTTTCCATACCGACACAGTCTGGGTGCCGAGAGCCACACGGTTCAGGGCAGCCTTGTCGCCATCCTGGCCGGAAACTGGCACCTGGCCTGCGAGACCCTGTGCATCAAGGGCAGCCACGACGCCCGACGCCATGCCATCATTTTCAGAAACCACGGCATCAACCTTGTTGCCGGTCGACGTCAGACATTGCTCCATGTTCTTCTGAGCATTGTCCGGCTTCCAACCATCGGTAAAGGTTTCGCAAACATTCTTGATCTTGCCAGCATCCGTTGCTTCCTTGAGCACTTCCTGAATGCCTTCAAACAGGAATGTTGCATTTGGATCGCCCTTGTCGCCCTTGATAAAGGCATAGTTGCCTTCTGGCTTGGCTTTCAGAATTTCCGTGGCCATCAGGCGGCCTACGCCCACGTTATCAAACGTCACATAAAGTGCATTCGGATCTTCGACGAGCACGTCATAGGACAGCATTTTCACGCCGGCATCGCTGGCTGCCTTGAAGGATGGGAGGATGGCATCGCTGTCAAAGGCAACAACCATGATCACGTCTACTTTTTGCGAGATCAGGCCTTCGATATCGGCTGCCTGCTTCTGGGCTGAACCCTGGGCATCGGTCGAGATGTATTTGTCGCCTGCTGCTTCAACTACAGCCTTGATCGCGGCTTCGTCCGTCTTCCAACGTTCTTCCTGAAATGTCTTCCAGGACACGGCAATGGTTTTGCCAGCAGCCATTGCTGACATAGACGACATACCGAGCAAAAGGGCACCGGTCATCAATGTTAAGATATTGCGTTTCATTCCTAAGATCCTCCTCATCGTTCAACTGCTTGCGGGACGCTCCCATACTCCCGTTTCACCGGAACTTGCAAATGGTTTCGATGGACATTCTTGATTTATTTCGGCGTCCAAAAAAATGTTGCAACAAGTTGTGGAACGAGTCAAGCTCAGAAAAGAGGTGTGCAGTTTCCAATGCTCGAGAAAGCAAACAGTGATCTGGTCAGGCGTCAGAATCGAGGACTCGTTCTCGAAACTTTACGCCATCAGGGACCCTTGGCAAGAATTACGTTGGGAAAACGCACTGGCCTGTCACCGGCTTCCATAACCTCGATCAGCGCACAGTTGATTGAAGAGGGTCTCGTTCACACTCTTGAGGACGGCGAGGAATTTTCCTCACGGACAAGACGTGGACGTCCTCAAATAAAACTTGCGCTTAATCCGGATGCCACGAACGTCTTGGCTGTCAGCATCTCAGTGGATGGCGTTGAACTCGTGTTTGCCGATTTTAGCGGAAGTGTCCGGGCGCAAGAAAAATTGCGAGTGGATACTTACGGAATATCCAGGGATGATTTCGGTCCGCGCATTGCACAGGAGATACGCCTCCACGCCAAGCGGCTCAAAGTGGATTTACTCTCCATCAAGCGTATTGGCGTTGCCATCCAGGGCGTGGCGGATTCCATCAAGGGCGAAATTTCCTGGAGCCCGGCCTTTGAGGCGCGTGACATTCCGGTTGTTGAACCATTGCAGCAGCTCCTCGGTATTCCCTGCACCATTGCCAATAATGCAAATATGATTGCTGAAGCGCTGATCAGCAGTGACCGAAAGAAATATGAAGGAACAAACGCTGTGATATTTCTCGGGCACGGAATAGGACTTGGCCTCATACTGGACGGAAATGTTTATTCGGGAGCCAATGGCCGGGCGGCCGAATTCGGCCACATGAACCATATCGCGGATGGACCGCTTTGCCGCTGCGGCAGAAAGGGTTGCCTGGAAGCTTTCAGTGCGGATTATGGCATTGTGCGCATGGCACGTGAGGCCAGCAACCACAGTTTTGATGTCCATGAACCCATCCAGGAAAATGAATTCCATCAATTGCAGACGGCGGCCGAAGGCGGGGATGTGATTGCCGTGAAAGCATTTGCGCGGGCGGGTGAAGTTCTGGGCTTTGGCATTGCCCGTCTCATTGCCATCATCAACCCTCAGCGGGTGGTTCTTGCCGGACCTGGAACACGGGCCTACGGACTGATGAAAGACAGCCTTGAGAATGCGCTCCAATGTGGCCTCGTGCATGACTTGTTGAAATTTGTTGAGTTTGAAATCGTGCCCTATGGGAAGGACATGATTTCCTCGGGGACCTTGGTTGAAACGCTCCGGCATCTGGATCGTGATGTGTTCGCGATGGGATCAAAAAAGGCGGACAACAGCTTTTCTCTACGTCTGGAAACAACATCAGCAGGTAACTTGCGTACATGAAAACACTTCGTCATTTTTTCGCGGCAGTCGCCATCATTGCCTTTGCATTGTTCAGCCCATCGGTTGCACTAGCAGTACAGCCAACTAATGTGCATGCTGCAGAGGTATTGCGGGAATGGTACCATATGGTGCTCAAATTGGTGCGGCATACGCCAACATATTCACCGCCAGTTGCCAGCCGCGCCTTTGCATATCTGGGTGTAACGGCCTTTGAGGGTGTAGCAAGTGGTTCAGCGGAACTGCAATCCCTGGCTGGACAGTTAAGCGGCCTACAGGCTGTGCCGAAAAGGCTCGCTGGGCAAACATATGATGAAGCCGTTGTCATAGATGCTGCCATGGCATTTGCGGCGCAGAATTTATTTGCCAATACCGGCCCCACCGGTCAGCGCGCCATGGCGAAGCTTGCCGAAAAATTGCGCGCTGACGTAACAGCGAATGTGCCTGCTGACATCGTGGCCCGCAGCGAAAGCCATGGCCAGGCGCTTGCTGCCCATATCTTGGCGTGGTCGAAAAGTGATGGAGGCGCTGACATCGAAAACATGGGCTTTCCCATGGAATATAAACTGAGCAAGGGTGCGGCCTATTGGGTACCTACAAGCCTGGTTTCCCAGCAACAGCTTCCACTTTTGCCGAGTTGGGGCAAGAACCGGACGTTTGCCATGCCAAATGGTACGACTTGCGATCTGCCGGCTCCCCCTGCCTATAGTGAAGACACCTCATCCGAATTTTACCGGCAGGCACGCGAAGTCTATGAGACATCCCAAAATCTCACTGTAGAGCAACGCGCCATTGCCCGGTTCTGGTCGGATGATCCAATGCTCTCACCTACGCCGCCTGGCCATTGGATATCCATTGCCTTGCAGATACTGGAGCGCGACCATTCAGATCTGGACAGAAGCGTGGATGTTGTGGCGCGGCTTGGCATAGCAGAGGCTGATTCATTCATCGGATGCTGGAATACCAAATTCCAATACAACCTATTGCGGCCTGTTACTTATATTCGCCGCACCATGGACCCGAAGTGGGAACCTCTCCTGATTACACCACCATTTCCCGAATATCCCAGCGGCCACAGCACGCAGTCAGGTGCGGCGGCGGCAGTTCTTACGCAGGCCTTTGGCGAAAATTTTGCATTTGAGGATGCAACACGCCACAGGGATGGCTTGGCGCCGCGCCGTTTTCCGGACTTCTGGGCTGCGGCACATGAGGCTGCCCTCTCACGACTCTATGGGGGTATCCATTTTCGTGCAGCCATTGAACAGGGCTTGGAACAAGGGCGCTGCATCGGAGCCTATACAAATTCGCTGCGCACGAGGAAATAAGACATGCGCGGGATATATTTAGGTTTAGCCATTACAGCATTTGCCATTTCCCAAGCATCCTCTGCCGAAAACCCGGTCACACTTCCGCGTTTTGTTGAGGAGACGGACAGCGCAGGCATCGACAGCATTTATGCCGGCGAATGGGAGTATATGGTGGGAGGTGGCGTTGCCACTTTTGACTGCAACGCTGACGGATTTGCCGACATGGTGCTGGCTGGCGGAACAAATCCGGCAAAATTCTACCGCAATGCTAGTGAGCGCGGCGGCAGTTTGCATTTTGAAGTGCAAACCAGTGGGCTTGAACTGGACAAGGTAACTGGTGCCTATCCAATCGATGTGGATAGCGATGGCATTACAGATGTCGTATTGTTGCGGGTGGGCGAGAATGTCGTCATGCGCGGGCTTGGCAACTGCCGTTTTGAGCGTGCCAATGAAAACTGGGGCTTTGACGGAGGCGATGGCTGGTCGACAGCGTTTGCGGCAACATGGGAACGCGGTGCTGTCTGGCCCACAATGGCTGTTGGCAACTATATTGACCGGCAAGAAGATACGTCTCCCTGGGGATCGTGCACCGACAACTGGCTGCATCGCCCGTCGGGCAATTCTGAGCGTCGATTTGCACCACCTCTTGCCCTCAAGCCCAGCTATTGCGCGCTTTCGATGCTATTTACGGATTGGAACAAGTCAGGCACGCCATCGCTCCGCATTTCAAACGACCGGGAATATTATGAAGGGGGCCAGGAACAACTCTGGCATGTCGAGCCCGGCAAGGCTCCCGCCCTCTATACCGAGGCCGAGGGTTGGAAGGCCTTGCGCATCTGGGGCATGGGGATTGCCAGTTACGACCTGAACGCGGATGGCTACCCCGAATATTTCCTGACCAGCATGGCAGACAACAAACTGCAAAGTGTCGCTAACATTCCCGCACAAGGCCAGCCAAAGCCTGCCTTTGCCGATATTGCCTATGCAAAGGGTGTTACGGCGCACCGGCCATATTTTGGCAAGGATTTGCGCCCCAGTACTGGTTGGCACGCGCAGTTCGAAGATGTGAACAATGACGGGCTGGTTGATCTATTCATTGCCAAGGGCAATGTTGCCAAAATGCCGGATTTTGCGATGAAAGATCCTAATAACCTGCTGGTGCAAACTGCAGTGGGCAAATTTCAGGAGGCAGGCGAAGCAGCAGGTGTTGCAAGCATCGCCACGTCGCGCGGGGCAGCGCTGGCAGATTTCAATCTGGATGGCCTGGTTGATCTTGTGGTCGTCAACCGCTGGGAAAAGGCCCAGCTGTGGCGCAATACCAGCAGCAATGCGGGACAATGGATCGAAATCAAGTTGCAACAGCCTGCCCCCAACCGCGATGGCATTGGCGCGTGGCTTGAAGTGAAACACAATAGACAGGTCTTCCGGCGTGAGATTTCCGTGGGCGGCGGCCATGCCAGCGGCCAGAATGGATGGTGGCATTTCGGACTTGGGGAAATGACGCAAGCGGAAATCCGCGTTATTTGGCCAGATGGCACCAGCAGCGACTGGCAGACATTGAACAGCAATAACCTCTATATTGTGGAGCGGGACAAGCCCACGAAAATGTGGAAGCCCGGTTGAATATCACGATTTCCTGATGGACGGACCCATGGAAATATTTGTTTTGGTCACAAATATCCCTATGAAGAAATATCATTCAGGGAGTTTGCATGAAAGTTACCCGTCGCCAATTGCTTCGCACCACACTGGCCGCTGGCTTGCTGCCCGTCACATCCCAATTCAGCTCTGCTGCAGACTGGGCTGCGCTGGAAAGTGAGGCCAAGGGGCAGACAGTTTACTTCAACGCATGGGCGGGATCAGAGCCAATCAATGCCTATATCGCCTGGGCAGGCGAAATGCTCAAAGCCGTGTATGATATTACCCTCATCCATGCGAAGATCGCAGATACCGCAGAAGTGGTGCGCCGGGTACGCGATGAAGTGAAGGCAGGCACAGTGCCGGGTTCTGCCGACCTTGTGTGGATCAATGGTGAAAATTTTCGGGCCATGAAGCAGGATAAGCTGCTGTTTGGTCCCTTTGCGCAATCGCTGCCCAATTTCAAATATGTGGACACTGAAGGCAAACCCACGACGCTGGTTGATTTTGCCGAACCCACCGAGGGCTATGAAAGTCCTTGGGGCATGGCCCAGCTCACATTTTTTGGGGATGGCAGCAAGATCGTGCAGTCGCCTGACAACATGGCGGAACTGGTGTCGTTTGCTACATCCAACCCAGGCCGGGTGACCTATCCCGCCCCACCCGACTTCCACGGCACGACTTTTGTGAAACAGGCACTGTTGGAAACGATTGGTGACAGAGCTCAGTTATCAAGGCCCGTCACCAAAGACACGTTCCAAGCCATAACTGCGTCCATGTTTGAACTGCTTGATAGGATGCATCCCCACTTGTGGCGCGAGGGAAAACAATTTCCGCAAAGACAGGCTCAGTTGAAACAAATGCTCGCAGATGGTGAGCTGTTGATGGCGCTTACCTTTAATCCAAATGAAGCTGCAAACCTTGTTGCAGGCAAAGCCCTGCCCTTCTCCACAATTTCTTGGCAATTCAGCGGTGGCACAATCGGCAATACGCATTTCGTGGCTGTTCCCATCAATGCAAAGGCCCGGGCCGCAGCACAAGTCACCGCGAATTTTCTGCTTTCGCCGGAAGCGCAGGGGCATAAAGCCAATCTTGCGACATGGGGCGATCCCACAGTGCTCAGCATGAACAAGCTTTCGGCTGAAGAGGCGAAATTTTTTGCCACCAGTGATGTGGCGGGAAGTGTGAAGAAGCCTTCGCCTGCCATTCCCGAACCGCATGGCAGTTGGGTGCCGCTGATTGAAGCGGCATGGCTTGAACACTACGGAGCATGAGGCAAGGCATGAAATGGCTGGGTGGTGCGTTGCCGCTCAGCGTTTTCTGGTTGGCGCCGCTCCTCGGAGGGCTTGCTGCTGTAAGCTTCACTGCAAATGATCCAGCGGCGTGGCGCGCTTTTTTTTCGCACCCGCAGATCTGGCATGGTCTTGCACTTTCGCTTGCAACCGGCACAATGGGGTTGGCGCTTTCCGTTGCCATAGCGTTGTGGATCGCTGCGGGCCTGCATGGCAACATGGCCTGGAACAAGATGCAGCAGCTCGTGGGAGGATTTCTGTCGCTGCCGCATCTGGCATTTGCTGTAGGATTTGGATTTCTGATCATGCCAAGCGGGCTGATCGCACGGGTCATTGCTCTTGCTTTGGGGTGGACCACGCCACCCCCTTGGGTCACGACGCAAGATCCATACGGGTTTGCTCTTTTGGCTGTTCTGGTTCTGAAAGAAGTCCCCTTTATACTCTGGTTGATTGCAGGTCACATGCAGCGGCCTGAGTTTTCCAGTCTTCTCAACGAACAAGCGCGGGTGGCGCGCAGCCTGGGCCATGGCGATGGTTCGATATGGCTGCGAGTGGTATTGCCGCAAATCCTGCCACGCCTGCTCTGGCCCATGGTCATCGTCTGGGTTTACGGCGCATCCGTTGTCGATATGGCGTTGGTGACTGGTCCCACACAGCCGCCACCCTTGGCCGTGATCATATGGGGTGACCTCAATAATGCCCAGCAGGCTCTCAATGCACGAGGCGCAGCAGGTGCTGTATTTCTAACACTCATGCTGGTAACCGCGGGCTTGGCTTTTGCCTCTGCATGGCGACTGTTTGCGCCCCTATTAGATGTTTTTTTCACTCAAGGGCCTTCAGGCGCGGGCGCCCCCCGCAGGTTTGCCTTTGCCTTGCTGGTTGGCTTCCGCAGCCTTTATGTTGCCGTCTTCCTCCTGCTGTTCCTGCTGTCGCTTACTGGCTTTTGGGCGTTTCCCGCATTGTTGCCCCCGCAGATGCAATTCTCCGCCTGGTCGGAACTGATTGAATCACCTGCGCCGCTATTGAACAGCCTGTCTCTTGCTTTCGTGTCCGTCGCAGTTGCGCTGACCTTTGCCATTGCGTGGTTCGAAACCGTTGATGAAAGATTTGATATCGCAGTTCTGGCGTTTTCTCTTGCTGCGCTGACGCTGCCCGCGATCCTGATTGCACAAGGACAATATTTCCTGTTTCTGCATCTTATGCTCAACGGAAGCTGGTTTGGCGTTTTACTGGGTCACCTTACGCCGGTTTTTGCCTATGTATTCATTGTACTGCAGGGCCCCTACCGGGCGTTTGATCCGCGCTACCGGTCCGTGTCCTATGGACTTAACACCGATGCCCTAAGATTCTGGGCAGCAATTAAAGTTCCTTTGCTCAAGCCTCCGCTTCTGACTGCTGCAGCTGTAGGGATTGGTGTGAGTATTGCGCAATATATTCCTTCCCAGCTCATTGGCTCAGGAAGAGTGTCTACACTTACAACGGAGGCTGTGACGCTCGCGAGTGGTGGTAATCGCGCGCTGCTTGCTGCTTTCTCACTCGTTCTCATGGCCATCCCCCTTCTTGCCTTCACCCTCGCCACCCGGTTTGCACGGAACACCCCATGAGCCTCTCACTCCATGCCGTTTCGCTCACCCTTGCTGGCGCACCGCTCATAACGGCATTTGATTTGGTCGTGGAGGATGGGGAAGTTGTCACCATCATGGGACCGAGCGGTTGTGGAAAATCCTCCTTGCTGGCTTATATAGCAGGGGATCTCACACCACCTTTGCTGGGGCACGGCCGTATCTTTCTGAATGAGCGGGATGTCACTGACATGCGGCCGGAACAGAGAAAAATCGGAAGGCTGTTTCAGGATGACCTGTTGTTTCCTCACCTCACGGTGGGCCAAAATATATTGTTCGGCATGGCGCGCGGAAGCAAAGACCAGCGTGTGGAAAAAATGCGGCTGTCATTACAGCAGGCTGAACTCGGCGGCTGGGAAGACCGCATGCCTTCCACCTTGTCCGGTGGGCAGAAGGCGAGGGTTTCCCTGATGCGCGCACTTGTGGCCGAGCCCTCGTGCATGTTGCTGGATGAGCCCTTCAACAAGCTGGATGAAGAGCTGCGGACAAGCATGCGCGCCTATGTCTATTCCCACCTGCAATCGCATGGCATTCCGAGCCTGGTGGTTAGCCACGACAAGGCTGATGCGCCGAGAGGCGGTCGCGTTCTTCATATCAGGAAATCCGGAGAGATTGTTCATGCTTGACCGATACGCCTTGAAAATCGCACAGCCCGTGGTGGACCGCGCCGCACGGGAGATCTGGAGGCGCGGCTACAATGCCGACCAGGTGACATTGCTTGGTTTTGGACTGGGGATTTTTTCGGCCGCATGTATCGCCCTTGGATTTCCTGTTGCAGCAATCCTTCCCTTGCTTGCCAGCCGCCTATGCGATGGTCTTGATGGGGCAGTCGCCCGCTTGGGCAAGGCTACTGACCGTGGGGCATTTCTGGATATCGGATTGGATTTTCTCTTCTATGGCGCCATTCCCCTGGCTTTTGCCATCGCAGAGCCCTTCAGAAATGCCCTTGCTGCCGCCACGCTGCTTGCAGCCTTTCTTGGTACCGGCACAAGTTTCCTCGCCTATGCCATCATCGCGGAAAAACGCGGGATGAAGAGCATCGCCTATCCTTCCAAATCCTTTTATTATCTGGGTGGCTTAACTGAAGGAACGGAGACGGTAGCCTGTTTCATCGTGATGTGTCTGTGGCCCCAGAATTTTGCCGGCATCGCCTATTTTTATGCTGCTTTGTGCGCTGTTACCATTGTGACGCGTCTGGTGGCGGGGTGGAAGGCGTTCGGAGCTCCCAATACTTAACAGATTTTAACAAAAAACTTGGCCCCAGCCCAAATTTATTCTTGATTGCGACGGTCGAATCCATCATATGAGCGCTGCCCAGAGTCGCACGTGCCTTTAAGGATTTCCCCAAAGCAACGACGGTGAGGGCTTTTTGGTCTTGGTCTGCCCTCCAAAGGCGGACGTTACTGAGAGGCTTCACTATCATTGCCCGCAGTGCGATTGGGAAATCCCAGTCAAGCCAAGGCGAAACGTCAGTTGAGTTTGTAAATGCCACGTCTCCATCGCGTGGGTTTTTGAACAGCACTGTCATCTCTTTTTTCGTTTTTGGGAGATACGCACATGGCCGCTACCGCACGCATTCTGGACTTCCTCCGCGACCGCCGACCCGAAGGCCCTTGCCTTGTCGTCGATCTTGAAGTGATTGCCGACAACTACAGGGCCTTTACACGGGCCATGCCTGATACGAAGATTTATTATGCAGTGAAAGCCAATCCTGCGCCTGAAGTCTTGAAACTTCTGGTAGACATGGGATCCTGCTTTGATACCGCTTCGGTTGCTGAAATTGAAATGGCGCTGAATGCCGGCGCCACGGCTGACCGCATTTCCTTTGGCAATACCATCAAGAAGGAACGCGATATCGCGCGTGCCCATGCCTATGGCATTTCGATGTTTGCGGTGGATTGCATCGAAGAAGTTGAAAAAGTGGGGCGTGCGGCTCCCAGTGCACGCGTTTTCTGCCGCATTCTTACAGATGGCGCTGGAGCCGAATGGCCCCTGTCACGCAAGTTTGGCTGTGACCCTGCGATGGCCACAGATGTTCTGCTGCATGCCCACAAGATCGGCCTCAAGGCCTATGGCATTTCCTTCCATGTTGGTTCCCAGCAAATCCGCCTTGGTGCGTGGGGCACCGCCCTTGAGCAATCAAAGGCGATTTTTGACGCCCTGTCTGCCCGCGGCATCACGCTTTCCATGGTAAACCTGGGCGGCGGCTTTCCGACGCAATATCTCAAGGCGGTTCCCGGCACAGCCACCTATGCCAATGCCATTCATGATGGCCTTGCAAAGCATTTCGGCAATGCCATTCCCGAAACCATCATTGAACCGGGGCGCGGTATGGTGGGCAATGCCGGCGTGATCAAATCAGAAGTCATCCTGATTTCCAAAAAGCATGCCAATGATGACCAACGCTGGGTTTACCTTGACATTGGCAAATTTGGCGGCTTGGCTGAGACCATGGATGAGGCCATCCGCTATCCCATTACCACGGCACGCGATGGCGATGCGAAATCACCCTGCGTGATTGCAGGCCCCACCTGTGATTCAGCCGACGTGCTGTATGAAAAGACGCCTTATGACTTGCCAATCACACTCACGGTTGGTGATGAGGTGCTGATAGAGGCAACAGGTGCCTATACGACGACCTATGCGTCGGTGGCCTTTAACGGCTTTCCGCCGCTGCAATCCTTCATCATCTGATTATTTCATTCCTGTATTTTTGGAGGCTTTCATGGTCACCATTCGTGCTGAGATTTTGTCTGACTGTACGCCACGTGAAGCATTGCTCGACCGCGCATTCGGTCGTAGCCGCCACCGCAAGACATCACAACGCTTCCGTGATGGTCGCGAGGCCGCAGAAGGCCTGGCCTTTACCGCCACGAGCAAATCAGGGCGGGTGATCGGCACGTTGCGCATGTGGAATGTGATTGCGGGTTCAGCGGGGCCTTCGCTGTTGCTCGGCCCACTCGCTATTGATGCGCGACATCAGAATCGGGGCATTGGCCGTGCCATGATCGAGCACGCCGTGAACCAAGCAAAGCTCCTTGGCCATTCGGCCATCGTGCTGGTGGGCGATGCCTCCTATTATGGCCGCTTTGGTTTTACGCCTGCGCTGGTAGCTGATTTGCACCTGCCAGGGCCGGTTGATCGCAGCCGGTTTCTCGGACTGGAACTGGTACCTGGCGCATTGGATGGCGCGGAAGGCCTGGTCATCGCCAGCGGTGAATTGACGCTTCAATCGGTTGGTGTGAAAGCGGCCTGATCACTTCCAGTTTCGGGAGCGGGCCACAGCTTCCGCAAAGCGCGCCCTGTGCTGTTGGCCCAAAGGAGACGCTGGGACAATTCTTGTCCGGGGCGCGGGAAGTGGCGGCAATGATGATATTCCTGCCCCGTTCATTGCCATGCGCGCCGTACCATAGCCGGTGAGTTCAGCATAGTTTTGAACAATGATCGTTTTGTCCAAGGCATTTGCCAGGAACATATTGAAGTAGGGATTTTGGGTGAGACCGCCGTCGATGGATATGGTGGCTTGCAAGGGCGCCAATTCCGCCATCGCTGAAATCACTTCTGCTGTTCGCAATGCTATTCCTTCCAGAAGCGCCTGCATCAGGTCCATGGCGGTGGTATCCAGTCCCATGCCAATCCAGAGGCCTGCGGCATTGCGGTCCCAATGCGGGCACCCCAGACCTGAAAGTGCGGGCACGAAAACAAGATTGCGCGAGAGCGCGGACGGCTTTTCGAAATGGGCGATGTCGGAGTATTCCGTGAAGAGGCCAATTCCACGGGCCCAGTTCAATGCGGAGGCAGCGTTGTAAACACCCCCCTCCATCGCCCGCTCAACAGGTTGATTTCCAATCCTGCAGGCAATTGTTGAAAGCACACCGGACTTGGATCCATCAATCCGCAGTTGGCCTGTGGGCACCAAAGCGAAGGCACCCGTGCCAAAGGTGACTTTCGCCTGGCCGCCGTGGCCTTGGAGTGCTGCCTGCTGATCCACGATGTTCGCTGTCACAGGTGTCTTTCCGAAACTGCCGAAATTTTCTGCCGTCGACCTGATTTGGGGCAGGCACTCCATGGGGATGGCGAAAAGCGCACAAAGGTCATCATCCCATTCACAATTATCCAGGGACATCAAGCTGGTGCGTGAAGCTGTTGTCACATCGGTTGCAAAAGTGTGGGTCAGTCGGTCGAGCAGGAATGCATCGCTGGTGCCCAGTCGAAGCCTTCCTTGCTGCAATAGTGTTTTTGCCTCATCCACATGGTCGATGATCCAGCGCATCTTGCTGGCTGAAAAATAGGGGTCCAATGGAAGGCCTGCGCGCTGCAGCGTCAGTTCTTCGGCGCCATCCGATTTCAGCTTTTCAATGACATCGGAGGTACGGCCATCCTGCCAGACAATAGCGTTATAGACCGGCCTTCCGGTTGCAGCGTCCCAAGCCACAACTGTTTCACCCTGGTTATCAAGACCAATCGCGTCCACCTCTCCTGCAGCGGCAAGGCAGGATGCAACATTGCGCAAAATTTCTTCAGGGTCATGCTCCACCCATCCCGCATGCGGGTAGATTTGCCGGTGTTCGATTGCAGCGAAGCATTCAAAGCGGCCTGCCTCATCCAGCGTGAATGATTTTGTTGACGTGGTTCCCTGGTCAATGGCGGCAACTTTCATGCCAGCCTCCTGGCGATTGCTTCAGCGGCTGCCACGCCTTGCAGCCAGCATTGGCCTGCGCTCTTGAGCGGCGCCAAAACGTTACCGGCAAGTGAAATATTCTCGGGCAGATCGCCTGCCGGAAGAATTGCCGTTTCAGGCTTGAACTGTCCCGTAAAAATGACACCGTCACAAGTTATCCGCTTAAGTTGGCCACGGTGTTCAATCTCTACTGCCTCCACAACGTCGCGTCCTTCGATGCTGATCAATTTCGCCGATGTATAAACGGGTACACCAAATGCCCATCTGGCCACGAGGCTTCCAGCGCGCGGCGCTGTAATTTTCTGGTTTTCCTCCAGCATGGCAACGGGCCTGATTCCTGCATGCCTGCAGGTCAGGATGGCAGAAAACGACACCCATTCGCTGCCAATAATCACCGGATTTTGAAACGGTTTGCGCCCGTGGAGATAGACATGCTGCTGCAACGCACCTGTATTCATCACGCCTTGCGGGCGGGCACCACCGACCAACCGCGCAGCACGCGAGGCTTCTCGCGTTCCCGTTGCAATGAGGATATGCCGGGCTTTCAATTCGCTAACGCCTGAAGCGCTGTGCAGGCGAAGGCTGCCATCTCGGTTTATTTCAAGGACTGATGTTGCCGTTCTCATATCCACGCCTTCCACCGAGGCGCGCAGCATGTAGGCAAAGTGCGGGCCCCTCCACATGCGCTTATGACTGTGCCAGCCAAAACCCAAATGCCCGCAATAACGCGGAATGCCGCCTGCTTCTGCTTCACGTTCCAGCACCACGACATGTTTCACGCCCAGTTCTTTCAGGCGCCGCGTTGCTGCGAGGCCGGTCGGGCCTGCTCCTACGATGACAACGTCAGGATGTTGCATCAAAGCAACCCTTGGTGATGGCGGCAATATTGGCGGAGCAGTAAAAACCTTGGCAGCGGCCCATCATGGCGCGGGTTCGGCGCTTCAAACCGCTGAGGTCCCCGGCCGGCATCGGTCCTGCAAGGGCATGCTCGATTTCACCACGGGTGACGCGTTCGCAATGGCAGATGATTTCTCCGCCCATCAAATAGGGGCGTATGCGGGTTTCCGCAAGATTGGGCACCGGAGTCCAAATGGGATCGGGACTGTTTTTCGGAAGCTTGGCAAATTTCTTCGCATAAATTGCTGCAACCTGCTGGGCAATCCCCAAGCTTGCCGTAAGACCAGTTGAGCGGATCCCTACCGCGGTGATCCAGTTCTTTTCCGGTAGCGCTTCGATGATGTAATCCATTTGGTTGCTGGCAGGGCGCAATCCGGCATAGGTTGCCGTGACATCAACAGTGGCAAGCTCGGGCACAATTTCGGCAGCCCTGGCCTTGAGGTGGGCCAAGGTTTTGCTGTCGCAGGTTGCGATCTCGCGCTCTTCCTGATCTTCCGCCGTTGGGCCAATCGCAAGATTGCCATAGGCCGTGCGGAACACAACGACGCCTTTCGTGCGCGGGGTTGGCACCGGGAGAATAATGGCTGTCACCAGTTTGCTCGCGGGTTTGTCAAATACCACGAACTGACCTTTGCGCGGTTTAATGGCAAAGGGAGAGGGACGCGCCATGGACTCAACGATGTCGCCAAAATTTCCGGCAGCATTGACGACATTATTGGCTGTCACCTCGCCTCCTCGCGTCTGAAGTGTCCAGCAACCATCTGAAAATTCTCCGGACATTACTTCCGCCTTGCGCAAAATCTTCGCGCCATGGGCCAGTGCTTGATGCCCATAGGCAAGCGGTGCCGACCAGGCATCGATGACATGTTCGCCGGGCACCAGCACCGCCTCCAAAGCATGGCGCGCAAGGTTCGGTTCTTTCAGGCGGAGTTCGGTTTGTGAAATCATCCGTACATCAGTAATGCCATTTTTGTGAGCCTTGGCAACAATATCAGGCAGTGCCGCAAGCTCTGCTTCATTCCATGCCACGACCAAGGCTGAAGTTTCGATCAGGGGCAAATTCAGCTTTTGCCAGATGCTGAGATATTCTGCATAACCTGCTTTCATGCAAACCAGTTCGAGGCTTCGAGGCGGAGCATCGAAACCCGTATGCAAAAGGGCGCTGTTGCCTTTGGATGCCCCAGAAAGAATGTCGGCGCCTTTTTCCAGGAGAATGCAGCGAAGGCCTGCCATGGCAAAGCGGCGCAGGATTGCAAGGCCCACGACGCCTCCACCTATTACTGCTATATCGAATCTCTCCTGCATCCGGGACTTCTATCACAAATAAAAAGGGCGGCCCAAAGACCGCCCTCGGCATGTCATTCTAAAGGTTATTCTCCGGCTGCCAGAGCCTGTTCGGCAGCTGCAATTGCAGCCTGACGCCTGGCTATTTCAGCGCCTATCGGTGGGCCCTTGAAACGCTTGTTTTCAAATGCAAGCCATATCACCAGCAGAATGGCGTAGAAACCCAGGGTATAATAGATGAGCCCCGGTGCAAAACCGGCTTCACCAAAATTTCCCGCCGATGGAACGATCGCATGTCCACCGATGATCACACCGATTGTTCCGAGCAAGACGATGATGGCAAACAGTTTGGAAAGGCCGCCCAAGCGGAACTTGCCAAATGTCGTCCATGACTTGCCTTCTGCAATCATGCCAGCGATGACCGGCATGGCGTAGGACATGTAGAGATACATGGCGCATCCGGTTGAAAGGGCCACGAAAGCACCAATTGGTGTAGTAACCAGCACCAGAATGAACGTGAGGATGCCAGTAAACCAAATGGCGGCAACTGGCGTGCGGTAGGCATGGCTGACCTTGGCCAGCCCTGCCGGCATGCCGCGATCACGCGCAAAGGCATAGATCATGCGGGATGTTGACGTTACAGCCGACAAGGCACAGAAGAAGTTCGCAACGATAATGCCAATCGCGCAAATCTTGCCAAGGAAGCTTGGCGCAATCAGCACGTTGAACAGCGTCGAGAAACTACCCCAGCCAAGTACCGCCATATCGGCAGGCGTTGGCCCACCGGGAATAGCTGCAAGCTGGGCCATGACTTCCTTTGACACAAGGGTCTGGTCTGGCTGTGCCGCGAGGGTTGTATAAACCGCAGGCAGGGCCATGACCATGCCAAGGGCCATTACGAAACCAAACACCAGCGACCAGAACACGGACGTAAGCATGCCCTTGTGCACGGTGTTTTGTGCATCCTTGGTCTCTTCCGAAGTGTGTGCAGAGGCGTCAAAACCGGTGATGGTGAAGAGCGGATAGAGAAAGCCCATCATGATGGCCACAAAGGTTCCAGCAAGCGGAGCAACGTTGCCACCGGGTTCTCCGGTCTTGTTTACAAAAGTGAATGCCGTTGCCAGATTGAAATTTTCAACATGGGTGAAGAGCAGGATGGTGAAGATGATGGTAATGGCAAAAATCAGGTAGCCGGAAAAATCCGTCAGCATGGTGGTAAGCTTGATGCCGAAGTGATTGAGCAGGCATTGCGCCGCGGTAATGAAGGCAATCCAGATGAACATTGTGGTGTTCGTCCAGGTCGAAACATCCCAGCCCAGCATGCCCGAAAAGAACAGATCCCGGATGAAGGTGTAGAGAATGACGTTTACGGCTGGAATAACAAACAACAGGCCAAGAAGATTGGTGTAGGCCGTAAGCCAGCCCCAGAACCTGCCGCCAAGAATAGATGACCAGTGATAGAGGCTTCCGGCAGTTGGATAGGCCGACGCGATCTGCCCCAGTGATGCAGCTACGATCAAAGCGAAAATGCCGCCCAAAATCCAACCCAGTGTGGCCATCCACGGGCCAACTGTCGACATCGCAATCGGAAAGGACGCAAGGCCTCCCGAAATAATGCAGATAATTGAAAATGAAATTGCAAAGCTCTGGAATGTGCCCATGCGACGGGATAATTCCTGCGCATAGCCCATACCATGGAGGATTTTTTCGTCCTCGGTTAAATTGTGTTTTTCAGCCATCTGGCTACTCCCTACATGTCCCAGGGGAAACGGACATATTTGAATTCTGATGATTTGCCATAAGCATTGCACCCCCCGGCGCCATACGCTGCATCAAGCTTTCCCCTGTTATGCATTGTGGCTGGACGCGAACGTGCCGTCAACTGCCGCGGTGACGCGAGTATTGCAGCGCACAATGATTTACAACCGATGTTGAGCTGTTTCATTGCTGAACCCATTGCTCTAAGGTTTTCGGACCATGATCAACACCCTGGAACTTTCAAAGCAGGTTACGGCCACTGGCAAACGCAGTGGCGGACGCGAAGGCAGGCGGGCTTTGCGGTCTGCTCCCTTGCTGTCCTTTCCCACATTGGTGCGCAACATTCCCACCTACCAGATGGTGCCAGATGAGGCCGTGGAGCTCATTCATGATGAGTCCCTCACAATCCTGGAAGAAATTGGCTGTGAATTCCGAGACGACGAGGCCATATCGATGTGGCGGGCTGCGGGGGCTGATGTTTCGGCCACGCGCGTGCGAATCGACCGCGCGCTGCTGATGGAACTGGTTTCAAAGGTGCCACCCGAATTCACCCTCAATGCGCGAAATCCCGAACGCACTGTCAAAGTGGGCGGCAAGAATACGGTATTTGTGCCGATGTATGGGGCGCCCTATGTGCGGGGGCTGGACGGCGAAAGGCGCTATGGAACGCTTGCCGATCTCAATAATTTTCACAAGCTTGCTTATATGGCGCCCGCGCTGCATTCATCGAGTTCCATCATTTGCGAGCCCATGGAGGTGGCAGTTCCCAAGCGGCACCTCCACATCATTCATTCCGCCCTCAAACATTCCGACAAGCCTTTCATGGGAATTGTCACATCCAGGGAACGTGCCGAAGATGTAATAAAGATGGCAGGCATCGTCTTTGGAGATGACTATGTAAAGGATAACACGGTTGTCGTTTCCATCACCAACTGCAATTCGCCACTGGTGTGGGATGCCACCATGCTGGATGCCATGAAGGTTTATGCGCGTCATAACCAGCCTTTGATCCTGGCTCCGTTTGCGCTTTGTGGAGCATCGACATCAGCATCTTCTATCGGTGCTGTCGCACAGGTGAATGCTGAAGCACTGGCTGGCGTGGCGTTCACCCAGCTTATCCGCCCAGGTTCACCGCAGATCTATGGTCAGTTCATGGTCACAGTTGACATGAAGACAGGTGCCCCCATGGGCGGCACGCCGGAAGCTGCCCAAATGATGTTTGTCATGGGAGCCCTGGCGCGCAAATACAAATTACCGTGGCGCACATCGGGCTTTCATGTGGGATCCAAACTTAATGACGCGCAGGCGGGCTATGAATCAAACATGCTCATGCATGCGGCCATTCTTTCAGGCGCGAATTATATCTGGCATGTGGCAGGCTGGTTGGAAGCCGGGCTGTGTTGCGGCTATTCGAAATTTGTGACCGATGCTGAACAACTGCAGGGCTGGTACAAATATGCCCAGGGGCTTTCCTTTGCAGATTTCAAAGAAGCCATGGCGGCCATCCGTGAAGTGGGACCAGCGGGACATTTTCTCGGCACCAAGCACACGCTCGAGCATTTCGAAAGCGCATTCTTCATGCCTTCCATCATGGATTTCAATTCGTTTGAGCAATGGTCGGCAGAAGGCGCCAAGGATCATGACGCGCGTGGCCGCGACAAGGCTGCTGCCATGCTGGCTGCCTATGAGGAACCCTCGCTGGAACAGGGTATTGCAGATGGCCTCAAGGATTTCATCGCCCGGCGCGAATCCGAACTGCCCAACAGCGTAAGCTGATGGCCTCGCAGATTTATGTCGATGCGGACGCATGTCCCGTAAAGGAAGAGGCCGCGAAAGTGGCAACGCGCCACGGCTTGACCATTCACTATGTTTCAAACTCCTATATGCGCCTGCCGTTTGGTGACAATGTCAAACGGGTTGTCGTGGCAGAAGGCGCTGATGCGGCAGATGACTGGATCGGTGAACAAGTCACCGCAAAGGATATCGTGGTGACATCGGATATACCGCTGGCTTCGCGCGCCATGAAGAAGTTGGCCAAAGTCATAGCTCCTACAGGCAAACCATTTACCGAGGACAGCATCGGCATGGCATTGGCCATGCGTGATCTGATGTCCCATTTGCGGGAAACAGGCGATGTAAGGGGCAACAATCCGGTGTTTACGTCGGCTGCAAGATCGCAGTTCCTGCAGGGCCTTGAAAATATCATTCAGCAGCTCAAGCGCGGGTGCTAGATTCCGAAATCAGCGAGGAGATGGCGCGTAGCCGCATGAAAACGCGCCAGGCCGCCGTGGGGGCGCGCCATCATCATGGACCCCTCAAGCGATCCCACGATATATTGGGAGGCATCATTGGCTGAACCTTCAAACCTCAGGCTCCTGTCAGCCAGGCCACTTTCAAGCACGCGAGCAAGCCAGCGTTCATTCAGGTCGAAGTACGCGTCCAGCGCTAATTGCATGGATTTCGACAGAGTCACAAATTCGGCGGTCAGCATGCCACACAGGCACATGCGATCATCAGCCAGAACTTCGGTATAAATATTGACATAACGCTTCAGCTTTTCCGCAGCATTGGCACTCTCCGCATCAATTTCGTCCAGGGTTGCGGCAAACTCAGTTTTGTAACGTTCTATGAGTTTCACCCCTAACTCGGATTTTGACACGAAGTGATAATGCAGACTTGCCTTGGAAATTCCCATGGCGCTGGCAATGTCGGCATAACTGAAAGCATTGAAGCCTCTGGTCTGGACCAGACGCTGGGCGATATCGAGTATCTGCTGGGAGGTGTTTGTCGTAGCGGTTTTTTGATCCATGGGTCCTTCTGAGATTTCAACTTTGCGCTTCACCCGAATCGCATGATCCGTATTCATCATTAGCATTCTACCTACTAGTTGACAAGTTACCTACTAAAAGGTAAGTGTTACCCCATTGGGGTATTCATCACCTCACTTGGTACGTCACCCCAAGTCTTTGTGCAGTCACAAATTGACAGATCAATTTTGGTCAAGGGAGTTACCCATGAAACAGAACCCGCCCACCATTGCCAATATTCGCAAAGCTGTCGAAAGCCGTGATGCCGAGAGCCTCAAGGCACTCTATGCATCCAATGCCGTCCTCACCATCATCGACAGCGATAATCCGCCGAGCAAGCCCCGCACCATAAAGGGCGCTGCTGAAATCGGAAATTTCCTGGATGATGTTTACAGCCGGGACATGAAGCACACGCTGGAGAGCGGGGTCATTGACGGCGACCATCTTGCCTTCGTCGAGGGTTGCAAATATCCCGACGGAACTCATGTCATTGCCGCGGCAATGGCTGAACTTGGCCCCAAGGGAATAGTCAAGCAAACCATCGTTCAGGCCTGGGATAGCTGACGTCGGCACTTTTAACTCACATCAATCACGGGAGAAGTATCATGAAAAAGATTTCACTGCTTGCGTCCAGCTTGCTCGTATTGTCGCTACCGGTTTCATCTTTGGCGCGGGCTGACGATGCCGCCTTGATCAAGAGCGCTGAATCAGCAGCACCGCCAGCTGTTGCTTCAGGTGCAGCGATTTATGCCATCGGCGAAGACGGCAAGATGAAGACGCTGCGCGAAGGCAAAAACGGATTCTGGTGCATGCCGGATTCTCCAGCAACGCCCGGCCCAGACCCCATGTGTGGCGATGCCAATGCCATGGAGTGGGCCATGGCATGGATTGGCAAGAAAGATCCGCCAAAGGGGAAGGTGGGGTTCATGTATATGCTGGAAGGAGGAACAGATGCCAGCAATACGGATCCCTATGCCACCGCGCCCAGCTCCAGCAACAACTGGGTAAAAACCGGCCCCCATGTCATGGTAATGAATGCCATGGATATGATGGCGGGTTATCCTGCTGGCGCAAATCCTGATACCAGCAAGCCCTATGTCATGTGGGCGGGAACGCCATATCAGCATTTGATGGTTCCGGTTAAGTAATGCGCTCCAGTTTCACGACGCCAAAAAAATGGGGTGAACGGAAGCAACCCTTGCCCGTTCACCCCTTAAATGGCGATTTCGCAAACCGAGTTGCGACACTGCCACCTGCCACGAGTACTCTAAAACGGAAATGGGAGGATCCAAACCAGACGTGCATTGCAGAATATTATGCAAAGTTCGGGCCAGATCTGAACATGCTTAAGCTTTTTTATAAGCTATTGAAAAATATAGGATATGAAGTAATAGGCGTTCGTGGCACAAATTCCGTACGCTGTAATTTTGTGCAATGCAGCATATAAAAAGGCAGCAGTTAACTGGGCTGGTGTTTTTTCAGCCACTCCGCAAAACGGCCCATGGCTTCTTCCAATTTTGCGGTATCACGCAGATAGCACATGCGAAGATGACCTTCGCCGCCAAGCCCGAAAGTAGCTCCGGGCGCAAATCCCACATTGGCCTCATCAATGATGCGGTGGGTCGTGGCGGCTGAGTCCTTCATGCCCTCAATCTTGAAGAACAAATAGAATGCGCCTGCCGGAACCTCGAAACGGATTTGCGGAAATTGCCGCAGCGTCGACACCACAAGGTCGCGATTGGTGCGGGCCTTGGAAACTTGCGCAGCGATGAAGTCTTCGCCGCCATCTAGCGCTGCCACACAGCCACGCTGCAGGAACACTGCAGTGCCACTGGAATTGTATTGGATGATGCGTTCGATGGCAGGTCCCAACTCGCGCGGTGCCTGCAGCCAGCCCACGCGCCAGCCGGTCATGGCCCAGTTCTTGGAGAATGTATTGGCGAGCAACAGGCGCTCTTCCACATCACAGATGTCCAGGAAAGACGGTGCGCGGGTTTCATGACGTCCGCCATAATAGAAACGCGAATAGACTTCGTCGCCAAACATCCAGATGCCCCGCTTGCGGCATTCATCACGAATGGTGACAAGGTCCTCGCGAGATGCGGTCCAGCCCAGCGGATTGGAAGGCGAATTCACGCAGAGCGCCTTGGTTTTTGGCGTGATTGCATCAAACAGCATGTTGAAATCAAGCGACCATTTGCCATTGCTGAAATCCATGGGTACTTCCACAGGCTTGGACCCCTGCAAGCGCAGCGGCCCTGCATAATTGGGCCAGGCGGGCGTGGGGATAATCACTTCATCGCCTTCACCTGCAATCATCTGTATCGCCGTCTGGATGGCCTGCATGCCGCCACCTGTCACAAAGAAATTCTCATGCGAAAAGTCGCGGGCGAAATGACGCGTGTGATAGCGGGCCAAAGCCTCGCGCAATTCCGGAATGCCGCGCTGCCAAGTGTAAAATGTTTCGCCCTTGGCGAGACTTTCAGCGGCTGCATTTGAAAAGGCTTGGGGCGTTGGCACATTGCCTTCGCCGGACCAAAGCGGAATGATGCCAGGTTTGGAAAAGCCATACATTGCGGCTTTTACGATACCGCTGTCGGGCTCATTGCGGGCCTGCGGGGTGATGGCGTTGAGTAAAGATTCAATTTTCATGGAAGGGTTAGAGCAAGAAAAAGGCCCGGATGTCCAGCACCCGGGCCTCATATCACTTATGCGTGGAATTACTTCTTGGCGGTAGCCAAAGTGCCGCCGCGGAGCGAATCGCGGATTTCCTTGAGCAGCACTTCAGATGTTGAAGCGGCGGGTGGAGGCGCTGGTACTTCCGCTTTCTTCATGCGGTTTGACATTTTCACCAACTGGAAAAGAATGAAGGCAAGGATCAGGAACTGAATGAGAACAGTGATGAAATTGCCATAAGCGAATGTGGCACCGGCCTCCTTGGCAGCAACCAATGAAGCGTCCTTTGGAGCGCCGCCCGCAAGCTGCACAAACTTATTGGTGAAATCGACACCACCGCTTGCCAAACCGGCGACTGGCATGATCAGGTCATCAACCAGTGATGTCACGATCTTGCCAAATGCGCCGCCCATGATCACGCCCACTGCGAGATCAAAAGCATTTCCTTTAAACGCAAAATTCTTGAATTCATCAAACATGTAAAAAACCCCCTTTGTGGTTAAGCATCCGCGCAAATCATGCGAATACATGCGCCCAAATACTCCAAAACAGCTGCGATTCCTACCATTATTATGGGAAGGCTATACGCGTGAGATGTGGCATGCGGGAGGCAAAACTCACGGCTCTGGCGGCGAAAAACACGCAAAGCGAAAGCCACAGACCAGAATTTCCAAAATATCGCTCGAGATACCACCAGCTCGCGAGATAAATGAGAAGGGAAACTATCATCATGTTGCGCATTTCGCGCGTTGCCATGGCTCCGGTAAAGATACCGTCGAACTGAAAACAGATAGTGCCAAGGAGCGGCGTGAGGCTGGCAAGCGCCAGATACGTGCGGGCAGCCACGCGCACATCAGGGTTGACCGTCATAGCGTCGATCAACCAGGGACCTGCCAACCAGATGACTGCGCTGGCGGCAGCACCCACTAGCAGTGCCCAGGCCGATGTCAGTTTTACGGCTCGCAGAAACCTGTCTTTGCGCCCCGCGCCCACGGCCTGTCCCACAAGGGCTTCGGAGGCATAGGCAAAACCATCTATCAAATAGGCCGCCACTTCAAAGAAATTCAGCAGCACGGCGTTGGCGGCTACAATTACATCGCCGGCCCGCGCTCCACGGGACGTGAACCAGGCAAAGGCAAAAACGAGGCAGAGCGTGCGGATCATGATATCGCCATTGGCCCCCAGGGTACGCAGCAATTTCTCGCGCTCCCACACCTGTGCCCAGCTTGCCATGACATGAAACCTGCGCAGCGAGATCCATATCATGACGCCACCCAGTGCAGCTCCGGATATTTCAGCAATCAGGGCTGAAAGGCCAACACCTTCGGCCTTCATTCCGAGAACCAGCACAAACAGCGCTCCCAATACCATATTGGTGAGGTTGAGGATGATCTGGATCATGAAAGCTGTCATGGCGCGACCTTGGCCGATGAACCAGCCGAGCGCGCAGAAATTCACCAGCGCAAAGGGAGCGGACCAAATGCGATAATTGAAATAGATTTCACCCTGCGCCCTTACATCAGGTGATCCACCCATCAGGTCAAACGCGACTTTCCTGATGAGGGGGCTGGCCAGCAGCAAGGCAGCGCCTGCAACCGCAGCGATTGACAGCGCGCGCCATATCACGGCGGTGAGTTCCACGGTGTTGCCTGCCCCCACAGCCTGGGCAGACAATCCGCCGGTCGAAAGCCGCAGGAACCCGAAACCCCAGAACAGGAATGAGAAAATCAGCGATCCAATGGCGATGGCACCGATATAGTAGGCATCCGGCAATTGCCCGATGACGGCCGTATTCACCACGCCAATCAAAGGCTCCGTCACATTGGACAACATGATCGGAATGGCTACCTTGAGAATAGACCGGTGGGAAATGGGAAGTGCGGCAACGTTGTCCATATGCGCGTGTTGCGTTACAGCTCAGGCCAAGTCAAGCTGGCGGAAATGGACGTATTGCCATCAAAATTCCAGAGTTGGTTTGAAAGCCGCGGCTGGGCGCCGCGGGCGCATCAGCTGGCCATCCTGTCCCATGCCACACGGGGTGAAAGTGCATTGCTAATTTCACCCACGGGTGGCGGCAAGACGCTTGCCGGTTTTTTGCCCAGCCTCGTCGAATTATCCGAAAGCCATGAGCGTGGTGGCATTCACACTTTATATATTTCACCGCTAAAGGCGCTTGCCGTTGACATCGCGCGAAACCTTGAAGCGCCCGTCACCGAAATGAACCTTCCCATTTCCATAGAAACCCGCACCGGAGATACACCGCATTCGCGGCGCAAGCGGCAAAGAGAAAACCCTCCTGACATCCTCATCACCACGCCTGAACAGGTTTCCCTGCTGGTTGCTGATCCAGGTGCGGCCCACATGCTGCGGCATCTCTCCTGTATTATCCTCGATGAACTTCATTCCATCGTCACGTCTAAACGGGGTGTGCTCTTGTCCTTGGCGCTTGCCGCTGTACAAACCTTTGCACCATCCGCACGCCGCATAGGACTTTCAGCCACTGTTGCTGACCCGGAAGCGCTGCAGAGCTGGCTTGCACCTACGGGCGCACCCCGCGTGCCGCTGGTACTGGGTGCGGCGGGCGCCAAGCCCAATATTCACATTCTCAATTCAGAAGAGCGCGTGCCGTGGGCCGGTCATTCTTCGCAATATGCCATTCCTGAGGTTTATGCCGCAATCGGCCAAGCCAAAATGACGCTGGTTTTTGTCAATACGAGGAGCCAGGCGGAGGCCGTCTTTCAATCGCTGTGGGAAGCCAATGAAGACCATCTGCCCATAGCGCTACATCATGGGTCGCTGGATGTGGGCCAGCGCCGCAAAGTTGAAGCTGCCATGGCTGCAAGCAAGTTGCGGGCCGTGGTTTGCACATCGACGCTTGATTTGGGTATTGACTGGGGGGATGTGGATCTGGTGATCCATCTCGGTGCCCCCAAGGGATCAAGCCGGTTGCTGCAGCGCATCGGTCGCTCCAACCACCGGCTGGACAGCCCCAGCGAGGCGCTGCTGGTTCCGTCCAATCGTTTTGAAGTGCTGGAATGCGAGGCGGCATTGGAAGCTGCCAAGGAAAATGCTCAGGATACGGAATATCCGGCCGTTCTCAAGCTCGATGTGCTGGCCCAGCATGTGCTGTGCCGGGCTTGCGGCGGACCGTTTGATGCAGCCGCATTTTATGCAGAAGTCACCAGCGCCTGGACGTACCGCAATCTGACGCGGGCCGATTTTGATGCCGTGATCGATTATGTGGCGACAGGCGGCTATGCGCTTCGGGCTTATGAAAAATACGCCAAGCTGAAACAGCAGCCGGATGGACGCTGGCGGTTGAGCCATCCGATGCTTGCCCAGCAGTACCGGCTGAACATGGGCACCATCGTGGAGGCCGACATGCTCAAGGTGCGGCTGGCGCATGTCAAGCGCCGGCTGGGCAGAAAAGTGGTTGTGGGCGGGCGCAGTCTGGGCGAACTCGAAGAGTGGTTCCTCAGCCAGTTGGCAATTGGCGATACCTTCCTGTTTGCCGGTGAAGTCCTGCGCTTTGAGGGCTTGGACGAATTCGGCGCCCTGGCAAGCCGCGCCCATGGCCGCGACCCCATGATCCCCACTTATCAAGGCGGGCGTTTTCCGCTGTCCACCTATCTTGCTGCAAGGGTGCGCGAAATTCTCAGTTCGCCCGAGAAGTGGCGAGACCTGCCCGCGCAGGTTCAGGAATGGCTTTCGGTGCAGCGTTGGAAATCCATCGTGCCGCAGGCCCATCAAATGCTGGTTGAAACCTTCCCGCGCGCGGGCAAGCATTACCTCGTGTGCTACCCCTTTGAGGGAAGGCTGGCGCTGCAATCCTTGGGAATGTTGCTCACACGCCGTCTTGAACGCTTGGGGGTGCAGCCTCTTGGCTTCATGGCTTCGGAATATGCGCTGGTCATCTGGTCCTTGCGCGATGTTTCACACATGATTGCGTCGGGCAGGCTCTCTCTACAAAAACTCTTTGATGAAGACATGCTGGGAGATGATCTTGAAGCGTGGCTCGCGGAATCAAACCTCATGAAACGCACCTTTCGCAATGCTGCCGTGATTGCTGGGTTAATTGAGCGGCGCTGGCCCGGAAAGGAAAAAACCGGGCGGCAGGTAACGGTGAATTCCGATCTGATCTATGATGTCCTGCGCTCCCATCAACCTGACCACATCCTGCTGCGGGCGGCCTGGGATGACGCCGCAGACGGTCTTATCGATATTCACCGGCTTGGAGCCATGCTGAAGCGCATCAAAGGGCAGATCATCCACAGTGCCTTGGAGGGCGTATCGCCGCTGGCTGTGCCCGTGCTGCTTGAGATTGGGCGCGAATCAATTTACGGCGAGGCCCATGATTCCCTTCTCGCCGAAGCTTCTGGCTCCCTTGAAGGCGAGGCCATGCGGATTGTCTAAGGAGCATCGCATAAAACTCGCACACCTGGATTTTGTCCCGGACCTGTCGGGCGCACTTTACGTACCTGAACTCAAGACCCTGCTGGTTGCCGACCTGCACCTGGAAAAAGCCTCAAACCTGGCGCGGCGCGGCGTTCATCTTCCGCCCTATGACACGCGTGAGTCTCTGACGCAGCTGCTGGCTGTGGTACAGGCCATAAATCCCCACCAAATCATTTTCCTGGGTGACAGTTTCCATGACAATGATGCAGGCCAACGGATCGATTCTACAGACCTTGCCACGCTGCGAGCTCTTACGGCGCAGGCTGATATCATTTGGATTACCGGCAACCACGATCCCAAGCCGCCCCCTGATGTGGGAGGCCGGATCGTTGACCAGGTCCTGCTGGGTTCAATCATACTGCGCCATGAGCCCGCTGCTCTGGAAGGCCACGAGTTTGAGATTGCAGGTCACCTGCATCCCGGCGCTGGAGTGAGCCAGAGAGGCAAACATATTCGCTGCAAGTGCTTTATTGGAAATGCCTCGCGCCTGGTGATGCCGGCATTCGGCAGCTTTACCGGTGCCCTGAGTGTTTCCGCCCGGCCATTCCAGGCACTCTTTGCAGAAGGTGACTATCACGTCTGGATGTTGGGTCAGCGCGCCATTTACAAATTTCCCGCCAAGCGCGTCAGCTGAAAACCAGGGGCACGAGCATTGCCAATTGAGACAGAACGGCCCCTGTTGTCAGGACCATGCGGAGTTTGCCGAACCATTGGGGGAGCCTGCCCTTTTCCACACTGAGGACATCCCACAGGCCTTGCAGGAGAAAAGCCGCGATCAAGAGACTAAGGCCAAGTACAGGGGACAGCAGCAAGCTCAGCCAGCCCAGCAGCGAACTCACCACACTTCCCGCAAAATCCCTGTTCTGCCGGGTTCCCCTGGGTTCGCCGATGGCTGCGCCCCAACGGATGCCGCCGAGAAACGAAAGAATCACCGCGCCGTAAAACATTCCAGCTTGGAAACCTTGGGAAGATCCAAAAAATGGCAGAGGCATCCACTGACTCAGCGCACATACGAAGAATGGCAATAATCCCACCAGTCCCAGAACCAGGGGGTATATCGGAATTTTCAGGATCGCGGAGGTCTTGGTCGAATGCATGGTCTGCCCATTGCCGCATAGAAGCTTCACAATGTCAAACAGCAGGAGCGGAACAAGCCGCCCGAAGTGCTGTCGGGGAGTTGGAATTCCTGTTGGCCCTCCGTTGCACTTCACAAGAAAAGCCCAACGGAACCGGCCTATATAACTAGGAATAAATTGTCAAGGAATAAACACGCAATTATATACTTAACAACGGAAATTAGCTTGCCTAAAATCGCCTTTACCGAATGTTGAATCTCGTTCATCCTGAAAAGGGGAACTGGAGGGGGAAATGGGCGAAATCAAACTTAAGATTGCAGATCTTGTGCTTGACCACGACAATCCGCGAATATCTCATGCGGAAGGGCAGCAAGAAGCCCTCCAGAAGGTCGTAAACAACCAGAAGTTAAAACTGGCAAAGCTGGCACAAAGTATTTGTGAGCATGGGTTGAATCCTATGGATCGCCTATTAGTGCTCAGGGTGGCCGGCAGGCCCGTAAGATTTATTGCCCTTGAAGGTAACCGTAGAGTTGCTGTTTTTAAAATTCTGGACAATCCGGCCGTGATGACTGGCCTTGAAATGACAGATGCTCTGCGGAAAATTTTCGAAAAACTGGCCAAACAATTTGCTCGAAAAATTGTTGAGCCGATTGCTGGTTTCGAGATGCCGTCCCGACAGGCTAGTGATTATTGGCTGGAACTCCGTCACAAAGGGGAAAGCCAAGGAGCCGGAATTGTTGGCTGGGCATACATGGCCCAGCGTCGCTTTAGAAGCCGTCCTCCAGAACTCCAAGCACTTGATCTCGTACTGGAACAAGGAAATTTGAGCGCCGAACAGAAAATGCAGATATCGGAGAAGTTTCCACTCTCTACCCTGCAAAGACTGGTTGAGGACCGTCAGGTTAGAAAGGCTATTGGCATTGAGGTTAAAAAAGGCAAGTTGGTCACGAAGCTCCCAGCCTCCGAAGTTCTGAAGCCGCTAAAAAAGATGGTCATTGATCTCGCCACAAAGACTGTGAAAGTGGGCGACTTGATGAAATCCGACCAAATGCTTGCGTATGTGTCAGGTTTTGAAAAAAACAGCGCGCCAGACTTGTCGAAAGAGCGTCGTGCAGAGCGCTCAGTAGACGAAATACCCGTATCTGAGTTTGGGCGGCCCGCTCGGGCATTGCGCTCCAGAACTCCAGACCCCACCAAACGAAAAGAAGTAGTTCCGAAGAATTGCCCAATCAAGGTGACCGATAATCGGATCGCGGAAATCTACACGGAACTGCGAAAATTGAGTCTTGAGGACCACCGAAATGCCATTGCCGTTCTAATGAGGGTCTTTCTGGAGCTGTCTATTGATCATTTTATGGATCAAAATAATATTTCGCTAAAAATTACACTTCCCTCTGGCCGGGATCAATTTAAAGCGCTAGATACTAAGCTTGCCGAAGTCATAGACGCTCTCGTAAAGATTGGAGTTCCCAAGGATCGTTTCGCTGCGGTCACAAGGAGTCTAAGCGTTAAGGAAAACCCTTTGAATGTCGATTTGTTACACATGTATGTTCATAACCGGTACGCCACGCCCTCACCAGGCGAACTCACCGCGGCGTGGAACAATGCGCAGCCATTGCTTGAGCACATTTGGTCATGAATGATCCGGACCCGTCACCCCGTAGATTAGTGCACTTTACACCACTTCGTTACCCTGGCGGAAAGGCGAAACTGGCGGCTTATGTTAAAGACATCATTATTCAGAATAAGCTTTGCGATGGGGAATATGCGGAACCTTATGCGGGCGGTGCGGGCATAGCGCTTGAATTGTTGTTTCAGGAGTATGTGTCACGAATCCATATCAACGACGTCAGCGAACACGTCTATTCTTTTTGGAAGTGCGTCCTTAATGAGACTGATGACCTTTGTCGCTTGGTAAAGGATACACGCCTTTCAATGGCCTCATGGCGGCGTCAGAAAAAAATTTTCGCCAACCCTGACGACCACAGCTTCATTGAACTGGGATTTGCAACATTTTTCCTTAACAGAACTAATCGTTCTGGCATTTTGAACGGTGGAGTTATTGGTGGCAACGATCAAACTGGGCCATGGAAAATAGACGCTAGATATAACGCTGATGAACTTATTTTCCGCATTCAATCTATTGCGAAAATGAAAAGTAAAATAAAGATTACCCATAGCGATGCGCTCTCATTCCTGAAGTACGGTCTCGCGAAGTGGCCAAGAAAGACGCTCATTTATCTTGATCCCCCATATTACGTGCAAGGTCGTCGTTTGTATCCTGACTATTACAACCCAAAGGATCACGAAGCTGTTGCAGGATTCGTTGGAAAAGAAATGAAGGGTCAGCAATGGATCGTGTCGTATGACAACGTTTCCGAGATAAAGAAGCTATACTCAAAATTTAGGCATGTTGTTTACAACGTAGGCTATAGCGCCCGCGATGCAAGAGTGGGCAAGGAAGTGATGTTTTTCTCAACCAAACTAGAGATACCGGATTTGGTTGGGCCAATTAAGCAAGTTGGAAAATTGCACGAGGCTGCGTAGTGCTATGAAAAGAAGCAAACCCAATTTGGACAAAGCTACAATTCAAGTCTTGCGAAAGATGTTGGCCACTCCCCCTAAATCACAGGAAGACATGAAACTGGTTAAACCTTCGACAAAGAAAAAGCGGACTACCAATAGTGGTTCCACACATGAGTAAAAAAGCATCTTGGACTTGGCACGAAGTGATTGTTCTTGCCCTCAAAAATCTCGAAGGCTTTGCTCATTGGTCGAAGATTGAAGCCGAGGCGCGACGAATTGCTCCGAAGTATGGCAAAGTCCCACCCAAAAAATTTGATGCCTTGGTGCGCGATTCGCTTCAAGATAGCTGTCCAGAATGCCCTGACTACAAACATAAGGGTGCAATTTTTTCAATGCATGGAAATGGCTATTGGTCATTTCGAGATCAAAAAATACCAATCCTTTGACTCGTCACCTGTATATTATTCCTCAAGCCCTCGTCGTTTCCGCCAAGCCGCGTAGCGCTTCATAAATTGTTTTGAGTCAGTGATTTCAATTAAGCGGACGATACGTGAGACGCTTGCCCTCAATACCTTTCATGACAAGCGTAGCACGTTCTCCATCCGTCACACCTAGCCCCGAGCGGTTGCTATATCTAAACGCAAATTCTGTCACATAGCGCTGCAGATGCTGGGCCTCACACTTGTGGTAGGTGCCAACCATACCCCGTTTGAACGTGCCAAAGAAATTCTCAACATTATTTGTGTGAAAGCCTTCCTTATTCACGTAGTTTTGCTTCGAATGCTTTACTGTCTGATGATCGGCAAAGTTACGGCTAGCATCCGTATAAAGGCGGCTTTCGTCCGTCACCAAAATTGAGTTCTCATCAACATTCCTGACTAAAATGTTGCGCACATTTAGGAAATTTGCCTGCTTCACATGGAATGCCTTCACTCGTCCGGTGGAAGGTTCCACCAAGGCAACCACTTGCTGCTTTTGGCTGTGACCTTTCTTGTATCCTTTGGCGCGCTTATAAGTGTTTCCATAGTAGGTTTCGTCTGCCTGAACTGACTTACCCGCTCCTCCTAAAGGCGAGGGAGTATCGTCTTTCATGGCCTCACGAATACGATGGCACATGAACCAAGCCGTTTTATAGGTGACGCCAAGCAACCGATGCACTTGGTGAGCGCTCATGCCCTTTTTGGAAGAGGCAATCAAATGCATAGCAAATAGCCACTTGCTGATAGGGACATGACTACGTTCCATGACAGTTCCGACGGTAACGGTGAACTGGCCGTTGCAAGCCGCACAATAATAGAGACCTGAACGGGCTTTTTCACCCTGACCTTTAGCGATCTTTTCTTGATCAAGGTTCCCGCAGTGAGGGCAAACGGGACCGTTGGGCCAACGCACCAGTTCAAAGGCCTCGCGGGCCTTCTCATCGTCTGTAAATGCTGCGTTCTGGATAGCTGCTTTGGCCATTTTTAACTCCTACTTACTCAAAATAGGAATCCCAGTCTCCGTTGTCGAGTATATAATTGTGAATAAACAGCTAGTAGGGTCAACCCAGTTTTGCCTGCAGCTGGTTGAGAAGATCTGCGGTTACTTCACCCGTTACCTTCACGCCGGCTTGCAACTGGAACAGTCGAATGGCGTTTACGGTGCGGGCTCCCATTTTGCCATCGGGCTCGCCAATGTTGAATCCCAGGCGCATCAAAAGTTGCTGCGTCGTGCTGACTGGGTCCGCAGCTGTTGTCGTGTTCAACGGCGCTGATGGAGCGGGTTGGTTCTGCGCCATGGGGCTGCCTTGTTGCCATGCCGCGTCTTTGATAGCCACGATGTTGGCACTTGCAGGCGCCTGATCAGGCACCCAGGAACGCGCCTTGCCGCTGATCGCATCAACTGTTGCAGGAGGAATAGTCCTGGATAGAACATCCACACGCTTTTGTGCATCGCTGTCTTTCTGGGCGGCTGCCACCATGTACCAGAACAGGGCTTCACCGCTGTTGGGGGGCGTTCCCAGTCCGCGCTCGAAGAGCACTGCCAGGTTGAACTGGCTGTCCTTCAAGCCGTTCCTGCTGGCTGCAAGAAACCATTTGAAGGCTACATCATATCGGGCAGCACCAGCTTCGGTTCCAGCCGCGAGAACGGCTGCGTTATGCATCGCCTTTACATTGCCCTGCTGTGCGGCGCGTTCGTACCAGACCAATGCCGTATGCGTATCGAGAGGCACTCCGCGGCCGCGTTCAAACAGCGTTGCCAGGCGGTACTGGGCAGGCGCCAGACCGGCTTCGGCTGCTTTCTGATACCAATGGGCGGCGCGGGTCACATCCTGCGTGGTGCTCTGGCCATCCAGATAGCGGGTGGCCACGATGAACTGCGCTTGGGCATCGCCGCGCTCTGCAGCTTTGCGCAATGCTAACGTGCCCAGCTCTTCAGGTGGAAGTTCAGGCACGCTGCTGATCGTGCCAGGTTGTGCAACGAGCGATGAAAGTGTCGTGTCGGATTTCTGGACAGGCAAAGACCCCGTCAGAATTCCATCGACCTGTTTGATGCTGCTTTGCTGACTGGATGACGCAATTTTCTTCGGTGCTGCCGGCGAAAAGAAGGGCTTGGCACTATCTTCAAACGACATGGGAGCCACAGACTGACTTGACGTTGCGCCCTTGCTCCACGTGGTGACAAGAATTGCTGACACCGCTGCGAGTGCGACAAGGCCTGCAAGCCACAGTGTGCGGCGCTTGTTGTCGACGTTTTCTGTTGCTGGCTTAATGCTTGGCAGGATTTTTTCAGCTGCAGCGACTGGCACTGCATCACCCTTTGCTGCCTTTTTAAAGGGCAACCTGAAACCCCTGCGCGGGGGCTTCAAGGTCGCTGCCTTTGCCGGCATCAGACTTCCCAATCCGTTCTTTTGCGAAGCAATCGCAAGGCGACGCGCCATGGCCAAGAAGTCGTCGCTTGGCGGCTCGGAATTCTCAGATTGGGGAACAGTGGTGGCGGATAAATCCGAAGGAATTTTGGAGTTGGCAAGCCAATCTGCCAGAGGATTGGGCTCCAGCGGCGCAACAGCTTCAGGCGTTTCCGGGGCTGGCGGCCTGTATTCGTCAACAGCAGGCATAACATGCGCAGCCATCCACGCCTCTGGTTCAGTTTGTTGGGGAACGGCGAAGGCCGGGATATTCTGCACTGCGGCGGCAACCTGCTGGCCAACAGCTGAGGTTTCCAAATCCGCCAGTTTCACAACAATCTGCTCAAGCGTTTCATGTACGGCTTGGAGAGTTTCCTGATTGCGCTGGTCGGCTCCCACAGCACTTTCGCGCACGGCACGGAGGCCATCTTCCAAGGCCTGCAATTCTGGTGATGGTCCCTGAGGCTGGTGAGCGGCAGGGGCCGCGCTCATCAGGCGATCGGCCATGCGGTTTGCCGCATCTTCCGCCACATCCTTTGACCAGTTGCGGCTTTGCTCGATGCTTTCAAACAGCTGGTTGATGGCACGCTCGATAGTTTCGAGGTGTCCCAACTGATGTTCGGTGCGACCTACGCGATCCGCCACTTCGGCGATTTTCTGCTCGAGGGCGGACTGGGCATGGACATTGCCTTGCGACTGCATTGCTTCATTCAAGCGGTGGTCAAGCTCAGCCATGCGCCGCTCGAGTTCACCGAGGTGAGGATTATTACGGCCGGAGACTTGGCTCTGTTCGAGACGCTGAGTCACGTCGGCCAGTCGCTTGTCCAGATCGGCAATGGGGCGCATGTCAGGGCCTTGAGCCACACGCGTCGACAATTGCTCAAGGGCAATGCGCAGGGCATGAACGTCACGTTCGGAAGCTGCATCATTGCGCGTAACATCAATGCGGTTATTGAGGGCTGCAATTTCACTCCGCAATTTCTGCATTTCTGCATTGCTGCCTCCGCCGCCTGCGAAAGCTGACTGTGCTTCCTTCAACAGCGTCAGTATGCGCTTTTCAATTTCCCGCAATTCCTGCTGGGAGGTTTGCACTGCCGCCGTCTGGGCCTTGGTGGCCAGGATCTCGGACTGCTCGCGCACATATTCGATGCGCTCGGTGAGATGTGACAGTTCCTTGCGCAGGACTTCCGGGAGATTTGTATCGGCATTGCTTTCACTGCGTTCCACGCGGCCAGCCAATTCGCTGAGGCGCGATTCCAGGCGGGTGAAAGCCGGGGCTGACTGGATGATCTGTTCGCTGTTTGAGCCGTTTGCCTTATGTGCCATTTCGGCCATACGGTCCTGCAGCGTCTTCAGGTTCTCGCGGGTGCGTTTTTCGCTGACCTCAATGTGCTCAACGATATTGCGCACGGCGGTTTCCAGAGACTTGATGGCCGCTGGTTCCTCAGGCTTTACAATCGGTGTAGCCTTGGACTGCACGATCTGGCGGCCCAATGCTGCCAGACGTTCGTTCATGGCGGAAAACGCCTCGACGGTCTGCCGCTCGTTGCTTTCAACGCGGTTGAGGATTTTGCTGAGCGTTTCACTTTCTTCAGCACGCGTATCAGATTGGTAGCTTGAACGCGCTGGCGAGGTGTCCTGTTCACGCCTGGCGATGCGGGCCAATTGCTCGGCAATATCTCCAAGTGCTATGGATGTTTCGTCGCGGGTTGATGGTTGCCTGTTATAGCGGGGTGGCGGCGGTGCTGTTTCAACAGGAGCACCGTCGGCGGTATCGAGGATCATGGAATTCAACCATTCACCCAAAGTCAAGCCTGAGCGTCGCGCTGCATCCTTTGCGGCTTCACGGGTTTCTGAATCAATACCCTTTACACTCCACGGAATTCCCGGCTTCATTGGCTACCCATTTGTTGAGCTGCCCAATTCACCAAACAGTTGATGAGAATCCGGGCAAGCAAGACTTTACTTTCCCTAGAAGTTAACGTTTTGGGTAAATATTCAGTTAAGTAATCGACGTTTTGTTGTAATAATCAATTTTCACCGCTTTTTACTGGATTTTCCGTGTCTCAATTCCCTGCCCTCGCCTTTGCCCATAACTCACTTGATCGCTGCGCTAACCATCGTTCTGACGAAACATGGCTCGCAGAGCGATGGGAACATGTGTCGTCGCGCCATGTTCAGGTGGTGGGCGATAAGACAGTTGTCATGGAAGGAAAACTGCAAACAACATCGCGCTTTGACAATGCCTCATCCGTACTGCTGGGACTGGATGCAGACGGGGTTGCCTGGTTTGCCAGCCGATCAGGCGTGCAAGAAAATCTTATGGATCTCCGAAGCCTGGCTTTGGCGGGAAACCTCAGCCCGCAGGAGCTTGGCATTCTGGCACAGGCCAGATCGCTTCTGCACTGGCACGAGCGCCATTCGTTTTGTTCAAATTGCGGTGCGAAAACGGAAATGCGGGATGCAGGTTACAGGCGTCATTGCGCAGCCTGTGAAGCCGACCATTTTCCGCGCACGGATCCTGTCATTATCATTGCTGTTTGCCGCGGCGACAAATTGCTTCTGGGTCGGCAAAAATCATGGGCGCCGGGCATGTACTCCACGCTGGCGGGCTTCATGGAACCCGGAGAAACAATCGAGGATGCGGCGCGGCGCGAGGTTTTTGAAGAGGCTGGAATCCGCTTGGGCATAGTCTCTTTCCACTCCAACCAGCCCTGGCCATTTCCTTCAAGCCTGATGATCGGACTTGTGGGCGAAGCGTTGAATGACGAAATCGTTGTGGACGTGAATGAACTTGAAACGGCATGCTGGTTTGACAAACAGGACGTACTCTCCATGCTTGATGGTTCTCATGCAAATGGCCTGCATGCGCCGCCACCCATGGCCATTGCGCATCATCTCATCCGCGCGGCTATTCAGCTTTAGACTGCTGCTCGATTTTTTCCGCCAGTTCGGCGCGGTAAGGACTGGCCCTGTAAGAGCCAAGAATGCGTACGGACGAGGTGAAGAATGCCAATTCCTCCAGCGCCAACCTTACATGACGCTGACCCGGGTGGCCATCAATATCGGCATAGAACTGGGTTGCGGAAAACTGCCCCTCGATCTGATAGGATTCGAGTTTGGTCATGTTGACGCCATTGGTGGCAAAACCGCCCATGGCTTTGTACAGGGCAGCGGGAACGTTGCGCACACGGAATATAAAGCTAGTGACGATGGGGACATTTTCATCTTCCGCGTCTTGGCGAGTTGCCGAAAGAACCACAAAACGCGTTGTATTGTGGATTTCATCTTCGATGTTTTGGCGCAATACTTTCAAGCCGTAAATATCTCCTGCCAATCGGGTGGCGATCACGGCTCTGCTCTTGTCATGGGCCTCTGAAAGCTCACGCGCGGCTCCGGCTGTATCGACTGCGACAATGGCTTTCAGGTTCAATTCACGGATGATTTTACGGCACTGGCCCAAGGCATGCACATGACTGTGGACAGTCCGCAATGCATCCATGCCAACGCCCGGCAGCGCCAACAATTGGTGGTGCACCCGCAGAAAATGTTCCCCGATAATGTGCAGGTTTGATTGCGGAAGCAGATGATGGATGTCGGCCACGCGACCGGCAACCGAATTATCGATCGGGATCATGGCCAGGTCGGCGTCACCTTCGGTTATGGCCTGGAAGGCATCCTCGAATGTGCGGCAGGACAGCGGATGGCAATCGGGATAGGCCTCCAGACAGGCAATATGGGAATTTGCGCCTGGTTCGCCCTGATAGGCGATTTTCAAAGTCATTTGGTTTTCCTCAACATCACTCTTGCTGCCTCAAGATCGGCGGGCGCATCAACACCCAATGGCACGGAATCCACCCGCACAACAGCCATGCGCATGTCATTGTCCAGGGCGCGCATCTGCTCTAGCTTGCGGCGCGCTTCACGGGTGCTGACAGGCAAGCCAACAAAACGTTCCAAAGCCTGCCTGCGATAGGCATAGACCCCAATGTGATGCCAAAAAGGCGCCTCATGTTCCGGACCTACTTCACGCACAAAATCGCGGGCGTAGGCAACTTCCCGCTCATTGCTAAGAGGTGCTATGGCTTTAACGACGTTGGGATTTTGAACGTCTGTTTCGTTATCAATGCGCGCTGCGATGGTTGCAATATCAACCGAGGCATTGGTAAGGCCCGCCAGGCAGCGGCGGACTGCCAGCGGATCAATTGTTGGCAAATCTCCCTGCAAATTCACCACATACTCGAATTTCTCGTGGATATCCCGGAGCTTCAATGCGGCTGCGATGCGGTCTGAGCCAGACGGCAGTGCCGGGTCGGTGGCAATGGCATCTCCTCCGTGGCTCCTGATGACTTCGGCGATTTCATTTTCTGCCACGGCCACGAGAACCTTGCCGACGTTGGCTTCGACGGCGCGTTTCCAGACTTGCACGATCATGGGCAGGCCGCAGATATCGGCCATGGGTTTTCCCGGCAACCTGACGGATGCCATGCGCGCAGGTATGACAACAATGGTATTTTCGTATTCAATCATGGATTTAAATCTGGGATTTTAACGGGGCGCGGCAAATTGTTCACGCCACCTTATACGTATTGCTTGAGCCATGAGAAACAATTAGTTTCCCGCCCGCATCAACGCATCAAAGGACCGGCGCATTTCATGGACAGTTTCGAATTCAACAAAATTGCAGGCGCAGTTTTGGGAACGGCACTTGCTGTTTTCGGGCTGAAAGAGCTTTCCAGCATAATTTATCACTCACCGGTCCCTGAAAAACCAGGCTATGCCATTGAAGTGGCCGAAGCCACGCCTGCTGCCGGTGCCCCAGCAGCTGCCGGTGCAGCCGTTGCTTCCATTGGGGCGCTTCTGGCGAAGGCTGACCCTGCCAAGGGTGCCACAACTGCAAAGGCTTGCATGGCTTGCCATGATTTCACCAAGGGTGGTCCCAACAAGACAGGTCCCAATCTTTGGGACATCGTGGAACGTCCCAGGGCCTCTCATGAAGGTTTTGTCTATTCAGAGGCTATGAAATCCAAGGCAGGTGAAAAATGGACTTATGACAACCTGAGTGCCTTTCTGACCAACCCAAAAGCCTACGTTCCCGGCACCAAGATGGCCTATAGTGGCATTCCCAAGGATGATACGCGCGCCAATGTCATTGCCTATCTTGCAACGCTTTCTGACGCGCCAAAGCCTTTGCCGGCCCCATAAAGGCTGCAATTGTTGCAAAGATTTAACACCGGCAAAGGCTTTGCCGGTGTTTTCTTTTGAGGCAAGCCATGCGTATTAATGGTACGAATCAGTTAAGGAGAGTGTCTGACATGAGCTTTAACCGCCGCGCCCTGTTGCAATTCGCAAGCATCGCCCCCCTGGTGAAAATAGCTGACATATCCGTTGCTCGCGCTGAAGACAGAAAATTCCAGCATGCCCTCACCCTGTTTGATGACATCAAATATCCGCCTGACTTCCAGCAGTTTGAATATGTGAACCCGCAGGCCTCCAAGGGCGGGAGGCTGAGGCTCTCGGCAGTGGGATCTTTTGACAGCCTGAACCCGTACACCTTCAAGGGCGATTCCTTCGGAGCTACAGGCAATGAAACACTGTTGAGCGGCTCACTGGATGAACCTTCCACGGAATATGGCCTGATTGCCGAGAGCGTATGGTTTGCGCCGGATTGGTCTTCCGTGGTCTACCGCCTCAGGCCCGAGGCACGGTTTCACGATGGTTCGCCCATCACACCCGATGACGTGATCTGGAGCATGAGCACGCTCAAGGAAATTCATCCCCAATACAATAGCTATTACAAGAACGTGGCAAAAGTTGAAAAAACGGGGGACAATGAGGTTACATTCACCTTCTCACAAAAGGGCAATAGAGAGCTGCCTTTGATTACCGGCCAATTACCCGTGCTGCCGATGAAATGGTGGATGGGCAAGGATGCCCAAGGCCGACAACGCAATATTGCAGAGACGACCATGGAAGCGCCACTGGGTTCCGGACCCTATAAAATCGCCGAGGTAAAATCTGGGTCTACAATCACCTTGAAGCGCGTTGAAGACTACTGGGGCAAGGATTTGGCCATCAATCGCGGGCAGAACAATTTTGATGAAATTCAATATATCTTTTTCCGCGACTCCAATGTTGAACTTGAAGCTTTCAAGGGAGATCAGTTTGACTACCGCCTCGAAAACAGCGCCAAGAATTGGGCAACGGGGTATAATTTTCCAGCTGTAAAAGATGGGCGCTGCATCCGCGAGGAAATAAAACTGCATCAGGTTGAGGGCATGCAGTCTTTTGCGTTCAACATGCGGCGTGAAAAATTTCAGGACGTGCGCGTGCGTAAAGCCTTCAACTATGCCTTTGACTTCGAATGGTCGAATGCGAACCTGTTCTATGGCCAGTACACAAGGTCGCGCAGTTATTTCAACAATTCCGAACTGGAAGCAAAAGGCCTGCCCTCGCCGGTTGAACTGGCACTGCTGGAACCCCTCAGGGACAAGCTGCCCGCAGAAGTATTCACCACGGAATTTTCCAATCCCGTCAACCCGGACACCAAGGCGCGACGGAACAATTTGCGTATTGCTTCAAAACTTCTGGCAGAGGCGGGCTGGAATGTTACCACTGACGGCGGCCGGTCGACGCTCAAGAATGCCAAGGGAGAAAATTTCGAGGTGACCTTCCTGCTGGATTCACCGCTGTTTGAGCGCATTGTGCTGCCCTATCAGCAACAGCTGGAACTTCTGGGGATTGCGGTGAACATCAAGACAGTTGATAGCGCACAGTACCAGAGACAGGTTGAAACTTTCGATTATGAAATCATCGTCGGCAGCTGGGGACAGTCCCTGTCGCCCGGCAATGAACAACGCAATTACTGGGGATCGGAAGCTGCTGGCCAAAAGGGTAGCCGCAATCTCGTCGGGATAAAAGATCCCGCGATCGATACGCTGGTTGACGCCATTATCTTTTCCAAAGATCGCGCCGGATTGACGACGGCTTGCAAAGCTTTAGACAGAGCCTTGGTATGGAACCACTATGTGGTGCCCATGTGGTATATTCCATATGAACGGGTTGCCCGATGGAATCGTTTTGGCAGGCCCGAGAAATTGCCTGCCTTCAGTGTGGGCTTCCCGGGCATCTGGTGGTGGGATGAGACCAAAGCTGCGAAAGTGAAGAGCGGATGAATCACTGATGGGGGCTTATCTTCTCAAGCGCATTCTGCTCATGATCCCCACCCTGCTGGGCATCATGCTGATGACCTTTGCGGTCATTCAATTTGTGCCCGGAGGGCCAGTTGAACAGGTTATTGCAAAAATGCAAGGCACGGCCACGGATTCCACCGGGCGGGTGAGCGGGAATACCGGCAATGAGACGGGTGGCAACAACCAGGCGCAGCCCGGCGAAAATACCGGCATCAAGTATAAGGGCGCGCAGGGTCTGGATCCGGAATTCATCAAGTCCCTCGAAAAGCAATTCGGTTTTGACAAGCCAGTGCATGAGCGGTTCCTTATCATGATCAAGGACTACCTCACGTTCAATTTTGGCAACAGCTATTTCAGGGACCGCAGTGTGCTGAGCCTGATGGTAGAGAAGATGCCTGTATCCATCTCGCTGGGTCTATGGCTGACGCTTATCACTTATCTCGTTTCCATTCCGCTGGGCATTCGCAAGGCAGTGCGTGACGGCTCTTCATTTGACGTCTGGACATCGGCCGTGATCATCATTGGCTATGCCATTCCCAGTTTCATTTTCGCCATATTGCTGATTGTGCTGTTTGCGGGCGGCAGTTATTTCAGCTGGTTTCCGTTGCGCGGATTGACGTCGGACTATTTCAGCCAGCTCAGCTGGTTTGGCAAAATCCTGGACTATGCCTGGCACATGACGCTGCCGCTCATAGCGCTTGGGATCGGCGGGTTTGCCACCATGACATTGCTCACCAAGAATTCCTTCCTTGATGAAATCAAGAAGCAATATGTGGTCACCGCGCGCGCCAAGGGCCTCACGGAAAACCAGGTGCTGTATGGACATGTGTTCCGCAATGCCATGCTGCTGGTAATTTCAGGTTTTCCCGGCGCCTTTCTTGGTGCCTTCTTTTCCGGTTCGCTGCTCATTGAAACCATCTTCTCGCTTGATGGGCTTGGCTACCTCACCTACAAGGCGGCGCTGGACCGGGATTATCCAATCGTATTTGCAAACCTTTACATTTTCACACTTGTCGGACTTGTTGTGGCACTGATCAGCGACCTCACATACATGTGGATTGATCCTCGCATCGATTTTGAAACGCGTGAGGTTTGATCTCCGTGAGGTGGTTGGAACTCAAAGGTTTGAACAGGCGGCGATGGGAGCTTTTCAAAGCCAATCGCCGCGGCTTCTGGTCATTGTGGATTTTTTCTGCATTATTTTTAATCAGCGTATTTGCACCGCTTATCGCCAATGACAGGCCGGTTCTTGCCTCCTACAAAGGCGAATTGCTTTATCCCACATTCGTGGACTATCCGGAATCGAAGTTTGGAGGCTTTTTGGCGCGCACCGATTATCGTGACCCGGTAAACCAGGAGGAAATCGCAGCCAACGGCTGGATGATTTGGCCGATCGTGCGCTATTCCTATAATTCGGTCAATAATGACCTGCCGCTTCCAGCACCTTCGCCGCCTGCATCCACGCTCACGCGCGAAAAAGCGTGCGCCAAATATCCGCTCACTGTCACCGATCCCAACTGCAATTTTGGAAATATGAACTGGCTGGGTACGGATGACCAGGGACGTGATGTGGTGGCGCGGCTGATTTATGGGTTCCGCATTTCCGTGGCATTCGGTTTGATTCTCACATTCCTGTCCTCCATCATCGGTGTGGCTGCGGGGGCCGTGCAGGGCTATTTCGGCGGCTGGACGGATTTGCTGTTCCAGCGCTTCATTGATATCTGGTCGTCCATGCCCACACTTTATCTTTTGATCATATTGGCAGCTTTCATCACGCCGACTTTCTGGCTACTGCTCTTCATTCTTGTCCTATTTTCGTGGACCGGTCTTGTGGGTGTCGTACGGGCGGAGTTCCTGCGGGCGCGCAACCTGGAATATGTACGGGCGGCGCGCGCGCTGGGGCTGAGCAGCGGCAAGATCATGTTCAAGCATCTCCTGCCAAATGCGCTGATTTCAACTGTCACCTTCATGCCGTTCATTCTCTCAGGGTCGGTCACAACGCTCACGGCCTTGGATTTCCTGGGATTTGGCCTGCCGCCCGGCTCGCCTTCGCTGGGTGAACTTCTGGCACAGGGGAAATCAAACCTGCAGGCGCCTTGGCTCGGGTTCACGGGATTTTTTGTGGTGTCCATCATGCTCACACTTCTTGTGTTCATCGGTGAGGCGGTAAGGGATGCGCTTGATCCGCGGAAGACTTTCGCATGAGCGGGGCACTTCTTGAGGTCAAGGACTTGTCCGTTGCCTTCAGACAGGGCGGCGAGACCTTTCTTGCTGTGGACAAGGTTTCCTTCACCATCAAGAAAGGCGAGACATTGGCACTTGTGGGTGAATCGGGATCGGGCAAGTCCGTCACTGCTCTTTCCATCCTGAAGCTGCTGCCCTACCCCGCCGCCGAGCACCCCTCCGGATCCATCACCTTCAATGGCAAGGAGCTGATGTCTGCCAACGAACGTGAATTGCGCGCCGTGCGCGGCAATGACATCACGATGATCTTTCAAGAGCCCATGACATCGCTCAACCCGTTGCACAGCGTTGAAAGACAGATCGGTGAAATACTGGAACTGCATCAGGGGCTCACGGGAAATGCCGCGCGCGAGCGCATCATCAGCTTGCTTACCAAGGTTGGCATCAGGGACCCCGAAACGCGGCTGCAAGACTTTCCGCACCAGCTTTCAGGTGGACAGCGCCAGCGCGTGATGATTGCCATGGCGCTTGCCAATAATCCTGACCTTCTGATTGCCGATGAGCCCACCACGGCGCTCGATGTGACGGTACAGGCACAAATCCTGAAACTGCTGAAGGATTTGCAAGTTGAATTCGGCATGGCGCTGCTGCTCATCACCCATGACCTGGGCATTGTGCGTCACATGGCAGACGATGTTTGTGTAATGCAGCATGGGCGCGTTGTGGAAACAGGCAAGGCCAAGACAGTGTTTGCCCGTCCACAACATGCCTATACCAAAATGCTGCTTTCAGCTGAACCCAAGGGCAAGCCTCCCAAGGCTGATGACAGTGCGCCGGTCGTCGTGGAAACCAAGGATCTGAAGGTCTGGTTTCCCATCCGCCGCGGGTTTTTCCGCAACACCGTGGGCTATATCAAGGCGGTGGACGGGTTGGATATCGTGGTTCGCGCCGGGCAGACGCTTGGCATCGTCGGAGAATCGGGATCAGGAAAAACAACTTTGGGACTTGCGATCCTGCGACTTATTTCCTCGAAAGGCGCCATCTCTTTCCAGGGCCAGCGCATAGACGGATTGAATAGCGTAGCGATGCGGCCGTTGCGCAAGGACATGCAGATTGTGTTTCAAGACCCCTTCGGTTCCCTGTCACCGCGCCTTTCGGTGCTGCAGATCGTGGAAGAAGGCTTGCAGGTGCAGGGCATCCTGAAAAATGCCGATGAGCGGCGTGCGCAGGTGGCCCAATCTCTCGGTGAAGTGGGACTGGATCCCGCAACGATGGACCGCTACCCGCATGAATTCTCGGGCGGGCAGAGACAACGCATTGCGATTGCGCGTGCCCTGGCGCTCAATCCCAAATTTATCATGTTGGATGAGCCCACCTCGGCGCTTGACATGTCGGTTCAGGCGCAAATCGTGGATCTCTTGCGCAGCCTCCAAGCCAAGCACGGCCTCACGTATCTTTTCATCAGCCACGACCTGCGCGTGGTGCGCGCACTTGCCAATGATGTGATCGTGATGCGCAATGGCTTGGCCGTTGAGCGGGGGACGTCCACCCAAATCTTCGATCACCCGCAGAATGATTATACCAAGGCCCTGCTTTCGGCCTCGCTCAATCTCAAACCCGCCGCTCACAGCGTTGTACGGCAGTAGTGGCTTTCCTGTTTGTCATACCCACCTGGCCCGCAGATATCTGGAGTGCCGCTATGCGCACGGTGGCACCGGGGCTTGATGTGCGGGTTTGGCCTCATTGCGGAAACATCGAAGACATCACATACGCCGCTGCGTGGCTGCCTCCACCTGACGTGTTGAAAGGCCTTTCCGGTCTAAAGGTGATATATTCGCTGGGAGCTGGCGTGGATGCCATTCTGAGGGATCCCACGCTTCCCACCGACATTCCCATTGTGCGGGTCAATGATGATGACCTTACCAAACGCATGGCAGAATATATCGTGCTGCATGTGTTGATGCATCACAGACAGCAACGGAGACTTGACGAGAACCAGCGGCACAAGAAGTGGGACAGCTTTCCCACGCATGCGGCCTCCGCCATTTCGGTAGGGATCATGGGCATGGGGGTCATGGGCGTTGAATCTGCCTGCAGGCTTCGCGATCTGGGATTCAAGGTTGCGGGCTGGAGCCGCGGCCGCAAAGACGTGGCCAACGTGGAAAGCTTTGCAGGTGAAGCTGAATTTGATGAATTTTTGGCGAGAACGGATATCCTCATATCCCTGCTTCCCGCCACAGCCGAAACCGATGGCATCATCAACCGGAGTACGATCCTGAAACTGTCACGAAAGGGCCCGTTTGGTGCACCCATCGTGATTAATGCCGGACGCGGGCGGCAACAAGTTGCGGCAGACATCGTCACGTGCCTGGATGCAGGCGAGCTACATGCTGCAACGCTTGATGTGTTTGTCGTTGAGCCGCTACCCGCGGACGATCCACTATGGAGCCATCCCAAGGTGACGATCACCCCACATTGTGCCGCAGATTCTGATCCCGAAGTGATATGCGCCTATATAAATGTCCAAATTGCGCGGCATGAAAAGGGCCTGCCTCTGGCCAATGTGGTGGATAGGCAACGTGGCTATTAAAACCGCTTGATGCTGCTGACAGGCCCGCCGGGGGGCATAATCCGCTGGATGGCTTCGGCTAGTGGTTCCTTCACCGTCATCATGTGAAATCCATTTGCATGCAGCAGGGTAACGGCATCACACATAATGCCAACGTGTCCATCCCAGAACACCAGATCGCCGCGCTGCAGTCCGTCCAGATCATTGATGAGGAGGCTCCTGCCCAATTGATGTTCCTGCATGTCTGTGTCCCTTAATGCAGGAATGCCGCAGGCTTCGAGCGATGATTGCACCAGACCGGAACAATCCAGACCTTCGCTTGTCTTGCCACCCCAATAATAGGGCACATCCAGAAATTTTTCCGCCACCTCCACAAAGTCACGCGCAGGTTCGCTTAATTTCTCAAGGTGGCGGCTATAGACAAGGCTGCCGTTGGAAATTTTTGAGAATGTTCCGTCAGTGTCTATGACTTCGAGCCTGGCATTCAGGTATGCCGGGACAGCGGGTTGAGATTTGATGTTGGCTTCAGGATACATAAACGTTTTTGCCACAGACACGCGGTGCGTCGCTTCGGTCAACTGGGGCGAAGCGACACTGCTGGGGATGTAGCCCACATAACCGTCTTTTTGAAGCTGGCACCATATCCAGTCTCCGGCCACGTCAAAGGCCGTGATCTTTTCACCAAAAATTGCCTGGGTCACTTGCATGCCGAAGTTTGAAGGTTCGCGATGGAGTGGAGTGACTGGCACAATAATTTCCATGGTGTGGCCGGTCACATATTTTTGCGCTATAATTTTCTCACGCAAATTTTCATTCGCCAGATCGCTGCGATAGGCGTGCAGGCGCTTATCAAGATTCACGGCTAAAGTTTCCTTGAATGGGCGCCGATAATGTCGGCCAACCTGTCTAGGTAAAGCGCACCCTTGACAGTTCGCTGCACCAGCACATTGCGGCGGTCCGTTTCATCGCGACGCCTTGAAACCAGCTGCAGCTTGCCCATGGTGTCCAAAGCCCGCGTAATGACTGGTTTGGAGACATGGAGCTTGCCCGCGAGATCGCGGATCGTGTGCGGAGGGGCTTCCATGTAGATCGTTAGTAGTATAGCAACCTGCCGGGTGGAAAGATCGGCCTCATCATCATGGACCTGAGCCAGATTGACGTCATGCCAGAGTTTAAGCGCCTGGGCCGTCCCCAATGAAATTGCCATGTGCATTCCGATAATCGTTACGGATGCGTTTCATTCTGGATGATCCCAAGACAAAGCACAAGCTTATTTCTTGTAACGCTCCGAAATCAGCGAAAAAAGTGCCCGGATAGCTTGGGCTTCGCCACCCTTCGGGCTTCCTGGCCTGGCGACCGGTGCCCAGCCAAACACATCGAAATGAACATAGGATTTGGCCTTTTCCACAAAGCGCTTGAGGAAAAGGGCTGCAGTGACGGATCCTGCAAATCCGGAGTCCGAGCTATTGTTCATATGAGCCACAGGAGAATCGAACATGGAATTATAGGGCTCCCAGAACGGCATGCGCCAGAGCGGGTCATTTTCGCTGGCGGCAAGTCTCATCAAGTCCACAGCCAGCGCTTCGTCATTGGTGTAGAAGGGCGGAAGTTCCGGACCCAAGGCCACACGGGCGGCTCCAGTTAGGGTGGCCATATCTATAAGCAGATCGGGCGTTTCCTCATCTGCGAGTGACAAGGCATCGCCCAGCACCAGCCTGCCTTCCGCATCGGTGTTTCCGATTTCGACAGTGAGACCCTTGCGACTTTTCAAGATATCACCAGGCCGGAAGGCGTTGCCTGAAATTGCATTCTCAACTGCGGGAATAAGCACGCGCAGCCGGACCGTCAACTTTGCCTCCATGATCATTTGCGCAAGACCAAGCACATTGGCAGCGCCTCCCATGTCTTTCTTCATGAGTGCCATGCCGGAGGCTGCCTTGATATCCAGGCCACCCGTGTCGAAGCACACGCCTTTACCGACGAGTGTAACCTTGGGTGCACGCGCAGGCCCCCAGGCAAAATCCAGCAGCCGGGGCTGGCGCGGGCTTGCTTGGCCCACGGCATGAATCATCGGAAAGCCCCGCTGCAGGGCGCCGCCTTTTACTACTGTCATGTCTACGCCATGCGAAGTGGCGAGCTTCCGGGCGACAGCCTCGAGTTCGTCCGGGCCGAAGTCATTAGCCGGGGTATTGATCAGGTCGCGCACGAAATAAGTGGCTCTAGCTCTTCGAAGCGTATCTTCAAAATCAACCGATGAAGCACAGACCAGGCGCGCGATGTCCTGGTTCTGGGGTTTGTAACGGTCAAAATTGTAAGCTTCGAGACACCAGGCAAGCGTTGCGTGGCGGGCTACATGATGTTCAAGATTTTCAAAACTGTAGAGTGCTGGCGGCAATTGGCGGCAGAGTTTTCCCAAGGCAAAGCCATTGATTGTGCCATTGCTGCCCACGATCACCTCAGCGATCGTGCCGTTTTCCTGCGCAATCTGGAGAACGGCTCCGGCGTTTCCGGTGAAGTTCTGGGCTTTGGCCCAGTTCTGGGCATGTTTGGGAAGCTGCTGTTGCAACTGCGGCCAAGTTGCAGGGTTCACAACCCTTACCGGCACTGGTGGCGCCTTGCCCGCCCTCTTCAACAAAATCAGTTTTAGATCGATCATCTGTCATCCCGTCGGTTTAGAGTTTGCGGCATATGAGGGTTAACATGGTTAATCTTTTATTGACACCTGACTATCATGATTAACCGCATACGATTCATTTAGGGTTTTGGGGACGGGGCAATGATACGGCGATTGAATGCACTGGGAGTGCCGGCACTTCTTATGGTCTCCATGCTTGCTTTAGAGGGCTGTCAATCCAAGACCGCCAGACTTGAGGACGCTGATTCCCTGAATACCGCCAGTACAACGCCTGCAACCTTCAGCAAGGCTTCAGAGCTGGGGACGCGATGGGGTGGAGACAAAAGCAACATAGCATTGGGCTTGGCCTATGCCGACAGCCTTGAAAAAGTTGGCCAAAGCGATCAGCAATTGAGTGTGTTGAAGACTCTTTCCGATCAAAACCCTGACAATGAGAAAGTGCAGGCCATCTATGGCAGGAAAATTCTGGCAAACGGACAGGCGGCGGAAGCCGTTCCGGTTTTGCTCGCTTTGACAAATAGACCTACGCCTGACTGGCGGAATTTTTCTGCCCTTGGCTCAGCTTATGATCAACAAAGCAAATACCCTGAAGCGCGGGACGCCTACAAAAAGGCTTTGACTCTCCAACCCAATCAAATCTCGGTGCTTAATAATTTGGGAATGTCCTATGCACTTGAAGGCAATCTTAAGCAGTCCGAAACAACTCTTCGGACCGCAATAGCGCTTCCTTTGGCTAAATCCGAACCCAGAATTCGCCAAAATCTGGCATTGGTGGTCGGCTTGCAGGGAAGATTTGATGAAGCCAAACAGATCGCCAGTGAAGACTTGCCGCCTGACCAGGTGGAATCCAACATGGCTTATTTGAAAAAAATGCTGGCGCAGCCCAACACCTGGCAGCAACTGTCCGGTAATCCACCGGGTTAGGCAGTAAGGCCCACAAAATCACAAGGCGCGGAAATTCCCGCGCCTTTTTTTGTTGAGCCTTTAATTGTCATTGCGACTGGAAAATCATGATGAAGGATGGTGCCAGCACGACTGCGAAGATTACGGGAAGGAAGAACAAAATCATTGGAACGGTCAATTTGGGGGGGAGTGCCGCGGCTTTTCTTTCAGCTTCAGACATGCGCGAGTCACGATTTTCCTGGGCCAGAACGCGCAAGGCTGTGCCCAGCGGGGTGCCATAACGCTCGGATTGGATCAAGCTGGTTACCACGGACTTCACAGTGGGCAAGCCCGTGCGTTTGCCCAGATTTTCAAACGCCTTGCGCCGATCCTGGAGATAGGAAAGTTCGGCTACTGTCAGCGTCAGTTCTTCTGCCAGAGCCACGGAACCGCTGCCGATTTCACGCGCCACGCGTTGCATGGCTGGTTCAACCGACATGCCGGATTCCACGCAAATCAAGAGGAGATCCAATGCATCGGACCATGAGTGCTTGATGGAAGACTGCCGCCTCGTCTTCATGTTCTTGAGAATAATGTTGGGGAGATAGAAACCCAATACCAATCCCACCATAGCCACGACCAACCGCATATTGGGAGGCACGCGATCGGCAAATACTGTTGAGGAATAGACGAACATAATAATAGCCAGAATCAGCGGCGTTGCAAAACGAATGCCGAGAAACGTCACGAGGTGGCGTTCACTTCTCATGCCGGCCTGGCGTAGCAACTCGCGTGAACCTTCCGCCTCGAACACTTTGCGCAAATTCAGTGTTTCAACAAGTTGACCCACTAAACTTCTCCGGGGCTTTTCCCGCAGCTTGGCTTCGCCACCCATCAGCAACGCCTTTTGCTGGGCACGGAGCCTGTCACGCTCAACAGACACTCCCTTTATGCGCGCCGAGAGCTGGTCGTTCTCCAAATAGGGTGCTGCAATTGTGAGGACGGTACCAAATGCTGCAAGACCCACGAGGATAGTTATCACCACGTCTACTTGCAGAAGGCTTGTTACAATGTCCATCATTTTTGAAGCGTCCGCACCCTAGAGATCTATGTTAATCATTTTGCGCATCACCAGAATGCCCGTGAGCATCCAGCCGCCGCTTATCATCAGCACAAGATGTCCCGATTGCGTGTTGAGGAGCGGGTCCATATAACCTGGATTAAGAAACATCATACCGCCCATAATAATGAAAGGCATTGAACCGATGATCATGGCAGACGACTTTGCTTCCTGGCTCACGGCACGGATCTTGGCCTTCATCTTCTTGCGGTCACGCAAAACCTTCGAAAGATTTCCCAATGCTTCAGAAAGGTTACCGCCGGTTTTCGACTGAATATTCATGACAATGGATAGAAAGTTGACTTCTGGCAGAGGCATGCGCTCCACCATTCTTTCAACACCCTGATCGATAGAAATCCCCAGCTTCTGACCATCGACAATTTCTGCAAATTCGGGCCCGACCGGAGGTCCTGATTCAGTTGCGATAATGCGCATCGCGTCATTGACGGGCAGACCAGACCGTAAACCACGCACCATGATGTCGATTGCATCGGCGAAATCGTGGAGAAAAATATTCTGCCGTCTTGTCCGAAGATATTTCAAGAACCAGCGTGGAAAGCCCAACAATCCAACCAAACCTGCGGCAACACTCACATACCACGCCAAACCGAACATTAAAGGGAGAAAGGCGAAAATCACGCCAAGGACAATGGAGAACATCCAGAAAGTTCGGGTCGTCATATCCAAACCTGACTGGGAAAGTAAAGCGCGCAACGTGAGTCGCTTCTTGCGCTGCTTCTCGCGATCATTGACCTGCTTCAAAGTTTCCTGGATTTGCTTGCGGCGGGAATCCTTAGGGTCTTCCATCAAGCGAGATCGCAATGATTGTTTGGCAGGGGTTTTGACGTTTGATGTAACGTTCTGAATCCGTGATGTAGCGCTGGAATCGGAAATGAGGGGATAAACGATTGCCAATGCCAAGCCACCCACGGCGATGGCAATCATGAACACAAACGCGATTTGTGTAATATCCTGGCCAAAAAACATATTCACTACTACCCTTCAAACGCCCTGCGACCTTGCAGGCCACAAGGCAGTCACCCTTGTTCTCAATCCTGTTCGTTGCGGGTCTCGGCTTTTTCCAAAGCCTCGGCCAGACGACGCTCTTCGTTGTAATAGCGCGCCCGGTCCCAGAAATGTGGGCGGGCAATGCCGGTTGAGCGATGGCGTCCGATTATCTTGCCATTGGCATCTTCACCCACCATCTCATACACAAAGAGGTCTTGGGTGATAATGACATCACCTTCCATGCCTACAACTTCTGTGACGTGGGTAATGCGGCGAGAACCATCTCTCAGACGCGCGGCTTGAACGATGACATCAATTGAACCACACACCATTTCCTTGATGGTTTTAGAAGGCAGTGAGAATCCGCCCATCGTGATCATGGATTCAAGACGCGAGAGTGCTTCACGCGGGGTGTTGGCGTGCAATGTTCCCATGGAACCGTCGTGACCCGTATTCATGGCCTGCAGCAAATCGAATGCTTCAGGACCACGGACTTCGCCCACGATGATGCGTTCGGGACGCATACGCAGACAGTTCTTGACGAGATCACGCATTGTGATCGAGCCTTCACCCTCAAGGTTTGGCGGGCGTGTTTCAAGACGTACAACATGAGGCTGCTGAAGTTGAAGTTCTGCAGCATCTTCACACGTGATGATGCGTTCATCATGGTCGATATGGCCTGTCATACAATTGAGCAGGGTGGTTTTGCCTGAGCCCGTACCACCAGAAATCAAGACGTTGCAGCGAACCCGACCAATAATTTCCAGGATGACGGCACCTTCGGGCGTAATTGAGCCAAACTTTACCAGATCGTTGAGCTTCAAGCGGTCTTTCTTGAACTTACGAATGGTAAGGCAAGGTCCATCGATTGCCAGTGGACCAACAATGACGTTAACGCGCGAACCGTCTGGCAAACGCGCATCGCAGATGGGGCTGGCTTCATCCACCCGACGACCGATCTGGCTCACAATTCTCTGGCAGATGTTCAACAACTGGCCATTGTCACGGAAACGAACGCCTGTCTGCTGCATCTTGCCGCCGACTTCGATGAAAGTCAGATTGGCGCCGTTGACCATAATATCGGATATGTCATCGCGGGCCAGCAGTGGTTCCAGCGGGCCATAACCCAAGACGTCGTTGCAGATGTCTTCCAGCAGTTCTTCCTGCTCGGCGATTGACATCACCACGTCTTTCAGCGTGATGATTTCATTCACAATGTCGCGAATTTCGTCGCGCGCGGCATCGCGATCCAACTGGCCAAGCTGGGTGAGATCAATGGCATCAATCAACGCGTTGAAAATAGTTGTCTTGATATCATAGTAGTTTTCGGATTTGCGGGCCGAAATACCACTATCCACTCTTGCGGGTTTGGGCGGTGCCGGAGGAATAGCAGTTGATCCGGGGCGTGCTGACTGGCCATTGAACTGGTTGGCAGGCGGCGCATTCAAGTCCGGGATATGGGCAGAAATTGCCCCTCCGCCGCCAAACGCATCTGCAGCTCCGCCAATGGAATTCGCAATGGGTGAGGCCGCAGTGTGCTGTGAACCTAGATCGCCTCTTTTACCAAACATTATTTTTTCCTCATCATCGGCAGCCGGTTCAACAATGCGCCAAGGCCCGACTTTGACGGTTTTTCCTGTATTTCAATTCCAGACATCACGCCGGTAAATCCCGCTAGAAGCTCAGAAGCCTTTGCCTTCGGTGCCACTTCAAACAGCATTTTTCCGTTGCTTTGGGCGGCTCCAAAGGACTGCGGATCATGCGGGAGAACCAGAGAAGGTTCGATGCCTACAGCCTTGGCAAAATCTGCCACCGGAATTTCCGGCCGCTTTGGAATTCCAAATTGATTGAGAACAAGCCGAGGAGACCGGTCGTTGGTGCGCGATGCCTTAAGCAGATCGATCAAATTCTTGGTATTTCTCAGGCTTGCCAATTCCGGCGTGGCGGTAATAACAACTTCATCGGCATGGAGAAGCGTGTGCCTGATCCACGGTGTCCACATGTTTGGAACATCCACGATGACATTGGGAACACTGTGGCGCACAACATTCAAAATCGTTTCGATGGCGTTTCCATCAACTGTTGCATCGCGGTCCACTCCACCTGGTCCGCTTAACAGGCTCAGTTTATCACCTAACTTTGTGAGCAACCTGTCCATCAGGGTGGCATCCACGCGTTCCGGTTGATTTAGAGCTTCCAGAATTCCCCCCGCCGCATCCTGGTTGAAATTGAGGCCTGCTGTTCCGAAGGCGAGATCCAAATCCGTGATAATGGTTTCGAGGTCATGGTTCTTCGACATCATCCATGCAACATTATGAGCAATGGTGCTTGAACCAACGCCACCCTTAGCGCCCACAAATGCCAAAATCCTCCCGAGTGGCGCAGCCTTTGGATCACGGTAAAGACCCGCAATTGTTTCTATCATCTGCATTTGGCCGATAGGGGCCACCAGATATTCGCTCACGCCCTGGCGAATAAGCTCGCGATATAGGATAACATCGTTCAAATGACCGACGACAATCACTTTAGTGGTTGGCTGACAGACATGCGCGAGTTGGGCAAGTTCACCAAGAATGCCATCACGGGTGCTGTGCGATTCCACAACCAGCACATTAGGGGTTGGCTGGGACTGATAAACCTGTACAGCTGCCAGAATTCCACCTAGCTGGATGGTGACATGGGCCTTTGCCATGCGCCGATCCATGGCGGACGCCTGCAAGGTTTCGGCCGTCTGTTGGTTGTCGCAAAAGGTATGAATGTTGATGCGGGGCACCAGGGCCACGGGAAAATCCTGGGACTGGTCGGCGGTTTGTAAAGCTGTGTTAATCATGTGTTGACCTGTTCCAAATTCTTTCAGGCAGTGTGCCTAAATTCGATTGCATATCCCTAGGGTGAACCTGACGATCCGCCGGTTGATGATGTCGCGCCTCCCGAGGACGTAGTGGAAGAGCCACCACCCGCATTCAGAGGATTTCGCATCACTGCCAAGGCTGGTGTGGTGGCCCGTGGAATGATGAAGTCTTCCGGGTTCACGACTTGAGCGGCGATGTTGTTTTGTATTGCGCATCCCAGATTTGAACTTGGGGCATTGCTGGAGGTGTCAGCCAAATCCGATGACCAATCACCACATTCCTTTGTTACTGCGACGGTTCGCAAGTAGGAAATTTGAACTGGTCCTTTTGATGAACCGGGGTAAGTCGCGCGGACAATCATGCTGCCAGGAATGCCGCTCTGCAAAAGCAATTGATAAGCCTGATTTGCCACCTGAGCCGAAACACCCCCGCTGGAAGGACGGCCAATAGTTATTTTGGAAGCGGCTGCAGATTTGGCAGAACGAGCGAACCCGGCAATCGCATTGATCTGTGAAGGTTGAAGCCCACCGCGTTGTGAAGCAATTTCCATTTTGATTGGAGCTTTTGCGACGTTTATCGGATACTGTTCATAATGTGCGGCTGGCACATATTCATTATCTGCTGCCAGCTGTTCGGCGCTGCATGCCGCGAGCGACACTGACGCTGCCACAAACAAAAAAGCCCGGGTGTTGAAAGCGGCAAACTTTGCAATATTCTTATACATGTTCGTCTCCGCTAAAGCCTATTCTACTATGAAGCCAACGTTGCCGTGATAGACTCCGTCTGGATTTCTACCTGCATTGCCATAAACTTTGTTCAACCTTCCAAACAGAATTGTTTGTCTGTCGGTCGCAGTATTCAGGTTATCTGCCGGTGTCGCCAATTGCTTTTCTGCCACTGAACCAACAAGGTAGGGCGTCACAATCACGACCAATTCCGTTTGATTATTGATGTAATCGCGGCTGCGGAACAATGCGCCAAGCACTGGCAATTTTTTAAGACCCGGCGTTCCGTCAACCAATTGACGGGTGGCGTCCTTGATCAATCCTGCAAGCATCATTGAACCGCCACTTGGCAATTCCACTACAGTTTCTGCGCTACGCGTATCCAAAGCCGGAAAGCCGCCAACTTTTACAGAACTGATTTCGCTCACTTCGGTATTTATTTTGAGGTTGATGCGGCCTTCCGAAAGTACTTTCGGCGTAAAGCCAAGGGAAATTCCATAATCTTTGAAAGTGACATCGCACTCCCGCAGTCCGTTATTTATTCGACAATTTTCATATGGCAGCTGACCGCCCGCATGGAATTTTGCAGGTTCGCCTGAAATTGCCGTCAGATTGGGTTCCGCCAAGGTCTTTAGCAACCCAGCAGACTCCATGGCGCGGATAACACCGGTCACGCTGTTAGTGCCATCGGCGTAAACGCCCTTGTAGCCATTGCCTGGCGACAATGATGGAATTACACTACCAACCTGAGTGATACTTGCCAAATTGACTGCAAATTTTCCCATTTGCAGAAGTGCCTGTAGGTCAACGCCGAATTGCTTCAGCACGTTACGTTGCACTTCAACTATACGAACCTTCAACATAACCTGGTCTTCACCCGAAATCTTGATGGTGTTCACCACACCACCAGGTGTAAATTTCTTGGCGATTTCTTCTGCGAATTTGGCTTCGGTTTCGTTGGACGCGGATCCGCCCAAAATGACATTGGTATTGACAGTATCAACTGTGATCTTTGTTCCTGGGATGCTCCGCTGCAGTAGTTTTTGGAGGGCAAGGGTATCGGTCGCCACCTCGAGGTCAAGGTTCAGGATCTGTTGGCCGGATTTATCAAAGAAGAAAACATTCGTTTGTCCCACGCCCCGTGCGAATAGGTATGCCGTGTTCTTGGTGCGCACTACGGCGTCCACGATTGTGGGATCTCCCACGATGACATCCTGCGCATCGGCTGGAAGGCGGATGACGATTGATTTGTTTAACCAGAGACGAACGAAGTGGCTGTCGTTTTGCGCCGCTATCTGGACACCGTCCAGATCACTGGCGAGAGCAGGCTTTTGCTCCAGGGCTCCGCACAACGACACTAAAGTGAGCGTGCTTATAAGGAGGCCTGCCCATTTAAAGTTCTTGCGTCCACTCAGGGATGCAAACATTTTCTGCTTCTTCAAAAACATGACTGGGTGCCTCAACGAGTGGACGTGTAGGATTCAATGCCGTAACGAACAAAGAGCGTGTCAGTCGATTGACCTCTTTTTCCATTGTATTTGTCAGCCAGCATAGGCTTGTCCTGTTCCATGCTTTTGCCGTCGTTTTCGGAAATTGACCGGAGGGCAAGTGATAGTTCGCCGATCGATTCAATCTGCGCGATGATTTCCGATTGATGGGGGTCAAGCTCCAAGGTTGCGGTTTTTCCTTCAGCAACTGTCACACTGTCATTTTGCGGATTCTGTTTGAAGGTTTGATTCACAGCCAGGACACGGACATTGGTGAGCACGGCTTCGCTCTGGACTATTTTGTCACCGGATTGCTGGTTGCTGATTTTTTTGGTCAGAATGACGTCAACGCGGTCATTTGGAAGTATGAAACCGCCGGCTGCTGAATGTTCGGAAATAGCGACTGAAATAGCGCGCATGCCCTTAGGAAGTATGGCGCTCATAAAACCTCCCTGGTCGGCGAGGATGATTTTCTTTTCCATGATGGTTTCACCATCATACACTACAAGCCGCGCTCTCGCGGCGGCATAGACTTGTTGCGCGTCGGGTTTTTCCTCTTTGGTAATCATGTCTTCAGTGATGTTTTCGGCGGGCCAAGGCTTCCATACCATGGTTCCATCACCCAACTTCTCACCCATCTGAACATCTTTTGCCGCAGTGAGGACGTCGATAGTTTTCATCTTGTTGACTTCAACCACTTCTTTTTCAGGCTTAGTCAAAAATCCCTTGGCCAATACAGCAGCCGCGACAGCAGAACCTACCGCCAACCCCAGTAATACAAAGCGCATTTTACTCATTTTTTACCCTACCCCAGCGCGCTTGGCGCATAATCCTTTGCCGACTTTCGGACATAATGGTCAAATTTGCGTTAATGATATTTGTCATCGTGCAATAAGTTGGTCGGATGCCTGCATCCACCAGCTTTGCGGAAATGCCATGATGGCGCCAATTGCAAATGCGTAACCATAGGGAACATTTGGTTTCAGCGCACGGAGCCTTGCTGTCCATTTTGTTTCCTTGATCTCCCAGTCCATGGAAATCATAGCCCAAAGTCCGACGACGAAAGCGAGTATACCGCCTGCTAGTACTGTATACACCAGGAATGGCATTGCCTGTGAAGTTCCAAACCATAGACTGGCAGCAGCCAAGAGCTTTGCGTCACCTCCACCAAACATGCCAAGTGAAAACAAAGCAAAACCCGCAACAAAGAAGATCAAGCCACTGAGGATATGAAAACCCACGACATCCATTGGCATGGCGGTGAGCCAGGCCATGGGAAAGAACAGAACTGCAATGGAGGCAGTCAACCAATTTGGAATGCGGAGTGACAGTGCGTCTCCGGCACCTGCGAGTATCATCAAAACTGGAAACAGCGAAATCGAAAGAAAATTTATCATGGATCCCCAAGACTTGCATCATGCAAGAATTTTGCGCCTGGTGTGACTCTTCCATGCATGCCGTAAAGACGGAGTTAACCCTGTCGGGTTAACGCCAAAATAAAAAACCACTGAACTTGACGCCCAGTGGTTTTCCAAATTTAAGAATTGCCCCTCCGTAGGAGGTGCAATCAGCCCTTACGTACCGCTTGTGATGCTGGTACCGATGGCAGTGAACTTGCCGATGAGGGCGGATTTAATGAAAGGCATAGCAGTTACAAGGGCCAAGGCCATTGCCGATGCGATCAGAGCATATTCGATTGCCGTTGCACCAGATTCGTCGTTCATGAAATTTACAAACTTATTCATTTAATTCTCCAAGTATATTGCAGCACCTAGTTCCTCTGGCCGACACTGCATGCGCCGTCGCTGTGAACCATGGGCCCAACATAGCCATCACAAATTAACAGCAAGTAAATCCATCTTTCTTGAAGTTTATCTTGCATAAAACTTGTGTTTTTAAGTTATTAAAGTCTACAATTATTATATAAAATTCTAATTTGTCTAATTTTTAGTGGTAAATTTTTTATTTGTACTAAATATATATCAATAACATTTGAAATATTCATTGTATTTATAGTTTTTAATCTTGTGTTTTCGTGCGTCCAAAACAATATGCTCTTGAATTTTTACTCGGGATTTAATCCTCATACGTATTTATAAACTGGTATTGCCGCTCTGACACCGATGAGGGTGTTACACATAAATTTCTTCCTGCCTTCAATTTCTTCAAATTTAGATGTGCGGTAACAGAAGATTCACCATTCCGATGCACATTGAGGAGAATTTGAAACTCAATTCATGCATCAGACAGGAATATTCTAAAATGAAACTCTCGCGCCCAACTCCAGGTGCCATTGTCCTTGCCCTTCTGATGTCTTCAGCATCGGCCGCAGAAGAGATTGTGATCAAGACTGATCAAACACAAATGCTTTCAGTTACAGGAAACCCAAGCGCTGTGGTTATTGGCAATCCCAGCATTGCTGACGCAACGGTCCATGGATCCAAAGTCTTTATCCATGGACGTGGTTTTGGAACAACCAATTTAACGATTCTTGATCTGGACGGAAATCAGATTTCGTCTTTTGACATCGTTGTACAAGTTGGAGGCGACAACAATGTTGCAGTTTTCAAAGCAGCAAACCGATATTCATTTGTTTGTGTAACGCTTTGCGAAAACCAAATGCAGGTGGGCGATCAATTTGAATGGACGGATAACATCATCAAGTTGAATCAAAAGAAAATGGATCTGGCCACAGGGAAGACCAGCGCATCTTCGCAGTCTGCGCCCGCAGAGTAAATGCAGGTTGCCGATCTGAGAATTCACGCGAATTTTATTGAATTCTTTGAAGCGTCTTAAACTTCTCGTTGGTAAGTGTATTCCAAAGAAACCGTGAAGTGGTCGCGGCAAGTCGTGACACATCAGCGTTGGAGAAGCAAACATTGGGACTGTTTCAGAAAATAAGCGCCACGCGCTTTGTTAAATCCGACAGCGGCGCGTCAGCGGTCGAATTTGCGTTTGTCGCCTTTCCGTTTTTTTATGTCTTGGGCTGCCTCATGGAAACAGGCGTAATGCTGTTTACTGAATATGTGATCCAGACCAGCGTGCAGGATGCAGCGCGCCAAATCCGCACCGGAAGTGCACAGGCGGCCAGTACCACCTCTGCAGGATTTAAGAACAAGATTTGCGCAACCACAAGCATTATTGTGAGCTGCGCCAAAATCACGGTTTATGTTAAGCCGGCCACCACCTTTTCAACCCTCAAGGCAGCTACTCCCAGTCCATTGGCCATTTCGGCCAAACCGGGGGATACGCCAGTTTTTGATTGCGGGCAGCCGTCCCAGCCACTTGCAGTTATAGCTACATATGACTGGAATTTTGTATTTCCGTTCATGAGTTTCTTGGGAAACGTGAACAGCAACACTGCACGACGTATTTCCGGCATCGCGATTTTCCGCAATGAACCCTATCCTCCTGGTGCTGCAACGTGTGGTTAGCCGGGATAAAAGATCAATACGGAATCGAGTCCAAAATGAAAAGTAACCAAATGAACTTTCTGCGTAACACGCGTGGAGCGGCTGCCATAGAGATGGCACTTGTTTTTCCGCTGATGGTGTTCATGTATTTTGGTTTGGTAGATCTCACGGGATTGGTTTCTCTTAACCGCAAGGTTACCTATGCCTCTGATGTCATGGCGGACCTTGTGACGCGCAGCAATACATCTATTCTGAAGACAGAGATTGATGATTATTACAACGCGATCAACATGGTCATGGCTCCACGTGCTATTTCCTCTGTAAGGGTTGAAGTTTTTGGTTTCCGCATCGCAGGAGCAAATATTTCCCAAATCTGGTCCACCAATAATGGACAGGGCGTATCCTGTGGCTTGGCGCCGTCCACTGGTTCCATGGCGGGACTCATGACTGTCAGCAATGACTTGGTGGTTACAAGGGTTTGTACGACATATGCGCCCTATGTTGCTTCATTCCTCGGAACCAAACTGTTGGGCGCTACAACTTTCACGGTGAAAAAGGTCGTGTCGCGCCGCCCTCGTGCAAGCTTGCAGCTTACCTGTTATCAAACGACTGTTGCAGCCGGCACTGTTTGTTCATAAGCCGAATTTTCAGCTTGGGCCGAGAGTTTGCGGGGACTGCTGGTAAAACTGCAAGCCACCAGCTAGTCTTTGTCCAGAGCTGGAGCGTCCACCTTTGGAACTTACGATATTCTTAGCCGTTCTGGCTGCGGCCTTCATGCATGCAAGCTGGAACCTGCTGGTCAAGATGAAGCTTGATCGCTTTCTGTCGCTTTTCCTGCTGCAGACGCTGATGGGGCTCATGGGCTTGGGCATGTTGTACTTCTTTGCCTGGCCTGCGCAGGCCAGCCTGCCCTATGCTTTGCTGTCAGGAGTATTGCATACCGGCTACAATATCTTTCTGGCCCGCAGTTACCGCCATGGCGATCTCAGCCAGGTTTATCCCATCGCGCGCGGAACGGCACCGCTCCTGACCCTTCTCGCGACATGGCTTGCAGCGCATGAACAGATACATTTTCTTGCCGCCTTGGGGATTGGCGTTCTGGTTTCCGGCATCTGGCTTGTGGCCATGGGACGATCCACGTTGCGCTTGGATCGCACCACACTCCTGTTTGCACTCGGCACGTCCGGTTTCATTGCGGCATATACAGTGGTGGATGGCCTGGGTGGACGCATATCAGGGGCTGCTTCGGGATATACTGCCCTGGTCTTTATCCTCGACGCGGTATTTTTGTGCATTGCAGGCGTTTCGATGCGCGGAATTCAAATATTCCGGGACGTGGCACCACATTGGAAGATGGGTATTGCAGGCGCCACATTGTCTGCCGGTGCCTATTGGATCGTAATCTGGGCGATGACAAAAGCGCCCATTGCAGCAGTTGCAGCGCTTCGGGAAACCAGCATTCTGTTCGTCATCGTCATGTCTGCAAGATTTCTGCGCGAAGCCATGAACTGGCCGCGCGCCTTAGGTGGAATTCTCGTCGTGATCGGTGCGGTAGCTTTGCGGCTCTCGTAAGTTCAGCAATTGACTCACATTTTGAGCGCCTCTGCCATCCTGCATAACTCTCAAGAATATTTGTTCAACCGCATTTGCCAAATTGGGTGAATTTCCATGGGCCTTGTTAAGATGCTGAAAATATCCCATGTCCTTGGCAGCGTTTGCCAGGCTGAATTTATAGCCGTCGAAATCTCCATACAAGGCAGGCTCCACCATTTTTCGCAAAACACCGGAATTTCCTGATCCGTTCAACATGACCTCATAGAGTTTACGCCAATCGATGTCGGCTGAATTTGTGGTCGCAAACGCTTCAGAAACAAGCGCCACCATACCGATGGCGAGGTAGTTGGAAATGAGTTTTGCCGTGTGGCCTGTGCCCACTGGTCCCATGTGCCGGATCGTAGAAGCAAAGCACGAAAGAATGGGTGATACGGCGTCAAAGTCTTCCAAGCTTGCGCCGCAGAGCACGCCGAGCTCAGATCTTGCTGCCTGCTCCGGCCCACCGGTGAGCGGCGCGTCCACATACACGAGGCCGCAGGCTTTCAGGCGCATCGCAATTTTGCGGGTCGAGGCGGGTTCCGATGTGCCTGTATCGACCAAAATCTGTCCCCGGCGCAAAACACATTCAATAACCTCCAAAGTTGCGTACACGATCTGAGAATTTGGAAGGCAGAGAATAATGCAGTCTGTCCCATTGGCAATAGCGCGAGGATCGGGCAATTCCACCGCACCTTTTGTTACGAGGTCATCAATTGCAGAACGGTTGCGGTGAGCCGTGACAAATACGGAGTAGCCACCCTTCAGGAGGCCCAGCACCATGCCATGTCCCATGCGACCAGCACCTATGAAACCTATTCTCATGCTTGTCTCCTAATTCTCCCGTGCTATCCATTCGCCCAAAGGAGAACAATTATATCATGGCTTTACACAATAATTTCATCAATGGCGAATGGGTAGCAGGTGCGACCAGCAAGCCAAACCTGAACCCATCTGATCTCGATGATGTCATCGGGGAATATGCGCAGGCTGATAGCGGCCAAGCTCAAGCTGCGATTGATGCGGCACAGGCTGCGGCTCCCGGATGGGCCAACACTACGCCTCAGCAGCGCGCAGATATTCTGGAAACTGCCGGAATCGAACTGATGGCGCGCCGGGAGGAGATCGGACGCCTCTTGTCACGGGAAGAAGGAAAGCCATTGGCAAACGGCGTTGCTGAGACAATGCGGGCAGCACAGATTTTCAAGTTCTTTGCGCAGGAAGCGCTGCGCATTGAGGGAGTTTCCCTTGCATCGGTACGAGCCGGCGTTGACGTTAACATTACACGTGAAGCTCTAGGCGTTGTGGGTTTGATCTGCCCGTGGAATTTTCCCATTGCGATCCCTGCATGGAAAATTGCTCCCGCACTGGCTTTTGGAAATGCTGTTGTTTTTAAACCTGCTGATCTTGTTCCGGGAACGGCATGGGCCTTGGTCGAAATTCTTTCGCGGGCTGGTCTTCCCCGCGGCGTTTTGAACTTGGTGATGGGCAGAGGTTCAACCGTAGGCCAAACCATGCTCGATTCACGCGGCGTAAACGCGATTTCATTTACGGGTTCGGTCGACACGGGTGGCAAGGTTGCTCTGGCCTGCGCAAGCCGGGGTGCCAAGTATCAATTGGAAATGGGCGGTAAAAACCCGATGGTTGTCCTGGATGATGCGAGTCTTGATGCAGCCGTTGCCGCTTCAATTGATGGTGCATTCTACCAAACAGGCCAGCGTTGCACCGCGTCATCGCGCCTTGTGGTGCAGAGCAAAATTCATGATGTCTTCGTGGAAAAAATGGTGGCTGCAATGAAAATTCTCAAAGTGGACCATGCTTTGAAAGAAGGTACGCAGGTGGGGCCGGTCGTGGATGAAAATCAAATGGCTCAGGATGAAAAATACATCGCCATTGCGCGCACTGAAGGCGGTGAGCTTGCATGGGGCGGTGAACGGTTGAACCGCGATACCAAGGGACATTATCTTTCGCCTGCCCTGTTCGTGAATACGAAGAATGAGATGCGGATCAATCGCGAGGAGGTTTTTGGACCCGTGGCCTCGGTCATCAAGGTTGACAGTTATGAAGAGGCATTAACTGTCGCCAACGACACGCCCTTTGGCTTGTCATCCGGAATTTTTACCACATCTCTCAAACATGCCATGGATTTCCGCAAGAAGTCGGCCGCTGGAATGGTGATGGTCAATCTTCCGACCGCGGGGGTTGATTATCACGTGCCGTTTGGCGGCAGGAAGGGATCAAGCTACGGCGCACGCGAGCAAGGACGGTTTGCGGCAGACTTTTACACTTCGGTCAAGACAGCTTATACACTCGCAGGTTAAGCTCTCCAATTCCGGCGATCTTGGCTTCAACGAGATCGCCGGGCAGGAGTGGACCCACGCCGCTGGGCGTTCCGGTAAAAATTATGTCGCCGCCGTGCAGCTCAAAAAGCTGCGAAAGCTGGGAAATGATTTCTGCGACGCCCCAGATCATTTCCGATATATTTGAATGCTGCTTTTCCTCCCCGTTCACACGGAGGGTTATAACCGCGTTTGAGAGCGGTCCGACAATCTCAGACCGGGGCAAAATTTCGCTTACAGGTGCAGAATGGTCAAACGCCTTGGCCACATCCCATGGCCTTGCCAGTTTCTTCGCTTCTGCTTGCAGGTCCCGCCTGGTCATGTCGATACCAACGGCATAGCCATAGATATGGGCTTCAGCATCAGCAACCGGAATATTTTTTCCACCTGTCCCCAGAGCCACCACCAGCTCTACTTCATGGTGAAGGTTGCTGGTGCGCGGCGGATAGGGAAAATCGGCGCCAACCAATGTTGCATCAGGCGGCTTCTGGAAAAAGAAGGGCGGTTCGCGGCCGGGCACTCCACCCATTTCAACGACGTGATCATTGTAGTTGCGGCCTACGCAGTAAATTCTGCGAACCGGGAAACGCACATGCGTGTCCTTGACCGGGATACTGGCTTGTGCAGGCGCTGCGATAACATAGCTCATAGCAATTCAATTTCCCGGGAGCGAAAGATGCTTCGCGTGGCCTCCGCGGAACCATCAAGATCAATGGCCCTGCAAGCTTCTTCAATAACAACGGTGTCAAAACCCAGCGTTTTGGCATCCTGGGCGGAATATCGAACACAGTAGTCAAAGGCCAATCCCACGATAAAAACCCGTTCAAAACCGCGCTCTTTGAGATAGCCGCCAAGGCCCGTTGGGGTTTCATGGTCATTCTCAAAAAATGCGGAATATGAGTCCACTTCGCGCCGAAATCCCTTGCGGATGATTAATTCTGTGTGGGGAATATCAAGGCCTGGATGGAACATGGAGCCACGTGCACCCTGTATGCAGTGATCAGGCCAAAGGGTTTGAGGGCCGTAGGGCATTTCCATGTTGGAAAACGGCACCATGCCGTTGTGCGATGAGGCAAATGACGAGTGATGGGAAGGGTGCCAATCCTGCGTGAGGACTACATGGCTGAAATGCTTCGCAAAATCATTGATAAAGGGAACAACCTCATCGCCATCAGGAACCGCCAATTGGCCACCTGCGCAAAAATCATTCTGAACATCGACTACGATGAGGACTTCATTGTCATTTGTGTGCATCATTATCTCACTGTTGGAGTGCGGCCGCGCATCCCTTGAAGGCAGGAAAACGATCTATGATCACATAAATAGGGATTGGACGCATAACATAAGCAAGCTTGCCCTTGTTTTCAAAAACCTGCCGGAAACTACTGCTCTTCAACACATCAACTATAGAAGGTGCAATTCCTCCTGCCAAGTAGACGCCGCCGCGCGCCTGCAGGGTCATGGCGGCATCACCCGCAATCCGTGCCAGCCATATCACGAACTGATCCAGCGTCTTTCTAGCGTCATGGTCGGTACCGGCCAAAGCAGCAGAAAGAATGGCTTCCGGGCTTTTCAATTGCCCGCTAGGAGCCAAGGCCTTGTACATCAGGGAAAGGCCACCTCCGCTGATGGCATCTTCAGTGGTAAAAATCTGTCCCGGTGCCTGCATCCGCTCGCGCCAATCGAATTCTTCCCGGGTTTCTATGGGCAAGGTGATATGCCCCACCTCACAGGGCAATACCATCCACTCACCTGCACTTGCAGGCGCCAAAGCGGCCATGCCCAGTCCAGTCCCCGGTCCCAACACGATTTTCGTCAGTGGTTGGGATTGCACCTCTCCTCCGATCTGGACAAGATCGTCTCCGTCCAGATGCGGCAAAGCGAGCGCCAGGGCTTCATAATCATTCAACAGGCGCAGGCGCTTGGCATTTGCTGCCAATCTCAAGCTTTCAATGGAAAAGCTCCAGTTCCTGTTGGTCAGTGTTACCTGTTCGCTTTCCACTGGCGCTGCCACCGCTATGGCTGCAGCAGAAACCGATTTGACGCCCCGCATTTGGAGGTATTGCTGAATGGCGGCTTCAAGCGAGGGGAAATTGTCATTGCGCAGCGTTTCCATGTGCTGCACAGCCATGAAGCCGGGCTCAATCAAACCAAATCTGGAATTTGTTCCGCCAATGTCACCAACCAGAGAGAGTTCAGTCATTATTTACCCCTGCATTTCACTGCCACGGACGGGGCTTTTGGGCAAGCCATCTGTTGAACTGGCATTGCAGAAAGAGTTCGGGTAGGAAGCGGCTTCAAATAGTCCATTGGAAATTCCGTGACCGACCAAATTCAATCCGAGGTGTCGCGCCGCCGCACCTTCGCCATCATATCTCATCCGGACGCAGGCAAGACCACGCTTACGGAAAAACTGTTGCTTTTCGGCGGCGCCATCCAGCTTGCAGGACAGGTCCGCGCCAAGGGTGACCGGCGCCGCACGCGTTCTGACTGGATGTCCATTGAACGGGCGCGCGGCATTTCGGTGGTGACCTCCGTCATGACGTTTGAGTACAATAATTGTGTTTTCAACCTGCTCGATACGCCTGGGCATGAAGACTTCTCGGAAGATACCTATCGCACGCTCACGGCCGTGGATGCAGCGGTCATGGTGATCGACGGTGCAAAAGGCATTGAAGCGCGGACCCGCAAACTGTTTGAAATCTGCCGTTTGCGCGATATTCCGATCATTACCTTCATCAACAAGATGGACCGTGAGACACGTGAGCCCTTGGATTTGCTCGACGAGATCGAAAAAGGACTGGCGCTCACGGTTGCTCCCATGGTGTGGCCCATAGGGCTCGGCCGCGCGTTTGCCGGAACCTATGACCTCAATACGGCCCGCATTCGACGGTTGGATGAAGATCCAGAGGGGCAAAAAATTTCTGGGCCAGATGACCCGCTGCTGGCCACACTGCTTAACCCGGCGCAGATTGCCAATTGGCGCGACGAAATGGAGTTGGTGCGCGACCTTTGCCACAGCTTTGACCGTCAATCATTCCTGGAAGGTCACCTTTCGCCTGTGTTGTTTGGCTCGGCACTGCGGAATTTCGGCGTTCGCGACCTGCTCGATACGCTTATTTCGCAGGCACCGCCGCCCCGCGACCAGCAGTCGCGTCAACGCGTGGTTCATGCGATTGAGCCAAAAATGACAGGAATCGTGTTCAAGATCCAGGCAAACATGGACCCCAACCACCGCGACCGTATTGCCTTCATGCGGCTGGCATCCGGCAAGCTCACACGCGGCATGCGGGTGAAAATTGTGCGGACAGGAAAATCGCTGGCGCTGAATGCCCCGCAATTCTTCTTTGCCCAGGACCGTTCACTGGCGGAGGAAGCCTTTGCGGGTGACGTGGTAGGCATTCCGAACCACGGCGTGTTGCGCATTGGCGATACCCTTACGGAAGGTGAGGATATTGTGTTCACCGGGGTTCCCAGCTTTGCGCCGGAAATCCTGCGCCGGGTGAAATTGGGTGACCCCATGAAGGCCAAGAAGCTCCGCAGCGCCCTTGAGGAACTGGCGGAAGAAGGCGTGGTGCAGCTGTTTCTTCCCATTGACGGATCTGCCGCCATTGTGGGTGTCGTAGGCGCCTTGCAGCTTGATGTATTGGCGGACCGCCTCGCAAATGAATATGGGATACCCGTGGAATTTGAAGTAACGCGCAACGAGGTGATGCGCTGGATCAGCAGCGATGATGCGCACAAGCTTGACGATTTCATTGCGGCGAACCGTTTTTCCATCGCCAATGATCTTGACGGTTCACCTGTTCTGATGGCGCAATCGCCATTCAGCCTGAATTATGTTTTGGAACGCGCGCCGGACATCAAAGCTGTGGAAATCAAGGAAATGCACCGAGGATAGATCATATCATGTTGCCGAACGACCTGGACTTGCCGCGGAGCCTTGCAATTCTCTATATATTTGCGATGTGGGGACTCTATAGTTTCATTTTGCGCACTCTCGGTCGCGGCACCTTGAATGCGCAATTGCATGTCGTCCGCAAGAGATGGATGCGCATGCTGATGCTGACCAAGCGTGAGTACCGCAATTTCGATGCCCTCATGCTTGGACAGATTTCCAATTCCATGTCTTACTTCGGATCAGCCACGCTGCTGGTGCTGGCCGGACTGGTAGGCACCCTGGCCAATGCCAGCAACCTGTTTCGCTCCATGCAGGGCCTCAGATTTTTTCCCATGATCAGCCTTGAACTTTTCACATTCTATCTCGCTACCTTGACGCTGATCATGGCTATCTGTTTCTTTTCCTTCACTTACGCGTTGCGTAAACTTTCCTATATGCTGGCGATGGTGGGCGCGATGAGCAGTGGCTCAATCGAAAACACGCAAAGCCGGATCATGATTGAAGAGACGGCTACGGTGATGACGGAATCCGTGAAAAGCCTGAATAATGGGATTCGAGGATTCTATTTTGCCGTGGCTGCCTTGTTTCTTTTTGCAGGACCTTATTACTGCATCCTGATGACGACCGCCATCAGCGGCTTGCTGTTTTACCGGCAGGGGCTCTCCACGACTGCACTTGCCGTGGAACGTTATGTGGACGCCGTACAGGAAAGTGACAGCTGAAAGTCACTTCAGCGCGGCGGCTTCCGAGGCGAATTTCTCAATTCCCGCCCAATCGCCAGCCGCAATCAATTGTTTGGGCACCATCCAGGAACCACCAACCGTGATGACATTTGTAAGCTTCAGGTATTGTGGGGCTGATTGAAGCGTGATGCCGCCCGTTGGACAAAAACGGACTTGCGGAAGGGGCTGGGCCAAAGACGCGAGATAGGCCGTTCCGCCAGCGGGCTCGGCGGGGAAAAATTTCTGAAAGCGATAGCCCTGTTCCAGCAAATTCATGCATTCCGATGCCGTGACACCGCCGGGGAGCAAGGGCATGCGCAGATCTCTGGCAGCCTGCAAGATTTTCGGTGACGATCCAGGCGATACTGCAAAGGCGCAGCCAATGCTGTCCATGTCAATAAGCTGGTCTGCTGTTAAAACAGTGCCAACACCCACGCTCACCCCTTCCACCTCACCCAGAATGGCGCGGATGGCCTCCTTTGCTGCGGGGGTGCGCAGGGTAATTTCAAGTACGGGCAAGCCCCCTTGCAACAGGGCCCGCGCCAAAGGCACGGCATGGGCAAGATTTTCAATGACCATCACGGGCACTACTGGCGCGGATGACAGAATGGCTTCGATCCCTGCTTGCATATCCTTGTCCATGCTCATGCGACCTCAAATATCGATGCACCCTGGTCGGCGCGGCCAGCCAAACTGCGGAATGCCGCAAACAATTCCCTGCCGGTTCCTTCTGCATTCAAGGAAAGATCGGCGGTTGCGGCGGGACGGGCAGCAAATTCTTTTTCATCTACCAATACGTCAAGCCTTCCTGAATCTGCATCAATGCGAATAACATCGCCATCTCTGATCTTTGCTATGGGTCCGCCATCTGCCGCTTCGGGTGTGACATGGATGGCGGCCGGCACCTTGCCGGATGCTCCTGACATTCTCCCGTCGGTCACCAGACCCACACGGAAGCCCTTGTCCTGCAATACGCTCAGCGGAGGGGTCATGCGGTGGAGCTCCGGCATTCCATTTGCCTTGGGGCCTTGGAAACGGACAATCGCCACGACATCGCGATGAAGTTCACCAGCTTTAAATGCGGCATGCAGTTCTTCCTGAGAATGGAACACGCGGGCTGGCGCCTCAATCACATGTCGATCCGCCGGGATGGATGATGTCTTTATGACTGCTTGTCCCAGTGTTCCTTTCAGCATGAAAAGTCCACCTGTAGGCTGGAATGGATTTGTGCAGTTGCGCAATACCGTATCGTCATGGGTGGCACTGGCCGCGCTCTGCCACATGAGCGAGCCTTGCGCATCGAGCTTTGGTTCCACAAGGTATTCTTTAAGCCCTGTTCCCATGATCGTCTTCACATCCTCATGCAGCAGACCCTGTTGCAGAAGTTCGCGGATGAGAAATCCCATTCCGCCCGCTGCGTGAAAATGGTTCACGTCAGCTTTTCCATTGGGGTAGATCCGCGTCATCAGGGGAACAATGTGGGAGAGTTCGGAAAAGTCCTTCCAGGTGAGATGAATGCCCGCTGCGGCCGCCATGGCGATCAAATGCATTGTGTGATTGGTCGATCCGCCTGTCGCCAACAGGCCAACCACGCCATTCACCACAGCTTTTTCGTCGTAGATGCGTCCAATCGGCGTGTAGCTGTTGCCAAGTGCTGTAATTGACAAGGCCTGCCTGGCGGAGGCCTTAGTGATTGCATCGCGCAAGCTTGTGCCGGGATTTACAAAGGTGGTTCCAGGCAGATGCAGGCCCATGATTTCCATGACCATCTGGTTGGAATTGGCAGTTCCATAAAAGGTACAGGTGCCAGGACCGTGATAGGACTGGGCTTCTGCTTCCAGTAGCACCGCGCGGTCCACCTTGCCTTCGGCATAGAGTTTGCGAATGTTGGCCTTGTCTTCATTAGGCAGTCCTGAGGTCATGGGGCCTGCCGGGATGAATACCGCTGGCAGATGTCCAAAGGACAATGCGCCCATGATGAGTCCTGGCACGATCTTGTCACATGTACCGAGGTAAACTGCTGCGTCAAACATCTGGTGGGAAAGTGCCACCGCGGTTGAAAGCGCAATTACATCACGCGAAAACAGCGACAATTCCATGCCGGTCTCACCTTGCGTCACGCCATCGCACATGGCGGGTACGCCCCCTGCCACCTGGGCCGTGCCCCCCGCGTCACGGGCTGCTTGTCGAATGAGATCAGGATAATGCTCGAAGGGCTGGTGCGCGGAGAGCATGTCATTGTAGGAGGTCACGATTCCCAAGTTAGGGCCGGAGCCATTGCGCAGTTTGTCCTTGTCGTGGGGTCCGCATGCTGCAAAGCCATGCGCCAGGTTCGCACAGCCCAGAGACTTTCGCTTGGGCTGGGTGCTGATGGCGCGCTCAATGCGCGCGAGGTAGCGCGCCCGCGACTGCGCGCTCCGCGAAATAATTTTCTCAGTCACTGCTGAGACTGTGGAATGGACAGACATGTCATTAACTCCGTCAGGGACACCAATAAAGGGTAAGCGGTTTTTGGGACCGCAATACGGCACGTATGGGCATGGCCTCCGTGTCACCGGCACCCAAGGCCTGTGCCAGCACGTTGCGTTTTGATTGCCCTTCAATATGCAGACACAAGAGGCTGGCTTGCAACAGAGATGGGAGCGTAAATGTCAGGCGCGGCTCACCCGCTCCGGGCGCTGATAATTCTACAATGCGCTGTTTGGCGTGGGGGTCAAGCGCTTCAGCCAATGTATTGCCACACGGGAAGAACGAAGCGGTGTGTCCGTCATTACCCATGCCCAGAACTGCCACGTCGAAGACTGGCACGTTCTGTGCCTGGAGATTGTCAAACAAGGGAACAAATTCAGCGGCGGCTGCCTTGTTCTGCGAGAGATTTTCACGTACCAGCGCCGCATTGGAGCGCGGGCTTGTTTCCGGGACCTTCCGTTCGTCCACTAAAGTGATGACAACCTGCCGCCAGGGAATGTCGATGCGTGACAGGGTTTCCAGAAACAGTTTTGGCGTATTTCCTCCAGAGACTGCCAGACAGGCCTTGCCTTTCGCGGCCACCTGCTGGACTAGGGCCTCTGCCACATCTGCAGCAAGTGCCGAGGCAAGACTTTCGCGGTTTTCAAACAGCCGCTCTCTTTCGATCATGCGCCATCGTCCTCATACCATGTGCGGCCATCACGCTCGATAAGGGCAATGGCTGCCGTGGGACCCCAGGTTCCGGACGTGTAAGCCTTCGGCAGATCGCTTGAGTCTCGCCAGCTGTTGAGAATGGGATCAATCCAGTTCCATGCGGCGGTGACCTCGTCGCGGCGCATGAACAGGGTTTGATTACCGCGGATCACATCCATAAGGAGGCGTTCATAGGCATCGGGGTGACGCACGGCGAAAGCTTCGGCAAAACTCATGTCGAGCGGAACCTCACGCAGGCGCATGCCGCCTGGGCCCGGATCCTTGATCATCAACATAAGCTTCACGCCTTCATCAGGCTGAAGCCTTATGACCAACCGGTTCGGCGCTATCTGACCAGCCGTATTGCCGAAGACTGAATAGGGGATGGGTTTGAACTCAACCACGATTTCTGACAGCCTCGTCTGCAGTCTTTTTCCGGTGCGGAGATAGAATGGCACACCGTTCCAGCGCCAACTGCCGATTTCCACTTTAAGTGCGACATAGGTTTCAGTCTTGGACGTGTCCGATCCGAGTTCCTCCAAATAACCGGCTACTGCGCCACTTGCGGAGGCCCCTGCCCGATACTGGCCGCGCACAGTATGGGTTGAGACGGTTGCTTCGTTCAGCGGCTTGAGGGATTGCAGCACCTTGAGTTTTTCATCGCGCACCGAGTCTGCTTCAATAGAGCGCGGCGGTTCCATCGCAACCAGGCACAGGAGCTGCAACATGTGGTTCTGCACCATGTCACGCAGCGCGCCTGCGGTATCGTAATAGCCGGCGCGCCCTTCCACCCCCAGGGTTTCCGCCACGGTGATTTGCACATTGTCGATATGCGCGCCATTCCAGACGGGCTCGAACAGCGCATTGGCAAAGCGCAGCGCCATCAGGTTCTGCACCGTTTCCTTGCCCAGATAGTGATCAATGCGGTAGATCGCAGGCTCCGGAAAGATACGTCCGATTTTTTCATTGAGGGCATGGGCGGAGGCACCATCCTTGCCTACGGGTTTTTCCACCACAACGCGGGAATTGGGGGTTACCAGCTTGTGGGAACCCAGACGGTCACAAATCGGACCGAATAGGTCAGGGCCTACAGCCAGATAGAAGACGCGGATACGATCTGGCTCTGGCTTCAGCACTTTTTCCAGTTCGACCCAGCCTGCTTCCTCGCTGGCTTCGACCGACACATATGTCAGGCGGTCCATAAACTGCTTGCACATTTCGGGGGTGCGCTCATCTGCTGCGACATGCGCTTCCAACGCGGCCTTTGCCAAAACCCTGAAGGCATCGTTGGACATGGGGCGGCGGGAGGTTCCGATGATACGTGAGCCTGGCGGTAGCTGGCCCTGCGCGTCCCGGTAAAACAGGGCGGGCAGCAGCTTGCGCTGGGCCAGATCGCCGGTTGCGCCAAATACAACCAGGTCGAACACGTCTACGGGAATGGTGCGAGGCGTCATGTTGCAAAATCTCGAAATTGAGGTACGTTCATCACGTGGCGGTCTACACGCCACTCATTGTTTTAGCAATAAGCGGATCGAACGGTTGAGCGGAGATGGGGATGATTGTTTGCTGCGGGGAGGCGCTTATCGACATGTTGCCCCGGACTTCGGCGGAGGGCGCGCTGGTTTACCAGCCTTTCAATGGTGGTTCGATTTTCAACACGGCTGTTGCGCTGGGTCGGCTTGGCATGAAGACGGGGTTTTTCACGGGGCTTTCCACCGATTTTTTTGGTGATGGGTTGAAGGCAGGATTGCAAGCAAGCCATGTCAGCCTGAAATATATCAAGGTCTGGGACAAGCCATCGACGCTTGCCTTCGTGAAGCTGGATAATGGCCATGCGCGCTATTCATTTTTCGATGACAATTCAGCCAGCCGCATGATGACGAAGAAGGACTTGCCGAAGCTCGGCCTGGATGTGGTGGCCATGCATTTTGGTTCGCTCAGCCTCATTCCCGAACCCGGCGGCTCCACGCTTGAAGCGTTGATGAAACGCGAGATGAAGAAGCGGGTTATCTGTTTTGATCCGAACATCCGGCCCACGGTTGTAAAAAACCGGAAAGAATATCTCGCGCGCATAAAGCGTCTGGTCGCGATGAGCGATATCCTGAAAGTATCGGACGAAGATGTCAAATGGATGACGGGTGGCGATGATCTTTCGGGCACTGCGCGGAAATGGCTCAGGGCGGGTGCGAAACTTGTGGTGATCACCAAGGGCGCTGCAGGGGTGGAAGCCTATACCAAGAGATTTCAGGTGAAGATTGAAGTGCAAAAGGCTGTGGTTGTGGACACAGTGGGTGCGGGCGATACCTTCACGGCAGGAATTCTTGCCTCCCTGTCACATGCGGGAAAGCTGACCAAGGACGATATCTCGGCACTTGATGAAGCCACGCTGCTGGATTCATTACGCTTTGCCGCGCGGGCTGCAGCAATCACGGTTTCGCGCGAGGGCGCCGATCCACCCTGGGCCCATGAACTTTCCGGTTGACGCGGTTGTTCCGCAATTACGCGAGGCATTAGAGGTCGGCACGTCTGCTGTTCTGGTGGCAGAGCCGGGCGCTGGCAAGACGACGCGTGTGCCACTCGCCCTGCTGGATGCCCCCTGGCTTGCTTCGAGGAAAATCGTGATGCTGGAGCCGCGCCGACTTGCTGCGCGGGCAGCGGCCAAGCGCATGGCGGAAACGCTTGATGAAGAGATTGGCCAGACGGTGGGTTATACGGTGCGGCTGGAGCGCAAGGTTTCGGCCCGCACCCGCATTGAAGTCATCACCGAAGGCATTCTGACGCGGCGGCTGCAACATGATCCCGAACTGAGCGATACGGGGCTGGTGATTTTTGACGAGTTTCACGAACGCAGTCTTGATGGTGATCTGGGTTTGGCGCTGACGCTCGACATGCGAACAGGCCTTCGCAATGATCTCCGCATTCTGGTAATGTCGGCAACGCTGGATGCAGCAAAGCTCAGCCAGCACCTGGGAGATGCGCCGGTCATTCAGGCGCAAGGCCGCATGTTTCCGGTTGAGACGCATTATCTGGACAAGGCGGAGCGCCGGACGGTTGCGGCAGATGCGTGCAAGGCCGTGCTGCGCGTGTTGCGTGAGACCTCGCAGAGCATTCTGGTTTTCCTGCCGGGAGAAGCTGAGATACGAAGGACCGAGGAATTGCTGCTTGCCACAGCGCTGTCCCCCGATATGGTTGTGCGCGCGCTTTATGGTGCGATGGGATTTGCCGAGCAGGACGCGGCGATTGCGCCTTCGCCTGCGGGCACCCGCAAGATCGTGCTGGCCACCACGATTGCGGAAACCAGTCTTACGATTGAAGGCATTGGCACGGTGATTGACACGGGCTTCAAGCGCAGCCCGCGGTTTGACGCGGCTACTGGCATGACGCGGCTGGAAACAGTGCGGGTGAGTGCTGCTTCCGCCGAACAGCGCCGCGGCCGTGCGGGCCGCCTGGGACCGGGCCATTGCTACCGCCTGTGGCCGGAAGCGGAGATGCGGGCGCTGGCAGCTTTTGATCCACCTGAAATTCTGGTGGGTGACCTTGCACCCTTGGCGTTGGAACTGGCGGCCTGGGGCGTGCAGGATGCCGCCCAACTCACCTGGCTTGACCCCCCGCCTCCTGCTTCTTTCTCGCAGGCGCGCGAACTTCTGGCGGAACTCGATGCTGTTGATGGCGGCATTACCGCCATGGGACGGGCCATGGTGAAGGTGCCGTTGCATCCGCGCCTTTCACATATGGTGCTGCGCGGCGCGGAACTTGGCGCGGGCGAAGCCGCCGCCCTACTTGCAGCGTTTCTATCCGAGGGGCATGGACAGGGCCGGGAAGCGGGATGCGATATTGCGGGTCGGCTTGCGGCAACGCGTGGGGGACCACGTGCGCGCCTCCAGGCATCGGCGCGGCAGATCCGCCAGATCGTCGGCCTTTCGCAGGATAAAGCGGAAGTTCCCGAAGGCGTGCTGGTGGCTTTTGCCTGGCCCGACCGCATTGCGCAGAAGCGTGGTGGGGAGCGGCGATTTAGGCTTTCGGGCGGCGGCGGCGCTGTGCTTCCCGAGCACGACAGCCTGAGCCGACATGACTTCCTGGCGATTGCCACCACGGATGGCGCCATGGGAGACCAGAAGATTTTTCTCGCCAGTTCTTTGTCGCGCGAAGACATCGAGACATATTTTGCCAATCACATTGTTTGGGTGGAGTCAGTGACATGGGACGAGCGCATACAGGCGGTGACGGCGCGGCGTGCGAAGCGGCTGGGTGCGCTGGTGCTGGCCGAGCAGGTGATAACCGATCCAGCGCCCGATGTGGTGGCGGCCAGCATGGCGCAAGCCATTGCCCAGATGGGCGTGCAGGCTTTGCCATGGACGGAGGCTGCCAACCGGTTCCGGGCACAGGTGGGTTTTCTCCGCAAGCTGTTTCCGGAGATGGCCTGGCCTGACCTGAGTGATGCGGCCTTGCTGCGGGACATGGAGCACTGGCTCAAACCCTATCTTGCCGGCATATCGCGCCGCAGCCAGTTGGAGCGACTGGATCTTCTCACCATATTGAAGTCACTGGTGCCGCAGGACTTGCAGCGGCAGGTCGATGCGCTTGCGCCCCGGCGCATTGCGGTGCCTTCGGGCGCGGAAGTTACCATTGACTACGAGGCGGGGGACGATCCGGTGATCCGCGTGCGGCTCCAGGAAATGTTCGGGCTTTCCAAAACGCCTTTGATCGCTGCGGGCCGCGTCCAGCTTCGCATTGAACTCCTGTCTCCGGCGGGGCGCCCCTTGGCGGTGACCAAATCGCTCGAGACCTTCTGGACCAATGGCTATCCCGATGTGCGTTCACAATTGCGCGGGCGCTACCCCAAGCATGCCTGGCCGGAGGACCCGCTCACCGCACTTCCTGTGGCACCGCGACGGCGGCATTAGGAGCAAAGCTCCGCCGTTGATGGAAAAGCTTCTATCCCTATGCCTCTCAATTTTTACGGTGGCGCGCGGGAATGGTGAGGGAAATAAAGTGGAGGGGAAGTTCCCGTCCTGGCTTCAAGCCCGCATATGCTGGTGGTGTTGGAAAAGGGGGTAATGTGGCTCAAAGCCCGACTTTGGAACGCAGCGATTTTGGCTTCAGGTTCGCTCTTACAGAGCCCCAGATCGCACGGTGCCCGCGCTTTTCCCGATAATCTGGGATATTCGCATGTCGGTTTGCCGCTGAGGTTGTTATGCCCATCCAGGCGGTCGGGTCGTAATGTCAGAGGGTCTAGCCCAAAGCTCCCGGATGAGAAAGTTGCGTGAGTGTCTTTCTCCTGCAGGCGCTGCCCATGGTTCCGGCAATTTCGAGACGCTGTCGACACTGTCCCCTCCTTTCCGGAACCATCAATGTATCTATAGTCCTACAATAGGAACATGTCAAGAGATTTAGGAAAATAAATCTTGGCAGCCTCCGCCGCCCGATCATGGGGAGTATTACGCTACGCGGATTTTTTGAGGGGAATTGCCGGTGCGTCAGTGCCTGGCGCTTCAAGAGTGGCGCCTACAAAGTCCGTGAGCAAGCCGGCCTGCGCAACTTTTTCGGCCAGTTTCCGGTTCATCGCCGCGCTCAGGGCATTCTTGAGTTCGGGATTGCCGCCGAGAACGCCGCGCAAGGCCTTTGAGTCCCACACGCAGTAATGGCCACCGGGCTCCAATGTCACGGTGGCGGTGGCGGGCCGCGACAGCAGAAAGGCGATTTCCCCGATGAACGTCTTTGCTTCGGAGACCACCCGGTGCCCGCCCTTCTCGATGATCACCCTGCCCTCGCTAACAAAATAAAGCTGATGCAGCGGTTCATTCTCCCTGGTGATGACAAGCGGCGATGCCGTCACCTCCTGCCTGCCGGCCTTCAGGAACTTGCGAAACTGGCCGGGGGTCAAATCCACCAGCAGGTCAAACAATTTTCTCTCGCGGGCGGGCAGGCTTGAGTGCATTTCGTCCATGAAGATGCGCCAGATCATCACAACGTTCACGACGGTGAACATGGCGCTCCAGAACATGGCGCCCCACAGCGGGATCTCCGGGGCAAAATAGTAATACAGGATGTAGACACAGTCTCCGCCCAGGACCAGCAGGCGCAGAATGAGCTGGTTGCGGAACAGGAAGCCGAGCAGGCACAGAAGCGCCCCGATATGTACAATGTTCTGGCTGACAAACAAATTCTCGAAAATCGTGGAAAACACGCGCCCGGCCCCTGCCCAATGGAAGAAGAGCAGACTGGCGGGTTGGAGCCAGCTTGTCCAGAGGGCCAAATTTTCGGTAGTGGGTCAGTCTGAAATTTGACCGGATAGCCAATCGATTTCCGCAAGCGCCCCGCGCTCAGCATCCTCGGCTGATTGATAGATGCCGGATTGGTCGGCAGGCTCCCAAAATGTCTCGTTATCTTCGGTCGTCAGCCGTTGGCCAATGTATCCAAACAATCCGTCTGGCCGCTTGAAAATGACGAGGAAGCGGGTTCCGGCAGAGTTTCGAATGGTTTTAATCTCAGTAAATCCTGCCGCTAATGTCATCATGCCGCAATCTTCCTATAAGGACCACGCTTCCTATCTTGCTTCGCCTCTTCTGCTTCAACAAGCGAAACAATATCGCTAATCTCCCAAAGTTTATCAGTCACGCCAGCAGCCATTGCAGGGGACG
>JANMAE010000003.1:0-30404 GCA_031359445.1 Hyphomicrobiales bacterium | reverse complement strand
TCAATGGTGGGAGAGGGGAGTGCGACATAGAACGGCACGTCATTGTCACGCGCCGCCAGCGCCTTGAGATAAGTTCCGATCTTGTTGCAGACATCGCCATTGGCGGTTGTCCGGTCGGTTCCCACAATCACCATGTCAACCTGCCCATGCTGCATGAGATGGCCGCCCGCATTATCCACGATGAGCGTGTGGGGAATGCCGTGGTTGTTAAGTTCCCAGGCCGTCAATTGGGCGCCCTGATTGCGCGGCCTTGTCTCGTCGACATAGACATGCACCGGAATTTTCTCTTCATCGGCCATGTAAATGGGAGCCGTGGCCGTGCCGTAATCGACCGTAGCCAGCCAGCCCGCATTGCAATGGGTGAGAATGTTCACCCGCGCACCCGGCTTCTTGCGCGCCGCAATCGCTTTGATCACGGAAACGCCGTGCTGGCCGATGGAGCGGTTCAGGTCCACATCCTCCTCGGCGATGAGCGCAGCCCGTTCATAAGCCGCATCCACGCGCTGCGCTTCCGGCAGACTACGCAGGTGATGGCGCATTTCATCCAGTGCCCATTTGAGGTTGATGGCGGTGGGCCTGGTCCGGTGCAGTGTTTCCCACGCGATGTCGATGGCATCATCACTGCTGTTGGAAGTCATGGCGATGGCCATGCCGTAAGCCGCGGTGACGCCGATAAGCGGCGCACCCCGCACCCACATGTCCCGTATCGCCGTGGCAACGTCCGAGACGTTACGCAAGGTAACCACCCGGAATTCATGCGGCAGCCAGCGCTGGTCAATGATGTCAACCGACCTGCCATCCGCATGGAGCCAGATCGTGTGATAATGGCGGGTGCCCACATTCATGTCACGATCTCCTGTTCCAGCCGGAGAGCCAATGCATTGACCTCTTCAATGCTGTAAATCTGCTGGCGGTTCACCGCAAGATGACGGCCAAGCTTGAGCGCCTTCATCTCACAGCGCGCCCGGAGATCGGCATTTTCAATGCTTTCAAAATCCGCGTTATGGGCAAGGCCCAGGATGCGGCGGTGCATTTCAACACCCGCAAAGCCCAGCATGTCCACCCAGATTCCATGCAGCACCAGATCCAGCGCCTGCTCAGACCCCAGCATGTCGCCCTGGTCTTCAAACAAGGAACGCTGGTAAAGAATGCCGTTGCGTTCGCCATGCCACAGCCTCGAAAATTCCTGCCGGAACGTGGCCCAGATCTCCACAATGGTCGCCAGCAAAAAGCGCCGCATGCCGTCCCGCTTGCCATTCGTTTCATGGCCACTTTGCGAAAAATAGCTCATCCAGAAATTTGCCAGCAACATGCCCACGTCAAAGGCCATGGGGCCGTAGAACGCAAATTCCGGATCAATCACCCGCGTCTGCTCAGGCGTTACCATGATGGAACCCGTATGAAAGTCACCATGCACCAGGGTTTCGGGGGTGCCTGCAAAAATATGCTTCAGGCGCTGCGCCGCCACTTTGAGGTCACGGTCCGCGCGCAATTCCTGCACGATGCCATCAAGCTGTGGCGAGGTGTGGCGGTTGAGCTTGGCTTCATGATAGGGATCGGTGAAAACCAGATTTTCGGTGATGTCGCACAGCGCAACATTGTCGGCAAACAGGGCAAGGTCCGCCTTACGGATGGCCGTATCCATGCACAGGTCAGAGCCCCGAAACAAACTGCGGGCCAGAAACAGCCCGAGGTCTCGCCCGATCAACGGAAGTTCCTGACCCTCGATCAGCGCCCGGCGTAGGATAATGTGTGGTGACAGGAATTCCATCACGATGATCGCCTGTTCGCTGTCGAAATGATGGATTTCTGGCACCATGCCGGGGCAGCGCTGGGCCTGGCGCGTGAGCGCATGATATTCAAAGAATGAGCGCTTGAGCGGCAGCGGCCAACTATCGCCCACCAGCCTCACATAGGGCAGCGCCTGCTTGACAACCACGGTGCCTGCCGGACCCCTGACGATGAACACAAGGTTGAGATTGCCATCGCCAACTTCCTGCACCGTCCATTTCGCAGGTTCCCGTCCCACCCGCTGGGTAAGTGCTGCCAAGCCTCCCAGCCGTTCCGGTAAAGTCTCAGGCGTCAGCGCGGAAAAATTCTTGTATGAATCCATGGTCTCCAACCTGAACAGAAACGCCCAATCGGTATTTGACGGGGCGCTTCAATTTAGGCGATGGTGCACAAAGTGCAATTGCTTTTGCTAGCGCGCTTCCCGGCAAGCCGAAATCGGCTTTCCGAAAAGGAACCGCGCCAGCTCAATATGTTGGAGCAAATCCTGATCGCAAAAGTCTGCAACTTTTGCGGGATTGCTCTAAGCCGTGAGAAGGCTTTCTATTCGGATGGGTAGGTCGCGCACCCTCTTGCCCGTGGCGTGATAAACCGCACTGAAGATGGCAGCGGCCGTTCCCACATTCCCCAATTCGCCAATGCCCTTGACGCCAAGCGCATTGGTTTCCCGGTCTTCCTCCGGCAACATGATGATCTCGACATTGGGAATGTCGGCATTCACCGGCACCAGATATTCGGCAATGTTGCTGTTGGTATATTTTGCCGCGCGGCTGTCGATTTCGGTGGCTTCGTGAAGCGCCGAGCCGATGCCCCATATCATGCCGCCGAGCAATTGGCTGCGGGCTGTATTGGCATTTATGATGCGTCCGGCAGCGAATACGCCGGTAATGCGTGGCACACGAATTTCCCGTGTGCGTTCATTGATCCGAACCTCCACGAATTCCGCGCCAAAGGCAAAGCGCAGCTTGTCACCATATGCGGCACCGCCAAAGGGAGCGCCACCTTTGTAAAGCGTTTCAATCGCGTTGGGAGGCGCACCTTCGAACGCCCAGTTATACTGCTCTTCCGCAGCACCCAGGCCTTTCAGCGCTGGCAGGATGGATTGCCCATCCTTCACACCCAGCTTCAAGCGCAGCCGGTTACACGTCTCGGCAATGGCATTGCTGATGGTGGCTGTGGTGTTCGAGCCACCGGCAATGGGGCCGGGCGGAAGGCGGGAATCTCCCAACTCGACTTTCACGTTTTCAATGGGAAGCCCCAGTTCCTGGGCCGCAACGATGGCAGCAACGCCATAAGCGCCTGTTCCAATGTCATGCGCGCTCACCTGAACCAGTGCATTTCCATCTGCCATGACCTTGATGCGAACGGCGGCGGCTGAAAGGGCAGTGGGGTAGGTAGCCATTGCAACACCGTAACCGATGAGCCAGTCACCATCGCGCATGGAACCCACCTTCGGATCGCGCTTGCTCCAGCCGAATGCTTCCGCGCCCTTGTCCAGGCATTGGTTGAGCGACCGGCTGGTATAGGCCTTGTTCTTATACGCCGTAGTTTGCGCATCGTTGAGTTTGCGGAACTCCACAGGGTCAATCTTCATCTTCTCGGCCATCTCGTCCATGGCGCATTCCAGGGCAAATATGTAGGGCGTTTCAGGCGGCGACCGCATGAAGCCAGGCGTGTTCCTGTCGGCTTCCACCACATTGATTTTCGTGGTGGCGTTGGGCCAGGCATACATGTGAATGGTATTTTCAGTTCCATTCACGGTATAGGCATCCGTGCGGCTGGTGACTTCCCAAGCTTCATGCCCATAGGCCGTAAGCTTGCCCGCAGCATCACAGGCCAGTCGCACCTTATGGCGCGTTTCTGCGCGATGCGTTGATTGGGTAAAGCCCTGCTGGCGTGTCAACACGCATTTCACGGGCCTTCCAACATCACGCGCAGCCAAAGCGGTGATTGACGTGCGTGGTGTCATGGTAACCTTGGCACCAAAGCTGCCCCCCACATAGGGGCTGATAATATCAATGTTTTCGGGTTTCAGGCCCAATTGCGTCGACACGCCTGCCTTGAGCACTGAAACCCCGGCGGAAGGCTCATGGATGATCAGCCGTTCATCTTCCCAATGACAGGTGGTGGAGAAAAGCTCCATGGGATTATGGTGCTGGGTCGGCATGAAATATTCCGCCTCCACCTTCTGCTCGGCTTGGGCAAAGGCTGCTTCCGCATCGCCCACTACCGGGTCTTTCCAATCCTTGTTTTTTTCCGCAAGCGCATAGGTGGTGACACCTTCATCACCGAATGTGGCAGATGACTTGGCTTCGTCAATGTCAAACGTCACAAGGTTTGCTGCTTCACGGGCCGCTTCGTAGCTTTCCGCCACAACATAACCAATGATCTGGTTATCATGCACGATTTCAGGCCCCGACATGACGAGCATATCCGTGGAAGCAGGGCCACCTTGATTGAAAAACTTTACCGGCTTGAGACGGCCTTTCATGGCATCATGCTTGTAGATGCGGATAACGCCGGGAACCGCTTCAGCGGCTTGGGTGTTGGTGGCGCGTATCATGCCTTTGGCAACCGGGCTTGAAACTGCATATCCGTAAGCCGCACCCGGTGCCGGAATGTCGCCCGCATATTGCGCCTGGCCCATGACCTTTTCGCGGGCATCATAGCGCGCAATTTCTGGTCCGATGGAGCCTATCTTCTTGGCCTCCGGCGCGCGGTTGGCTTCCAGTCTTTCCTGCGAAGCGCGGATCATGGAGGCTGTATCATTTTCGGGTGGCTTGGGCTTCGGCGGAATTGTATTCTCGCCCTGATCGGCCTGTTTGGCTTGTGCCGCTTTTACCGGATCTTTTTTCTTGCTGGCCATTGTCATGCCTCCATCGCCGCCACGTCCATCAGGGCGCGAACCAATGTGCGTTGTCCAAGTTCTTTCTTGAATGCATTATGCTTGTGCAATTTCGCATCGGCGAAGGCGGCTTCTGCGGCCTTCTGCGCCAAATCTTCGTTAAACGATTGGCCACGCAAAACCGCTTCCGCCTCCATGGAGCGCCACGGCTTTCCTGCCACGCCACCAAGCCCAACACGCACCTCACCCAGCTTGCCGCTTTGCATTTCAAGTGCAACGGCTGCCGATGCAGCAGCAAATTCATAGGACTCGCGATCCCGGATTTTGAGATAGGCAGACCTGCGCGCCCAGTTTCCAGCGGGGACAACCAGCGCCGTGATGAATTCGCCGGGTTGCAGCGTTGTCTCAACCGAAGGGGATGAACCCGAAGCCAAATGAAGTTCGCTGGATTTGATCGTCCTTTTGCCTTTTGGACCTTCGACTTCAACGGAGCCATCCAAGGCTACAAAGGCCGTGCCAAAATCACCGGGATAACTCGCAATGCAATCATCGCTCACGGCGAGGATAGCATGCAGCCGGTTCTGGCCATCAAGGGCTGCGCAACCAGAACCAGGTTCGCGCTTGTTGCACTGCTTCCAGGCCACATCACGAAAATAGCTGCAGCGGGTTCTCTGCAACAGATTGCCGCCCATGCTGGCCATATTGCGCAACTGGGCGCTCGCTGCCTTTTCGAGGGACTGCGAAATCATGGGATATTCGCGCTTCACGGTGGCATCATCGGCCACCGCACTCATCTTTGCCAAAGCGCCGATCCGCAGGCCGTCTTTGGAAAAACTGATTTCGGACAGTGCTTTGTCAGCGATGGTGTTGACGTCGACCAAGCCGGTGGGGCGGCTTACATCGAGCTTCATCAGATCGATCAAAGTCGTTCCGCCCGCAAGGAAAACGGTGTTGCCATCGCCCCGCTTGTCGGAGGCGCCGGGTTTCATGGAGGTGGCTTTTACGGCATCAGACGGGCTGCTGGCAGGTTGATATGAAAACGGTCTCATGTCAGCTCCTCTTCATCTGTGACTTGGCTTGATTGACGGCCGCCACGATATTCGGATAGGCAGCACACCGACATATATTGCCGCTCATATATTCGCGAATTTCACTATCTGATTTGGCATGGCCCTCATTGACGCAAGCAACTGCACTCATGATCTGGCCGGGTGTGCAATATCCGCACTGCAAGGCGTCGTGATCAACGAAAGCCTGTTGCATGGGGTGAAGCTCATCGCCCTTGGCCAAGCCTTCAATGGTGGTCACAGGCTTGTCGCCCACGGAGATAGCCAGCGTAAGGCAACTTAACACCCGCTTGCCATCAACATGCATGGTGCAGGCACCGCATTGGCCATGGTCACAGCCTTTTTTGGAACCGGTAAGCCGCACCTTTTCACGAACCGCATCCAAGAGGCTTGTGCGGATATCAGCCGCGAAGTTCCGTTTTTGGCCATTTACAACCAACGACATGGGAATTGCCGGACCGGGTGGGATAGCGCTGGACGCTTGCGCTTGTGCGGGAGCGGCACCCACGAGGGCCTCGGCAAACACGGGTGCCGCTGCTGCTGCGGCTCCCCTGCTCAAAAAATTTCGCCTGGTGAAAAACGGGGAGCGCGTGGAGTCGTTCATGCGTTTTGACCTCTCGACATTGGGAACCGCCTGGGAGGAAAAGTAACATTGTGAACAAAGGTTCCCGAAAAAATTAAGAAGTTGTTATTTTGAGAGAGAACCCAGGCAATGTCGCATATGCGACACAATGAGGTCCCGGCCTTTGTCGCCCAGTTCCTTTGATGCGTCCACCGCATCACGACTGTACCAGGCGGCTGGCGAGTGCCGCTCCATGTCTACGGCTTTTGGGCAGAGACTAAGCATCAGGGAGGGTTCTCCCTTGCTCGCATGATCAAAAGGAAATTGCGCTATGGTCTCCGCAGTCATCAGAGGGTGGCCCTTGATCCAATTGAATGGATCATCACCACTTTTGTGTACCTCATAATAATTTGCCATGGCGGGATTGCCCCACCAGCCTTCGCCGCGCTCTTTTTCGATAAAGGAAAATATGGCCTGGCGTGCGGCGAATTTGAAAGCAAGGTCCGTGGGCATGCCGCTGGTGAAATTTTCGGTCTGGTGATGGATGAAGAAATGGATGTTGCGAAAACCAATGCGCAGCAGCCCGGTAAACATGTCCTGCGCGAAAGCATGAGTTCATATCGCATGATGCCTCACTGCACCGTTCCGCGGGCATCAACTTTCACCGCACCAAGCACCTCGTTTCCGCGCACAAAAACCACCTTGTCAAAGAGATTGGTGACCGGACAGACATGGTTTGGAACAATGCGGATGAGATCGCCAACCCGCGGCTTTTGGGTTACTCCCGATACATCGAGGTAACCATGCTCCTCATTCACATTATAAACCTTTGCAAAGTCCAGCGCCTCGACGACGCCATAACCGCTAAGTCCCAGCAAATCGCTGGTAAGCGCCTTGGACCCCGCATCCATCAAGGCCCTGTCAGCCGTGGGCCTGCTCACCACTGTGGCAAGCACCGTGAGGGCGCAGTCTTTGTAAGTGCAGGCTCCAATTTCTGCCAATGATCGGTCAAAGTAGATATAGGTTCCAGCGCGATATTCGGTGATCCCAGACAGACCATCATCATCCCACATGTCATGTGATCCACCACTGCTGATAACACTGGCGTCCAGCCCCGCCTGTGACGCAAGCTCGCGCGCCTTTTCAAGGAATGGCGCGGCCTCACTGCGTTTGCCCGGATAGGTCATGAAGCCTGCAAATTTCAGTCCCCGTGTGGAGTCGATAAGTTTGGCGAGCGCCACCGCCTTTTCAGGGGATTGAACGCCGTTGCGGCCAGCGCCCGTATCGCATTCCACCAGAACAGAAATCGCGCGGCCCGCCGATTGTCCCGCAGCGCCGAGACCGGCAGCGACTTCCGCACTGTCAGCCACAACGGAAATGCTGCTGCGCCGCGCCAGTGCCGCAAGCCGCTCAAGCTTGCTGCGGCCCACAATGTCAAACGTCAAAAGCATGTCATCAATTCCGGCATCAGCCATGACTTCGGCCTCACCCAGCTTCTGCACCGTGATGCCCTTTGCACCCAGATCAAGCTGTGCTTTCGCGAGAGCCACAAGCTTGTGGGTTTTGATATGCGGCCTGTTGGCCAGGCCGAGACTATCGCATCGGCTTTGCCAGCGCGTGAGGTTCCGTTCCACAATGCTGATATCAATGACGGGAACCGGCGTCTCGAATTCTTCGATGCGCCGGCCTACATCTTCAAATTGGAAGTGCTTGAGAATATCCATGGATTACTCCGGGTTAAGCCGGAAATCTGCGCCTTCCGGAAGGGTTTGACCGCCGTCAACAACAATGGTGGTGTCGGTAATGTAAGACGCATCATCGGATGCGAGAAACAATGCGGCATTGGCTACATCGCGCGGGCTCCCCAGCCGGCCCAGCGGAATGGAAGCCTCCACTCCATTCACGGTAATGCCGTATCCGAAAAAGTCCAAGGCAGCTGCCTTGCCCTGTCATGCGAGTTTCTGCCGTATCGAAAGTTTTACCGTATCAAGCAGCACGGCTGCGAGAACCAGTGCACCCAGGATCACTTGCGTATAATGCGCTGGCAGCCCCATGAGATTGATGGCCGTGTGAATGGAGGAGAGAAGCAGGACGCCCGCATAGACGCCAGGCAATTTCCCCACGCCGCCCTTCAGGCTCACCCCGCCAATCACAACAGCAGCAAACGCGTTGAACAACATGCCAACACCGAGGTTTGCCGTTGCACCGGAAGTTCGAATGGCCAGCAGCCAGCCTGCAAGCCCCGCGATCGCTCCGGCAATGACGAAAGAGATAAGCACCAGCCTGTCCACCTTGATGCCGGCGCGGAAGGTGGCAACCGCATTTCCACCAATCATCGTGATATGTCGCCCGAACGGCGTTCTTGCCATGACGGCAGAAAACAATGCAAAGCAGCCAATCGCAATCCACGCGATGAGTGGAATATAAATGAATGTTTCAATGCCCATGGAGCGCAAGGGAGCGGCCAACCCTTGCGCCGAGCGCCCGCCCGAAATCGCCACAACAAGCCCGCGCACCCAAATGTAAGATGCAAGTGTCACGATGAAGGCATTCATTTTCAGCTTCACCACAAGCCAACCATTCATGGCGCCGAGAATTCCGCCAACGACAAGGGCAATGACCAGCGAAACCGGCACCACCAGCCATTCAGGCGTCAGCGTAAGGCCAAGGCCGATGCCGTGCGTGCAGAACAGGATGCTCACCACCATGGCACTGAGTGCCGCCACAGACTCCACTGACAAATCCATGTGACCCGCGATGATGACAATGGCCAGGCCAATTGCCATCACGCCCACAAAGGTCGATTGCTCCACGATATTGGCAAATATGCCGATCTGGAAAAAATTGGGCACGGTAAGTGAAAACACCGCGAGCACGAACGCAAGAAGAAACCAAACAAGATTGTCGAGCACAAATTCAATGAGCGCTCTTCGGCGTGAACTGATCATCTATGTTGTCCGGAAAAATATCCCGGGCCGCAAGGGACCCGGGAAAGCTTCATGTCATTCTACAGGCGTAATCTTGTCTGCCGGGGCTTTAAGGTTTCCCCAGAAACGCGGCTCGTCAACATTGTCCTTGGTGATGGCAGCACCAGGAATCTTGATGTTGGGTCCCCACTTTTCAATGGTCACAACGGAGTCGAGACCCAGCACCTTATAGTTGCCTGCCTTGATTTCCTGCTTGTTCACAACCTTGTCGGCGAACATGGCAATGGCTGCGGCTTGCGCATAAAGCGGCTGTTCCACTTCCACATTCTCCCAGCCCTTGCGAATCAGGTCGAGGCCTACCGGCGCGCCATTGGAAGACACCAGCATGACATCGCCCGGCTTCTTGCCCTTGGCTTCGAGTGAAGCAACGGCAGCCACAGCCAAATGGGCGGCGTGGACGAAGATCAGGTCGATATCAGGATTGGCCACCAATTGATCAGACACGATGCTTCCCGCGTTGGATGCCTCCCATGCCATGGCAGGCAAGGAAATGATCTGCACGCCGGGGAAATCCTTCATCTTCTCTTCGAAGCCTTTCTGGATATCAAGGGTGTAGGGGTCGGCAGGGTCGCCCAACACTTGCAGAATCTTTCCTTTCACGTCGCCTTTCTTTTCCTTGAGCAGCCGTTGAATTTCACCAGCCGCCACATGGCCAATTTCAACCGTTCCCGCAACCGATGTAAAATCCGAAGGCGTAGCGGTGATCTGGCGGTCGAATTCCATGACAGGAATGCCCGCAGCCCGTGCCTTTTCAATGGAGGGCTGAAGCGCATTGAAATCCACCGCAGCCAGAACGATGGCCTTGGGCTTCAATGTGATCGTGTCATTCATCTGGCTCTGCTGCAGATCGGTCTTGTTGTCGGCATTCAGGGTGACAACCTCATAGCCCACATCTTTCAAGAACTTCTCGAGAGCCGACACCGACTCGGTCTGGAACTCGTCCAGCAGCGTTGGCACCATGTAATATATTTTGCCCTTGGTCTCGGCGAAGGCGGGGCCCACCACACCCACCGCGGCCATGGCAAGGGATGAGATAAGAATTCTGCGTATCCTGTTCATGTAACGTCTCCTCTTTTGTTTTTGTTGATCATGGACCATTCGATCTCATTTCTTGGGCTCGGCCAAGCATGGCTTCACCGGTAATCATGCGCACGACTTCATCGGCACTGGTTTGCGAGGCTGCAACATTGCCTGCAACCTTGCCCTGGCGGATAACCACGATGCGGTCAGCCACCTGGAAAGCCTGCGCCATGATGTGGGTAATGATGACAACGCCAATGCCTTGCGCGGCAATGCGCTTGATCATCTCCAGGCCGCGCCGCGTCTGCTCCACGCCGAGAGCCGCAAACGGCTCATCAAGCAGCACAAGCTTTCCGCCCCAATGCACAAAGCGGTTGAGTTCAATGGCCTGCCTTTGGCCGCCGGAGAGATGCTCAACATTGACGCGAAGCGATGGGATCTTGGTTCCGGCATTGGCAATGGCCTTGGCGGTGGCCGCTTCCATCTCTGCTTCCTGCAGGACGGGAATGCCAAAGTAACGTTTGACCAGCTCGCGGCCCATGAAAAAATTGGCCACAACATCCACATTGGTGCAGAGTGACAAATCCTGGTAGACGGTTTCAATCCCGGCGGCTTTTGCTTCCGCAGGCGACGCAAAATTCCGCGGCTCGCCTTCAAAAAACACTTGGCCCGACGTGGCCTGGAGTCCGCCCGCAATGATTTTCACCAAGGTGGATTTGCCCGCGCCATTGTCTCCCAGCAAGGCCACAACTTCACCGCGCTCGATATCAAAGCTGATGCCGCGCAAGGCTTCGATCGCTCCAAAGTTGCGTGTGATGTCCTGAAGCCGGAGCAGGGGGGCCGTTTCGGTCATGATGCCCCGGCGCCAAGCGCGGGGCGCTGCCACAAAACGGAAGACGTTATCTGCCACCAAACCCCTGTCATTTCAGCAGCATGCGATAAACAGAAGGCCAAATCCAGTGCAAAAAAACGGTCGAATGTGTCGCTTGTAATGTGAAGCGGAAAAAAATGATCTTGAAAGTCCAGACCTGGTCCCCACTTCTTGACGTGTTACAATCAGGAGGACGACTATGACAGAAGCCACGTTAGGTACATTTGAAAAATCCGGCGAGGCCGGCGAAACATTCCGGCGGGGATGCGGTAAGGCCAAGGCACGCTGGTCATTTTTGGAAGTCGCCGCCATGGTCGGTGGTTTTGTGATCTTCTGGCCCTTGGGTTTGGTTGCCCTGTTCCTGAAATGGAAAAACGGCGAGATGTGGCCGGGCGCGGCAGGTGGCACATCAACCGGAACATGGAAAATGCCGAACGTCAGCAAATGGCAGGACAAGTGGCAGGACATGAACAGCGGCTACTCGCCAAGCGGCAATGCTGCCTTTGATGAATATAAGCGCACACAGCTTGCCAGGCTCGAAGAAGAGCGCCGCAAGCTTGACGAGGAGCAGAAAGCGTTCCGCGAACACCTGTGGAACCTGCGTCGGGCGCGCGACAAGGAAGAGTTCGACAAGTTCATGGCTGCGCGCAATGCCAAGCCATCACCCGACCAGACAACATCGTAAAGAAAAAGCCCGGCGAAAATCCGGGCTTTATTTTTAGTTTTCTTCGCGGTCCACGCTGCGTGGTGTCGTTATGATCGAAGGATCGACAGGTCGCAGCATCGGACGGCGTTCGCCGAATACTGGCGGACGCGGGGCAGGGCGCAGTGGAATGGGCGCGCGTGCGGCGGGTTCTTCGTCACGAAACGCTATGTTGGAACGCAATTCTATGCCGCCCTCCACCAGCAAATCATGCTGGCCGCCAATGAGAAGCAGATGCTCGGTCTCATCCCTCTGGACCAGAACCAGCCTGCGGTTTTCATCAATTTCCAGATATTCTACAATGCCGAGACGCATACCTGTGCGCCCGCGCGTTCTCTTGCGAAACGCCCGCGAAATTATCGTGCCAACCACCAGCAGTCCTAACGCAACCGCTCCGACAATAATATAATTCATGTACGGCGAAATAAATTCCATGGACAAGTTTCCTCGCGCTAAGACGTTTTGCGGAAAACAATATAACACAAGTTTCACCTCTGGGAACACGCTTTTGTTTTTTGAGACAGGAGATTCCTCCTCGGCCGAAATCGCCTATACTTGGTTGATTCGGGATTGGGAATTATATGACGGGGCACGGTACTTCTGAGCGTTATGAAGTGGCCGGATCGGCGGCCGGGCTAAGCCGTGCTTCCGCTCTGGTGTCGATTTTACTGGCGCTGGTGTTGGCAACAACCGTGTTGGGATCAGCGGCAGTATTGAAACTGGATGTTGGGAACTGGCTGGATGTAGCGGGTGGAGTTTTCGCTTTCATGGGACTTTTGGCCGTGTTTGGAGCATTGGCAGGAATTGTCAGACTGGCGGGAAAAAGTCAGACCACGGCTTTTTTCGATGGGCTCGTGGATGCCCTGGGTGATGCCTGCGTTGTAACAGATAGCAAGGCGCGTGCGGTTTATGGAAACGCTGCTTACCTGAAATTGGCTGCGCAAGCAGGCGCCAGCAGACTGGTGGGCTTCGACCTGCTCTTTGCCGGTCAAACCGCTTTCGTCGAGGCCATTTATCAGCTTTCACTCGCCGCGGTAGAACGCAAGGCGGACTCACGCGAAATTCGTGTGATGGCGGGATCTTCTGCGCCCGGCGCCAGCACCGATACCACAAAGTGGCTGAAATTGAGTGTGACGCCTATCCATGAGCAGTCAAACCGGGGCTACAGCCTTTGGCGTCTCCAGGATATCAGCGTTGAACGCGCCCGTCAGGAGCAAGCCTTCGGCCGCTTGCAATTCATCATTACCTATCTCGATCGCGCACCAGCCGGTTTCTTTTCTACGCTGCCCAGCGGGAAAGTTGATTATCTCAATGCGACCCTGGCGGATTGGCTGGGGTTCGACGTGGCGGAAAGCCAGAACGGTGAATTGAAGCTGTCCGATGTTCTGGGAGAGCAGGGTGCCCGTCAGCTCATGGCAATCGAACCCATTGCAGGCGGTGGCCGAACCGAAATGTTCGCGCTTGATCTGAAATCCCGCAGCGGAGCGACCCTTCCAGTGGATGTGATACATCGCGTGGATTTCGATGCGCAATCCAACCCTTTGCCATCTCGCACGCTGGTGGTGCCGCGCGCCGAAGTGAAAGCTGCAGGCGAAGAATATGCACTGCTGGCCCAGTTTGTGGCGGCAGCCCCCGTTGGAATTGCCGATGTTGACCAGAACGGCAACATCCAGACAGCCAATTCCATATTCCTTTCGCACTCCCCAAAAGCCAAACGCGGCGCAAGTCTCGAAGCCATGGTCAGCGAAAGCGACAGGGCGGAAATCCGCGCAGGCCTTGAAAAACTTCGCGCCAATCCCGAAGTGTCGATGGTGGTGGATGCTACAACGCTGCATGATAAACCGCGCCTGGTGCAGTTCTCATTCTCCTATTTGCATGGACGCAATGACCAGATCACCGTCTTTGCCGTTGACCGCACCGAGAGCAAGACCTTGGAAGTGCAATTGGCGCAAAGCCAGAAGATGCAGGCCGTGGGTCAGCTGGCCAGCGGCATTGCCCATGATTTCAACAATGTGCTCACCCCCATCATAGGTTTTGCAGATCTGTTGCTGGCCAAGATGCGGCCCACCGACCCCGCCTTCGCCGATATCATGAATATCAAGCAGAACGCCAACCGCGCCGCCAATCTGGTGCGCCAATTGTTGGCGTTTTCACGCAAGCAGACCTTGCAGCCCAAGGTTCACTCTCTAACCGATGCCATGTCCGATCTCGGAAATCTTCTGGGACGCGTGCTGGGTGAAAAGATCGAACTGAAGATCAGCCACAGCCGCGACCTGGGGCTGGTGCTCGTTGACATTCATCAGTTCGAGCAGGTCATCATCAACCTTGCCGTGAATGCCAGGGACGCAATGCCCAAAGGTGGTGCGCTGCATGTTCGCACCAAGAACATCAGTGTGGAAGAATCCAAAGCGCTCGTGCGCGGGCCCATGCCGGAAGGCGAATATGTGGTGTGCGAAGTAGCCGATACGGGAACCGGCATTCCTGCTGACATCGTGGAAAAGATCTGGGAGCCGTTTTTTTCGACCAAGGAAGTTGGAAAAGGCACAGGCCTCGGACTGTCAACTGTTTATGGCATCGTAAAACAAACCGGCGGCTTCATTTTCTGCGACAGCGAAATGGGCAAGGGTACCACCTTCAGCATTTATCTGCCGCGGCATTATCCCAAGCCTGTTGATCCCGCACTCATCGTGGCAAAGGCCGAAGCGAAGGAAAAGCGCGCCGATCACACCGGCAAGGGCCGTATTCTTCTTGTTGAAGATGAAGATGCCGTGCGCGCCTTTGCCGTGCGGGCGCTGTCATCACGGGGCTATACCGTAGTGGAAGCCAATTCCGGCGAAAGCGCGCTCGAAGTGATGGAGGAACAAGCCGAAGGGTTCGATCTCATTCTCTCCGACGTGGTCATGCCTGAAATGGATGGACCCACGCTGTTGCGCGAATTGCGCAAGCGCGGCGTCAAAACCCGTGTTATCTTCGTTTCGGGTTATGCCGAGGACGCGTTTGAGAAAAATCTTGAAGGACAGACCGATTTTGCCTTCCTGCCAAAGCCGTTTTCCCTCAAACAGCTTGTGGAAAAAGTAAAAGACGTCATGGAGGGGTGATATGCTTGCCAGTCTCGCCCGTGCCACGTGCCGGAAGAGGTGCCGGTGGGCTTCATGCTGATGGGCGAATGGAGCAGAGATCACGCATTTTTTTCTGTGGCTCTTGCCGTGGAAAGTCTGTTGCAACCCAGGGTGTAAGCTTGTTTTAACACCCGTTCCAGCGCAAATTATGACTTGCAAACAGAACAAAATTAGAACATAAGAGATACAACGCCGGTACACACAATATCAATTGCGCCGGGCGGGGCATCTGAATAAAGGAGTATCCTATATGGCACAGGCAAGTCTTCGGGTGATTGAGAACAATTCAATGGATAAGAATAAAGCGCTCGAAGCGGCATTAAGCCAGATCGAACGGGCTTTCGGCAAGGGTTCAATCATGAAGCTTGGTGCCAATACGGCACTCGCTATAGAATCAGTTCCCACAGGGTCTCTGGGGCTGGATATTGCCTTGGGCATAGGCGGTTTGCCACGCGGTCGCGTCGTTGAGATTTATGGTCCTGAATCTTCAGGAAAAACCACGTTGGCTCTGCACACCGTGGCAGAAGCCCAGAAGCGCGGCGGCGTGTGCGCCTTCGTTGATGCCGAACATGCAATGGACCCTTCTTATGCCAAGAAGCTCGGTGTGAATATTGATGAACTCTTGATCTCCCAGCCCGATACGGGCGAACAGGCTCTGGAAATTGCCGATACTTTGGTGCGGTCCGGTGCCATTGAAATTCTGGTGATCGATTCGGTAGCAGCCCTTGTTCCCAAGGCGGAGCTTGAGGGTGAAATGGGTGACTCGCTACCCGGCCTTCAGGCGCGCCTGATGAGCCAGGCCCTGCGCAAGCTCACGGCGTCCATTTCAAAATCCAATTGCATGGTGATCTTCATCAACCAGATCCGCATGAAAATCGGTGTGATGTTTGGCAGCCCCGAAACCACCACGGGCGGCAATGCGCTCAAGTTCTATGCCTCAGTGCGTCTCGATATCCGCCGCATTGGCGCCATCAAGGATCGTGAAGAGGTTGTTGGCAACCAGACCCGCGTGAAAGTGGTGAAAAACAAGGTGGCACCGCCCTTCAAGCTGGTGGAATTCGACATCATGTATGGCGAAGGCATTTCCAAGGTTGGCGAACTCGTTGACCTGGGTGTGACCGCAGGCGTCGTTGAAAAATCCGGCTCTTGGTATTCTTACAATGGTGAACGCATTGGCCAGGGCCGTGACAAGGCCAAGGAATTTCTCAAGCAGAACCGCGATATGGCAGATTCGATCGAAGCGGCCATTCGCGCCAATTCCGGTCTGATTGCCGCCAAGATTACGATTGCGCCCACAGCAGAAGATTCCGACGACTGATCCTGAACCGGTTTCTGCCGGTTGAGTAGCGTCCGGTAGATTGTCGCGGGTGTTGCCCACACCCCGCAGGTAAGCGCCCTCCGTTGCCCCCGGAGGGCGCTGTTTTGTCTGGAGCCATGGCCCGCGAGTAATTCTGGACATGGAGGCGCCTCCCATCATAAAGAGCATCCAATATGCAGTGTGGGCTGTTAACGCCCGCCAAACCTGTTGGAAAAATCATGACGAGCCTTGCTCAAATCCGTTCGACCTTCCTTGATTACTTCAAGTCCCACGGTCATGAAGTGATAGCCTCATCCTCATTGGTGCCGCGCAACGATCCCACGCTGATGTTTGCCAATTCCGGCATGGTGCAGTTCAAGAATGTGTTTACGGGTGCCGAGCGCCGCCCTTACAGCCGCGCCACCACGGCCCAGAAATGCGTGCGCGCTGGCGGCAAGCATAATGATCTGGACAATGTGGGCTACACCGCAAGGCACCACACGTTCTTTGAAATGCTCGGCAACTTTTCCTTCGGTGACTACTTCAAGCCTGACGCCATTGAATGGGCCTGGACCCTCATTACCAAGGAATATGGCCTGCCCAAGGACAAGCTTACCGTCACCGTATTCTCCGAAGATGATGACGCCCATAAACTGTGGAAGAAGATTGCAGGCTTGCCCGACAGCCGCATCATTCGCATTCCAACGTCGGATAATTTCTGGTCCATGGGCGATACCGGCCCCTGTGGCCCGTGTTCTGAAATCTTCTATGACCACGGCGACAAGATTCCAGGCGGTCCCCCCGGAAGCCCCGACGCTGACGGCGACCGCTTCATCGAAATCTGGAATCTCGTGTTCATGCAGTTCGAGCAGGTTACCAAAGGCGAACGGATCAGCTTGCCCAAACCCTCCATTGATACGGGCATGGGTCTGGAACGCATCGCCGCCGTGTTGCAGGGCACACACGACAACTATGAAACCGATTTGTTCCGCACACTGATTTCCGCAATTGTCGAGAGGACAGGCGTGGCCGCCGAAGGCAGGAACAAGGCGTCAAATCGCGTCATCGCCGATCATTTGCGTGCGGCGTCATTCCTGATCGCCGATGGCGTGCTGCCCTCCAATGAAGGCCGGGGCTACGTGCTGCGCCGCATCATGCGCCGCGCCATGCGCCACGCCGAGCTTTTGGGACAGCGCGAACCGCTGATGTGGAAACTGGTGCCAACCCTGGTGCGCGAAATGGGCGCGGCTTACCCCGAACTCACGCGCACCGAAACCCTCATTTCCGAAACCCTGCTTCTGGAAGAAAGCCGTTTCCGCAAAACCCTGGAACGCGGCTTGCGCATTCTCGACGAGGAATCAGATGGTTTGGCTACAGGCAGCACCTTCAATGGTGAAACCGCCTTCAAGCTTTATGACACCTATGGTTTTCCCCTCGACCTCACGCAGGATGCGTTGCGCCCGCGCGGCATCGTGGTGGATACCACTGCCTTCAACACCGCCATGAACGTGCAGCGCGCCGAAGCCCGCAAGGCCTGGAAAGGCACCGGCGACGCAAAGACCGATGCCGTGTGGTTCGAAACGCGCGAAGCGGTGGGGGCCACTGAATTCCTGGGTTACGAGACCGAAGACGCCGGAGGCATCATCACGGCGATCATCATGGATGGCAAGAAAGCAGATGCTTTGAAAGCCGGCGACAAAGCCGCAATCATCACCAACCAAACCCCGTTCTACGCCGAATCCGGCGGGCAGACTGGCGATCACGGGCTGATAAAGTCGGCCACAGGTGCTTGTTTCAAAGTCACCGGAACCGAGAAGCGGCTTGGCGACCTCATTGCGCATGTAGGCCAACTGGAGAAAGGCGCATTGGCGGTGGACGAAGCCGTCGAGCTTCACGTTGATCACGCCAGAAGGTCCGGAAATCGCCAGCACCACTCCGCCACCCATCTCCTGCATGAAGCCTTGCGCCGGACTTTGGGCACCCACGTCGCGCAAAAAGGCTCACTGGTGGAACCCAACCGGCTGCGCTTTGATTTCTCCCACAACAAGGGCATGAGCGCCGATGAACTTGCAGCGGTCGAAACCCTGGCCAACGAGATCGTGGCCCAGAACGCTTCGGTCACCACGCGGCTCATGTCGGTGGAGGAGGCCGTGGCCGAAGGCGCCATGGCGCTGTTTGGCGAAAAATATGGAGACGAAGTGCGCGTTGTTTCCATGGGACATAACCAGAGAGATGCATCGCGCTCCATCTATTCCCTGGAGCTTTGTGGCGGCACCCATGTAAACCGCACCGGCGACATTGGCTTGATCAAGGTGATTGCAGAAACGGGTTCTGCTGCAGGCGTCCGCCGCCTCGAAGCACTAACAGGCGAAGCAGCCCGGGAATATCTCAATCAGCAGGACAGGCGCGTGACCGCTGCCGCTGCCGTTCTCAAAACCTCTCCCGCAGAACTGCTGGGTCGCATCGAAGCCATGGTCGAAGAACGCAGGAAACTGGAACGCGAACTGGCAGAAGCCAAAAAAATCATGGCGCGCGGCGGCGGTAAGGCAACCGAAGATTCGAACGTGGAAGTCGTAAACGGCATCAAGCTGCTCACCCGCATCATGGGCGACATGGATGCCAAGACGCTGAAAGGCCTCGTTGACGAACACAAGATCTCGCTCGGTTCCGGCATTGTGGCATTTGCCAATACCAATGCGGAAGGCAAGGCCAGCATCTATGTGGGCGTAACGCCTGACCTCACGGGTAAATTCAGCGCGGTGGATCTGGTGAAAACGGGATCTATCGCCTTGGGCGGAAAAGGCGGCGGTGGCAGACCGGACCTGGCCCAGGCAGGTGGGCCCGACGGCAGCAAACTCAAGGAAGCACTGGCAGCCATCAGGGCGCAGGTGTCCGCTTAATCATGATCGGGATGTTGCAGGCTGCGGAGTTTCGCTAAATCCTCAGGCGACCGGTCCTCGGATGTTGTGCGCTCGGCAAGCAGATGCATGGTGGAAAACCAGGTGAGCCGGCTTTCCACGCCAACTTGATGTTGCAAAGGACCAATGTCATTTGGCTGGTCCAAGGCGCCAATAGCCAGCTCGATAATTTCAAAGCCATCTTCAAGCATGTAAAGCGGCGTTCCACATTGCGCGCAAAATCCTCTGGCCACGATGGGCGACGAACGAAACTCCGAGGGCTTGCCCCGCGTCCATGAAAACTGCGTGAGAGGTGCGGCAACCAATGCCGCTCCCCAGTTTCCGAACGCTTTCTGGCACATGCGGCAATGGCAAATGCTGGCTTTTCCCAGCGCGCCGCTCACATGAAACCGGATTGCTCCGCATTGGCAACCTCCGGAATAACCTTCTGTCGCGCTCATTGTATCTGCTCCCTGCTATATTCAATATAAATGGTTTCTTTACCATAAAAGGGGAAGTTGGCCTCTGGTTTGTGTCGCTCTTGCGGCTCGGGAGTTATGCATGTCGAGAAGATCCACGAATGATTTGAGCCAGAAGACATGGCCGCAAATGCAATTTCTGTATTTTCTCATAAGTGCCTGCAATCTTCTGGCAATGGCATTCTGCCTTTACCTGAGCCACATCGGACTGGAAATCTATCAGGCGAGCGTGCGGGAAAATACAATCTACGACCAGCATCTTGCTGTTGCCTGGGACATCTCAAACACTGCTGCAGAAGCGCAATATCAATATGCCAGCCCGCTTGCGGCGAACATCACGAACGGAAAGTTGATGCCGTTCACGTCCATGTCGGTAGCCTTCCGCCAGAAAATAGAACGGCTGAGAAACGATATTGCCGAACGCGAAGACAAGGCGATTTCCAGCCAGGAAACATCCTATGCAGATGAAATGGATGCAGCAATTGCTGATATTTTGAAACTTGAGGGTGTGGCGAGCCAAAGCCTTGACAAGGCAGAAGACCTGGCACCTGGATCTGCGACAACGAAATTGCTGGCGCAATATTCAAAGCTTCGATCCAAGTCAATCGATCTGGTAAACCTCATTGCCAAAGCCAAACAGACAGCGAACAACAGTGTATCATCCAATGCAGCCAGCCTGAAAAAATATGAATTCTACATTGGCATTCTCATGGTCATCGTCATTTGCAGTGGTGCCTACTACGGGCAGTTCATGGGCCGTGTGCTGAAACGCAAATTCATGGAGTTGGAAAAAAAGAATACCCAATTGGCTGAGGCTCATGAGCAGGCGTTGGCATTCTCCCGTGAAATTCAAAGTGTCAATCACGACATGGGCACCCTCAATCGACAATTGGGTGACAATCTGGCCAAGCTACGTGAAGCCCAGGATGAAGCACTTCGCAAAGGCAAGATGGCTCAGCTCGGAAACCTGACGGCAACCGTGGCCCATGAATTGCGCAATCCCCTGAGCACGGTGCGGACCTCAACCTATCTCCTGGCGCGCAAGATCAAGGACAAGGGCCTGGGTCTTGAACCGCAGTTGACGCGCATCAACAACGGCATCGTCCGCTGCGACAACATCATTACCCAGCTTCTGGACTTTTCACGTTCGAAGCCGGTCAAACCAGAACCCACGGTGCTTGATGTATGGCTTGAAAAACTCATTCAGGCGGAAGCGCAGAAATTGCCCGAGATAGTGGCGATTGAATGCATGTTTGGTCTGGGTGACAAGCTGGTGGAAGTGGAAGCCGGGCGGCTTGAGCGCGCCATCATCAATGTACTCTCCAATGCATCGGAAGCCCTGGTGGGCAAAGGCGATGATCCCAAGGCAAGACATTCAAACAATCCTGTAATCACCATTACGACACGGTCCACCGCGCGTGGCGCGGAAATTATCGTATCCGACAACGGACCCGGCATCTCGGCAGAAAATCTCAAAAAGGTGCGTGAGCCTCTGTTCACCACCAAGAATTTTGGCACCGGGCTGGGAATTCCTGCCGTGGAGCAGATTTTGGAGCAACACTATGGCGGCCTCGAAATCGTTTCAGCGGAGGGGCAGGGCGCCACATTCACCATGTGGTTGCCCGTCCACGAGAACCAGGATGAGGAAGCAGCATGAGTAAATCCCTCCGTATTCTCGTCGTCGATGACGATGCCGACAATGCCAATTCCCTGGGCGAGCTATTTGAATTGGAAGGACACAGCACGGTTGTTGTCTATGATGGCGAAAGCGCCATAGCGGCTTACCTGGAGCATGACTTCGATGTGGCTTTCATGGATGTGATGATGCCCGGCAAGAACGGCGTTGAAAGTTTCCTGGAAATCAAGCGTTTGAAACCTTCTGCCAAGGTTTACATGATGACGGGCTACAGCGTTGAGCAGCTTCTGCAGCAGGCCATTGAAGGCGGCGCAATGGGCGTGTTTTCAAAGCCCGTCAATCTCTACCAGGTCCTTGATGCAATCACCGGCATTGGTTCTTCCGGCATTGTTCTGGTGGCCGAAGATGATCCGGATTTCGGCGCGACACTGAACCAGTTGATCAACCGCAATGGCTATCGGTGTGAACTCGTGCGCAATGGCCAGGATGCCCTTGCGCGCGTGGCCGCGGGCGGCGTGGATATCCTGGTGCTTGATCTCAAGATGCCGCTCATGAACGGGATTGACGTTTACTCCGCCCTGAAAAAGCTGGGGCGCGATATTCCCACCGTGATCATTTCCGGAAATGCCGCCGAATACAGCAAGGAGCTCGCGCTTTTTGATGATGTTGTGGTGACAGGAATATTGAACAAGCCCTTTGACCCTCTCCTGCTCCTGGAGCGCTTGGAGAAATTGGCGGCATGACGCCCCCAAAGGTATTTCGCTCGGAAAAGAAAGCAAACAGATGACGACCGTAAACAAGCGTCCAGCCACCCACATCAATGAAATTGACGCGGTGCTGCAGATATTGGACGTATTGCCCACGTCACTTTTCATCAAAGACGAAAATCTGAAATTTGTTTTTTCCAACCAGGCGCACTGCCGCATCATTGGCTCTCCAGCCGAAAGCCTTTTGGGCCTCTCGGACGCGGACTTCTATCCCGCCGATCAGGTGAAGGAATTCACTGCTGCCGATCAAGCGGTGCTGGCGTCGCATGTGCCACATGAATTTATGGAACTTGCAACCGCCACGGATGGCAGCACCATTTATTCGCTGACACGCAAGCTGCGCATCATGACATCGGACGGGCGCATTTATCTCGTGGGAACCAATACCGATCTCACCGCCATGAAGACCAAGGAAAAAGAGCTGGAGGCCAAGGAGGCCCGTTATCGCGCCCTGGCCGAAACCGTTCCTGTAGGCATCTGGCATCTCAATGACAAAGACGAAACCATCTATGTAAATCCCTTTCTCCTGCATCTGCTTGGCATGACGGAAAGCGAATTCATGTCCGCCAGTGCCGGTGATTTCCTGGGATGCGGGCCTGCAATCGGACTTGCCGAAATGCTGAGTGACAAGACCCGCTTTGAAACGGACCTGATGTCCAATGGCAAGGTGATCGCCCGGGCGCTCGTGGTATCATCTGGCTGGCTTGAAAATGCCGGCGTGGCGGGCCGGTCTGTCATGATTACATTTGTCGACGTGACGAAAATCGCCGATCTGCAAAACGTGAACGACCAGGTCACACGCCTCAATGCGGAGCTCTCGCAGAACATCCAGAAGCTGAAGGAGACGCAGGAAGAAATGGTGAGGGCTGGACGCATGGCGCAACTCGGACAGCTCACGGCAACGGTGGCGCATGAATTGCGCAATCCACTGGCAACGGTGCGAACCTCCGCATTCGTGCTTGATCGTAAAGTAAGAGGCAAGGGCTTAGGGGTAGAGCAGCAATTGTTGCGTATCGACAAGGGCGTGGTGCGCTGCGACACCATCATTTCCCAATTGCTCGATTTTACGCGTACCAAGGCGGCACAATGCAAGCTGATTGAATTCGATTCCTGGCTTGCAAAGATCGTCGAGGAAGAAGCGGCAAAACTCCCATCCAGCGTAGTGATCGAGTGCACGCTGGGACTGGGCGAACTGAATGTGGCGATTGACCCCGATAGATTTAGCCGCTGTGTGATCAACATTGTGAACAATGCTTCGGAAGCCATGGTGGGCAAGGGCGATGTTCCGCAGGATCAGAAATGCGCAGCCCCGAAAATTACCATCAGCACGAGCAGAACTCCGCGCGGCATTGAAGTTTCCGTCGCGGACAACGGTCCTGGCATTTCAGAAGAAAACCTGAAAAAAATTCGCGAGCCTTTGTTCACCACAAAAGCTTATGGCACGGGCCTTGGGATTCCTGCTGTTGAAAAAATCCTGGAACAACACAACGGTGGATTGGAGGTTTCCTCCACAACAGGTGAGGGCGCTTGCTTCACCGCGTGGTTCCCCATCAAACAATCTCTCGAGGAGGCAGCCTGAAATGACCCGCGCACTATCTATTCTGGTACTGGATGACAATGTCGACAACGCAGACGCCCTGGCGGAACTGCTGTCGATGGATGATCATGTTGTAAAGGTAGCTTATAACGGACAGGATGCTATTGATGCATACTCCTCCGGCAAGTTCGATCTGGGTTTCTTTGATGTCATGATGCCGGGCAAGAATGGCGTGGAAAGCTTCCTCGAAATTCGCGCGCAAAATCCCGATGCCAAGATCTATTTCATGACTGGCTACAGCGCTGACGATCTGGTGAAAAAGGCGATTGCGGGTGGTGCGTTGGGCGTCTTCGACAAGCCGGTGGATTTGACAACGATGCTCGATGCGGTGGAACGGGCTGCTTAGGCGCCCGCCATAGCTTTCTGCAGGTTCGCGTCAATCGCATCGATGAAACCTTCCGTTGAAAGCCAGCTCTGCTCGGGTCCTACCAGCACAGCGAGATCCTTGGTCATGTTGCCTTCTTCAATGGTGGCAACAGTAATTCTTTCCAGGGTTTCCGCGAATTTTGCGAGATCAGCGTTGTCATCAAGCTTGGCGCGATGCTTCAAACCGCCGGTCCATGCGAATATGGAAGCAGCCGAATTGGTGGAGGTTTGCTTGCCCTGCTGGTGCAGCCGGTAGTGCCGGGTGACCGTGCCATGAGCGGCTTCGGCTTCCACGGTTTTTCCATCCGGCGTCATCAATACTGACGTCATCAGTCCTAATGAGCCATAACCTTGCGCCACCAAGTCAGACTGAACGTCGCCATCATAATTCTTGCAGGCCCACACATAGCCACCCGTCCATTTCATGGCTGAAGCCACCATGTCATCGATAAGCCTATGTTCATAAGTGATCCCTGCCTTGTCAAAATCTGTTTTGAACTCGGCTTCGAAAATGGCCTGAAAGATATCCTTGAAACGCCCGTCATAGGCCTTGAGGATCGTGTTCTTGGTTGAAAGATAAACAGGATATTTACGCAGCAATCCGTAGTTCAGACTGGCACGGGCAAATTCCTTGATGGAGTCGTCAAGATTATACATGGCCATGGCCACGCCAGCATCAGGCGCCTTGAACACTTCCTTCTCAATCACCTTGCCGTCATCGCCCACAAATTTGATGCTCAACGTGCCCTTGCCGGGAAACGTGAAATCCGTGGCGCGGTATTGATCGCCATAGGCATGGCGGCCGATGATGATGGGCTTGGTCCAGCCCGGCACCAGGCGCGGCACATTCGAGCAGATGATGGGCTCGCGGAAAATCACGCCGCCCAGGATATTGCGGATCGTGCCATTGGGCGACTTCCACATCTGCTTGAGGCCAAATTCCTTCACGCGCGCTTCATCGGGCGTGATGGTGGCGCATTTCACGCCCACGCCATATTTCTTGATTGCATTGGCGGAATCGACGGTGACCTGGTCATTGGTGGCATCGCGGTTTTCCACCGAAAGGTCATAATAGTGGAGATCGACATCGAGATAGGGCTGAATGAGTTTTTTCTTGATCAGGTCCCAGATGATGCGCGTCATTTCATCGCCATCAAGTTCAACAATTGGGTTGGCGACTTTGATTCTGTTCATGCAAATCCTCATCCGGGAAATTTCAGCTTGGGGCTGCTATAGCAAATGCTTTTGACAAAGCAAGTGCAGCCGTGGCACGGAAGGTTCAATGGTCTCCTCCGCAAACGCCCTCCATCAAAAACCCTATGTGTTTTATCTCGCCGCCCTTGGAATGGCAGGTTTTGCCGTGCAAATCATGTCAGTGGCGGTGGGTTGGCAGGTTTATGACCTCACGCGCAGCGCGCTCGCGCTGGGCCTTGTGGGACTGGTGCAATTTCTCCCGGCACTCCTGATGGTATTGGTGACAGGCCTTATTGCCGACAAGTTCAACCGCCGCCTGATCATGGGAATTTGCCTGTCGCTCGAAGTCATCTGTGCGAGCGGCCTGCTGTTCTTCACCCTGTCTGGATACGCCCATATTTGGCCCGTTTTTGTCATACTGGCAGGCTTTGGCCTGGCCCGCGCCTTCCTCAATCCGGCAGCCGATGCGCTTGCTCCCAACCTTTTGCCCAAGGAAGCATTGGCCCACGGCATCTCGCTGAATTCCATGACGTGGCAGGTCACCACCATAATGGGCCCCGTGGCCGGTGGCCTTCTCTATGGAATTTCCGGAACATTTGCCTATGGCACGGCAGTGGCTCTCATGCTGTTGGCGATCTTCTGCGTCACCCTGATCGGAGACGTGCCGCAAGAAAACCATGCACAGGAAACCAATTTCACAACCCTTCTCGCGGGCTTCAAATTCATCAAGTCCGAGCAGATTGTCTTCGGCGCCATCTCCCTTGATCTCTTCGCTGTGCTATTGGGGGGCGCTGTTGCACTGCTTCCGATTTATGCCCGCGACATTCTCGAAGTGGGGCCATGGGGGCTCGGCCTGTTGCGCGCAGGCCCTGGAATTGGCGCAATCATCATGGCCCTTTGGCTGGCGAAAAATCCAATCCGGGATCACGCGGGCATCATCCTGTTCCTGTTCGTGGCCGCATTCGGGCTTTTCACTATTGTTTTCGGCGTGTCGAAATCCGTGCCGCTTTCCATTGCGGCCTTGGCGTTGATGGGTGCCTGCGACATGGTGAGTGTCTATGTGCGCGAAACCCTGATGCAGCTCTGGACGCCAGACAGTGTCAGAGGCCGCGTCAATGCGGTAAACCGCGTCTTCATTGGGGCTTCCAACGAGTTTGGCGAATTCCGCGCAGGCGTGGTGGCAGCCGGACTGGGCGCAGTAACGGCAGTGGTCATAGGCGGTGTCGGCACCATGGCCGTGGCATTCCTCTGGTCGAAATGGTTTCCCGCTTTACGCAGGGCCAGACGGCTTGACGGGAAAAACTAGCGCCGCGCTGCCAACTTCGCTATTTCCTTCATGAAATGGCTGGAACCGACAAAACACAGAATCAGGTCTTGAAACCTGCACCCCTGGTGGTGCTGGCACATCCGCAATTGGGTGAGAACATCGGCACGGCCGCCCGCGCCATGGCAAATTTCGGCTTGCACGAATTGCGCCTCGTTGCACCCCGCGATGGCTGGCCCAACAGCAAGGCCACCACAGCCTCCTCAGGCGCGCACTGGATATTGGAAGGTGCAAAGCTCTATGACGATGTGGCAGCTTCCCTCAACGATGTGCATTACGTCTATGCCACCACAGCGCGCCCCCGTGACATGATCAAGGAAGTCATCACGCCGGAGCAGGCGGGCGATGACATGCGCGCGCGCGTGGCCAGAGGCGAGCGTGTTGCCCTGCTATTTGGCCGCGAGCGTTGGGGCCTCAGCAATGATGAGGTGTCGCTGGCAGATGTGATTGTAACCGCCCCGGTGAACCCCGCTTTTGCATCGATCAACATTGCCCAGGCTGTGCTGCTCATGGGTTACGAATGGTTCAAGCGCGATGCGGCAACGCTGGGCCAGCAATCGCCTGAACTGGCTGCACTCACCGGCCCCGGCCTGCAAACACCCGACACCCGTCCCGCCACCAAGGATGAGCTTTATGGCTTCTTTGACCATTTGGAGCGAGAATTGGATGAAGCGGGATTTTTCAAGACGGAGAAGAAAAAGCCAACGATGCTTTTGAACATTCGCAACATGTTCGCGCGCGCCGAACTGACAGAGCAGGAAATCCGCTCCCTGCGCGGCATGGTTTCATCCCTCACGCGTACCCACCTTCGCCGCAAAGACCCGCAGGCATGAGCCACCCTCGCATTCTGCTGTTTGATTCCGGCATGGGTGGCTTGACGGTAGCAACCTGCGTGCGGGCGCAACTGCCGCATGCCCATCTCATCTATGCAGCCGACAACGCCGCATTTCCTTATGGCGCATGGAAAGAGCAGGCACTGGTTGCCCGCATCGTTCATGTCATGGGCGCGCTCATTGAAAAAACCAATCCCGACATCGTGGTCATCGCCTGCAACACGGCTTCAACGCTTGCCATGGCAACTTTGCGCGAAACGTTTTCAGTGCCTTTCGTGGGAACAGTTCCCGCCATCAAGCCCGCAGCAGCCCAGACCAAGTCAAATGTCATCGGCGTGCTGGCAACACCTGGCACCGTGAGCCGCGAATATACCCACACCCTGATCCACACCTATGCCTTCCATTGCAAGGTTTTACTGCATGGCGCCAAGAGGTTAGCCGAGATAGCGGAACAAAAACTCAAAGGCCACGCCCCCGATCTCGAGGAATTGCGCCAGGAGATAGCGCCCGTCTTCAGAACCCGCGAAGGCAGAAAAACCGACGTGGTCGTGCTAGGCTGCACCCATTACCCGCTGCTGGTGGAAGAAATGAAGCAGGTGGCCCCTTGGGAAGTAACCTACCTCGACCCCGCCCCAGCCATCGCCCGCCGCGTGGCGGATGTTCTGGTCGGTATCACCCTCCAGGCCGAAAACGCCTCCGCCCTGATGTCAGAAACCGTGCTGCTGACTTCGGCCCGGGGCAGCGCTGCGGAATCGCTTGCAGCCTATGCCGCCATGGGATTTCCCAACCATCAGTTTATTGACCTGCCGGTTCGGTAGTGTATCAGTTTGAAATTTGATGCTGTTGACAATCTAGTGCATCTGGTTCCGACTTCCTATATGCTTGGCGCAAAGCATAGGAGTTAGTCATGGGTCAAGAAAAGGAAAAGCGAATAGTGGCAGAGCAAACACAGCATGATGCCGCAAAACGAGATGGGCGTCGCTGCCCTTATTGCCAATCAGTGATTCCATATGGAACAAATCCTGGCACACACGGCGAATGTCCTGCTTGCGTCGGTGCTTTGAAGGACGACTAATGCCCAAAGGCCCCAAAGGTGAAAAGCGCCCCGCTGACGTGATTGGCAATGCCGTTAAGGTGATGCGGATTGCTATAGGTGAAGAGTCGGACACCGCGCCAGATGATGGAAAGAACAAAGCTGCTCAGGAGCTAGGGAAGCTTGGTGGTGCCGCGCGGGCTAAGTCTATGAGTGCTGAGAAGCGGACAGAAATCGCTAGTAAGGCCGCAAAGAGGAGGTGGTCATAAAAGCCCTTCAAGAATTTCCAGCACATGTAAATGATCTTTGGTTTTCATTCGAGCCGAAGAAAAATAAACATCTTTTGGCGGAGGGGCACCCTCTCTTTGCTCAAATCTGAACGACGTCATATCTCCCGCGCCACCATTTCCATACGAGATTCCAGCGAGCGCCCAATCTGGTGAAATTTGCCCATAGCTCCGCAGTACATTAGCTATTTCAATTCCAATGGTTGAAAGTTTTTCAAAAGATTTTGACAATAAGATGCTTGATTTGACCTCAATGTTACTCAAAAAAAGTTTGGGAGCCGTTGATTCTTGAATAAATTTAAACCCACCTTGTTCAGTTGCCCACGACGTAACGTCATCCAAAAAATTTTCACATTCTTGAGTGTCCATTTTCGCTTCAACAAGCAATCCGTATTCAAACACTTGAAATTTATCTATTACGAACTGGTCTTGAAAAAAGCCATGGAAAAAGGTAACGCCGTTAGCAAGATTGTAATCGTCAAGAGTCCTAGGAGCTTGTAAGAATCCGTATTTTTGCTCACACATCTTCGTCAAATTTGGGCCGTAGACGCTGCCTCCATTCTTTCCTGAAACCTTTCCTAATCTGATAGCTTGGCTTACTATAATTTTTTCGAGATTCATTTAGTGCCTAACAATTCTTTTGGAATTATGTGCTTGATGTTTGGTTGATCACTCGAAACACTAGGAACAAGTCTTGACGTTGACGGCGGCGGTTGTACAGGCGAGGATTGATTATCCTGTATTATCCACTCTGAATGAAGATAGTTGATTGGAGAGCGGTCAATGGGTGAGTCTGATGTAAGCTTTAATTCTTCAGCTGAAATTCCAAGCAGCAAGTCACTAACTGAGTCGAGGGTGAGATTGCTTGGAGCGCCTAGCATTCTGTTTATTACATCTGGTGTTTTTCCAATGCGCCGCGCCAAAACGGCTTTCGTGAGTCCATTTTTGCTTTCGTCAAGAAATTTATTAAGAATGAAATTGAACACGCGATTACGCAACCGCGTTTGGAAATAGACGCGTTTGGATTCAGGGATTGGCGGTCCCGTATGACCGGACACCAACTCACTAAAGAACTGCGTTTGTGATGTAGTCATTTACATTTTCTCCAGTCATAGGCGAGTAAGCGGGAAAAAGCTTGGCCCACTCAGCACGGCATTCCCTTTTTGCAATTTTCCATTCACTTGAGCTACCTCTTAAGAGCGGAAGTCTTGAGAGCCATGAAACTTGGACCGATCTTGGACTGCAAGTCAAAGCAACCAAGACATCTTTTTCTGCGAAACGACAAAAGATTCGCAGTCCAGGTGAGGGATGAACAGACCGATAATCCCAAATCTCATCTTCTACTTTGTCTAGACGACCCATTTGATGAGTGTCATTTGCCCTGAAAGGATTCCAGCAAACGGTAATAGGCTCTCCACTAACAAAATTTTCAAGTTCAGCCCTAAGTATTGCGCATCGATTCCCCATTGGTCCGTCAGACCAAGGACCGTTCACCATTAAGTTAATTTCCATAGACATAAGTACTGTCCGCTCTTTCGCATCCCCAACGATTCTCGGTTCAAGTCGGAATAGCCGACCCTCATCGATCCTATAATTGATTTCATCGCGTATTGACATATAAGTCAATATAAAACAATTTCAAGAGTCATGCGATACATTGACTCATTCAGAACAAGGTAAACAACTCAAAAATAAGGTGAAATTAATACTTGACGATAAGCATAAATGTTCA
>JANMAE010000094.1:0-2839 GCA_031359445.1 Hyphomicrobiales bacterium | reverse complement strand
TCACACGCACCAGACGGAACCCCATGCTTTCGAGCACCGGTTCAACCAGTGCCGCCACCCGCAAAGCAGGCCCCGTTTCGCGTGATATTCGTGCTTTATCCATCTCATCTCTTCAGGCAACAAAAAAAGCGGGCCCCGGTGCGGAACCCACTCTCAAACTTTGCGAGTGAACTTAAGTTAAGCGGCTTATACGCCCAGAACGGGATTTTTGCAAGGGCCATGGAGAAATGGTTGGACCCCATTTTGATCCTATCGCATTTTGCGCTATATATTGCCAATGGATAGTACCCTTTTAGAACTCCTCGAACGAGCTGAGACTTGGCCCAAAGAGGCCCAAGCCGAGCTTTTACGAGTGGCCGAGGAAATTGAGCGCGAACACACGGGTGTCTACGTGTTAAACGCCGAAGAGCGCGCCGCCGTTGAGGCCGGCCTCAAGGATATGGAAGAAAACCGTTTTGCCAAAAAAGATGAAATTGAAGCTTTGTTTGCCAAATGCCGAAACTAAGACTTCGGGTTACAACTGCAGCGCAGCGCGATTTGAATGAAATTTTTGGATATTTAAAACCACAAAATCCGCGAGCAGCCAGCTCGGTGATCAACGCAATTGAACATTCAATAAATCTTCTCACCGAATACCCAAGGTCCTCACGTAAAACTGACATCAAAGATGTTCGAGTAAAACCCATCATACGGTATCCATTCCTCATTTTTTACCACGTAAGTCCCACTGAGCTCACAGTTCTTCGCGTTTGGCATTGTTCAAGAGACTGGCTTAATAAAATTCAAGAATAAGTCAGGTTGGCAGCGATTCGATCTGACTATCCAGACTTTCACTTAGCGCTTCAAAGTTTTTTCAAATCGATCATTGCAAATCCCCATTTCCTATATGGGCTGACCTGTTCTATTTTTACCGAATAAACAAAACATCTTGCACGCAAGGATTTGGCGACGGCTGGACTGCTTCCATGATACAAGTGAAACATATTACGCCTGACCATATCGAAGGATTTCATTATGCACTTGATGTGGTGGCACGCGAGCGCAAATATATCGCATTTCTCGAAGCCCCGCCTTTGGCCTTCACGCGCGAATTTGTGTTGGAAAATATCAGGAATGGAAATCCACATTATATCGTCATAGCGGATGATCGCGTTATCGGCTGGTGCGATATCATCCGATTAACCCGCCCAGTCCACAGCCACGTCGGCACATTGGGCATCGGCTTGCTTCCCGGGTTTCGCGGCCAAGGCATCGGAACAAATTTGATCACAGCAACAATGGCAGCAGCGCTTGACCGGGGAATCCTTCGGATCGAGCTTACCGTTCATGCCAACAATAAACCCGCAATCGCGTTGTATGAGAAAGTGGGATTCGAGAAAGAAGGCATCCTGCGTGACCAGACTTTGATTGATGGCAATTATATTGATTCAATCATGATGGCAGCCATCAGGCATGCCAGAAAAACGGATAGCCATTCGAGTATGGATAATGGAGGTTGATCACCTGTTTCTGTTCATCGACAAAGATGGACCGGAACCAGCGCGTTTGGCAGAACTCGGCTTTTCCGAAACTTAGTGGCGGATACATAAGGGACAAGGCATGGCCAATATCTGCTATGCTTTTGAAAACATGTTTCTGGAGTTACTGTGGATAGAAAATGCTCATGAAGCTTTGAGTCCTTCCATTGAGCGAACGCCTCCGCGAGCGGTCGAACTGGCGCAATTTGCGCGCCTGTCCATTCGGGATCGCCTGGCGCAATCGTGATGAAAAGGTTAACGCATTTTCCACCTGGTCTTACAAGCCACATATCTTCCGCCGGATACCTCAATTGCGGTCGCTGAGGATAGTGACGACGCAATGCAGCCATTGATATTTACTTCTCCAGGGATGCTGGCTACTCTGAATTGGCCCGCAGAGAAGAAGCGTGGATTGCAGGCAGTCGGTGGATTCGCAGGGATCGAGAAGTTTATCTCGATAGTTCCACATGATCTTGTTCCGAGCCCGGCTTTGCGCGCGATAAGTGAACAGACATTCCTTCACATCCACAGCTCTGCAGATATCAATTACAGCTTGCTATGTCTGATCCGCTGCACTGCAGGCAGGAAGTTGGTAGTATTTCAATTGTCCACTGCACCTTGAAAAATCCGACTAGCCTCGAAACATCCGGCTAGAGCATTTTTTTCCCAAATCTCAAATACCGCGTCTCCCGCCCCTCGCGTTTGGCCTTCGCCTCATAGCGTGTCTGGAACCAGTCCTGGAATGGTTCAGCCTCATTGCTTATCAATTCGAATCCGCCATGCGTGGCGACCTCGCGCAAGGTCCAGTTATTGTAATCCTCTATATCGCTGGCAAACAGAAACACCCCATCCGGTTTCAGCAAAGCATGAAACTGCTTCAGCGTGTCCGCATTTACAATGCGGCGTTCGTGATGGCGCTTCTTGGGCCACGGGTCTGGATAAAGGACGAATATCTTGCTGAGCGACGCGGGTGGTAGTTTTTCCAGCAGATAGCGCACATCATCGTCATGCACAGAAATATTGGTAAGTGCCTTTTCCTCAATCAGCGCCAAAAGCTTTGCCACGCCATTGCGAAAAGGTTCAGCGCCTATAAAATGTACGTCAGGAAAACTTGCAGCCTGATGTGCCAGATGCTCACCGCCGCCAAAACCTATTTCCAGCCACGTCTCGCGCCTATCATTTGTAAGCGGATGATCGAGATCAACGCGCAGCCGTGGCAGCAAGTCTTCGGTCAATTGCAAATGATGACGGCGCAGGGTTTTGCCCCTGCGCCGTCCAAAAAACTGAAAGCGCTTGGCCTCGTCTTGGCTCACTTCACCGCC
>JANMAE010000070.1:0-5170 GCA_031359445.1 Hyphomicrobiales bacterium | reverse complement strand
GCTGCAACAACGCCCCCCGTAAGCACCCATGAAATTGCGAGCGGTTTCATTTCTGGCTGTGCACCTTCCACAGCGGCAAACCTGTAGAAGCCGCTGGTGGATTGAAAAATACCCTGCAATGCGCAAGCGGCGCAAAACATGGGGAAGTTTCTGGTATAGATGGCAAATACGGCAAGCGCGGCCCCCACCAGGCTGGACAAGGCACCTGCTAAAAAAACCGGCCTCCGCCCGATACGCTGCATCGTGAGCGAGGCAGGAATCATGGTAAGCGCTGATCCTCCCACGAAGGCTGTAATAGGAAGGGTGGCCAGGCCCGGGTTGGGAGCCAGCATAAGGCCTACGAGGCCACCGGTGCTAAAGACGGCAATGACACAACAGGAATAGAGTGCTTGAGAGATGGCCAAAAGCAAAATATTGCGCTTGGATTTTTCGACCGACGTCACGCGGCAAACTCTTGGGGACGACGCGCACGCGCCAATGCGTTCAGCACGCCATTGATAAGGCGGGGTTCTTCTTCGCCGAAAAATGCGCCTGCTACATCAAGGTATTCACTTATGGATACACGCGTCGGCACATTCTCCAGAAACATGATTTCAAATGCGGCTGCGCGCAGTATGGCGCGTACTGTGGCATCGAGGCGGTGGATGGGCCAGCCTGCGTCAAGAATTTTATCGACTACGGGGTCAATTGTGGCCTGCTCGCGGACGGCGCCATCCACGACGAGCTTGAGGAACTTGTAATCGGCTTCGCCACATTGGCCGCTGTCAAAATCATCACCTATGACGCGGGATGAAAATTGCGCCAATGTTTCACCAACATCGGTTCCAGCCAAATCCATTTGGTAGAGCGCCTGCACAGCGCCCAAGCGGGCCGCAGATTTGGTTACAGGTTTGCTGCGTTTCGTGGTCATGAACTGACCTTGCTTTCCATGTTACGCTTGAAACGGATCATGGAAAGTGCTGCATCTGCTGCCCCTCCACCCTTGTCCATTTCCGATATCTTTGCCCGCTGCCATGCCTGTTCCTCATTTTCGCAGGTCAGTATGCCATTACCGATGCACAAGCCATCCAGCGTCAGAGACATGATGCCACTAGCGCTTTCATTGGCCACAATATCATAATGCGTGGTTTCCCCACGCAGCACGCAGCCCAAGACCACATAGCCATCATATGCGCCGGAACTTTCAGCCAGTGCTACGGCGCCTGGCAGTTCGAGAGCGCCCGGAACGGCCATTCGCTCCCATGTGGAACCGGCTTTTTCAATCATCGCCATGGCGCCCTTGCACAACTCATCACACAGAGCCGCGTAGAAACGCGCTTCCAGAATGAGGATATGGGCCTTTACGTTTTCAACGGCGTGGGATTTCTTTTCGGTTTTCATCACTTCACAAACTCAGCAAGACGCGCGACATAGCGCGCCAGCATATCTATTTCAACATTTACAATATCACCAACTCCAGCGCTTCCCCAAGTCGTAACGTTTTGCGTGTGCGGGATGATGTTTACGCCGAAGGTATTCCGGTCGACTTCGTTCACTGTAAGCGATGTCCCGTTTAGTGTCACGGAGCCTTTCCTGGCAATAAACCGGGCGATGTCGTCTGGTGCTTTTAAAGTGAACCTGAGGGAATCTCCTTCGGGAGTGACAGCCAGTATTTCACCGAGGCCATCAACATGACCTGAGACCACGTGTCCGCCTAGTTCGTCTCCCATTTTCAGAGCACGCTCCAGATTTATCCGTGTACCGACATTCCAGCGCTTCAGCGAAGTGACTGCCAAGGTTTCAGCAGATGCTTCCACCGCAAAGTACCCCCGTTTATCCTGAAGGCGGCCTTGTTCGATTGCGGTCAGGCAACAGCCGTCGCAGGCAATGGATGCGCCAATAGCAATGCTTTCCGGCGCATAAGAGGTGGCAATGGTGAAGCGTGTGTCTCCGCGTTTTTCACTGCTGACAACTTCGCCTATGTTGGTGACAATTCCAGTAAACATGATCAGCGCCGTTCATAGACAGTCAATGTGTCGCTTCCAAGCGTTTCCTTTGCGGCATGCTTAAATCGGGCATCCAACTGTGAAAGGGGCATATCGGCAATGGCGTCAACGCCCTGCTCCCCCAACACCGCCGGACTTTGAAAGAATTGGATTTCGTCCACCAAATCATGGTCGAGAAAGCTTTGCGCGATAACCGAACCACCTTCAACAAGCAGGCGATTGATGCCTGATGTGGCAAGGTGTGCCAGCGCCTCTTCCAAATCCACTTGACCTTGGTTTGAGGGTCGGCAGGTTATGGTTCTTATGCCCGGACCCAATGCCTCCTTGCGTGTTGATAGCAACCACACCGGCGTGATTTCAGCTGTTTGGACCAACTTTGAAGTGTGTGGGATGGATAAATTGCTGTCGGCAACAATGCGGATGGGGGAGCGAGCCTCCATGCCTGGCAAGCGGCAGGTGAGTTCAGGATCGTCTGTAATGACGGTCTGGACACCTACCAGCACCGCATCACATTGGGCTCGCATGAGATGAACACGCGCTTTGGTTTGTGAGCCGGTAATAGGGGTGCGTTTTCCTGGCGCAGAAGCTATTTTTCCATCGGCAGAAATCCCCATCTTTAGAATGACATAGGGGCGTTTTCGGGTTACGCGCGTGAGGAAGCCCGCAAGGTCAAGCCGGGCAGCTTCGGCCAAGAGGCCGCACTGCATCGAAATTCCGGCATTCCTGAGAACAGCATGGCCCGCGCCAGATACGCGGGGGTCTGGATCTTCAATCGCCGTTACAACGCGAGATATTCCTGCCTTCACCAAGGCGTCGGCACAGGGGCCGGTGCGGCCTTTATGGGCGCAGGGTTCTAGCGTGACAAAGGCTGTGGCACCATGCGCTTCTTGGCCCGCCATAGCGAGGGCTTGCGTTTCGGCGTGCGGGCGCCCACCGGGCTGGGTCCAGCCGACACCTACTATTTTTTCGTTCTTTACAATGATACAGCCAACGGGTGGATTTTCAGCTGTGGTGCCCAAGGCGCGGCGGCCCAGCCGCAGGGCATTGTCCATCCAGCGTTGATCGGCGTTCAATCCTTCTCGCCCTGCGCGTCATCGGTGCCCAGCTCCCCAATGAGATCCTCAAAATCCTTGGCTTCCCGGAAGTTCTTGTAGACCGAGGCAAAGCGCACATACGCAACATCGTCTAAAGCCTTCAGCGCATCCATGACCAGTTTGCCGATATGCTCTGACTTGATTTCACTTTCGCCCAGACTTTCAAGTTGGCGCACGATGCCTGACACCATCCGCTCAACGCGTTCGGGTTCAACAGGGCGCTTGCGCAGCGAAACCTGGACGGACCGCATGAGCTTGTCGCGGTCAAACAGCACGCGGCGGCCTGACTTCTTGAGCACAGTGAGTTCACGGAGTTGTACGCGCTCGAAGGTGGTGAATCTTCCACCGCAAGCCGGGCACAGCCTTCTTCGCCTGATGGCCGCGCCATCCTCGCTGGAGCGCGAGTCCTTTACCTGTGTTTCTTCATTACTGCAGAAAGGGCAGCGCATCCTTCACCCCGCAAATCACATCAGCATCATTTGCATGGTGAGAGCTATCCGGGTCAAGCACTGGTCGTGTTAGCCAGATTGCCCAAGGCATCTATCAGGGGTAAAAGGTGTTTTTCGTAGATTTTCCAGCGCTTTACGGATGATTTGTAAATGGGTTGGCGAACTTGCCACCGGCTGATCGTGGTCACCGTGCGGTCATTTTCAGTGAAGTTCAGGCAGGCCTCGTCCCATGGCAAGCCAGCATGGGATATCAGGGCGCGGGATTTTTCTTCCTGGAAGTCCACCAGTTCCTCGTATTTGCTGTCCAGAATGCGGCCAGGAAGAACTTTGTGCCAGTGTTTCATCAAGCGGTCATAGGCGCGATAATAGAGACCCAGTTTCTTGAAGTCCGCGTTATAGGCGTGGGCATCACTGAAGGCGTTCATGTAGCAGGACAGGCAATTGTCTATCGCATCCCTGCGACAGTGGATGATTGTGGCATATGGAAAAAGCAGTGAAATGAGCCCGACGTGTTCAAAGTTATGGGGCATTTTGTCAGTTATGCGTAAGGCATCTCTGGAATAGCGGGAAATGCGCTTGAGATAGCGTTGGGCCAATTCCTTGGATTCTGCAGCGGTCATCGCATTGATGCGTTCGGCATATTTGGCCAGCGACATGGGACTATCTCCAAGGTCGTGGGCGATTGACGCTATTTCTCCCAGTTCTCCGGCACCCACAACAGATGGATGACTGGATATGATTTGTTCCGTCAGGGTTGTGCCGGAACGGGGCATGCCCACGATGAAGACGGGCTGCGAAGAACTGTCGCCATAGTTTTTGCGCGTTCCCAAAAACATCGGGTTGAAGATTGCCGCCATCTGCTCAACACGGCGATCATAGCCGGCACTTTCGTATTTTGCTGCCAGTTTTTGCTTGGCAAAGCGGAAATGCTCCATGGAATCGTCATAGAGCTTGGCGTCATTTGCCATTTTTGCCGCGGCATAGCGCAATGGCACAAGCGCTTCTTCCGGGTGGTCGGGCAAGGCCAGCTGGGCGCGCACGGCTGCAAGTTCCGGAGATTCACTTTTGTACTTCTTGAGTGCCGACAGGCTTTGATAGGCGCGGGGTTTGGCCACGTTTTTTTCGATGCAAGTCTTCAAGAGTTGTTCCGCTTCATCCATGCGGCCCAGATTTATATAGGCTTCGGCGATGGTGATGCGAACGCTGGGGTGTTCAGGGTCCAAGCGCTGGGCTCTCTCAAGGAAAGGAAGTCCCTCCTCCGCGCGGCTCGACCTGTTGTAGCAGCCGCCGATAAGGCAGAGGGTGTCGATTTGGCCGGGCTTGATATCAAGGGCGCGGGTGAAATGGCGGATTGCCAAATCGTGCTGATGCAACGACATGTAGGTGCTACCGAGATTGTGTTGGATCAGCGAGTCTTTGGGGCGCTGTTTGGCGGCTTTCTCGAAATACTCAGCCGCTATGGCAAACTCCTCAGCCTCCAGGGCAAGGGTGCCCATCAGGTTCAGCGCTTCGGGCATTTGCGGCATGTGATGCAGAACGATCTGGTAATTGCGCTCGGCTTCGGTGAAACGCTGCTGGCGCTGCAGATCGATTCCCGCTTGCAGGAGTTGCAGGAGTTTGGCCTTGGGCATTTTGGCCACAG
>JANMAE010000121.1:0-2406 GCA_031359445.1 Hyphomicrobiales bacterium | reverse complement strand
TTGCCATTGCCATTGTCATTGCCGCCGCTCGTCATGGTGGCTCCGGCATATGTTGCCATCGAAATCAAAAGTGCGGTTGTGATGAGAAACTTTTTCATGTGACGTCTCCTGGACACGCAACACAGATTTTGAAGCCGCCGGTTCCTTGGCGTCGCGCTGCCTCGGCGGATATTCCTCATTGCGCTCATGTTTGCGACATCCACCTTGTTGCATGTGGCCATGAGAGTTTACTATTCGTCCGAAGGGCATAGCTGGCCGGGAGTGCCAAGACGGAAGGATATATATATCCCTGGGGCCTCAGCTATATCCTCACAGGGGAATATTGAGACTGAAGCTGGAGGATGCGAGAAACGCATTGTCATCAGCCAGGCTGAAGTCAGACGCCGACCGCAGCTGCCATCCGTTCTGCAATGTCAACGCCGCGTCAAAACCGGCATAGCCTGCAAACACCGTGCTTTTCCCAGATGGATCAATGACGATGGGCTGTCCCAGCAAACGTGCATCTACGCTGGAATTGTCGCGCAGGGATGCTTCAAGCCCAAGCCGCAGCGTCCATTGCATGGCGCCAAAGTCAAAATCAGCCGGTGCGGAAACAGCAGCGATCTCAGCCGTGGCATCCACCACTTCAACTGATCTGCCAGCAACCGAAAGATTGCTGTCAGAACCCGTTTCCGCAATGGAACTCAGATGCATGAAGGCGTATCGTCCGGTGAGGCTGGGCCGAAGCGCGAAGCTTCCCATATCCCAACTTGTACCCAACGTCACTTGCGGGCTTATAAAAGTACCTTCGTAATCGGATTTCGCATGTTCGATGCCGCCCAGCACCAGATTGTTCAAAATCCGGCGTTTGTCTTCAAAATTCCTGACACCCACTGTCACCTGCAGATTGAGGAATGCATCGCCCGCCAGCAGGTCTCCATAGACACCAAGAAAATAGTCACGGCTTTCAATGCGCTGGGAATTGCTGTCGGTCTCCATTTCCGCAAAGCCGTGCCCCAGGAAAAAACCGCCGCGCGACATCGTGGAGAGTTCCCGGTCCACGCCCACCATGAGTCCGGCTGAAACATTATCGAAGCCTGATTGTGAACCACGAGATGATGGGTTACGGAAGCTCGAAATGCCCTGCAGCCAGGCGCCCGCGCCATGCGGCTTGCTGTCCTGCCGGTCGTCCACGGCACCAGCGATGCTACCCGTCAAATCTGATAACATTTCGTCCTCTGCTCCAAATCCCGTGGTATCCACAACCGCCAGCAGTGACCCGTCAATGGCAAAGGGCATTCCCGCTGTATTGAAGACAAGGGGCTTGGATTGATGAATGGTCAGCGCGGCATTCTGGCCCCTGCCGATATTAACCACGCCAGCTGTGCCATTGAAGAGGATTTGCCCCTGCACAACGCTGCCGACCAGCAGATCAAGCGTCACAGCGTCTGCTCCGGTCCCCACGATAATGGCACTCACTGTATTGTCCAAAGGACTGAAGATGCGCCCTGAATTTACGACATGCACCCTGTCTCCATCGTCTCCGATAAGCAGCGCCGCAGACGCCGTGTTGGTAGTCTCTATGCTTCCCGTATTGGTGAACACATTATCTGCTCCGTTAACGAGAACACCAAAACCCGGGAATCCGCTGGAGAGAATGAAACCATCATTGGCAATGATTGCATCATGCCCCGCTGACAATATGCCAATGCCAGCTGGGCCAGAGGTTGTGATCATTCCGGTGTTGCGCACGACGGCATCATCGCCGAGCGAAGCTATTCCGTAGGTTGGATTTCCAGTAGCGAGTATGGTTCCCGAATTGATGATAACCGCGTTAGCACTCGTTGGTTTAGATAATATTGCAGCGGAACGATCCCCGGATTGAAAAAGGAAACCGCCAGCGCTGTTGATAAAGGTTTGATTGATATCTTTGAGGGAGACACCATCAATCTTATTCACATTTCCGATGATCGTCCCGCCCGCCTCAATGATCCCCACATCACCAGGGTTGCTCATGATTTTGGTGGAGGTCAGGTCACCGCTGTGAACCACAAAGCTTTGGGCCATTGCGGCATGGGGAACCAAGAGCATAAGCAACCCGGAGATACGCAGGATTGGTGCACGCAAAACCAACATCGCAAGACTGTCCCTACTCACGTCACGCGGGCGCAGTCTATCGCACGGTCCGCAAACCCCGCAACAACGATGGTTAATTTAGCTTAATTTTGAGTGGATGGAAATATATTTCAACTCACGCGCGCAAGTCGTGGCCACAGCCATTTCGGCTCTTGGCTGCGTGGGCGGGCAAAACCAATGGCGGGTGACTGGTCGGCGGGCAGGTCATCAAGAATGTTAACTGGCCGGGTGCTGACGAGGTTGAGCGCTTCATCCGCCCCCACCGCGGCGCGCGCAAATTCATAGGCGTCC
>JANMAE010000089.1:0-10315 GCA_031359445.1 Hyphomicrobiales bacterium | reverse complement strand
ACCACTGCAAGGAGGGCGGTGCCGCCCCATTTCAGCATTTGGCGGCGTGAGGCAATGACATCTGAGGGTGTGTGTTGCGGGTCGGACATAAACGGCTCCTGTCGATATGGTCGCTTTTGGCCCCCCATGCCTCAAGAACGTCCGCTGGTCGCGTAAGGTTGCAAGAGGCACAGAACTAATTTTGGACCGCCGGAACAAGTCGCCGCCACAGTCGTTGAATGTAACAGTTCAATGAGCAGCGAGGCAGCCATGACATATGTCACCACCCAGGACAAGCAGCGGCTTTTCACGAAGATTTCAGGAACTGGCAGGCCCGTGGTGTTGATACATGGCTGGCCCCTTTCGGCTGATAGCTGGAATGCACAGGCAACGGAACTCGTGAACAACGGCTTCCAGGTGATTGCCTATGACAGGCGGGGCTTTGGCCGCTCCGACAAGTCAACAACGGGCTATGAATATGACACGCTGGCCGATGACCTCGCGGATGTGATGCGCGAGACCGAAGCCACGGACGCAACCATCGTCGGATTTTCCATGGGTGGCGGCGAAGTTGCCCGCTACATGTCGCGCCACGGCGGCCACGGCGTAAGGCAGACCGTGCTGGTGTCTTCCATTGTGCCTTACATGCTGAAGACCGCTGATCACCCCGACGGCGTGGACCAGAGCGTGTTTGACGGCATGATGCATGCCATCAAGACCGACAGGGATGGCTTCTTCAAAGGCTTCTTCAAGGATTTCTATGGCGTGGGCACACCTGGCGGTGAGGTCTCCCAGGACGTGCTCGACGCCTCCCATGACGTGGCCATGCAGGCCTACCTCAAGGCCACGCTGGAATGCGTGCAGGCCTTCGCCACCACGGACTTCCGCAAGGAACTTGACGCCTTCACGGTGCCCACCCTGGTCATGCATGGGACAGCCGACAAGATCGTGCCGATTGATGTCACAGGCCGCGCGGCAGCCAAGGGCATTGCCCGGGCCGAAATGATCGAGATCGAAGGCGCACCGCATGGCATGCTGGCCACCCACGCCGACCGCATCAGCCGCGAACTCCTCGAGTTCCTCAATGCCGACGCCACCACCATTGCCGCCAAGCACGCCGTTCACGCCGCAAGGTAAGGGTTGGGACGCGGTGGTGCTGGCGCTGTCTGGCACAATCGGGAGGATCGCCGTAAATTCATGGAAAGAGACGATAAGACGAGTTGCGAGCCGCGAGGGGAACACGCGTTACAGTTGCTTTTCAAGCTCCGCCTTTTTTTAACCTCATCTCGTTTTTGAAGCGCCGCGTTTCGAATGCGAGGATAAGGGGAAATCTCAGATACTTGTTAAACTGTTTCCGGACATACTTCCTGTAAAGTTTCTTATGCAAGGGCAGAAATTTCTCATCAGTGAGTGTAGATTCCACAATTGAAGAAACACTCGCACTTTGCTGAAACATGGGAGATTCCAGAACGGCGTGCCGCAGCCCGGCCACAAGTGCCCAAACGGCAAAATGGTATATGAGAAACCAGTTATGCTTGATTTTGAGAAGTTTGACCGCTCCTTCCAAGGACACCAGGTAAGCAGCTGTGCCATACTCCTTGCCACTGACGGGATGATAAGTCTTTCTGCCCACAGCGGATTTGTGCCGATCCCGTAAATGGCCGAGCGCAAAGTGTCTTTCGTATTGAGTAAGTGCGATGCGCAGCAAGTCCAGTTCTAATCTTTCAAGATCAATATCGAGCATGCCCGAATCAAAATCAGCCACGACGGCGTCGTCTTCCAAAACAAGGGCAACAGGGATCTTCTCATCGACGATTCTCTGCCACACATTGCGATGGCTCATCATGCAGGCTGTTGCGCCCCGCAGCATGAATTTGAAGCCATTGAAGAGCCAGCTCAACCATATTTGGTGTTGATGCCGATGCTTGAAGTCCTTGCCATCGACAGCCTCGATCCGCTCAAAAGATATTCCCAGCGGCGCAAGCACGGCCGTAATTTCCGCCAGCCGGTCAGGACGCCGCTTGAGATTGATGACAAAAACTTTCAACACCGGTGTATTGTCTCCCCTGCAAAAACCTGCGCCATTTTATCAGGCTTCCACCTCAATTTATCCGGTTTTGTGTTGCTGTCCAAACGAATACTTCCGCCTGTCGAAACTGAACAAAATTACTACGCCAAGATTGACAGCAACAAAATGGCCATTTAACTTCCAACAAGAAGCTTCCAGCAATCCTGCCGTAGTTTAAATCATGAATTGAGTTCTGAGGAATATTCGATGAACCTTAATGCGGCAAGCGGAATTTCACTATGCTTGACTGCTGGTGGGCGTCCAGATCTGCTTGATCGAACATTGACCACCTTGCTGAGCCACAATAAAATTTTCTTTTCAGATTTCTTGATAACGAATGATGCAGGCGACGAGGAAACCAATCGTATCGTCATCAAGCACCTGCCAGAAGCAAAACTGATTTGCCACTCTACGCAACACGGGCACCACGCTTCAATTGACGAAATGTATGATCAAGTTCTAACTCCGTATATTTTTCATTGCGAAGATGATTGGGAGTTTGACCCCATTGCATTCGTGCCTAAATGTTTAGAAATTTTGTCCCGTGACGAAATGCTCAGCCAAGTCGCTGTTCGTCAATCTTCGTGTTTTGATCGCAGCAAAGTCGTCTTTGAGAATCAGATTGTCTTTGAGACAGCGGCTTTTAGCTATCTGAAGTACAAGAGACTTCTACAAAAGGACTGGGGTCATTTCACATTCAACCCTTCTCTTCTCAGAAAAGATCTATGGGTAAAAGTTGGACCCTTCAAAAAATACTTCAATGAAAGAGACATTAACGACAAAGTCCGCTCACTTGGTTTGACAACAGGTCGAATGGTACCAGGTGTGTGTTGGCATATTGGCGATGAACGGCACATTAAAGACACCGTAAGAAAACGCGATACGCGCGCGAAACTTCGCCGCACTTACAGGAGGTTTTTAAAGCTTGTTTCTCCATGAGCCCGGAGTGCTTTGCAGAAAAGTCGGCTTCCATTCGAATAATGGGTCGAAAAGGTAATATTTTCCTTTTATTGGGAATGACTCATCCGGTTGAGAATGTATTTTGGAAGCCGCTTGACCAAGCGGCGACCAATCAAAAACATGGAAGTAGTAAATTCATGGACCGTTAGCCCGTTGCAAAACAGACGCAAGAAAGGTGTCTGCTGGCCAAACACGAGATCTTTGCGGCCGTGATATCTTCTATAAGCAAACACGCGCGCCAAAACCGAAGATTCTATTTTATTGTATAGCATCCTGCTTGCGGTATTTTTTCCGTGCCTGCGACAGCGATATTGAACAGTCTGCGTATTCATCAATTCACCCAGCGACAGCAAATTCAGATTGAAGTCTACATCTTCAGATCCCTTGAAGAACGGCCTAAATCGCAGCTGCTTTACAAGGGGGTGGTTATAGTTGATTGTGCTTCCTGGCAGTGAAAATCCAAGGGGAGCGTCTTTGATTGACGATGGCCAGTGGGCATCAACGCGTTCCGGTTTATGCAGGATCTTTCTTGTTTTGATTTCAGCGCCTGGCTTGCTGTCGAAATATTCAATCCAGGAGGAAACGCCTACTGCTTCTGGATTTGCTTGCAGTAGCTGCAGCTGCTTTTCCATGCGGTCGGGAGTGGAGATGTCATCTGCATCCTGAAACATGACATACTGTCCTTGCGCTTCATCAAGTAATTTGTTTCGAGCGGCAATTACCCCCATATTTTTTTGAACGAAAACCCTGATGCGATTGTCCTGCCTTTCAAACCTGCGAATGACCTCAAGCGTGCTATCTGTAGAACCATCATCCAGCACTAGCAGCTCAAAGTCCTTGTGGGATTGCGAAACCAAACTCTGCAATGTTTCTTCTATCCATGCGCTCGCATTGAAGGCTGGCAAGATTACAGAAACAAACGCCTTCCTAGAATCATTTGTCATGCCTTTATATGCTCCATTTGCTACTTCTCTTCAGCACAGTCTTTCCGCCTTGGATTGACTGTAACCGAAATGATCGTGTCTCAGTTATGGGGTGCAGTCCAGAGGTGTCACCGAAATTTGCCCCGTGACGTGATCTTGGTAGCTTTTCTCATGACACCGCCTTGTGCAAGATCGAATTGATCAGCGTTTGATACGGCATGCCTTCTTGCAGCGCACGTGACTTCAACAGTGAAAGATCGCGGCGGGAAATGCGCAGCGTGATTTTTTCGCGCTCGGCATTCATGGTGGCGCGCGCGGCCTTGATCACGTCGTCCTTGCGCGCTGGCGTGAGCACGCTTTTGAACGCTGCATCATCGGCGTCCAGCGCTTCGATAAGGTCGCGCTCCGCGTCGTCGAGATAGGGCTTGATGGTTGGTTTTTTAGCCATGGTCTTCACCTAGATATTTGAGCGTGAGCTTGCGGCTCGGGTAAACGGTCTTGAGAAAAATCTCGTCATCGTTGGCAACATAGGGAACACCGTAGACATAGCCGTTGAACACCACCACCAACATGCGCTGGTGCGGATATTTCGCGGCGTTCACATGCTCGATGTCGTCGAGCATACTTTGTATGGCAAAGTCAAGTATTGCCCCGCCCCGGTCCGTTCACCCCTGACGCCATCGTAAGAAAAGGGGATGTTCGATTGATTCCGGCGCAACGGATGACGGCGTTTTGCCGCGCATGAAGAATGATGTTGCCGACGCCAAGGCGATTGCCGGGGGCGGTGCGTGATCCCGAAATGCGCTTTGTCGGTGTGAAGACTGTTGGGCAGCAGTGCCTTCCGATGCTGTCCAAGGTGCGTGACCTGCTGACGTCATAGCGCACGGCTATGATCAACGCGCTCAGGGAACACTCCGGCGAAATTGGCATGTCGTGCCGAAGGGGGGCAGGCCAGCTGCTGCCTGCGCTGCCTTGCATCTTCGCAAGGGCTACCGCAACTTCCATGGAAAGGGACGATATGAAGAGTTGCGAGAAATATTAATTAAGTGGAGTGTCACCGAAATCGCAGTCTTTCCGCCTTGGATTGACTGTAACCGAAATGATCGTGTCTCAGTTATGGGGTGCAGTCCAGAGGTGTCACCGTAATTCCAACTCTGAACTTCGCAATTTGCTATTAACGAAAACAAGACTTTCTCCAGAAATCAAAATTTCAAAATCTTGTGAGAACATTGCTCTTTGCATTGGCAGGCTACTATGCTGACCCGGAAGCATCCAATCATGTGGTTCACACACAACGACAGCAATATCAGAAAGCCAAGAAGTGGCCGAAGAAAACAAGTCTTTTTCAAATCCCTCGATATCGATCTTTGCGATAAGAAGGCGACTCACATGATCGAGTTCTGACAGTATTTCCGGAATACTTAAAACGGTAACATCTCCATCTTCACTTCTCTGGGTCTGTACAGCCCAGGCTAGTTGGTTCTGTGGATGCACCAATTTTACCGTTCCTGAAAACGCGCCTATAGCGACTTCCTTAACTAAAACATTTTTCAAATATTTGCAGTTAAGACGACACAGCTCTGCGTTTGCATGATCTGGCTCCAATGCCAAAATATATGCCTCGGGAAATAACTTCGCAAAAAAAATAGACGCAGCACCTATGTTCGCCCCTGCATCTATTATAATCGGACGCTCTCCTGCGGCGAGCATCAGGTTGTATCGCTTTTCGATTAAGTCGTATTGAGCGAATTTTTTTAAATCGTATTGTTTGTCGACAAACACTTGGCGCAGCGTAGCAAGATCACTTTCATTTGGACGAATGCTTACTACTCCAATTGTCGTGTTCAATTTAATCAAACCGTTTTTATCAACGGGGAGTACATGGCGCAATAGGATGCCTAAACCAAAAGCTTTCACGTCTTTTCTTTGACTTATGATTAATTTCAAGATTTTAAAGAACTTCATTGACTGGCCTCATATCGGCACTTCTCTAATAATCGGGGCTGATTGATCCGCAACTAAAGTTTCGACCGGCATCTCTTATACTGCTCTACCTGCTCCTTGCACAACGAACGATGTGTCCGTGGCGGAAATAATTGTTTGGACGGCAACACAAAACCGGATAAATTGCGGTGGAAGCCTGATAAAATGGCGCAGGTTTTTGCAGGGGAGACAATACACCGGTGTTGAAAGTTTTTGTCATCAATCTCAAGCGGCGTCCTGACCGGCTGGCGGAAAATACGGCCCAGCTTGCGCCGCTGGGAATATCTTTTGAGCGGATCGAGGCTGTCGATGGCAAGGACTTCAAGCATTTCTGCCCTGGCATAAGAAACTTTACAGGAAGTATGGCCGGAAACAGTTTAACAAGTATCTGAGATTTCCCCTTATCCTCGCATTCGAAACGCGGCGGTTCAAAAACGAGATGAGGTTAAAAAAAGGCGGAGTACGGTGACACTCCGCTCTATTGACATTTATTCAACTACGCAGAGACCGCAATTCAAGACAAGGGTTAAGTGGAGTGGATTGCACCCCTTGGGTGAGACACGCTAATTCGGTTACAGTTGCCGCCAAGCACGCAGTTCACGTTGCACGGTGGGTGAGCCTTAAGCCAGCTGGCGCTTGCGCTGTCTGGCGTATTCGCCAAATGAAATCAGGCGGCGGGAGGTTTCGTCCCAGAGGGAGAGCCTGGCGCAAGCGATGCCCTGCCACAGCGTGAGATGCGGTGACATGGTTTGCAGTTCTTTGCTGCCATCAAGGCATTCGCGCAGGCGGTAGTTGGGGATCTTGCTGCACAGGTGGTGAATATGATGGATGCCGATGTTGCAGGAAAACCAGTTCATGAAGCCTGGCATTTTCAAGTATGAGCTGCCTTTTAGGGCGGCGATTTTCATGTCCCACTCGTCAGCGCCTTCCCAATGGGCCTCTTCAAACTGGTGCTGCACGAAAAACAGCCAGCCGCCGATCCATGTGGCAATGAGATAGATGGGCAGCAGCACGAGCAAGGTGGCCTGCCATCCGGCAAACCAGGTGACTGTGCCATAGATGAGAAGCAGCATGGCATCATGGGCAAGGATGCCGCGCAGGCTGTCGCGCATCGGCATGTTCGATCCCATGGCCAAGCGCTGCAACACGAGGAAGAACAGCGGCGGGCCAATGATCAGGATCACCATCGGATGGCGGTAGAGACGGTAGCGCAAGCGGCCCCAGAAGGTCTTTGCCTCATATTCCTTCACCGTCATGGTTTCGATATCGCCAAAGCCCCGCTTGTCGAGATTGCCCGAAAGCTGGTGATGCAGGGCATGCGACCTTCGCCAATGGTCATAAGGCGTAAACGTCAGCACACTGATGACCCGGCCCACGGCTTCATTGACGCGGCGGTCCGGAAACAGCGAATTGTGGCCGCAATCATGTTGCAGGCCGAAGAAGCGAATGACCAGCGCTCCCGCCGGAATGGCCAGGGGCAGGGTGAGCCACACCGAATATTGCGCGGCCCAGAACATGAGGGCGAGCGTGACAAAAAACGGCACGGCCGTGTTGATGAGCTGGATTGTAGCGCTGCGGGTGTTGGCGTCACGGTAGCGGTTACAGTATGCGGTGAGTTTGCGGGCCTGCTGCCGGAGTTCCGCCGAAAATTGCGTTTCGTTCAAGATATCCAAGTCTTCTATTCCCCGGTGACGTGACTGATTCTTCTTCGTGCATACAACTTATTGGCGCTCACGTCAGTAACGAACTGGTCACGCCCTGTTACAATCCGGCAATGTGGCCCGCACACCAGCCGCTGGCCCAGGCCCATTGGAAATTATAACCGCCGAGCCAGCCTGTGACATCGACAGCTTCGCCTATTACATAGAGGCCGGGTACATTTTTGGCCTCCATGGTTTTGGAGGAAAGTCCAGCAGTATCAACGCCACCTGCGGTGACTTCGGCCTTGGCGAAGCCTTCGCTGGAGGATGGCGTGAACATAAAATTCTTGAGAAGGTGAGCAAGCTTTGTAACATCATCAGATACCATTGACTGCGCCAGGCGCTGCGGCACCAGTTCGGCTAATATCGTTGTGAGCGCAGCTTTGGGTCGCAAATGCTTGCGCTGGCGGAGTTCCGCCAGGGCGTCAAGGCCCGGCACAAGATCAAGCTTGATGCTGTCACCTTCGCGCCAATAGGAAGAGATTTGCAGGATGGCAGGACCGGAAAGTCCGAGATGCGTGAACAGGATGTTCTCGATGAACTGCGCTTTGTTACAAGTGACTTGAGCCCTGAGCGACACGCCAGCGAGGCTTGAGTAGAAGGTAACGTCATCGGGCTTCGCCCGCAACGGCACCAGGCCTGCGCGTGGCTTGACAACACCCAGCCCGAACTTCTTGGCCACGTCATAGGCAAAGCCTGTGGCGCCCATCTTGGGAATTGAGGGACCGCCCGTGGCGAGCACAAGGGCCGGCGCTTGATAGACCGAATTTTCCGTGGTGACCGAAAACTGATCCGCCTTGCGCACATCCGTGATCTTGGCGGAGAGGATGATTTCGACATTAACCGCAGCGCATTCCGTAAGCAGCATGGCAACGATCTGCCTGGCCGATCCATCGCAGAACAATTGGCCCAGGGTTTTTTCATGCCAGGCAATGTTGTGACGCGCCAGCAATGCCAGAAAATCCTGCGGCGTGTAGCGGCTGAGCGCTGAGGTGCAGAAATGCGGATTTTCCGAGAGAAAGTTTTTCGGGCTTGTATGGATATTGGTGAAATTGCAGCGCCCGCCGCCGGAGATCAGGATCTTGGCGCCGGCCTGCGCGTTATGATCGAGCAGCGCCACGCGCCGCCCGCGCGCACCAGCGGCCATGGCTGCCATCAGGCCGGCAGCACCGGCGCCCAGAATAATCACATCATATTGCATCAAAGGCGCTGGTAGCGGGCTTAGCCCGTGATGGCAATGAGCTTGCGCTGGCTTTCGGATTGGACAGCAGGTGCCGCAATCACTTCACCGCGCGGGCCAGCCAGCACGCGCTTGGCCGGGAAGGACACCTGCACGTCCGTGCCTTCACCCACCGTGCTGAGGATGGTGACGTCACCGCCATGCAGCTCCATCAACCCCTTGACGATGGGAAGGCCAAGGCCTGCGCCATCAATGGCCTGCTTGGTGGCAGCGGCTCCTCTGGCAAAATTATCGAGCGCCGACTTCAGTTCCTGCGGCGGAATGCCGGGGCCATTGTCCTTGACTGACACAACCATGGCGCCCGCAGAAGTGACATGCGACGAGATCACCACCTTGCCCCCGTTCTGCGTGAACTTGATCGCATTGGTGAGAAGATTGATCAGCACCTGGTTTACGCCACGAATATCGCCCATGAGTTTGGGAAGGGTGTGGTCGATTTCCACGGCTACCGTGATGTTTTTCTCGGCAGCCTTCCCCGCCAGCAGGGCCTGGGCGGATTTCGCACAGGGCATAAGGCCGAAGGGCTCTTCCTGAATATCGCGGCGGCCTGCCTCGATGCGCGAAAGATCGAGGATATCATTGATGAGATCGAGCAGGTAGCGGCCGGAATGATGAATGTCGAGGGCGTAGCTCTTGTAGGCCTTCACCGTCATGGGGCCAAACAATTCACGCTCGAGGATTTCCGAAAATCCCATGATGGCATTGAGCGGCGTGCGCAGTTCATGGCTCATGGTGGCCAGGAACACGGACTTGGCCTGATTGGCATTTTCCGCCTTCACTTTTTCAAATTGCGCCTTGTCACGCTCAAGCTTCAGCTCTTCGATGAGCCGGTTCTTCTGCGACTTGAAGCGCACCATGTCGCGTGCCGTATCGCCGAGCTGGCGCGCCACGAAAAGAAAGAAGACTTCCAGGGCAATGATGAGGCCAGCAAGGGCCAGATAAACCGGTTCTGATTGCGAGACGCAGCGCAAGGCCACGCCGATGGTCATGACCCCGGTTCCAGCCACCAGCACCGGCATGAAATTATTGACAACCAGCAGGCGCACCGCAATTACCGCCATGGTGAAGGCGAGCACATAGGCATTTTGCGCGGGCGATGCGTCATACCAGAACAGGAACAACGGCAACACCCAGCATACGCCCTGCAACAGTTCAGCTGCCGCCATCATGCCGATCCAATCCAGATGTTCGCCGCTATCGCGCTTGCGGCGGAAAAACTCCCGGCACAGATAAATCTGCGCGGCCTGACAGGTAAACGCTGCCGCGAGCCAGAGCAGAACAATGGCAGGCTGCACCCAATTGAGGCAGGTGAGTGTCATCATCACGGCAAGAATGGGCATGGTGGGCGCCACGCGCAATTGATTGCGCATGAACAGCCTCAGCAGTTCGCTTTTCCACGGCGTCTCGGATGTTGTTTCCCAGATATCCTTGGGCACGAAAGCACTACCAGGCGACACGTCAC
>JANMAE010000086.1:0-15751 GCA_031359445.1 Hyphomicrobiales bacterium | reverse complement strand
TAGATGTTAAGTCCCGGCATTTGATGGATAGGGTTTAGCTTGAATCTTTCGGGCTGATTTGTCCAGCATTTACAGATGAACTCGTAAGGTGTCAGCCCTTTGAGGGCTTTGAGACGACGTGCGAAGTTGTAGGCATTTATGAAGTCAGTGAGGTGCTGGCGCAGTTGATCGTGGTTGTCGTAGTGATAGCGATGAACGGTGGCCTGTTTGATTGTGCGGTTCATGCGTTCGACCTGGCCATTGGTCCAGGGATGCTTGATCTTGGTCAGCCGATGATCAATGTTGTGAGTGGCGCATCCACTTTCGAATGCGTGACACCTGAACAACTTTCCTTCCGCTCGCATCTTCTTGATGTCCACAGGTGTCCAACTCTCACCAGTTGGATCAGTAAACTGAATGCCGTTGTCAGTGAGAACCGTGTGGATGGTGTAGGGTACAGCAGCAACAAGATTGTCCAGGAACTGCTTCGAGATGGCAGTTGTAGCCCTCTGGTGAAGTTCAATATAGGCAAACTTGCTGGTTCGGTCGATGGCCACGAAGAGATGGAGCTTGCCTTCTGTGGTTCTGACTTCGGCAATGTCGACATGGAAGTAACCAATCGGATAAGCCTTGAACTTCTTCTTCGGAGCCTTGTTGCCTTCGACCTCCGGCAACCGCTCGATGCCATGACGTTGAAAGCAGCGATGCAATGAAGAACGTGTCAGGTGTGGGATTGTTGGCTGCAGACCATAGAGGCAATCGCCAAGAGACAACAGCGTATAGCGACTGAAGGCAACAATCACGGCTTCTTCTTCAGCTGATAGGACTGTTGAGTGGGCATCCTTCGGCCTAGTTTTGCGATCCCCCACTGTCTCACGGTGCTTCCACTTCGACACTGTCTTCGGATTGACATTATAGCGCTCAGCAAGTGCCCTTATGCTTTCTTGACTCTGTTGTATCGCGAGCCACGAAACTTGGGGACTGCCTCAGTTGTCGTGGCGCTCCCGTGTAAAATCTGGCCCATAGTGCCTCCTTCCATTCGGTGGTCAAAATCGTACCATCAAATGCCGGGACTGAACATCTAAGCAATCGTTTGAACGACGCTTTGCTCCACTTCTGAATTCCGCCGCTCAGCGCTTCTGCGCGAAACCGTTTCCAAAGCTCTGCTGTTTCCGGCGTCGGCCAATCACCCTGATCAGTGAAAACAGCGACTTCGTTGCTCTCAAGCCAAGCCCGCATCTCAGCCGACGTCGTAAAAATCGAGTTATGCGCCGAGGTCGCCATAGGCGCGGAGTTCTCGTTGATTGAAGTGATTGAGTTTGCTGGCCGAGATATGGTTATGCGCTCCGCTTTCGTGGCGCAGTGTGATGGCGAAACTCGCGTCCGTCCGCCCTTCGGGTAGATTTACATGATCGAGTTGGGCATCGACTGCAACAACTGGCCCGAGCAAACAGAGCATTTGATCGACCAGGTGGCTTCCGAGATCCCGCAAAAGACCGCCTGAAGGCCCTGCTTCCAGGGTCGCTGGATCGTCAAAATCCATGCGGTTGTGAATACTCCAGACACGACCAAGTTTGTTATCCTTAATAAGCTTAGCCAGCGTTTGGAGATCGGCGTCAAGCCTACGGTTTTGAAATACGCCTAATGTTACCCCTTTCGCCCTTGCGTCACTATCCAGTTCACGAGCTGCCGCTGCACTTGGCGCAAATGGTTTGTCGGCGATCACATGCAAACCAGCATGAATTGCTTCCAGCACCAGTACGCGCCGTGTCTGGGGTGGTGTTGTGATGGTCACGGCATCACAGGTTCCCGCCGCGATCATGTCAGCGAGGCTGGCGAAAATCAGCGTGTCTGGCCAATCAGCTTTCGCCGCAGACACAGTGTCAGGGGCTCGTGCAACGATACCAGCGAGTTTGCAGTTCTTTGCAGCGTCAATGAATGGCGTATGAAAATGCCGCCCGCCAGTTCCATATCCTACAACACCAACACGCAACATGTTTTTAGTCCTTCGTTGATTTCAGGAAGGCGTCAAACTCTTCGTCTTTGATGGTGACCGTGTGTTCTTCAGCAGGATAAACGCCCGAATCCACATCCGCCTTGTACTCTTTGAATGCAGCGACGCGTTCATTTTGCAAACGCGCAAGTTCGGGGCCCAAATTGCGGTAAACCTTGCCATGGCGCGGCTTATGGTTTTGACCGTAGCCGCAAACGTCTTCAGTGAAGAGATATTGCGCGTCGGCATATTTGCCAGCGCCCATACCAAGCATGATTAAGGACGAGTTTTCAGAGAGAAATTTCGCAACGCGGTCCGGCACCACCTCAAGCTCGGCACCAAACACACCGATTTCCTCAAGCTTTTTTGTATGTTCCCAGAGAGCCAAGGCCTCATGGGCAGTCTTGCCCACAGCCCGCCAGCCGCTCCAAGTGATGTAGGCTGGAACAAGTCCGATGTGAGCGACCACTGGGATGTGGTTATCACATAAAGTTTTCTGGATGTCGTATGAAGCGGAACAATAATAGGCGTCGCCCCCGATGGCTGAATAGTGGAATGCGGCGCGCATATAATCTTCTGCGGTTGCCAATGCTCGCCCGTTAAAAGTGCCCCAGCCACCATAAGGCAGGCCCACTTGCACAAAACAACTGCCCGCTGCTTCGCGCATCGCGGCATCGAAGAACCGCCCCTCGATTGACAACATGTGAATGCCCGCTGCATTGGCGGCGGCGGCTTCATCCGGTGTAGTGACGAAAAGCATAGAAATATTTTCGCCCTTCTTCTTCATCTTGCGGATATCTTCGACATGCGGACGGTTATGGTACATTCCCATTATTTTGCTTCCTCAGAAAACTTGTGGTTTGTAATCGCTGGTTTCAGACGGAGCTACGGCTTGTAAAAGCTCGACCGATTTGCGAACGCCTTCTTCACGCGACAACAATGCATCTTCATGTTCTATGGAAAGCCAACCGTCATAACCCACCATCCGCAGGCGGTAGCAGAAGTCTTTCCAGAACGCTTGATCGTTGCCGTAACCTAAGGTGATGTAACTCCATGCGCGCGCTGGAATGTTCATGAGCGAGCCATTTTCCAACCTGCTTGTTGTGGCACAGACAGGTTTGTTGATGAAGGTGTCCTTGGCATGAGTGTGCAGTATCGCAGGACCCAAAGCATCAATTGCTGCAAGCGGATCAGCCCCCATCCACATCAAATGAGACGGATCAAGGTTTGCTCCAACAATAGGGCCGATTTCTTTGCGAAGGCGCAGCAATGTCGGCACATTAAAAACCAACTGATTGCCATGTAACTCAACCGCCAGTTTCTTTACGCCATGCTCCTTCGCAAATTTTGCCAGTTTGGCCCAATAGGGAAGCGCACGATCCTCCCATTGATACTTAAGCATGGTTTGCGTTTCCGGTGGCCATGACGAGACAACCCAGTTCGGCATCTTGTCGCCTGCCGTACCTTCAGGAAGGCCTGACATCAGCACCACTGTTTCAATGCCCAACGAACCTGCTACTCGAATAGTATCGTGCAATGCTTTGGATTGTACCTCGCCTTCAGTCGGGTGCAATTGATTGCCATTGGCATTCAGCGCAATAATTTCTAGACCCCGTGCTTTCACAGAAGTGAGAAAGTCACGCCGCTCCGCTGCGCTATTGAGCAGTGCTTTCAAATCGAGATGAGGAGCCGATGTCCAGTTGGCAGCGTTGAATTCCACCCCTTTGATGCCCAACCGTGCCGCTGTGTCGAGCATGTCATCAAACGACAAATGACTGAGCGAGTCTGTTACCATTCCGATTTTCATTATTGTCTCACATATAAAATTTTGGTTTGGGAATCTGGATCACTGCGGCGGTCTTGCCAGTGTGCAGCGCTTCAACGCCTGCTTCGGCTACAGCTGTTGATGCATAACCATCCCAAGCCGATGCACCAAGATTGGACTTGCCTGTGTTAATGGATTTGACCCACGCGCGGTTTTGCTGGCGGTATGCCTCCACAAAACGGGGTCGCCAATCCGAAGGGTAAGTGTTGATCTGCTTGAGGTCCAAATTGATGTCGGCATGAACGGGTGCGCGCAAAGAAGCCGTTCCTTTTTCGCCGACGAGTTCGCCGCGCACATCATAGCCGTAAGTGGCGCTGATATTGATCTCAATATTCACCAATTGGCCAGCCACTGTTTCGAGCACCATGAACACAGGTGCTGTCTCTCCACCACTGGGCGGGCGGAAAACGCTGATGGTTTTGAAGTCTGAATCCAGCATCCAGCGCGCCACGTCAAACTCATGGGGTGCAGAATTGCAAATCGCCATCTCAGGGCGGAAATCATAAGCAGGAGCCACGTTGCGGTGGAAGCAATGGAACATCAGAGCTTTGCCTAGATCACCGCGCACGAGCATGGATTTAATTTCAGCGTATGACGGATCAAATCTGCGCATGAAGCCAACTTGCACCAAACGCTTGCCGCATTTTTCCTCGGCATCAAGTACGGCGAGACATTCCTTCGAATCCTGCGACAAGGGCTTCTCGCATAGCACCGGCTTGCCAGCAGCGATGCAGGCGAGAGTCAGGGCCGCGTGAAATTGGTCGGGTGCCGCAATCACCACAGCATCGACTAAACTATCGTTGATGACCGCCAGAGGATCACCCGTCACGGATTTTGCGCCGTTGGCATCCGCTGCAACCTTGGCCCGCGCCGAGTCGGCATCGCAGATCACTTGCAAGCTTGTGCCGGGCACTTCTTCAGCGAATATCCGGGCGTGATCCGCCCCCATAATGCCAGCACCAATAATACCAATGCGCAGTGTCATGATTTTTCGTTCATCTTTGCGACTTTTTGAGCATAGCGCGCTTCCATTTGGGCCTGCGCTTCCTTGCTGCCATCGTGCCAAGTGCCAAACAGCTTGTCCAAAGCGGTAGTGCCATCGGCATAATTCACTTCGAAATACTTGTGGTGCAGATAATGCGCATAAGCGTGAGTAAGAACTGCACCTTCAGACCCCACTTCAATTTTATCAAAGCCTATATGTCCGACCACAGCGCCCGTCCCCGTAATTTGCAAGCCATAAAGGAACAGCAGGGGATGGGAGGGCAAGACCAAATGAATGAGCGAGTCTGACCAATAGAGCAAATGCTCAATGGGGTGCATGGAGAGGGAAGACCACGGGCTTGGATTTACGGAGTTATGATGCACTGAATGAATATATTTGTAGAGCACAGGCACATGGATAAGGCGGTGAATGCAGTAGAAATGAAACTCGTGCCAGAACGGCAGAAGGAATGCGAACGTTAAAAGCCAGTAGGGATGTTCCGCAAACGTGGTCCATGGTCCCCACCCGTTTGCATAGGCATGTAGACCGAACGCTTCCCACGCAGTCCAAATTGGAACACCAGAGGCAAAACTACGAATGATGTTATCCATGTTCTGACTTTTGAACATGAACACGTCGCTTGGTCTGTCAGCCGGAAATTGGCCATGAAATTTGAAGCGATTGCCTTGCACCCGCTTCATGTAAAGCCGCAATTCCAACAATCCATAAATGACGAAGACGAGAACCGCATTGCGGGCGAGAATGAATAAAATCCAGCCCGGAGTCAGAGTTTTCGTCGTCTCTGGACTTGGTGTCAGATAAAAATAGAACAGTGCCGCAAGCGCGATGTACAGCAAGTTCCACGGCCAGAAATATCCGATCAGAAACTTAAAAAATTTCTTGGGGCTGGGTGGAAATTCAAAATAAGGCGCAATTTGCAAATGCTCTCTTGGCGCAAAATCGCCACGCTTATTTTTCGATCCAAACTTTAACTCATCCATTTTCCAGTCCTCAGAATTATGCAAACGCAGCACGAAAGGCCTCGAGTGCTTTTTCAACATCGCCAGATGCATGTGCCTCCATGGCAACTGGCCCGGAATACGCCATTGCCTTCAACGCGGATGCAACGCCCGAAAAGTTTATCTCACCTGTGCCGGGCTCAAAGCGCCCGGGATTATCAGCCACTTGAATTTCACCAATCCACGGCAGACATTTTTGGCACCAGCGCACGAGATCACCCTCGCCAATCTGCGTATGATAGAGATCAAGATTAATCCGCAATTGTGGGCGGTTGACCGAAGACACCAGAGCCAGCACATCAGAAGTAGACGCAAAAGGGCAGCCGGGGTGATCAAGGGAATTCAAATTTTCCAGACAATAAGTCACACCTTCTTCTTCAGCCATATCGCAAATGCGGCTCAGCGTATCGCGGGCTTTCAGCCACATGGCACCTGTCACCACTTGGGTTTGCACAATCGGAATACCGCCATCGCCCAAGCCGGTCCCGTGTAAATTCAAACGCGCAACACCCAGTCGTTTTCCGATTTGAGCCGTTTCACGTGCCGATCTCAAGAGTTCGTCAGCCCCTTCTTCGTCCGCCAACCGACCAGTCAAATAGCCATTCATAATTGAGAACGCAGCACCAGATTTCTCTAGCTTGGCCAAATCATGTGCAGGCCGATTCCACAGCCCAACTTGAAAGCCCATTTCATGAAGGCGCGAGGCGCGCCATTCAATGGGATTGTCCGTCCAAAGCATTTCTGCACATGCAGCAAGGGTGAAAAGTTTATTCATTTTTTAGTCTCAAAAGAGGATGGGCGGACCTGCTAGAAGGAGGAAGCAGCCCCGCCCGAGAAAATTAAAGTATCGCGTTGGCAGAAATTTCAGCTTCCAGTGCTGCCATGGTCTCACCGCCAGCCATGAGGTCGGTGATCTCCTCGCGGGTGCGTTCGCCTTTTTTAAAATCAGCAGCAATGGCACCTCGAATAAGCACAGCAAAATGATCACCTACGGCCATGGCGTGCATGACTTGATGGGTGATGAACACAACTGCCAGTCCGCGCCGCTTGGCTTCATTGACAATGCGCAGTACGTGGCTCGCTTGTTTCACGCCAAGTGCAGCTGTGGGTTCATCGAGAATGAGTACCCGCGCACCAAAGTGCACGGCACGCGCAATTGCAAGTGATTGCCGTTCGCCTCCGGAGAGGCCCCCCACTAAACGGTCGCCGTCATCAATACGGGTGATGCCAAAATCGCGCACGGCCTTAACGGCAATTTCATTAGCCTTTTTGCGATCATAAACCTTGAACGGACCCCAGCCTTTGGTGGGCTCAACACCGACGAAGAAGCTGCGCCCGATGCTCATCAGTGGAAACGTGCCGCCAAATTGGTGCACGGTGGCAATACCGCGCTCAGAGGCTTGGCGTGGACTGCCGAGAAATACCGGGCGCCCATCCATAAGAGTTTCGCCGGTGGTGGGGATATACACACCAGACATAATCTTGATGAGCGTGGATTTGCCCGCACCATTGTCGCCCAGTAGGCACAGCACCTCGCCTGCTTTCACTTGCAGTGAAATGTCGTTCAAAACTTCGATGGGGCCAAAGGATTTATTGACGTTTTTCAGTTCTAAAATAGGTGCAGCCATGATCGTCAACTCCCTTTTTTCTTCGGCGCATAAGACAGCGCCATATTGCGAAATGTGTTGTTCAACAGTACGGCTGCTAGCAAAAGCATCCCTATGATGAGGCTTGACCAGTTGCGGTCAAAGTTTGTGTAATAAATGCCTTGGGTGACGATAGCGAACGTAATGGTGCCAAAAAGGATGCCGATTACCGAGCCAAAACCACCCGTCAGTAGAACCCCACCGACGACAACAGCGATGATTGAATTAAAGATGTAGGACTGCCCGCCAGAAACTTGTGCCGAATTAAACAAAATCGCTTGGCACATGCCAACGAAGGCTGCACTTGTTGCAGAGAGTACGAAGAGGGTAATGGTCACGCGGTTAGTTGGAATGCCTGCATTGCGCGCACTCACCTTGTCGCCGCCCATAGCGAAAATCCAATTGCCATACTTTGAATAATGAACAAAAAAGATATAGGCAGCCGCTGCGGCCAACCACCACGCGATGATGACTTGGAACTGCTTACCAAAATACAAATCTCCAAAAATTGCTTTGGCGATTGCAGGTGCCTTCAGCGCAACACTTGTCGTACCCGTGATAATCACGGAAAGGCCGAGTATGAAACCCGCCATCGCGAACAATGTGCCCAATGTGACAATGAATGATGGCACGGCCGTGCGCACCACCATGAACCCATTGATGAGGCCCACCGTAATTCCAAGCAAAAGCACAGCAGCAACGCCAAGCCAAATCGGCATGCCATAGTGCCCAGAAATAATTGCAATTGCCATTGAACCAGCTGGCACCATTGATCCAACTGAAATATCCATTTCGCCAGCAATCATCAGCAATCCGACTGGTATTGCAATAATACCGAGACCAGCAGCGATGTTCATCCATGCGCCAATGCTGCCCACGGATAGAAAACTAAATCCGCCGAAAATCGTGAAAAAAACAAACATGGACGCAAGGCCAAGAAAAGCACCAGATTCTGGTCTGCGTAAGAGATCCGCCCAGGAAAAGCTATTATTCATTGTCGTGCAATCCTCGGAAAAAGCAGAGTTTCAAAGATGATTAAGTCCGTCATCCCCACGTTCGCGGGAATGACGGTCAAGCTGAGTTTCAGTATCGATCCGTCCTTTTGTGGCGTATCAATCGTGTTCGTATTATTAGCGTGCGCCGGCCTTCACACCCTTCAATGTTGGCTCGATGTTAGTCGAGTCAATGACGCCGGGGCCAGTGAGGACCGGGAAAGTTGGCAGCAAGTTGCCAAAATCGATGTAGTTGGCAAGCAGGTTCACAGCAATGTTGCCTTGCAGGTAGGGCTGTTGATCAATAGCAAAACCCTGAGCACCTGCTTTGATGCGATCAAGTCCGGACTGGTTGAAGTCAAATGAACCGAGGATCACTTTGCCAGTCTTACCAGCTTGATCAATGCCTGTGGCGGCGCTGTCTGCGTCACCAGCAGAAACCGTGATCGCTCCGTCAATCGTGCCGTCTTTCAACAAGGTTGCCTTGATGGCTTCTGCAACAGCGGTCGGATCGCCGAAGCTAGAAGCAGGCAACGGCAACTGAGTTGATTTGGAACCTGCCTTGACAGCTCCGTCCATCACGCCTTTGCAGCGAGCTTCGAGGTTTCCTGCACCCGGCACTGTGTTGACGCAAATAATGTTCTTTACACCTTTGGCCGCATAATACCCACCAGCAGCGAGGCCAGCGGTATATTCTTCGTTGCCGACATAGTTTATAGCGCCAAGTTCCTTAGCTTTGTCGCCGCCACCAGCGTTCATAAGGATAACCTTGATACCTTTTTCCATGGCTTCTTTGATTGCTGGATCTTCAGCGTCTGGCACCCAGTTCGGAACCACGATGCCGTCCACGCCCTGACTGATAGCAGTGCGCACGAGTTGTGCAGCATCTGCACCGATGTTGTCATATGTTTGTAGTTGGAGATAAGTGCAGGTGCCGCCGTTGGCGACTACAGCCAAGCATGCATCGTCCATGCCCTTTTTAATCTTGTTGAAAAACAGGTCATCTGCCTTGCCACCAACAACGGCGATTTTGGCAGCCATCGCTGTTGGCGCGAATACGGCCAAAGCGGTCGTTGCGGCCAATACAGTTAAAAATTTCTTCATCGTTTAGTTCCTCCCAATGTTGCCGTCACTTGACGGATTCTTGTAGTCAAGAATTCTTTATGATATTTCATTTCGCGATTTTCCGTTTAGAAGGCGCATAAGATAGCGCCATTTTCCGGAAACTCTCGTTCATCGCCATTGCGACCAGAAGCGTCACTCCAATGATCAGGTTGGACCAGTTGCGATCAATCTGGGTAAAGTAAATGCCTTGGATGACTATGGCGAAAGTCAATGTACCGACGAAAATGCCCATCACCGAACCGAAGCCTCCAGTCAGCAAAACACCGCCAACCACGACGCTGGAAATCGCGTTGAAGATGTAGCCCATTCCACCTGAGACCTGAGATGAGTTGAAGAGGATTGCCTGGCACATTCCGACGAAGCTGGCGGAGGTCGCGGAAAGCACGAAGAGTGCAATCGTCAAACGGTCTGTGGGGATTCCGGCATTGCGGGCTGACACTTTGTCACCGCCGAGTGCATAAATCCAATTGCCGTAACGCGTTTTGTGGAGGGTGAATGCTAAGATTGCAGTCAAGGCAATCCACCAGACTATGATGACCTGATGGCTTCCACCGAGCAATTGACCGAAAATAGTTTTAGCCCAATCAGGTGCCATCAGAGGTACGCTGGCTTTCCCGACAATGAGCATCGAAGCACTGAGCACAACACCTTGCATTCCGATGAGGGTGCCGAGGGTGATAATGAGCGACGGCACGGTGGTACGAACGGTGATCAATCCGTTGACCAGCCCGACCAGCACGCCCAAGCCGAGTGCGCCCAACATGCCAACTTCAATCGGAAGGCCGAAGTGACCTGACAGGATTGCCGTGGTGATTGATCCCGCCGGGATCATTGCACCAATGGAAATGTCAATCTGCCCAGCGATCATAAGCAGGCCGACCGGAATGGCAACAATTCCGAGATTGGCCGCCAAGTTCATCCAGCTTGCTGCCGCCGCCAGCTTGAAGAGATCAACGCCGCCGAAGATCACATAGAAGGCCAGAACCGCAATGAGGCTCAGCACCGATGCAGCGGCTGGGCGTCTTAAAAAAGGTCCTATCATTTTCATGTCTGCGCCCTCACTTCTTTTTTTACAGTGAAGCTAAGCGCCAAGCTACGGAACTTGTCATTGGACATAACGGCGACCAGAAGTAGCGCACCAATAATGATGGAGCCGAAGTTTGGATCGAGGCCTGAATAGAAGATGCCTTGGTTCACAATCGCGAAGGTCATGGTGCCGACAACAATGCCAATCACCGACCCTGCGCCGCCCGTTAGTAAAACGCCGCCAATCACAACGCACATGATTGAGTTGAAGATGAAGGAACTGCCCGCAGCAACCTGTGCGCTGCCATTGGCAATGACCTGCATGACGCCGACGAAGGCTGCCGAAAAACCTGACAACATGTAAAGCTGCAAGGTGAGTTTTTTGGTGGGTATGCCAGCGTTGCGCGCGCTCTCACGGTCGCCACCAAAAGCAAAGACCCAATTTCCCCACGGACTGAGGTGTAAAAAGTAGTAAAGGACCACGATAAAAGCCAACCACCATAAAATGCCAACGCGGAACATGCCGCCCATGGCGGTTCCCAACAGCGATTTTGTAAAGGGATCAGGGATAATGAATACGCCGGTGGAGCCCTTGATCATAATGGTAAAGCCAAGGGAGAGTCCCATCACCACAAACATAGTGCCGATGGTGATGATGAGAGAGGGAATTCGTGTGAAGGTGACCAGAAGACCGTTGATCAAACCTACGGCCAGACCAATGGTAAGGCCAGCCGCAATGCCAACATAGTCAGGCATGTCGTAGTAGCCGGATATGATGGCCACCGTTAAGCTAGACGCCGGCAGCACGGCACCAACTGAGATGTCGAGATCTCCAGCAATCATCAGCAAGCCAACAGGCAAAGCGATGATACCGATTTCTGCGGCCATATTCAGCCAACTCGACCAGCCCGTTAAACCGAGAAAAGTGTAACCGCCGAGAACTGCAAAAAACACATAAACGACGATAAGGCCAAGCAGCGAACCTGCTTCTGGACGACGTGCCACAGCGGCCAGCGAAGACCACACTTCGGCAGGCCCGCCACTGCGTGCAATCTCCTGCTTTTTAATGTGTGCGGCCATGACCGAGTTTCCAACATTACTGGGGAAAATGACTGCTCGGCCGAAGGAGCATAGTGGCCGAGCAGTCCAAGTTAAGGGAGTAATTTACGTCTTAGCGTGTGCCTTGCTTGGCGCCGACCATCGTTGACGCAATGTTAGTTGCGTCAACGACGCCTGGACCAGTCAGAATTTCACGAGTTGGAATGGACAAGCCATAGTTCACATAACCATTGAGGATCGACACGGCATAGTAGCCCTGTTGATAACCTTGCTGATCAATAGCGCAAGCTTGCGTACCGGCACTGATTTGCGCCAGAATGCCTTCGTCAAAATTGATGCCACAAACTTTAACTGCGCCAGCTTTTCCAGCTTCGGCAATGCCCTGAACCGAGCCAATAGCGTCAAGGTTGGCGGTGGTGAAAACCGCATTGACGGTTGGATGTTCAACGAGATAGGCTTTAATGGCTTGTGACACAGCGGTCACGTTGCCTTCAGCTGTTGCTGGAAGTGGCAAAACGGCAGCCTTGCCACCTGCCTTGGTCATACCATCGACAAAGCCTTTGCAATAGGCTTCGATATTGGCTGCACCCGGGAGGGAATTGATACAGACACCATCCTTGTTGCCGGCCTTGGCGAGGTATTCACCGCCAGCAACACCACCGAGATAATCGACAGCGCCAACGTAGTTCATAGCGTGCAGGCGATCTGCAGCCTCAAGGCCGCCGGCGTTATAAATCACGAGTGGAATTTTGGCATCAACAACTGCTTTGAAAGCTGGATCCATCGCGTCTGGAACCCAGTCAGGTCCAACAACCGCTGTTGCACCTTGGGCAATTGCCTGACGGATCAATTCCGCAGCATCAACGCCAAGATTGTCATAGTTCTGCGGAGCAAGCCATGTCACGGAACCACCTTGGGCAGCAACCACTTTGCCTGCATCTTCAGCGCCGCGCTTGACGATCGACCAAAATGGATCATCAGCCTTGCCGCCGATTACAAAAATTTTAGCACCTTCAGCTTTTGCTGTGGCGACAAAGCCGCTCATTGCAAATGCTGTACCTGCAATTGCGGCAAGCAAAACAGTTTTCATGGACTTCATTTCATTTCCTCTCAGTTGACGTCGTTGCGACGGTTTTTGCCTCACGTGCGGAAATGCCCGTGGGTGATTAGTCATTTTGGATTGACATGAGATAACTCAAGATACAACATGAGTTAGAGAGGCACTTTAATTTTATCTCTTTTATCTCTTTTGTAGCTTTAATTTGAGACAACTGACACAAGGTTTGCTGGAAATGACACGTCCGACCATTCGAGATTTAGCTCAGGAAACTGGTGTTTCGGTTTCAACTGTAAATCGCGTACTTGCCGGTGACAGCACTGTGAGAGAGCACACGGTCCAACAGGTTAAAGACGCGGCAGAGCGCATCGGCTATTATGGAGTGCGAGCCATTCAAGCCAAAATTATTGCACGCAAACCCAGATTGAGATTTGGATTTATACTGCATCAACCGACCCGCAAGCTCTACAAGATGATTGGTGCCGCGCTGGAAACTGCGGCGCACGCCCACAACGATCAAGAAATTGAAACAGAAATTTTTTATGCCGAAGATCTTGCACCGCAAGTCATTGCGGCAAAACTGATTGAACTGGGAGAACGGTGCAGCGCTGTCGGTGTCGTCACAGCTGTGCATCCCCTCGTGTCAAATGCAGTCACAGCATTGCAGGCCAAAAACGTTCCTGTGTTCGCCCTCATCTCACAGCTCTCGCAAGCAGACGGCGTCAACTATGTTGGGCTCGACAATTGGAAGCTTGGTCGGGCCTCCGCATGGGCTTTCCACCACATCTGCAAAACACCAGGAAAGATCGGTGTGCTAGTCGGAAACTACCGCTATCGCTGCCAAGAGATGAATGAAATTGGCTTCCGCTCTTACTTTCGAGAAATGGCACCGGAGTTCACCATTCTTGAACCTCTCGCCACGTTCGAGACAAATGCAGTGGCCGAGGAAATGACCGAGAACCTCATCAATGACCACCCCGATCTTGTTGGTTTGTTCATTGCAGGAGGAGGCATCTCGGGTGCGATGAATGCGTTGCGCACGCGTGGCAAATCTGGAAAAATCATGGGTGTGGGTTTTGATCTTACAGAAAACACCAGAGCTGGCCTTTTGGACGGCACATTGACAATGGTGCTCGGCCACCCATTGGAACGACTGGCTCAAGAAACAATCAGCGGCATGCTACGCGCCATCAAGTTTGGAACTGAATCAGGAAAGCTGATCACAATCTTACCATTTGAGACTTATACGCGCGAGAGTATTTGAATGATAAATCTCCGTAAGCTGATCCGTAGCGATCAAATTTTGAATTTACGACTATTGCCGATTAGTGTGGCACCCATGACCCAATCGAACGATGCTGTATAGGAGATCAAATGAATCAATGGATTGAAGCTTGTGCCACAACTGACGTGGCTGAAGAGGATGTGATCAGGTTTGATCATGCGGGGCGCACCTTTGCAATATACCGTTCGCCCGACGACAAGTTCTATGCGACAGACGGATTATGCACCCATGAAAAAATTCATTTGGCTGATGGTTTGGTGATGGACAACATCGTTGAATGCCCCAAACACAACGGTCGTTTTGATTATACGACGGGTGCAGCAAAAGGAGCTCCTGTGTGCGTAAATCTCAAAACATATCCAGTTAAAATTGAAGGCGAACGTGTCTTCATTGATGTTGCTTAGTTCAATGAATGATGTTGGCATTGTGATCGTGGGTGGCGGCATGGCCGCTGCTCGCGCTTGTATTAATTTGCGTGTAAGTGACTACGCCGTGCCAATCACTTTAGTGAGCGAGGAAGACCTACTTCCTTACGATCGCCCGCCGCTATCCAAGGCATCAATTATCAATGCCGAGGCCTTCGCACCTGTCCCGCTCATCGACGATGATAACGTAAAATCACTCAACGTCAATGTGAAGCTCAGCAAGCACGTTGTATCGATCAATCGGACCGAAAAAACTATAACGCTTGATGACGATCAGAAGATTCCATACACCAAACTCCTCCTCGCAACTGGGGCCAAGCCCCGTAAGCTGAATTGCCCCGGCGGCGAATATGCGCTCACGCTGCGTGACCACAAAGATACAGTTTTGTTGCGTGAGAAATTTCAAACTGGAAAACATATTGTAGTCATCGGCGGCGGCATTATAGGATTGGAGCTTGCCTCGTCAGCTGCAAAACTCGGCTGCAAAGTTACCGTCATCGAAGCTCAACCTCGCATTCTTATGCGCGGTGTGCCCGAAGCAATTGCAAAAATCGTGCACGACGCTCATCTAGCTGCGGGCGTCACAATGATTATTGGCACTGGCATTTCGCATCTTACCGAAAATGCCGTCCATCTTATAGATTGCCGTGAAATCAAAGCGGATACAAATATTGCTGGCATCGGCGCATCACCTGAAGTGAAACTCGCAACCGATGCAGGGCTTAATGTCGAAAATGGCATAGCTTGCAATGCGCAAATGCAAACCAGCGATCCAGATATTTTTGCTGCAGGCGATTGCGCGTCCTTCATTCACGATCAAATGGGCGGAAGGCGCATTCGTTTAGAAGCCTGGCGTTCTGCCCAAGAATAGGCAGCAACGGCCGCAGCCAATATGGCGGGCGGAACGAAGCCTCACATTAACGTGCCGTGGTTCTGGTCTGATCAATATGATCTCTCACTCCAAATCACGGGTTTGGCAGAACTTGGTCCAAACATTTTTACGCGTATACCTTCGGAAGGCGCACTCGTGTTGTTCCACATTGCTGATGATGGAACGATCAAGGGCGCATCCGGCATTGGTATTGGCAACACTATTGGTGGCGATATTAGAGTGGCGGAATTGCTGATTGCTAGAGGTGCCAAACCCTCGACGGAAATTCTCAGCGATCCAACTCAACCTCTTAAAGTTCTCCTCTGGCATCAAGGAATTTAGCAATTAGATGTTCAGTCCCGGCATTTGATGGTACGATTTTGACCACCGAATGGAAGGAGGCACTATGGGCCAGATTTTACACGGGAGCGCCACGACAACTGAGGCAGTCCCCAAGTTTCGTG
>JANMAE010000062.1:0-5040 GCA_031359445.1 Hyphomicrobiales bacterium | reverse complement strand
ATTGCTTTCAAGCTCGGCCTTCAGCCGGTCGAATTGTTCGGTCGTCAGCTGGCCATCGCTGGCCGCAAAAACAAGCGCGCCTGAAGGCCTTGCGGCATTGTCGAGCATCGCCTTGTTCCAGGCGCTGGCGGCATTGTGGGTATCGATGCTGCGCTGCGCGGCCTCCAGCGGCGCCATGCCATAATAATCATCGAGTGGATTGAAAAGGCGGATGTGCAGAACTGTTTCGGCTAAAAGTCGCGTTGATGCGCCGTTGACGGAGTATTCATAGGCCTCGGGCCAGCCATTGCCACCCGCCACCACTTTCATGCGGTCGGGCCGGAGCGCCACCAGCTCACGCGGGCTTCCCTCAAGGCTTGAAGCCTCGACGTAAGAATTCCCCGCAACCAGCAGAAAACACAAGATATTTTCCATCAGTTCGCGGCCGGATTGGGCGGGGTTTGGCCGTTGCAGCAATTGCAGCAGCGGGTGGCTTGCGAGCTCCTTGCCGTTTTCATAGATCAGCAACGGCACGGAAGCGGCGGCCTCCGCAATCATGCGCACGCAGCGGTAACCTATGGGATTTCCAGCAAAGCCTTCCCTGGCAAGGGCTGCATAATTGCGCGGCGTCCACTGCGGGCGGCCCACGGTCTGGATCGAAATGAGCGGCGCCGCAGCAAAGCGCTTCTGCTCACTGGCAAAGAGTGATTTCAGTTTCTGGAGCATGAATTGTTTCTTTCTTGTTTCCTACAAAACCCTGATCCGCGGTTCTGCCCGCCTGCGCAGCATCAAGTCTGTTACCGCCCAGACCAGCGCGTCCAGCCGGTCCGGGCTTTTGGCGCCTTCACCGATGGCCGAACACATCTCGTCCTCGAGTTCGGCAAAGCCACCCACATGGCTCACCCGGCCCTGCTCGTAGAGCGCGGCCACGGGTTCGGCTCTTGCCTGCTTGCCACGGGTTGCATGTACGGCGCGGAACGACAGATCGGGATCCACTTCGCGCAGCACCTGTTCCACCATGGCGCCACCCTGGTTGACTTCGGCCACCACCCGGCTGGCGCTGCGGGCATGGTAGAGCGCCACAATCTTTCTGGCCCATTGGGCGGGCCTTGCACCTTGCACGGATGCATCGTCCAGCACATAGCAGCGGCCATCGCGACCGAGCCCCGCGCAGACAATGCCACAGGCATTGCTGGTCTTGCCAAAGCCCGCGGGCGGATCCACCGCCACGACAATGCGCGTCAATTCCGGCGCTGCCGTCACACGGGCGCGCTCGATCATGTCACGCTGGAACAGCGCGTCGGGATCATCGTCAATCAGTTCGCCATTCAATTCCTGGCGACCAAGCCTGGTGCCGCCATAGCGCTTGACCACATCTTGCAGAAAACCCTGGGCCAGATTGCCGCTGTTGTCGAAGGTGGTCGAACGGCTCACCACGGTTGCGGCATCGGCCAGCAGCGCCTTTACAATCGGTATCGGGCGCGGCGTTGTCGTCACCACGGCCTGCGGGTTGTCGCCCAGCCGCAAGGCAAATTGCAGCATGTTCCAAACCTCGCCAGCATGTTTCCATTTCGCCAGTTCATCACACCAGGCCGCATCGAATTGGGGCCCACGCAAGCCATCCGGCTCCTCGGCGGTGAAGACATGCGCCACGCACCCATTATTCCATGTCACCTGACGCTTGCTCGATTCAAACACCGGCCTTTCGTCGGCGCCATGCACCTCCAACAGGCCGGATTTTCCTTCAATCATCACCAGGCGCGCCTCGGCATAGGTGGGTGCCACAAGGGCAATGCGCCGGGCCTTGGGAACATGGGGTTGCATGCAGCCCAAAGCTGCGGCGCGCACCCATTCGGCACCGGTCCGGGTCTTGCCAGACCCACGACCGCCCAGCACCAGCCAGTTGCGCCAGTTCGCCTCCTCAGGGGGAAGCTGGTCGGGGCGCGCCCAATATCGCCAGTCCCGCAGGAGCGCCCGCAGCATCCTCGTTTCCAGAAGTTCCGAGAACGGTTCCTCCATCTTCTGTTGCGCGCAGGCCCGCAATGCGGCGCGCAAGGTCTTCACGCTCGGCAGCATCAAGGGTGCGGCGGTCCCTGGCTTTTCTCGCGCGGATGCTTTTGTCTTTGCGTTCAAGTTCCAAAACCTTCTCCAATGTGCGCACCAGCGTGTTGGTGGTGCGAATGTCGCGTTCACTGGCCACACCCTTCACATCCTCGCCAAGCTCATCGATCTGGATTTCAAGCTGGCTCAATCGTTTCTGCAGAAGTTCCTTCAGGCGCTGAATGGTGGCCCTGGTGCTTTGGCCGGCTGAGGTACCGCGGCCGCGCAGTTTCCAGCCGCGTTTGCGCGCCTCGCCAATCAACCTGGAGGTTGTCACGCCAATCCCCGCTGCGATCGACTTCACATCCTGCGTGGCGTCCTCATAAAGCTTGCGGGCCTGCTGCCACAGCAGTTCGCCCGCAGAATTCTCATCCGCGTTGCTCATTTTCTCACCCATTTCTGGAGTATGCCTGTTTCTAGCCAATCGACCGTACGGTGTCAAGGACTATTTTCATAATTTAGGATTTTATATTCTATCGTTTGAGCGATCGGAGAAATTCGACAAGCTCATGAACATCTGTATAAGCCTCATCACCCGATAAAAGTGAAGATCGAAGCCGAAGGGCAGCAGCACGTTCAGACGCAATACCGAACAAGTTCTCGGTTATGGCGTAGGTATCGTTCGCGTTTTTCTGGTAATCAGGAATGTGCTTTCTCAGTCTTTCATAAACTTCGTCGCGATGAACCCATTGCCGTATATCTTCGAAGTGCAACAAGAGCCAAAACTCAAAATTTGGAACTGAAGCAACGGCAAAAAATTGGATATATTTTTTCTCGTCGTTTTTCAGCTTTCCGTTTTGGGCTTCAGCTTTATGTATGGCATTCACATAAGTTTTATGCTCGTCACGGTCAAAAACCGCATAAACGCGATCATAGACCCTTGTTCGATTGAACTCCTCAATTGCACTCTCCACGACCTGGATAGGGTCTGTTCCATTTTCACTATGAATAACTTTGACGTGAGCAAATGAAATGCGGGCCAATTTCCTGATTTCTTCAAAATAATTGGGCTCCGTCTTTTCACCTTCACATACAATCAAAACGCGATCAAAAGGCGGGCGTATCGGAGCTCGACGGCGGAAGCTCTTGCTGCTTCTCGTTCTATCCTTGACCAATTGATGTGGCCTTCAAATGCTGAAGAATAGGAATACCGCCATACCGGCCCGAGAGATAGCCTTTCTCGAAAGCTTCATTCTTTCTGGCTGAAAAGTCTGTCAGTGGAAAGAGCCTGGATGCATGGTCCAAATTTTTTTCCGTGAACCAAATCTGGTCTCGTCGAAATTCATCGGTGTCAAGAAGGGCTGTGTCATGCGTAGTGAAAATAAGTTGGGCACCACCTACATTAAGCTTGGGGTCATGAAACATGGAAATCAACTTTCGAACTAACAAAGTATGCAAACTCTTGTCGAGTTCATCGACGCAAAGAACAAGGCCTTTCCCCAGTATTTCAAACAATGGTCCAGCAAGTGCGAATAAGCGTTGGGTGCCCTCGGACTCGTCAACTAGTTCAAAGTTTGCCTCGCCTCCCGGCCCAGCGTGATTGAAAAGCGGCATGAAGTTTTCCTGTTCTTGCTGAACGCTATCCACTTTGCCCGTAAACAGATCAATTTTCGTTTCGTGCATGATGCCCTTGCGTTTCACGAGTTCGATATTACTGATCCCGATGTCTGCAGCGGTCATGAGGTTCTGAATATCATTTATGGGATTTTGAACCATATAATTTACAGTATGCAAGAATATCGGACCTGCCCCGTTTTCAAAAATCACCATCCGGGTGATCCAATCAAAAACTGGCCTCAGCTGTTCACTGTTAAGTTGAACCGCGGTTGATAGAAACAGTGCATTCGACCGAGTTGATTTCTGCCATACATGGCGTTGCCCCAATAAGGATGATCCAAAAACATATATATCTTTGCCCGTTTCTGGGTCGTAATCGCGGCGAAACCACGTCTGTGGTTTTGCTGTTTTATAAACAATTAGCCACTCGCTCATTATTCGATCAGGTCTTGCGGTAAAGCCATACTGATATCTAATTTGGTCTTTGAGAAAGGTTACTTCAAATTCGGTTGGCTCATCCCTAGTAAGAGCATCAAGCGCAAAGGGTTGTAAGTTTAATTTTTGCTCGACCTGCAAACCTGCAGAATCCGAAACTAGCACCCGCATTAATTGCATTGCGCGTATGAAATTGCTCTTGCCGCTGGCGTTGGCACCATAAATTGCCGCAGATAAAAGCAGTCCCGGAATTGCTTTTATTGGAGTTTCGACCGCGTGAGTTTTCAGGTGAGCTTTATCTTTCGAGGCAACGAGAGAGAGGGTCTGCTCATCCCTGAATGATCTAAAATTTTTGACTTTAAACTCGATCAACATCGACTTAATCCCATAATAACAACCTATGTTGCACGAAAAATGCAAAAAATACATTAATTTTTGTATTGTAGCCTTAAATGACCCGTAGGTTCGCCCGCAGAATTCTCATCTGCGTTGCTCATTTTCTCATCCATTTGTGGAGTATGCCTGTTTCTAGCCAATCGACCGTACAGTGTCAAGGACTATTTTCATAGTTTGGGATTTTATATTTCTATCGTTTGAGCGATCGGAGGGTTTCGACAAGCTCATGAACATCTGTATAGGGCTCCTCGCCTGTTAACAGTGAGGTACGAATTCGAAGAATACCGAACAAGTTCCCGGTTATGCAAAATCAGGCAGCAGCTTGCAGTCATTCCGTCCAAGAGCAATGCGCGAAAACCCAGTGCTTTACATCTTTGCCGATGGGTGCTGGTGCAATTGAATCCACTCCCTCATATATTATACCCTATACCCATTAGTCACTTGACGTGACCAATCAAATTCGATCAAAGGAACGGGTTAGGGGAACATGTCATGTTTAAATCGGTTGTCTTGGAAGACCGAGTTAATGACGATATTTTGTCATTGCGGCGTCTTCATGAATTTGTTTGCAGC
>JANMAE010000038.1:0-19360 GCA_031359445.1 Hyphomicrobiales bacterium | reverse complement strand
ATCCAGAGATCGACGCCATCAAGTCCGCCATGGCCTGCGTTCCCGGTGATCCCGGCATAAGCACCCGTCGCGTTCAGGAAGTCCTGCCGATCCATATACGTTACACCATTGATGACAACGCCATCGGCGTCGTTGCCATCTCCCATCACGAGGAGCGTCGCCGCTGCGCGCTTGGCATCTGCCGTCGTGGCCAAGTTGAGACTTTCATGCGTCCCGTAGGCCGCGATGAAGTTGATGACCGAGATCGGGTTCTTGATGTGCTGGGCGAAGTCCAGCCAGCTGACGTAGGGCTTTAACCCCACATCGCCGGTCATGGTGTAGAATTGCTCGCGGACATGGTTGAAGGTCGGAACGCCGGTATCCCGCGCCCGAGCCATATTAAGAGCAGGCAGATCGAGCGGCAGGCCGACCAGATTGTCGCGCACCGCCTGCACCACGAACTCGTCGATTTCGCCGCCGACCTGGCGCGTCATGCCGCGGATGATGGCACCCGCTGCTTCCGACGCGGTTGACGTGATTGCTCCGCTGGCGGTGAAGGCCTGCGGATTGAGGAACGCCTGGATAAGGCCAAGCTGTGGGTCGGCAGTTAATGCCTGGAGATTGTTGTCCAGCCGATCGACGGTATCGCTCAGCATGGAATGGCCGAAGCGGTAGACGACATGCGCGAACTCGGCAACGATTGAAGGATCAAGGTCGGGCGAGTTGGTGAACACGAACGGATTGACGTTCGGCTGGATGTTGCGGGCGAATTCCTCAAACACGAGATGCTGGTACTGCATTTCGGTGACGAAGCGTCCAGCCTGGAACAGGCGCTCGCCGTCCCAGTTCAGCGCGTCGATGGCCGCGGCCTTGGCGAGCGGGTCTGCGGCGTTGTTTATGGCGTCGAGATCAGCCTGCGTGATGCCATTCCGGACACCCGCAACTGGAAGCAGCCACTCGTTGACAACGGCCGCGTCGCCGGAAGCAATAATGGTGTCCTTGTTCGCCTCAACCAGCCTGTTGTGTTCAGCGTGGAAGATCGTGTGAACTGTGGTCAAGCCGATGTTCTCGTTGCCGCGCCCGTCACCGGTGATGAAGTGGGCGTCCAGCATCTCGTTGTCGTAAGTGTTGGCCGCACCATCATCTGCAACTAGATCACGCGCATCGACGACGCCATCACGATTGACGTCGTGGTTGTCGGCCGCGATGTCGATGGCGTCGATCTTACCGTCGCGGTTGACGTCTTGGATGTCAAGATCGGCCATCTGCTGGACCTTCGGCGTGGCGGGGTTGCCGTCGTTATCAAACAGCACAGGCGCGGCATGATGGGCGATGTCGTTCAGGAAGGCGTGGCCGGTGCCGACCGTCGAGACTTGATAGTGAGAACCAGCAGGAGGCGGCGGAAACGGATTGCCAAAGGAGTCGAGTAGCGGCAGGGGCAGATGCGCAAGGTCAAGTCCACCCGTGACGCCCTCCATCAAGACGGTGCCTGACGCCGGCGTAGCTGCGCCCGTTGTGTCGTTGACCAGTGAAATATTAACATAGACTTGCGCAAAGCCGTGCGCGCCTGGGATGAACTTTCCGTACTCGTCGGCCAGCAATTTCGGAACGTCGTTGACGTCATAGTCGCCGAGCTTGAGCCCAAGCATGGTCTGCGCCTGGGCCTTCACCTCGCCCCAGTTGGCGATCGAGCCCTGCAGCGAGCCCTTGCTGACGTCGCCGTCCAGCATGTGGCCGGTGGAGATGGCATGCTCATTCGCATCAAGTTTGTACTCGCGCAGGAACACCTGATGCGAGGAAATAGACGTATACGTCTGGTTCTGATCGACGAACGGCGTCGTCGTGTTTTGTGTCGCCGTCTTCAATCCGGTAACGGGGTCGATAAAGGTGGTGGCGCGCGTCAGCGCCATGAAGTTGGGGCGATCGTCAACCGTGCCCAGGATGCCGTCGGCGCCATAGCCGTCATCATTGTGCATCGTGGCGACTGACAACCCGGTCGTCGTGTCGATGTGAAACACCAGATTGCCATCGGCGTCGCGCACCTGCTGGTCGCCGACCAGGCCGTCCTGGCCCTTGTCATACAGCGAATCGTCGGCCTGCAGCGGAATGTAGATGGTGCCGTTGTTGCCCTTCGTGACGAGGTCAAGGCCATGGTCGAAGAACTGGCCGAAGAAGGTCATCCAGCCATTGAAGCCTGGCGACAGGCCAACGTCGGGCGAACGGTTCTTGATGGTAAGCGAGCCGTCGCTTGAGATTTCCAGGCCTGCCAGGTTGACCTCGTTGTTGAGCGCGACAGTGGCGGCGTTCATGACGGTATCTGCGGCATTGCTGGCCGCAGTTGCTGACACTTGGTCAGCCGTCAATGTGGCGAGGGTCGTCACGGTATCGGTGGCGGCAGTGACGGCGCTGGCGGCCGCAACGGCGATTGCGGCGGCGTCAATCGTGCCGCCCGCCAAAACCGTTGAAATTGCTTGGGCGGCGTCTGCAACGGCGTGAAGTTCAGCCAGCAAAACCTTGGCGGCGGCCAAATCGGCAACAGCAGCTGCTCCCGCTGCGACTCCCACTTCAAACTGGAGCGTCTTGATAACGGCTTGCTGAGCCAAAACGGCCGCATTGGCAGCCGCAACAGCCGCAGCGGCGCTGTCCAGATCGGCCGGATCGATGATGTTATCAACAACGCCAGCCGCCAGCTCAGCTAATTTTGCAACCACGGTCGCTTCCTGCGTTTTGACGGTAATAGCGCTCGCTACGGTGGCGAGATACGCCGTTTCGGTGCGCTGTGCGTCGGCTGAAGCGACTGACGAGGCCTTGAATGCAGTGTGCGCCGTCGTGATGGCGGCTTTCGCGGCCATCAATTGCGTGCCTTGCGCGAGGTTCAGATCGTTGGTACCCGCTGGAACGATCGCGGCATAGAGCGCTGCCTGCAGCGCCGCCGGGTTGTTCAACGTCGCATCTACGATCAGGTTGGAAATGATGCGCATGTCGGCGTCGGCAATGCTGTGCGAACCCGCGATGGTCGGGTCGTAATTCTGGCCTGTGATCGTCAAGCCGCCCGGAGGCGCGCCGGCCACGTCGGCCCGAACGATCGTGTAGGTATCACCATCGGTTTCCAGCCGGAAATCTGCCGGCAGCATGCGCGGAAACGTCTGGTCGGCTGCGCCAACAAGGCTCTGGCCCGGCAGGAGATGGTTGAAGCTGCCGTCGACCGTACGCAGGCCCACCGGCAGGATGGCCGCGTTTGGCCCGATGATATCGACCAGGGCTTCACCCGCGGCATTGCGCTCGGCGACCTTGATCTGCTTGAGGATATGGGTGAGATCTGCAAGATTGACGGTGAAACTGCTAGCCATGATACGCCCCTTAATTGGTTGAAAAACTACTTTCCTGAGTAAATTCGAACAAAGCTCAATTCGCGTTTGCGCAGAAAAAGCTTCATGGCTCAGATTAAACAGGTGTTTTACCCGCGCGATAGCCACCTAAGTAGTATCAACTACCGATTGTTGTCGGACATACGAGACTTTAGTCCAGTATGAAAATCTGGCTCGGTGTTCCATGATGCAGCAGATTTTATGTGGGAATTACGGTGGATCACGGTGATGTGGAGGAAGGCGCCCGCATACGCCAACTAATGTGCCAGGATGGGTCTGTTGAAGAGCCAACGGGAGAACCATCCACCATGACGAGGATTATCACAAACAGTAAGAACGGCAAGATCGCAACACTTGGTCTTGATCTGGCGAAAAGCAATTCTCCTGTCTGGTGGATACAATTTCGACGCACTTCTGCAACCACACGGGCTTCGGCGGTTCGCAACGGCATTGCCATCTCGGAGGTGGCCAGTTCTGCGATTGAGGAAACGCCAAGTTACCGCACTGCACGGCGTGGGCGGCTGTGATGAAGTGGCCTGCCAATCCAAAACTGCGCAAGCAGCGTCCAGAACACCGCACATGTATGATGGCGGCAGGTGGTGGATGATACGCGTGCAGGGGTCAGGAGAATGTCAATGAGGCGAGCATGTTTGATGATCTAAGTGCTCCGATGTTAGCTTTCACTATGAGAGCTGCCGCAGAGGTCAGGAATATTTTAACATCACCGGTGGCGATCGGACAGGTGAACGAACTGCGGTTCCCAAGGCGGGGCGGATTTGAGTTGAGTTCTTAACGGCGCGTTTACCTTTTTTTCAAAAACCCGTGATCAAGGCTTGCTGAGTAAACCCATCTAAAAGACTGCTGCGCGCAGAAGATATGTCGGACACAATCGAAGAGTATGGGTTACTGTGAAGAAACTTGAGACATCAGCGGTGCAAATGTTGAAATGGTTGTGCCCAAGCCGTGTTGCGCTGATCTTGATTGCGTCAATGGGGTCACTTTGGTCATCGCAAGCGGCCTTGGCGGCCGCAAAAAAGCAAACGCTTAATATCGCAATCACGGTCAATTATGGGTGCAGCCTTGCAGTGTCCGACATGGATTTCGGCACTTTAATTGCTGTGACTGGCACTGAAACAGCAACTTCAACCGTAACGGTGAATTGTACGCCGGGTGCATTGTTCTTGTTGTCATTTTCTCCAAGCGCCTGGACCACGACGCGTTCATCTACGATGTCAAATCCCAGCAGCGCGAAAATTAACTTCACGATGGCCTTGGCAGGCACTTGGGGCATTGGCGGCGTCACCACCACAATCAACGGCAAGCTTGCCTCGACACCGGGTGCTCAAACTGGCGCGTATAAAAGTGTCGAAACGCTCTACGTCATATACTGATTCATGTCGTGAAACCTTTTTAAATCGCGCGCGCGTGGCAAAAGCTTTCAAGCTTTGCCGCCCTTTGCTGGCGTAGACCTACAATCGTTTTTATTGCAGTGAACGTAACCTGCTCAGCAGAATTCACTTCGGTTGAAAGTCAGTCTGTTCTCAACCCTGTGGCCACAGGCGATGACAAAGGCAGATTTACCCAGCAACAGATTATTCGGATATTGAAACAGCACGATGCCGCGCTTTCGGCATGAACGTCTTGCCAAGTGGCCTTATATCACGCCCTGCAAGCCCACGTGAGATACAGCTTTGTCGAAAGCCTCAACCGGCACACCCCAAACGAGTTTGCGAACCGGTCCAAACGCAACAACACCTAAACAGAGCTAACCTGTAAAACAGGAAATGTCGGAGAGCAGGCCAAACGAACACGCCATCTCTTAAAACCCCTATTTCGTTACGTGATTAACAAAGGGTCACCGGAATTTTGGAGGAAGAAACGTGGCGCGCCGCTAAGTCATTGAATATATTAGGGCAGCATGGTGAACCGGGATCAAGCAAATTACAGTGACCCGCAATGAAACAATTCGGACTCGAATACTTCACCTAATTTTGGAACGGAACGTAAGAAAGCCCGACCTAGGTTGCGTGAAGGTTTGCAGAGCCAACCAACGGAATGTCGTAGGTGCTGGGGGCAAACTGGAAAAACAATTTTTTGACAAAGGTAAATTCAGTGATGCGTAAATATCTTCTCCCACTTTCCACTCTTGCAATCTTGGCTGCTGCAAGCGGCGCTTTGGCTGCTAGCGCCACCAGCAACTTCAATGTGAAGGTCACCGTCAATACGGCCTGTACCGTGTCTGCCACCGACCTGAACTTTGGCACCTTCACAGGTTCGATCCCAGCAGGCACAACGGGCTCGTCGTCGGCAACAGTTTCCTGCAACAAGGGCACATCTTATGCTCTGTCCTTCCTCACCGGCGCTGGTCCAGCTGTCGCAGTTGGCACCGCCGTAGCCAACATGGCCAATGGTGCCAACCCCACAATCCCAGCCAGCCTGACGGTTTCTACGACAGCTCAAACCGCTACGGGAGGCAATGACAACACCGCGATCAATGGCACCATTGTTGCTGCTGTTCCAAACCCGGCTGTGGGCACTTACACGGTCGCTCAGGCGATCTACGTCCTCTACTGAACGAGAATGCACCAACAAGGTGCGCCGTCAACAGAGATCTAGAATTACAGGCAGGCGTCTCGTCAGCTTATTGGAGTATTGCATGAGACGTATCGAACTACGGAATATCTTTGTAGGCGGGCTGGCAGTGGCCGCAGTTTCGGCTTTGGCCGGACCTGCGGTTGCTGGGGCTTTGCAAGTCAGCCCCATCAACATTGAAGTGTCTGGTGGCGCGGCAACCACTGTCGAAAATTTGGCGAACAAGGGCACCACGGTGATCAACGCCCAAGTGCGCGTGTTCAAATGGAGCCACAAGGACGGCAAGGAAACTTTGGTTCCAACCACAGACGCCGTGGCAAGCCCGCCCGCACTGAAGATTCTACCGGGCGGCAAGGCAACGGTGCGCATCGTGCGCCTTTTAAAGACGCCGGTTGTCGGTGAAGAAACCTATCGTCTCATTATTGACGATATTCCGCCACCACCGGACAAGGATGGCGGATCCGTTTCTTTCGCCGTGCGCCATGCCATACCAGTTTTCTTCCAGGCAGCAGGAATCAAGACCGAGCTAAGTTGGACTGCGAAAATGAGTGGCCCTTACCTTGTCCTGACCGCCAGGAACGCTGGACAACTCCACTCTCGCTTCTCTCAACTAACCGTCAGTGAAAATGGCAAGGTCGTTGCCAGCATTAACGGTTTGGCAGGCTATGCGCTGTCAGGCGATTTCAGCATCTGGAAGCTGAAAGCGAAAGGTATTCACGCAGCCAGCATTATCGAAATCAAGGCCTCTACAAATGATGGACCAGTGGACACCAAAGTGCAGATTCAATAATCGGGATTGGCCTTTCCTGCTTGGCAATTTAGCTGTTATCTCGGGCGTAATCTTGTTGGGCTTGAGCGTGGCTCAGGCCGAGGACGCTTTGCCGCCTCCTGGGCATTTGACTGACAACCCAGCAACACCAGCCGCTGGAGTTAATGGCCTGCCCGCGCCAAGTAATCTGGTTGATGCCGGAGCCGACCCGTCAATCTCCGCGCAACCCGCAGCCTTGCAGCTTGAAGTTTCGATTAACAGTTACAAGATCAATCTCGTTGCGGGTTTTAACCGTTTGGAAAATGGCGGCCTTGCAATGGCCCGTTCGGAATTGGCCGAAATTGGTATCAAAGCACCCGGGCAAGGCAAAGACAGCGAGCAGTTGCCGTTGTCATCCATCCCCGGCCTGACCTATGCCCTGGATGAAGCAACACTTTCTATTGATTTGAATGTGGAAGACAAAGCCCGCATTGCGAAAATTTATGACATCGTCCCGCAGCAAGAGATGATGAAAGCAGATGGCGGCTATGGCTTTGTCATGAATTATTCAGCCTATGCTGCCGCCAATGCTCTGCTAACCGGCATCACACCCAGTTTCAGTGGAGGTTCAGTCAATTTAGACGCGCGCGCCTATGCTCCGTTTGGCGTAATGCGCCAGACAGCATCTGTGGGAACAACAACCTTCTCCGATTTTTCTACAACGAGGCTTGACACCAACTGGACCACCTCGAACCAGGATAGGGCGGAAACTTACCGAGCGGGCGATTTCATCAGTAGTGGATTGAATTGGACCCGGCCTGTCCGCATGGGCGGCCTGCAAGCCCAGCGCGATTTTGGCATCAGACCCGATCTCGTTACTTCGCCCTTGGCAAACCTCAAAGGCACATCTGCAGTTCCGTCAACCTTGGATGTCTATATCAACGGCAGCAAAACTTTCTCGCAAGACGTGCCGCAGGGACCTTTCGAGGTCAATCGGCTGCCAGTGATCTCGAGCCAAGGCATTGCGGAGATTGTGGTGACGGACCCGTCCGGCCGCAAGACGGTCACGCAGCAGCCGGTTTATTCATCGCCATTGCTTTTGGCCCCCAAATTATTTGATTATTCGGTAGAACTCGGCTCGGTGCGCCGGAACTACGGTGTTGATAGTTTCAATTATGATCGGGAATTGCTCGCCATTGTTGGGGGCCGCTATGGTTTCACGAAGTCTTTCACGGGCGAATTCCATCTTGAAGCCAAACGGGATCTGCTTGACGCTGGGATTGGCGCCGTGGTCCAGGGGGGTCCGTTTGGCACATTTAACGCCGCTGGAGCTGTGAGCGATTTTAAAGGCGATATCGGTTACTTTGCCTACGGTGCTTGGGATTGGCGCAGCGGGAACATCATGGTTCATGCATCGGCAGCACATACATTCGGAAGTTTCACGGATTTGGCTTCGGCAACGGCGGTCTCCGAATCTACCCTTCAGGGGCTACCTATTGCGCCACTCTTGCCGGGCGGAGTGCCAAAGGCAGTTGACCAACTCGGCGCCTCCTATGGTTTCACAGCCTATGATGCGGCTCTTGGCGTCAATGTTGTCAGATATATTTCAAGTATTGATACCGCGTCGTTTATCCTGAGTGCTTCGGCCACCAAGTCTCTCAACAATCGCATTTCGTTGTTCGCAGCTGCCTACACCGATCTGGCGCAATCCAATAATTTCGGCCTGCAGCTGGGATTTTCAATGCCGCTCGGCGGTGCTGAAAAAAATATTTCGCTTTCCAGTTCTGCGATCTATGACAACAATGGCCCCGCCGCGCAAGTAAGCGCCGTCAAACCAATGGAATCGCAATATGGGTCTGTGGGTTGGCGGGTGAACGCAGTGCAGAATACCACTCGCAATATGAGTGCGGCTGCTTCTTATCGGGCACGAAACGCCATTGTTTCGGGTACTGTTGAAAACAATGATCGCCAGCTGCGTGCTGACATGCGCATGGATGGTTCCTTGATTATGGCCCAGCCCGGCGTCTTCCTGGGAAATCCTGTGATAGATTCATTTGCCATTGTCGATGCGGGAACCGAAGGTGTGGGAGTGGATTTTGAGAATCGCTTTATTGGGAAAACCGACAAGGAAGGCCATTTACTATTGACACAAGTGCCCTCATATCGACCCACAAAAATAAGTGTGGACCCCACAACACTGCCGCTCAATTCCAACGTTACAGAAGTTGACAAGAAGGTGGCGCCCCGCGCCTTGAGCGGAGTTGTCATTGACTTTGGTGTGGAGAAGGAAACAAATTCCGCGCTCGTCATTCTGAAAGAACCGAAGGGTAGCTTTGTAGCACCGGGAACACTTGTGGAGCTTAAAGGGCAGAAAGAGCCATTCCCGATGGGGTATGATGGTCAGGTCTATGTGACAGGCCTTTCGGCCAAGAATGAGCTGACTGCAAATGTGGCTGGGCAAAGCTGCAAGGTCAGCTTCGACTACACACCAAGTGATACCGAGCAGGTTGTGATTGGACCATTGACATGCGGATAAGACTGATTTTGTTGGCCGCATTTCTGGGCTTGGTCTTCCAGGCAAATGGATCAGCTGCACAGGTCTGCAATTTCACAATTGCCAATGTAAACTTTGGCAACATTAGTATTGGGCCTGGCAGCACGCCTTCAACCAGCAGCACCTTCACCGCAAACTGTTCTGGGTTGCCCAATCGCAGGATCACAATTTGCCCCAATATTGGTGATGGCACCGCAGGCTCTGCCAGCGGTTCGCCGCGACGGATTTTGAACGGCTCTGCCACTGTTCCATTTGATCTCTTGCAATCAAATGGACAAATCTGGGGATCATATGTATGGCCCTATGCAGCTCGCCCTCCTGTCCTGTCACTCGCTTTGAACAGTCAAGGGACCGGAGCACTCAGTCAGGGCATCCAGGCCATCATTTCTGGCTCCATTGTTGCGGCTCCACCAGGGCTCTACACGTCCAACTACAGCGGCAATCACACATTGATCGACTATGGATACGCTCCCAACCAGAATTGTTCTGTGGTCACCGCGCGCGCGACGCAAGCGCCATTTGCGGTTCAAGCCAACAATGTCGCAACTTGCAATTTGTCCACCACGCCTTTGGATTTTGGTACAGTATCGGGCCTCGCAACCGCCCAAACAGCAACAGGTCAGATTGGCGTCACCTGCACGCGAGGTGCCAACTATGTCATCAGCCTCAGCAATGGAATCAACGGCGGCACCAGCCCAGTGGCCCGCAAAATGGTCAGCGCTGGTTCTACTGGCAGCACCCTCATCTATGGAGTTTATCGCGATGCCGCTCATGTACAGCCATGGGGCCAGACAGTCGGCAGTGACACTGTCTCAGGCGTTGGCATTGGTACACAGCAAACCATCATGGCTCATGGCTATCTTCCACCCCAGGGCAATCCCACGCCTGCAACTTACTCTGATACTGTCATTGTGACTGTGAGCTATTGAGGTGGTTTCAGTGGCGTTGCGACAGTAAAATGTTGACGCTGGCGACCATGTCGCGTTGTAGCTTCTGCGCAACGTAATGGCTCGCGATTATCTGTAGGGATTACAGCAGATCTGGAAAAAGAAATTCAGCCTTTCTGAACACCAGGATTGCCCTCGACCCGTTCTCCCGGAGCTTCTCCGGGCCATAGTTAACGTCCAAACTTTTCTGCTTTTTGTTGTGCTTGGAAATCACTTTTTTATAACGCGATATATGTTTTAAGATTGCCGTCGCAGCAATTTGAATGTTGGAGTTATGCCTTTGCATTCAGTTTGTCGCGCGATGACAGGCGGGACTGGAGGATCACGACGACCAACAGAAAAACACCGCGGACCACGGATTGCCAATAGGCTGAAAGCGAGATCCAGCCCATGCCATTTTCAAAATTCAGAATGGTATAAATGACACCTAGGAGGAGTGCGCCAACAAGTGTGCCAAGTACCGAGCCTTTGCCCCCAGATAGCAATGTGCCACCCACCACCACCGAAGCAATTGCGAAAAGTTCCCAGCCTACGCCCTCGATGGGCTGGCCCGCGCCAAACTGCGAAGCCAGAATAACACCTGCAAGTCCTGCAAGACCGCCGGATATGACGTAAACAAGAAACACCGTGCGATCGACGGGCAGGCCCATGAGCCGCGATGCCTCGCTGCCGCCGCCGACAGCAAGCACATGACGGCCAAAGGCTGTCTGTGTGATCACCAGGCCACCCACCACATAAGCCGCAATCGCGATCCAGGCAGGGGTAGGAAAACTTAAAATGAATCCAAGGAATGAACCCAAAGTATTGACGCCTTCCGCATCCACCCATGCAGGCCGCATGAAGCTGAGAAGGTCCCCCTGTCCAAGATTCGTAAAGTAAGTGTCGTAGGATACCGATACGGATTGGTTTCCTGCCAGCAACAAACCTGTGCCTGAAGCGGCCAACATGGAAGCCAGAGTGGCAATGAACGGCAGTATCTTGAGTTGCGTTATCAATATTCCATTCAGAACCCCAATCAACAGGCCTCCGGCAACGCCGCCCGCCAATCCCGGCAGCAATCCATAGGAACTGAGCAGGGCCGAGATCACGCTGCACATGGCAGCCGTGGTGCCAACTGACAGATCAATGCCTCCTGACATGATCACAAAGCACATGCCAAGCGAAACCAGCGCAAACATGGAGACATAGCGTAGCACCGATTGCACATTATAGGTGCCCAGAAAGCCATCATACCGCAGCGCTGCAAGCGTTACCAAAATGACAAGCACGCTGAGAACGGCGAGACTGGGTGTGATTTTAAAACCGCGTGTCATCCATGCTCCTGCCGCTGGAGCCAGACGGCCACGATGATAAGCCCTGCCTTGACCACCAGGGCCGCGGCATCGGGCACGCCATTGGCAAGCAACGTATAGCGCACAAGCTGGATAATAAGTGCTCCCAGCAAGGTGCCCATGATTGACGCGCGTCCGCCAGTGAGAAGTGTGCCACCCACAGCCACCGCTGCGATGGCATCGAGTTCCATTCCCAGTCCGATCAGATTGGCATCCGCTGCTGAGTTCATCGCAATGACGATGAGGCCGGCAATACCGCTGCAAAACCCCGAAACGGCATAGACAATGAGCTTCACGCGTTTGACAGGAACCCCGGATAATCTTGCTGCTTCTTCATTGCCGCCCACCGCCAGCACCTGCCTGCCAAACACGGTGCGTTTCAAAACCCATGTCGCTGCCACAACCACGGCGAACATGATCCATACCTGGAAAGGAACCCCCAACACGCGGCCAATGGCAATGGCCTGGAATTCCGGAACCTTGAAAACCTGCAAATCACCATTGGTGGAAACCTGCGCGATGCCGCGCCCGGCAATGAACAAAACCAATGTTGCGATAATGGGTTGGATGGAAAAGCGATTTATGAGCCAGCCATTGAACAAGCCAAATGCGCCTGCAATCAAAATAGGGATAAAAATCCCCAGGGCAATTCCCAAATAGATATTGGGCAAGGGAAGGAATGCGCCGGTAAAAAACTTGGGCGACATGGCGCCTGCGATGGCCATCAAGGCCCCCACGGAAAGATCAATGCCACCCGTTGCGATCACCAGCGTCATGCCAACGCCCACAATCACAATGGTGCAAACCTGTGTGAGGTTGAGCGATAGCGTCTGCATTGTTGCAAAGTTTGGCGTGAAGGCGAAATTGAAAGCCACCAGGAGAAAAAGCGCGATGACTACGCCATAGCGGCGCAACACCGAACCAAATTCAAACACCTGTTGTTGCTCCGCTCTAATTACTCTGTTCTGCGCCATGAGCCATCGCCTGCATAATAGCATTTTCGGATATTTCGGATTTACCCATCTCGGCGGCAATCTTTCCATCCCGAATGACAAAAACACGATCAGCGCCTTCCACAATCTCTTCAAGCTCGGAAGAAATCATCAGAACGCCCAGCCCTTCATCGGCAAACCGCCCGATCAAGCTCTGAATTTCGCCTTTGGCGCCCACATCAATGCCGCGTGTGGGCTCATCAAGAACCAGCAGTTTGGGATTCATGCACAGCCAACGTGCCAGCAAGACCTTTTGCTGATTGCCACCAGACAGTTCACGGATTTTCTGATCAGGGCTGGAACACTTGATGCCAATGTCCTTGATGAATTTCAAGACTATCCGGCGTTGCGCGGCCTCGTCAATCATGCCGGATTTTGACAGGGCTGGCAGCAACGCCAAGGTCAAGTTATCGGCAACCGACATATCGGGAACGATACCCTGCACCTTGCGGTCTTCGGAACAATAGCCCATGCCAGCTGCAATGGCTTGCGCGGGACTTCTGAAATCACCATCCTTGTTGTTGAACCGGATATTGCCCTTGGACTTCTGATCTGCCGCAAACACGGCCCTTGCGGTTTCTGTCCGGCCTGATCCAAGCAGGCCAGCCAGGCCCACAATCTCGCCTCTGCGGATATTGAAGCTGACATCAGAAACGCGACGCCCGACGGCAAGCGATTTGACATCGAGCAATTCTTCGCCAATTGCATGGTTGCCATCATCAAATGCCGTTGCCCCGCGCGCCCGCACATCTGCAAGATCGCGCCCCAGCATGGCCGCTACAAGTTGCAGTTTTGAAATTTCCGCCATTTTCGCCACCGCTACGGTGCGTCCATCGCGCATGACTGTCACGCGGTCGCATGCTTCATACAGCTCATCAAGCTTGTGGCTGACAAAGATGACGGCCACGCCTTCCGCCTTGAGCTGGTGAATGGTTTTCAACAACACGGCGACTTCCGCTTCATCAAGAGACGAGGTTGGCTCATCCATGATGACAAGCTTGGCCTCAAAGGAGACAGCCCGGGCAATGGCCACCATTTGCTGGATAGCAGTCGAAAAATCTCCAAGGGGCAGGGTGACATCAATATCGACATTGAAGCGTTTCAGGATGGACCTGGCGCCCGCATTCATGGCTTTCCAATCAAGCAAGCCGCCAAAACGTTTTATCTCGCGGCCCAGGAAAATATTTTCGGTAACGGTGCGATAGGCAATGAGGTTGATTTCCTGAAAAATTGTGCTGATGCCAGCGCGCTGCGCCTGCTGTGGAGAACCAGCGCTCCAGGCCTTGCCATCAAACTCAATTGTTCCGGCGTCTCTGCGATAGGCGCCATTCAGGATCTTGATCATGGTGGATTTGCCAGCACCGTTTTGACCGACAACAGCCATGACTTCAGCCGGCATCACTTCCAGGCTGGCGGCAGTAAGCGCTGCCGCATTGCCAAAGACCTTGTCAACATCTCTCATCGCAAGCAGTGGCTTGGTGTCGATCATGATCTATGAAGCGCACAAAAGGAATTTGCTGGCAAGAGGGATGGCCTGGAACTGCCCAACCCGGGTGGTAGCGCTATTGAGCCGCCACCCAGGTCAAGGGAGGTTAACATTCCTTGCAAGACGTGAATGTCAGTAGGACTCGGGCAGATATTCGGCCGCATTCTCCTTGGTGAACACACGATCCGTGTTCACAAGCCGGGGTGCGACGGCTTCGCCACTGCCATATTTGGCGACAGCGTCAAAAGCAGCAGGGCCGAACTTCGGATTGCATTCAACAACCACCAGGATCTTGCCGTCGATCAAGGCTTGTGTTGCATCCTTGGTTCCGTCAATGGAAGCAATGATGAGATCCTTGCCGGGAACCTTGCCTGCAGCTTCCATTGCCGCAATGGCGCCCATCGACATTTCATCATTGTGACCGTAAAGCGCGGTTGCTTCGGGGTGTGCCTGATACAGTGTTTCAAACACCTGGCGGCCCTTGTCACGGGCAAAGTCGCCCGACTGCGAGGCAATGATTTCCATGCCAGGATGATCCTTGATGTAATTGGCAAACCCTGACTTGCGATCATTGGCAGGAGAGGAACCAGTCGAGCCCTGCAATTCGATAATCTTGGCTTTGCCATCCATGGCCTTGGTCAACACTTCTGCTGCCTGCATGCCTTCCTTGACAAAGTCGGAACCGATGAAAGCCACATAGTCTTCACCGCCCTTGGCGAGCGTTTGGTCAACATTGCGGTCAATCAGGAACATTGGAATGCCAGCTTTCTTGGCTTCCATAACAGCGGGAATAAGCGGTTTCTCTTCACGTGGCGCCAACAAAATAACGTCCACCTTTTGTGCAATCATTGAGCGCACGTCAGCAACCTGCTTGGCAGCCGAACCGGCAGCATCCGTGTAAACCAGCTGCCAGCCGCGCTTTGCAGCTTCATCTTGCATGCTTTTGGTTTGCGCCAGGCGCCACGGATTATTGCTTTCAGTTTGCGCAAAACCCACTTTGTAGGCATCTTTTTTCGCGAGTTTCGGCAAGTCCGCATAAGCTGGCCTGATGCCCGCAATAGCTGCGCCGCCCGCAGCCAGCAACATAAGAGATTCGCGGCGTGTAATTTTTGTCATTGAACGTCTCCCAATTTGATAAGGCGCGCCGGTTCTTTTTCGAGCGCTATTGCTAACGTAGGTGATAATGTTATTATCAGTCAACTCATAATATTATCGCACTGCAACAGCCAGCGTCTGCATTGCACCGCGTGACAAAATTTGGCAGGAGTGCAAAATGAAATCAAAAACACTCGCAAAACGGCGCAGGGACGGGCCTGTAAAAATTAAAAATAATCGGCGTTTATCGGTGAAATCCGGCGGCAAGGTCGCAGACCAGGCATTCGCTGCGTTGGGCGACTCTGAGGAAGTTTTGCTCACCAATCGCCCGACAATGACTGACGTGGCGCGTTTGGCAGGTGTTTCGCAATCCAGCGTTTCGCTTGTATTGAATCAGATGGTAGGTGCGCGCATTGCTGAAGCAACGCGCGAGCGGGTAATGAAGGCGGCACATGACCTGGGCTATGAACTTCCAGGCGGCAGGCAGATCCAGCGTACAAATCTGGAGCGCAATGTCATTGCCTATCTGGTCGATGAAATCTCGACAAGTCCGCATCCCGTCGTAAGCCTCGATGGTGCCCGCGACGCAGGCTGGGAAGCGGGCTTTCTGGTTGCAGCCCATGTCACCAGGTCTAACGCTGAACTCGAAGCCGCAACGATTGAAACTATCAAGCGCGACCCGAGCATTGTCGGCATCATTTATTCAACAATTTTCACGCGACAGGTCAAGCCGCCGGAGTCGCTCAATGGTTTTCCAACTATCCTTTTGAACTGCTACACGAATGATCGCCGCTTTCCGTCCATTTTGCCTGGCGAAGTGGCAGGTGCGTTCACAGCCACCCAACATTTGATCAACTGCGGGCATCGCCGCATTGGTTTTATCAATGGCGAGGCTTGGATGGATGCCGCGGCAGACCGGCTGAAAGGCTTTCGTCAGGCACTGGCCACGGCCGACATTGCCTTTGATCCCGATCTTTCACGAAATGGCGATTGGTTGCCCCTGCGAGGCTATCAGCTTGCTCTGGAATTATTGCAGCTTCCCCACCCGCCAACTGCCATTTTCTGCGCCAATGATCTCATGGCGCTGGGAGCGATTGAAGCGGCAGGAGAACTCGGCCTGAAAGTTCCCGAAGACATTTCCATCATGGGTTACGACGACCAAGAACTTGCGCGCTACACCCACCCGCCACTCACGACCCTGGTCCTGCCAAACTATGAAATGGGTCGCCGTGCCATAGACCTGTTGATAGATATGGCAATTCACAACAAACCAGTGCGACCGATAACCATCAAGATTGACGGCCCTCTCATTGACCGCGCCTCGGTGGCCATGAAAGCGGAGAAATGAGACTGGGGCATAAGATTATTACAACAGATCAGGAGCAGCTTATGGAAAGTGTTGTGCACAAAGCTTCGCACGAAAGCCAGATTGCCGAGAATGTTGAAACGCTTTACCGGGACGGCATCGTTGGGCTGAAAGGCGCCGTCTCGCGTGAATGGGTGGAAACCATGCGCGAAGACATGATGACGGCCTTCTGGGCGGCCATCCAGCGGCCGGGTGGCGCGGTGGGGCGCGGACCAAGGCGTTGGTATGTTGAAATACACCCCGAGGATTTTCACGGCTTTGCCGACCTTGCCTCCCACCCCTGGGTGGTGGGCATGGCACAGGCCGTATGTGGCCCCGAATATGAAATTGTCGAGATCGGTTTTGACACGCCTTTCCAGGGCGCCAGGAACCAGCCCTGGCATAGGGACTTTCCATCGCCTCCGGAAACCAGCAATGATCGGCGCATTACGTCGCTGGCCTTCAATCTCACGGGAGTTGACGTGACTGCCGACATGGGCCCCTTCGAAATCGCCCCTGGCACGCAATGGGAGGATGGCCGCACCTGGAACAACGAAATGTTTCCGCCCAAAGACATCTGGCCAAAATTTGCGGAGCTGGGCCTGCGCAAATTTCCGCAGATGGGAGACATCTCCTGCCGTTCAGCGCTGACCCTGCACCGCGGCACCGCGCACGCTTCACCTATTGCCCGGCCCGTGATGGTGCTGGGCATCGATGCCCCAGGCGCAGGCCATGCGGCCCTGCACGACATGATGGTGACGCAAGCCTATTACGACAGCCTTCCCGGCATTGTGCGGGATCATTTGATATGCCGGGTGGTAGATAGGCTTGTGCCCGTCATGCAAAAACACGACATTGAAGGTCTGGTGATGGGAACGGAGTAACGCTTCCTCTTCATCATCCGCCCATCGGCCACCCTCAGAATCCTCTCGGATTTCGGAGGAATTTCGGAATTTCGGTGCGAATTTCATTTCGATGACACCCCATTTCGGTGACACCCCACTTAATTGAAACTCTTTCAACTAAGCTCTCACTGCAATTCTCCTGTCTGGTAAATACAATCCCAACGCACTTCTGCAACCACGCAGGCTACGGCGGCCCGCAACGCCATTGCCATCTCGGAGGTGGCCAGTTCTGCGATTGAGAAAACGCTAAGTTACCGCACTGCGCGGCGCGGGCTGGTGATGAAGTGGCCTGCCAATCCAACACCGCGCAAGCAATGTCGAGAACAACGCATATGTGTTCAAGAATAGAACCCGCTGTGCCGGGCGCAAAGAGCGCCTGCCTGCAGTGGTACAGCTGGGCGGGCTCGAACCGCCGACCTCCGGATCCACAATCCGTATGTTGGGTAACAAAAGCCTCAGTTTTGCTGGGTTATTTGCACACCCCGCTGGCACTGTAACGAATCTGTTTCGATGACGAAACATTTTGTTGTCAAATCAATGGTTTGGTTGCCATAAATATCAAAAATATATTTTCAGATGGCCCAACCATGAGTAATCAAAGATCATAGGATTTCACCGCCCAACCCGGTGGCGCATCCAGCCCGTCACTGGTCAAAGAGGCCGAAAACTCTGGTCTCAGGTGATCCAGCATTTGGGAGCATAGCAAGAGGCCGTCGCACAATGCTTTTTTTGGATCAGTTTGCTGATCTCGGGTCAGCTGGCTCGAAAAATATGGAAGAACCTATTGTTGTTGATTTGCTTGTTTGATGGCAGAAACTTGGGCATGTAGGTTCTGTTTGGGCAATCAATGGTGCCCAGCAATGGAGCAAGAAGTGAAAGCTGTAATTTTAGCCGGTGGGTTGGGTACGCGCTTTGCTGAAGAAACCCACCTACGCCCTAAGCCTATGATCGAAATCGGCGGCATGCCCATAATATGGCACATCATGAAGGGCTATTCGCAACATGGAGTGAATGAGTTTGTGATCTGTTGCGGATACAAGGGCTACATTCTTAAAGAATATTTTGCGAATTACTTCCTGCATATGTCGGACGTATCATTCGACTTTCAGAACAATGCGCGGGAATTTCATTCGCCAAAGGCCGAACCTTGGAAAGTGACTCTCGTTGATACTGGTGAGAACACATTGACAGGCGGAAGGCTCAAACGTGTGGCTAAATATTTGGCGCGTGATGACGCTTTTTGCTTTACCTACGGTGACGGAGTTTCTGATGTAAACGTAACGGCTGAGATTGCTTTTCACCGACAGCACAAATGCTTGGCAACTGTCACCGCTGTGCATCCACCCGGAAGATATGGGGCGCTCAGCATGAATGGTGCGTTGGTAACAGGCTTCACTGAAAAGCCAAAAGGCGATGGCGGACTTATCAATGGAGGCTTTTTTGTGCTATCGCCCAAGGTCCTCGAATTCATCGAAGGTGACATGACCTCGTGGGAGTCCGCCCCACTTGAAGGACTGGCGTCCCAAGGACAATTGCAGGCGTTTGAACACCAGGGATTTTGGCACGCCATGGATACTTTGCGTGACAAAAACCACCTTGAAAGCTTGTGGGCATCGGGCAAGGCGCCATGGAAAAACTGGGAATGAATCCTGAACCTTTTCCACTCCCGAAGTTTTGGCACGGGCGCAACGTGTTGTTGACGGGGCACACAGGCTTTAAAGGGGCCTGGCTTTCACTTTTGCTGCACCACTTGGGAGCACGCATCACCGCTGTCTCGCTTCCGCCTGCAACCACGCCAAACCTTTTTGATATTGCGCGAGTGCACAATGCCTGTCACGAGGGAAATGCCTGCGACATTCGGAACACATCTGGACTCACGGAAATTGTCCAGAATTCTGGCGCGGAAGTCATTCTGCATCTCGCCGCACAGGCAATCGTGCGCGAAAGCTATAGCGACCCGCTGGGGACTATTTCATCCAATGTCATGGGAACCGCAAACCTCCTGAATGCAGCACGCA
>JANMAE010000033.1:0-55010 GCA_031359445.1 Hyphomicrobiales bacterium | reverse complement strand
CGGCTCGGTCGGGTCCACCCAGTGCGAATGGAGGCCCACATCGAGTTCGCGGCCAAAGCCCTGCGCGATGTCGAACCACTCGACGAAAAGCGGGTTCTTTTCTTCCAGCAGGCGCGACAGCATATCGACCCATGCGCCCACCATCAATTCGCCGCGCCGCTTCAGCGAACGCGATACGGCCTCGAGACGGCCACGGTCGTTGGTGGAAAGTTCTTCGGCCTCGGTGTCGAGCTTTTTTGCCAGGGCATTGGCAAGCGCCGTCATCGGCCGCTTCAAGTCGATCAGAGCGGCGGCGAGATCGCCTGCGGCTTCGGCCAATCCTTCAACGAGCGGCAGGCAATCGGTCTCGATGGTGTTGACGCCGCCATTGTCCTCGGTGCGGGCGAGCACCTGCTGGCGCACGATGCTGAGGAATGTTTCGGCGGGGCCATCGGGCTGGCCCGCCTGCACGCGCCTTGTCCAGCCGGGGCCGGGAAGCGACAATGAGGCACGCAGCACCTGCTGCATCAGCTTCTCGCCATTCTCGTCGTCCCCCACGAGATCGCCAATCCGGTCCGCCAGGCCACGGCCACGGCGGCGCTCGGTTTCGGGGCCCCTCAGCCAGCGGCGGAGTTCGGAGGTTTCCATGGCGGTCAGGTGGCCGGAGAAAGCCGAGTCTGCGGCATCAAACAGGTGATGACCTTCATCGAAGACGATGCGGCGGATGCCGCCGGGTGCTGCTTCCTCTTCGGCGGTCGTCGCGACCCCCAACGCATGGTCGATTGCCGCCTGGTGCAGCACCAGCGCGTGGTTGGCGATGACGATAGAGGCATTGCGCCCGGCGCGCACCGAACGCTCGATGAAGCAGCGCTTGTAGTGGGGGCAGGCGGAATAGATGCACTCGCCGCGCCGGTCGGTGAGGCCGAGGGAACCCGCCGTCACGCCACGGCCCTCGCCGTCAATCGAGAGATCGTTGAAGAGCGACAGGATCCAGGATGGGAAATCGCCGCCCACCATGTCGCCATCGCGGGTGAAGCGCACCCAGCGCGAGATCAGTGCCGCGAGCAGTGCGGTACGCGGATTGGCGGAGGTGAGGCGGCCGAACACCTCCTGCATGTTAAGGAGGCAGACGTAGTTTTCGCGGCCCTTGCGAATGACGATGCGCGTGCGGCGTTCTTCAGGATCTCCTACCAGCCGAGCGCTTTCCTGATCGAGCTGGCGCTGAAGGTTCTTGGTGTAGGTTGAAATCCACACCGGCGCATTGTTCTTGCGCGCCCATAGCCAGGAGGGGGCAAGATAGCCCAGGGTTTTTCCCAGACCTGTTCCAGCCTCGGCAAGAAGGATATTGTTTTCGCCGCGTCTTTGGCGGGGCTCAAAGGCATAGGTAGCCGTTGCGGCGTAGTCCCTTTGCTGGGGGCGGTGGGCGGAGAAAGTGCCGAGAATGTCATGCAGGAAATGGACGGTTTCTTCGGGCGTGATGGCATCCTGCCGTCCAGGCGGGCGCGGCGCGTCATCTTCCCAGTCGTCAATGCGATCCCAGACATTCAGGCCATTGGCAAATGTTCCCACATCCAGTTTGGGATTGGACTTGAGTAGGGCCGCAAGAACTGGCCGGGCCCAGGGCCAGTTGGCGCGCGCCAAAAAATTTGCCACTTCCGCGGTTTCGCGAGAACCCGGATAATGGCGATTGGCCAGGCGCGCCAGCAATTCATCCGCCACCAGTTGAAGCGTGGCAAGTTCTGTAGCCGCAGGTTCCAGTGCCAGTGAGCGGGCCAGGCCCAGTGGCGTGGGGGTTGCCATGCGGGCCGGACACACAAAGGCAAAAAGCTCAGCTACATCCAGATGCTTCTGCTCACGGGCCCGCCTGATTGCGGCTTTTGACGCAGCCGCTGCAAGGCCCAAACGTTCGGTCACGAACGCGGCATGGCACAAGAGATGCGGTGCCTTTGCCAAAGCCTCCAAGCCTTCACCCGCATTAAAGTTTCGCGTCGGGGTCACAAGCATGACACCCTGAAGAATTGCCACATTCGTGACACCATGCATGCCGAGATTGGAATCAGAAGTCATTGCCCCTTTAAGCAAAGTTCGGGAGCTACGTCATGGACCAGAAAATCATCACCTTGTTTGATCATTTTACCCATGGCGGCATGAACCGTCGGGAATTCATGGACAGGCTGAAGGTGCTGGCGGGGAGCGCTGCAGCGGCGACTGCGATTCTTCCCGTCCTGGAAAATAATTATGCGATGGCTGAGGTGGTGCCCGAGAGTGATTCCCGTCTTAAAAGTGAAACCTTGGCATTTTCAGGAGGCAGCGGATATTTTGTGAGGCCCGTAGCTGAGGGGAAATTTCCCGGTGTTGTCGTCCTCCATGAAAACCGCGGGCTCAATCCTCATATCAGGGATGTAACCCGGCGGGTGGCGCTGGAAGGCTTTGCCGCCCTTGCCCCCGACTACCTCTTCGCTCGTGGCGGTACGCCTGCTGACGAAGACGCGGCGCGCGACATGATCGGGAAACTGAAACCCGACGAAATCCTTGCCACGTCAAAGGAAGCCCTTTTGGCACTCAAGTCCAATCCTGCTTGTACAGGCAAAGCAGGTGCAACCGGTTTCTGCTGGGGTGGAGGTGCTGTCAACGCGCTGGCGGTTGCTGATCCGGGCTTGAGCGCCGGTATTGCCTATTATGGCATGCAGCCGCCTGCTTCCGATGTACCAAAGATCGCGGCCCCCTTGCTTCTACATTATGCGGGCCTTGATGAACGCATTGATGCGGGCATTCCGGCGTTTGAGGCAGCCCTTAAGGCTGCGGGCAAGCTCTATGAATCATTCATGTATGAGGGCGTAAACCATGCCTTCAACAATGACACCAATGCCGCACGTTATAACAAGGAAGCTGCCAACCTCGCCTGGAAACGCACCATTGATTTCCTGGAGAAACATGTGTCGTGATGCTGCGACTTACCGCAGGACAAACCATGGTCTAACCCCTGCAGAGATTGACGCGGGGGCCAAGACCTGCGTAACAACGCGGCTTATTGTCTTTCATCACACTTGTTGCTTCAACCTGGGTAAATCATGACTGATGCCGTTCTTGCCGCTGCTGCCCTGGAGAGCCGGGCCTGGCCATTTGAGGAGGCCCGCAAACTTTTAGCGCGTATCAAGCGAAGCAAGGTTCCCAAGACGGAAATCCTGTTCGAGACGGGTTATGGTCCTTCGGGCCTTCCGCATATCGGAACATTCGGAGAAGTGGCACGCACCACCATGGTACGCCGCGCCTTTGAAACCATGTCGGATATTCCCACGCGGCTCCTGTGTTTTTCAGATGATATGGACGGCATGCGAAAAATTCCCGACAATGTGCCGGACCGCGGTTTCCTTGAGCCGCATCTTCACAAGCCGCTCACCTCGGTGCCCAATCCCTTTGATGGCGATTACGAAAGTTTCGGCCATCACAACAACGCGATGCTGCGGCGGTTTCTAGATACCTTTGGCTTTGACTATGAATTTGCCAGCGCCACGGAATATTACAAGGCAGGCAAATTCGACGCCATGCTGCTGCGTGCGGCAGAACGCTATGACGCCATCATGAAAGTGATGCTGCCGAGCTTGGGTGAAGAACGCCAGGCAACCTATAGCCCATTTCTTCCTATCTCACCCACTACAGGCCGCGTGCTCTATGTTCCCATGAAGCATGTGGATGCAAAGAACGGCACGATCACCTTTGCCGATGAAGACGGGCAGGATACGACCCTTCCTGTCACAGGTGGAAAAGTGAAACTGCAGTGGAAGCCGGATTTCGGTATGCGTTGGGCAGCGCTGGGCGTGGATTTCGAAATGTTTGGCAAGGATCACCAGACGAATGCCGTGATCTATGACAAGATATGTGAAATCCTGGGTGGTCTGCCACCTGAACATTATGTCTATGAGCTGTTTTTGGATGACAAGGGGCAGAAGATCTCCAAGTCGAGGGGTAACGGGCTTACCATTGATGAGTGGCTCACTTATGCCGACACCGAGTCACTCTCGCTCTATATGTATAACCGGCCGCGCGAGGCCAAAAAGCTGTACTTTGATGTGATACCCCGCGCCGTGGATGAATATGCTCAATTCCAGAATGCCTTTGGCAAGCAGGAATTAAAAGACCGGCTGATGAATCCCCTCTGGCATATTCATGAAGGTCATCCGCCGCCGCTGGAAACTGGCGGGCTGTCATTCTCGTTGCTGCTTAATCTGGTTGCGGTGGCCAATACAGAAGATACAAAGGTATTATGGGCTTTCATCAATCGCTATGAATCCAATGTGTCGCCTGAAACCCACCCCAGGCTTGATGCGCTGGTAGGCTTTGCCATCCGCTACTTCACGGATTTCGTGAAGCCCAACAAGAGATATCGTCTGCCTACGGACGATGAAAGGCGGGCGCTGGAGGATTTGTCGGCTGCACTTGGCGAGTTGCCGGAAGGGTCAACGCCGGAAACCATCCAGCAGAAGGTCTATGACATCGGCAGGCGCGAACCCTACACCACGACGCAGAAGGATGGTTCCGTTGGGGTGGCGCAGACATGGTTCAACATGTTGTATCAGGTGTTGCTGGGAGAGGAGCGCGGACCCAGATTTGGCTCCTTCGCAGCATTGTTTGGCTTGGCCAATACCCGTGCCTTGATTGCCAAGGCATTCAAGGGAGAACTGGTAAAGAGCTAGTCCTGGAGCATGGCAACGGACAGTCCTTGCACATCCTGGACAGCTGCTGTGGGGAGTCTGGAAAGTTCTTACTGGCTTGCCCAGATGATGCGGGCCATCCAGTCCACGTCCTTCATATCAAGCGTCTTAGTGTCGTGCTCCTTGTTAAAGGAGGCAAGTTCCAGCGTCTTGGCGGTTTGGCGCAGCATGATCTTGGCCATCACCTGGCCATCTGTGGTTTTGACCACGACGCGGTCGCCCTTGCGCACGGTCGCGCTGGGTGAAACGACAATGGTATCACCCTCGCGATAGACAGGCAGCATCGAATCGCCAGTGATTTCCAAGGCATAGGCGGCATTGTCGGTCACGCCCGGCACATCGACTTCTTCCCAGCCATTGCCTGCGGGGAAACCTGAATCATCAAAATAACCGCCCTTGCCGGCACGCGCAAATCCCAACAATGGAATTTGCTTGCGCTTGGGCGGCTGGCCCCTGCGGCCTGTGAGGAGATCAGTGAATTCTTCAACTGATGCGCCGGAAGCCTGCAGCAAATTCGCTACGCTTTCCGTTGTGGGCCACCGCGGCCTGCCATCAGGTCCATTGCGCTTGGACGGGTTGAATGACGTTGGATCAAGGCCCGATTTCTTGGCCAAGCCCGATGCTGAAAATCCATAGCGCTCCGCAATGGTGTCGATTGCGGCCCAAACCTGCTTATGGGTGAACATGATTTTACCCTCACCTTCTGATGACATTAATCCTTTATAGGAAGTAATGCCTCAATGCAAGTGGGTTGTCCAGTGAAGCTGCGCTGGCTATGGTGCGACAAAAGCAACAAGGTTTCTGATGTCTCTCCTTTACAAGATCATGACACGGCAGGAATGGGAGGAAGCGGAGGCCACGGGTATTTTCCTTGGATCGGCAGTCGACCGCAGGGATGGTTTCATCCATCTCTCCACTGCCCGGCAGGTCCGGGAAACAGCAGAAAAGCATTTTGTCGGGCAAGGCGATCTGGTGCTGGTGGCCGTGAGAGAAGGTGAATTGGATGCGAGCCTTAAATGGGAGGCGTCCAGGGGTGGCGCTCTATTTCCCCATGTCTATTGCGCTCTTTCGCTCTCTGCCGTGGATCATGTTACAGCCCTTCCCCTGAGCGGTGGCGCCCACCAATTTCCTTCTGGCATTCTCACGTGAGTCTTGCATCTCTTGGTTTCATGCTCACGCGGCCCCTGTTGCATTCATTGGACGCAGAAACAGCCCATGCCATGACCCTTGCCGCACTCAAGACTGGCGTGGCGGGCCGGATAACAACATCACCGTCTCCCAAACTTTCTGTTACCCGCTTTGGGTTGACGTTTGGCAATCCACTAGGGCTGGCTGCCGGCTTTGATAAAAATGCCGAAGTGCCGGATGCCATGCTGGCCCAAGGCTTTGGTTTTGTCGAAGTGGGAACGGTTACACCTCGGGCTCAAGTCGGCAATGTCAAGCCGCGCTTGTTTCGTTTCAAGGAAGACGAAGCGGTAATCAACCGCATGGGGTTCAACAATGACGGCCATGCCGCCGTGTTGCAAAGACTGCAGGCGCGCCGGGGAAAGCCTGGAATTGTGGGGGTGAACCTTGGGGCCAACAAGGATTCTCAAAACCGCATCACAGATTATGTTGAAGGCATAAAGGCCTTTGCCGGTGTTGCCAGTTATTTTACAGTGAACATATCCTCTCCCAATACACCGGGCTTGCGTGATCTTCAGGAGGCTGCAGAATTGCGGCAGTTGCTGCAGCGCCTCAATGAAATGCGCTTCGGGCTTGAACGGCGTATTCCCATTCTTTTAAAAATTGCTCCAGACCTTACTTCCGATGCGCTTAAATCCATCGCAGAGTGTTGCGGAAATGGTGCGGTTGATGGCGTCATCATTTCCAATACCACAACTTCGCGGCCTGCGTTGCGTTCAAGACACGGGGGCGAAACGGGGGGACTATCGGGTGCGCCGCTGTTTGACCTTTCAACCCGCTGCCTTGCGCGATTTTATCTGTATACGGACGGAACAATTCCGCTGGTGGGTGTAGGCGGCGTCTCCAACGCCGAGCAGGCCTGGACAAAGATATGTGCCGGCGCTTCGCTGTTGCAGGTTTATACAGCCCTGGTTTTTCAGGGTCCTGCGCTTGTGAATGATATCCTGCGAGGTTTGGCTGCCAAACATTTTACCAAGCTGGATGATTTTGTGGGCAGCCGTGCAGAGATGATTGCCTACCAGAGTTGATCGGGCAGATAGCGGGCGAAGACCTGCGAGGAGATGCCTTTCTCCTGTAACCTGTCCAAGGCATAATCCATGGCCCGCGCGAGGTCCTGGCTGTCGCTGCGGGTCAGGAATGACAGATTGGCACTGAAATAATTGTGGTCGACATAGGCACCATCAAGTGTCTTGCAGCAGCCGTGCGACGTACTACCAGCTAACCAGTAGAGAATGTGGAGGTTGTCGCCAAAAATCGCATCGACCGAATTCTTGCGTAGTGCCTCATACATTTCATTTTCGTTGGCAAAAGCCGTAAGGGTTGAACGCGAGTAGTATTTTTTCAACCACGCGCCGTGGGCAGAATTTTCCACAAATCCCAAGCGCTTTCCCGCCAGGTTGCGAATGTCTGTCTTGCGCAACTGGCTTCCTGTTGGAACAGCAAAGCGGCCAAGCGACCAGAAATAGGGGCGCGTCATCACCGCATTCTTCAGGATGGCTTCATTGAGTTTCAAACCTGAAACAATGACATCACCTTCCTTGTTGAGGAGCGCTGGCAGGAGCTGATCAAAGGGTTTTACGATAATTTCACAGTCGAGTTTTAATTCCGCACAAGCAGATTTCGCGAGATCCATAGAGAGACCTGCCGTTCCGCCATCGGGCAAGGAAAAACTGAAAGGCGGGAAATTATTTTCAGTGAGAAGCCTTATCTTGCCTGCGGGCAAAGCGGCGGGGAGTTTTGCGGCAGGATCAAGATGACGAAAGAGCGGGATATTGCCGGGCACAGCAACGGCCGCATTAACCATATCAGCAGTTACAATCGTAAATAGAACCAAAATGACGAAATGCACGTAACGCAACGTTGTAGAAAATAAAACGGCGGGATTTAATAAATTCATCGCAATTGGCATGTCCATTGGGGGGCACGTGGGTTTGAGTAACATAGCGGAAGATATTCACGTTGTGCGCCGAAAATGAGCACGACTCCCCAGACATCAACATTAGCCTCACAAATTCCCGAGACGCTAGCACCTCTGAAAGGTCAATTGCTATGTGAGGCATTGGAACAAACGCCCCAACGCACCATTGCTGCCACACTACGGCATCGCGTTATTCCAGTCCTCACTATGCCGGGTACTGTGTTGTATGGGGTTTGCGGGTCAATTGGCAGCCGTTATGCGAAGTCTCAAAAGTTACGTGTCGTGGCCGAAGTAGAGGCTGCCGATTTCCAAACTGCAATACGACAGGTTTGGGGCAGACGGCTCCTTGCATATGCCACTTCTCATCTGCAGCGGTGCCGAAATGAATTCTCGGCAAGTGCAAGATTTTCCACGCCCCAGGCGCTTGCCATTGCGGGCATTTTGGTCGTGTTGGCAAGTGCCGTGTTCAATCAGCATTTTGCGCTGGTCTGGAGCGCGCTCAGTGTCTTCAGTGGAATTTTTTTCTTTTCACTTGTTGCGCTGCGGCTGTTCTGTGTTTTGCCAAGACGGTCCGCAAGGCCTGGGCCAGTGATTAGGTTCAGAACGAATGACCTTCCAGTCTACTCCGTGCTTGTTCCCGTCTTCCGGGAAATCGCAGTACTGCGGCAATTGCTTGATGCGTTGGGCAGCCTTTCCTATCCGGTAGAAAAACTTGATATTAAAATCATCGTGGAAGAACTGGATACAACGTTACGGCGTGAACTTGAAAACTACATGCTGCCGGAGCAGTTCGAGATTGTTGTGGTGCCGCGTGGGAAACCACAGACCAAGCCACGCGCGCTGAATTATGCCTTGCAGTTTGCACGTGGAGAACTGCTAACAATTTATGACGCCGAAGATGTTCCTGACGCCCGCCAACTGCTCCGGGCGGTTCAGCGTTTCTATCAAAGCTCCAATGAAAATCTGGCATGCGTACAGGCAAAGCTGGTGTTTTTTAATGCCAATGAAAATTGGTTGACCCGCGGTATTATGGCGCAAATGCCACAAGGATTTTCTTGAACCTGAGCTTCAATCTTTTACACAAGGCGCATGAACACTTATGCCCTGCCTGCCCTGAAAGACAAGCGCGCCAAGATCGCTGGCGAAATCATCGCCATGCGGCGGCAAATTGAGCGCCATCGCAAGTCCCTCATTTCGATAGACGCCACGATTGCAATCTTTGATCCTGATTACAAAGTCGGTTCGATCAAGCCGATCAACCCCCGTAACCGGGCAAAGATATTCAAATTGGGGGAACTGGGCCGCCTAACGATTGACGCCCTTCGCCGGGCGGACGGCCGTCCGCTGTCACGCAAAGAGATTTCAGATGCCGTGATTGCGGACTCCAAGACTGATAGTATTGCGGGCAAGCGCACGGTTGCCAAATCCGTTGGCATCAACTTGAGTTACATGGCGCGGCGCGGAAAACTCATCAAGACGGGCTGGCGCGATACCGCCAAATGGGCGCTGTTGCCAGATTAAGCCTCCGTCATGGTTAACCTCTGATTTTCGGGATTATATCTATTGAAATAGGAGATTCACAGGGCCAGCTAATACGTGTATGGTGAGAAATCCATATGGGGGTTGGGCATGTATGGATAGGAGAGTTCGATGGCAGAAACTAGTGCAGTCGCGGTCGCAAACGAGTTTCTTGATTTGCAGGCCGCCGATACATCCAATTTTCCCCCGATAGATCAGATGAAAATTCAAAAATTGGTCTATTATGCCCACGCTTGGTGGCTTGCTATCAAGAATGAACCGCTGTTCGATGACGATATTGAGGCGTGGCCATGGGGACCTGTAGTCCGCAATGTTTATGGAGAATTCAAGTCTTGCGGAAAGTCACCAATTACGACCGAGCGAGCGATGGAGTTAGTGAAAACAGGCGAATCTGGAGCCTTTAAGGTTAGAGAGCCTGAAAAACCCTCAAAGGCTGTTCGTGACTTTTTGGCGTCTGTGTGGAAATCCCATAAGCCGCTCACCGGAATACAGTTATCAAATGCTACGCATGGTCCGGGTGAGCCTTGGACGATTGTAAAAGAGCAATATGAGAGCCTGGACGACAAGCCACGTATCCCAAATGAGTTGATACTTGAAGTTTTTAAAGCAAAGCTCCCTAAAGTTGCCGGTTGATATCTTGCCGCCAGTTGAGTTGCCGGTTGATATTCCGGCACCGCCGCCTCAATCGGCACTGCCTGATAAGGAAACAAAAAAAGCTCCCTTCACCAAGGGAGACGGACAGGTATTTCACTTTCAAAAAGGTGGATTGAGTTATGGAACAGACGACAAGGGGCACGCGGCGGCACTAGTTTTGTCTGTTCTTTTGTTCATCGGTTTGATTTTTTGCGTGATTGTAGGCGCTTTGACCGCAAGCAATTCTATTGTCTTGGAAATAGGCAAGATAATGGGCAGCGCCTTTTTAATCGTTTCAGGCATCGCAGTCGGAAAATCCATTGAAAATAAAAAATGAGTTAAGAGCGGTGCCGTTGCCAGTATCCAGCGAAGTCGATAGACGGCTTGGCATTCAACGCAAGGCTGGCAACGCGGTCTACCTGTTCGCCGTTTGATGTGCGGCGATGATCTTCACGCCATGACGCCTCTTGTGCGTAGCGGATGAGATAGGTTCCGGCGATGTGGTGGTGGTGACCGATTTCGGCGCGGCGCATCCGGCTAAAGAAGCCTTCGGCCATGTTCGTGCAAGCGCCGTCGATACTGTAGCCTTCTTCGTGATTGACCCGCTTCATTTCATAGCGGGCGTGAAGGTCATTCCATGCGTTCGACTCATCGGCGTGAACCGTGGTGCCCTTGGCAACGCGCGATTTGATGAAGGAAACGGCCTCGCCTTCGGATGCAAACACGGCTGGCAGCGAACGGCCATCACGTTCGCGCATGATGACAACGCACTTGCGCTTTCCGGTTTGATTTTCAAAACGGCGGCGGTCAACCCGGTCTTGGCGCATGTTGGCAGGGCGATTGTGTCCGCCAAAATAACCGCCGTCGATTTCAACCTCTTTGCCTTCGCCGCCTACGACGCGTCCCTTCAATTCTTCTGCCATCGACTCACGAAGTTTGTGCGCCAAAACGAAAGACGCCTTGTAGGAGATCGAGAGGTCACGCGACAAGGCCAGCGCCGATTTGCCTTTGACCTCGTTCACGAAGATGGCGATAGCAGCCAAGTAGGTTTGGAGCGGCAACTTATGGCTGGCAAACATGGTGCCGGAGGTCAGGGTAAAATCCTTCACACACGCCTTGCAGCGGAAGCGCAGGGTGCCAATCGGGCGGCGCGTCTCATAGGCGTCAAGCCCGCCACAATGAGGGCATACGGACGCCCCCGCCGTATCCGCCCAGCGGATGTTCCGGAACGTGGTTTCGGCCTCACGGTCGGTCATGCGAAAGACAGTTGCGAGGCTGAATGTCTTTGCGGACTTTGAGAGCAAGAAGTGTTGAGCCATTTTCGGTCATCCAAATTAGATGACCTAATCTATATAAGCTGATATGGTTGTAGTCAACTAAAAAAGTTGACGTAAGCCGAAAATATGCTATTTTGGCGAGATGTCACCAGAACAACTGAGAGCTGCCCGGAACTGGCTTGGCTGGACACAGCACGAATTGGCACGCCATGCCCAGGTTGGATTGAGTACGATAAAGGACGCTGAAAGCGGTAAGCGCACCACAATTGCAAACAATGTCGCTGCGATAAGGGCGGCGCTGGAAGGCGCTGGAATATCGTTTCAAGACAATGGCATCAGCGGCCCTATCGTCACAAAAAAACCCGCCTTGACCGCGTAACGCAGAGCCAAGGCGGGGTATTCAACTACCGCAGACTAGCTCCGGGAGCGGGTGTGCGAGCACACATACTCAAGTTTGCCGAAGCGAACTCGCGTATATGACCGCACTGGAAAGTAGACGCGCATTGGCATCTCCTATCTTTGTGCAACACCCTATTGAACCGATGAACGAAACGCGGTATATAGCCATGGAGAACCCGAGGCACCGCGCTTCGCTTCCAACCCGCCAGTTAGGTGACCAAAGCACCTGACAGGTTCCTATAACGGCCCGGCATTGAGGTGTTCAGACCTCATTGACCGGGCCGAATATGTTATAGGACGGCTTGAGCACAGGCCTACACTATCCCGTCACAAAAATCAAACGTCTGAACGGGGTATAAATGTTAATAGTCTATTAACTCATACAATTTGTTCCATTCCTGTTCGGTTCATGATACAAAACCTTTGTCAAGAGGGTACAGACCATGTCAAAATCTGCTTATGAAAACGCCGTTACTAAGCGCGAAGAACTCAAAATAGAACTGCAAAAAATAGAGGACTTTCTGTCGCTATATCAGCAGTTTGAGTCAAACAACTACGGTCCTAACCAACCAGCCAAATATGCGGAAACACTGGAAAAAACGGGCGAATTGACGGCTGTGGCGCATAGGCGCAGGGCGATCAAGAAAACGTCCCCTGTTCTTTTGAAGGAACTCGTAGGGACCATTCTAAAAGAACACGGTTCGCCGATGTCAAGACGCCAAATTGTAGAGGCAATTGAAGTGAAAGGGTACGTGGTTCCAGGCAGTAGTAAGACTGGCTATCTTGGTTCACTTCTCCACAGGTATAAGTCTTATATAAGCAGTTCGCCTGAAGGTGGGTACTGGTTTACAGGGTATGAAATAGGCCAAAACCCCGAGCGAATCAAATAAAGTTGATGTATTTCAATAACTTACCTATTTCAACAAGTGATTCGCAAAAATCCTTGTGGCATTTGCGCCCTAATACCGTTGACCCGCCAGTTTGCAGCTGAATATGCTACGTTGTTCGGCCTCATCCTGCCGGGACTTGCGGCCGAGGGCCTGCCACTTCCCTTGGGAGGCACGTCCAATCATTTCCGCACTGACATCCTGCGCAGCATCGGCGGGTGGGATCCTTTCAACGTCACTGAGGATGCTGACCTTGGGTTCCGGCTGGCACGTTTGGGATATGCCACAGAAGTCGTCGACAGTGTCACCTATGAAGAGGCCAATACGCAATTTTCAAACTGGCTGAAGCAAAGAGCTCGGTGGCTCAAGGGATTTCTCCAAACCTGGCTGGTGCATATGCGCGATCCCGTGGGTGTGCTCCGTGAGATAGGCTTTGGCGGTTTCTGGGTTTTACAAGCTACGACCATTGGGGTGTTTATATCAGCGTTGCTGCATCCCATTCTGCTGGTCGCAACATTCGTTATGCTTTTCACCCAGCCCATGGTCTATGCGGATACACCGCTGTGGCTTGTGGTGTTCGGCAGCATGAACCTGCTGACCTTTGTGCTGGGCTATGGGGTCTCAATCTATGCGGCCAACAAGGCGCTTGGCCAGCTTGGCATATCCAGGTGGTGGGGTACGCTTGCCAGCATGCCATTCTACTGGATCCTGATGTGCGCTGCAGCATGGCTTGCGCTCTACCAGTTCATTGTCTGCCCCTTTGCATGGAACAAGACCGAGCACGGGCTTTCCAAATTCTACAGGTCGTGAATATCAGTGGCTTGCACTGCTACTTGCAGGTGCCGGCTTCTTCATGAGCGGCAGCATGAAGAGGATCCCTACGAACAGGAATGTCAGAAGATAGAATACATCGGCAATAGCCATGGCGAGAGCCTGGGTGCGGACCAGACCCGCCAAACGTGCCAGTGCCGCTGTACCTGCCTCACTGCCAAGGTGAGATAGGGATGCAGTCATTTTTGCCAGTGTTTCATCAGCTGGCACCCTTCCCCATGAGACGGATTCATGAAGCCTTGCAAGATGCAAGCTCATGCGGTCGTTCATAATGGTGTTGATAAGCGCAAGGCCCACGGCGCCACCGAGGTTTCGCGTCAAGTTGAAAAGGCCGGAAGCGCCGCGGAGCTGTTGCGGTGACAAAGTGCCGAGTGACACATTGGTGATGGTCACCATGCATAGCATCAGTGAAACGCCCCGCAGGATTTGCGGAACAAGAAGTTCGTAAAAGCTCCAGTCAACGGTTATGGCGGATGCTTGCCAGGTTCCCAATGCAAAACCCAAGAATCCTGCACCCACCATAAAACGGGGATCGAGTTTGGCGGAAAGCCTCCCTGCAATAGGCGCCATCGTGAACATGGCAATGCCTGTCACAAACAAGGTCTCGCCAATCATCAGCGCGGAATAGTGATGCACGCGCGCCAGATACACGGGATAGAGATAGGTGAGACCGTAGAGGCCTATGCCCATGGTGAAAGAAAAAAGAGAGCCGGACGCGAAGTTACGGTTGCGGAATCCGCTGAAATCAACCAGCGGAACCTTGGTCGTGGCCATGCGCCAGAAGAAGGCCGCGCCGGAAATGATACATATGGCAGTCAACATGCTGATGAGATTGCTGTCAAACCAGTCATCGCCCGCACCTTCTTCAAGAACATATTGTAATGTGCCAAGAAACATGGCGAGGAGAAAAAGTCCGGCCCAGTCGAAATTGCGCCCTGCCTTGAGATCGGGCTTGTCGAAATCAATGAGTAACCACGCACCTAATGCTACGATGATACCTGGAATGATGTTCACGAGAAAAAGCCATTCCCATGAAAACAGGTCCGTGAGATAGCCGCCCACCGTGGGACCGATCGTGGGCGCCAGCGTGGCTATCAGGCCAATGAGTGGTGAAATCACGGCCCGCTTGTCAGGAGGAAAAATGGTGAAGGAGGTTGCAAATACAGTGGGGATCATGGCACCACCCAAAAATCCTTGCAGGGCGCGCCACACCATCATTTCGCCAATGGAGCCTGACATCGCGCACATGAAACTCATCAGCGTGAAGCCGATGGCGGAAATGGTGAAGAGATACCGGGTGGAAAATATGCGCGTGAGCGTTCCCGAGAGCGGAATCATAACGACTTCTGCAATGAGATAGCTGGTCTGCACCCAGGAAATTTCATCGGCACTTGCGGATATGCCGGCCTGGATCTCTGCAAGTGACGATGAAACAATCTGAATGTCCAGGATTGCCATGAACATGCCAAAGACCATGAACAGGAACGCAGCAAGATGCCGCCTGTTGAAGGGTGCAGCTACAGGAGCAGCCGCAGTAGCTGACAGGTTGGCAGAGGCTGCCATGAAATCACGGCTGGCCGCTGTCGCGGCTGTCAACTGTGACTGTGACCGAAAGTCCGGGCCTCAGGCTGGCTGCCAGTTCTGCAGGGACCGAGACACGCACCGGAACCCGCTGGGTGATCTTGGTAAAGTTGCCGGTAGCATTTTCAGGAGGCAACAGGGAGAATTCCGAACCCGAAGCAGGTGAAAGGCTTACGACCTGACCGATATATTTCTTACTGCCCAAGGCATCCACCGTAATGGAGGCTTTTTGTCCGGGATGAAGTTCTGCCAATTGGGTTTCCTTGAAGTTGGCTTCAATATAGGAAGCGTTGGCCGGGATCAGGGCCATCAGCCTGGTGCCTGCCTGCACATACTGGCCAGGCTCCACGGCGCGATTGGCCACAATGCCACTCAATGGCGCACGGATTTCGGTGAAGGACATATCGCGTTCCGCTTTTGCAAGGGCCGTATTCAACTCGGACAGGACCCGCTCGGCCTGGACGCGGTTAGCATCAAGGACATCAATCTGTGCCTTAGCCGCCGTGATGCCCGCTTTCGATTCGGTGACGGATGCGGTGGCGGTTTGCAAAGTGGTGTTTGCAGTGTCCAAGGTCTGCTGGCTCGCAATCTTGCGGGCGGCAAGATCGGAGGCGCGTTTTTGTGTGATTGCTGCATTGGCAAGTGCTGCTTGTGCGCTTTCATGTTTCGCTTCTGCTGCAGAAATCTGCGCCTGTTGTGCTGCGGCCTGACTGGTAAAACTCGCTATAACGGCTTTCTGGGTTGCGATCTTGGCTTTTGCAGCATCCACAGCCAAGCGGTAATCGCCGTTGTCCAGCCTGAGAACCACGTCTCCTGTCTTGACCAACGAATTTTCCGCAACTGGAATTTCCGCGACATAGCCCGGAACTTTTGCCCCAAGCTGGGACATATCGGTTTGCACATAGGCGTCGTTCGTCGTGACGTTGAAACGGCCAATAGTCCACCAGTCATGACCATAGTATCCCGCTGTCGTGAGAACAGCCAGACCTGCCACTCCCAATATGACACGCCGGACCAGGGTTGGATGCTTTTTGACGTCTGCTGCCGGTATTCTGTCCGCAGAGTTGAAAGCTTCGAATGCCGGAGGTTGCTGTGGACTTGGAGCCACAGCGAGTTTTGCCTTTGGGCCTAGAGAGGGCTTTGCATTATCTGGGAATGGTTGTGCGGTGTCAGGCATTTTTGGCTCGAAATAATACTGAACGGTTCGTTCTCACTTGTATTTAGCATGAATATCCACTATTACAAGACCATACCGTTCGGTGCGACAAAGGTTCCGTGACACTGCAACATGGAGTTAAAAATGAGTAATTCAGAGATTCTCGCCAAGGACTCGGAAACCGAATCTGCCAAGCGCCAGCAGATTTTGGATGGGGCGCGGCGCTGTTTTCTGGCGCAGGGCTTTGATGGTGCCAGCATGAATGACATTGTGGCCGCTGCAGGCGTTTCCAAAGGAACCGTTTATGCCTACTTTCCCTCAAAGGAAAAGCTGTTTGGTGCCATGGTTTTTGAGGACAAGCGCCGCCATGCCGAGCGCACAATGGTGCTGGGAGACGAAACCCGACCCGTAAAGGACGTGTTGCGGGACGTTGCATTGCGACTGGTGACGCAGTTTCAGACAGCAGAATCGCTTGCCTATCTGCGCATGGTGATTGCGGCGGCAGGAAGATTTCCGGAAATTGGACGCAGCTTTTATGAAGGAGGCCCGGCCTTTGCCATTGAACGCCTCGCTGGCTATCTGCAGATTAAGATGGATGATGGCAGCCTGAAGCGTCGGGACTCTCAGCTTGCCGCCATGCAATTCATTGACCTCGCGCAGTCCGGCATTACCAAGCAGTGCTTGTTTGGAATTGGAAGCGTGACTGAAAGGTTGGGCCAGGAACATGTCGTCGATAGTGCCATTGATTTGTTTCTGGACGGGATGCAGAAATAGTTTCTCAAACGCATTTGTGATGTTGCGCGAAGAATTGTGTATCTACTTTCATAGTTCCGTGGACTAGGAGAGATATTTTTCAGGGAGGTCTCACAATGATCACACGTCGCAGATTTACAGGCGCTGTTGCGCTGTCACCATTCTTCTTTGGCTCGACAGCGCATGCAGGAAAAGACGTGGCTTTCACCAGAGCTGGCTTTGAAAGTGCGCTGAGCCAGGGAAAACCCATTCTGGTTGATATCTCCGCTCCCTGGTGCCCCACCTGCAGGGCGCAGGCTCCCATCATTAAGAAGCTGTCAGCACAAACAACCTTCAAGGATCTCATCATTTTTCATGTTGATTTCGATAGCCAGCAGGACGTGGTCCGCAGTTTCGGCGCACAACAGCAGAGTACGCTCATTGTTTTCAAGGGCGGAAAAGAGACAGGACGATCGGTTGGAGATACCGACCCCGCTTCCATTGCAGACCTGCTGACGCAAGCCATATAGGCCGGTTCCATGGCGGGCAGTTTAGCACTGGCATTTCTGGCAGGGCTTCTTACCATTGTGTCTCCGTGTGTTCTTCCGCTCCTGCCTGTGGTGTTGAGCACGGCCGCAAGTCAATCACGCTACGGGCCATTGGCACTTACCGCAGGCCTGGTTCTGACTTTTGTTGTGGTGGGTTTGTTCGTGGCGCTGGCTGGTTTTTCCATGGGCCTGGATGGTGGCGTTTTTAGAAAATTTTCAGCCGTAATGCTCCTCGCGGTGGGAGCGTTCCTTCTCATGCCTTATCTACAAGAGCAGTTCGTTCTCGCCGCGGGACCGGTGAGCGGTTGGGCGCATCACCAGCTCGGCGCTATAGGTGAAAGCTCTGCCAGCCAGTTCAGCATCGGGGTTTTGCTGGGCATGGCATGGAGCCCCTGTGTTGGTCCGACACTGGGAGCTGTTTCCCTCCTTGCTGCGCAAGGCAAGAACCTCGTGCAGGTCAGTGTGACCATGCTTGTTTTCGGCATGGGGGCAGCCATTCCGCTTCTGCTCATTGGCCTGCTTTCGCGCGAGATTCTGGCGCGCTGGAGAAGTCATGTCCTATCGGCGGGCAAAATGCTCAAAATGATATTTGGTTCTGTACTGACGCTAAGCGGACTTATCATTATAACTGGTATTGATAAAAAGCTGGAGGCAGCGTTGGTGGAGCTTTCGCCCGCATGGCTCACCACACTCACCACCCAATTCTAGCAGGGGTGCAGCTCTATCGCTTTTTTGCGGCCAATATGTGGAGCAATTCTTCCAGCGTGTGTGGTTCCAGTTTTCCAATGTCATTGGCCAGCCGATTGGCGAGTTCGGTGGCTAGCGGATCAAGACCTGAAGTATCGATGGTAATGCGCGGGTGGGAAATGCGGGCAAGGCGCGTCATTTCTTCGGCATCATCCCAGATGATGTTGAAATAGGCAATAACCTTCTGCGTGAGATGCCAGCCTGGGCGGCCGCGCTTGCCATGCTCGAGGGCCGAGAGATAGGCACTCGAAACACCTATTGCCTGCGACATCTGCTTGAGGGTTATGCCCTGGTCGGCACGAAGTTTCCGAATTCTTTCTCCAAAGGGCGTCATGTCAATTTTCCCTCGTGCGGCGGAGTTTGACGTAAAAGGCACCGCCGCCGCCATGCTTGGGGTGAGCGGGCTGGAAACCCGAGACATGGACGCGAAATTCATGTTCATGCAGCCAGTCGGGCAAGCTTCGGCGCAGGCGGCCCTCTCTTTCAGGCGCATAGAAGTGGTCGCGACCATGCAGGGTATGGCTGGCAAAGGGGGATGCGCCCTTGCCCGTGATGACCAGCACAAGGCCATAGCCTTGCAAGCGGCGTGATGTGACAAAGCTCAGAAGGTTCACGCGCGCGTCAGCCAAATTCATGCCGTGGAGATCAAGCCTACTTTCGATTTCGACCTTGCCACGCATCAGCCGCTGCTCGGTGCGACGATCAAAGCCGGTGATGGGCGGGGGAGACCGCTTGGACGATGGCTTGACTGTGGCTGGTTTGGTTGGAATGGGCAGGAGCAGAGTCTTGATCAAAGGCAGAGTCTTGGGCAAGCCCGGTGTGGCGGTGCCGGCTTTCAGCGCAGATTTTCCCAAAGGTTGGATGGAGCGTACAACCTCATCCCATAGTCCATGATCATGTACCGAGAACGACTTCTTTTTCATTGGCCGGTCAAAAGAATAGTGGCCAAGGCTTTGGGCAAGAGTGCCACCATGACGCCGGGGCTTTTCATCTGGCCTGCGGTTAGCGCGGCGCTTTCGCCCCATCCCCAATAGACATCACCCCGGGCATAGCCCTTGATGGCTGTCCCAGTGTCTTGGGCTACCATCAAATGGCGAAAGGATTGCATGTTGCCTTGCGGGCCTGAAGGGACATCTGCATCCAGCCAGATAGGTGTTCCAAACATCCACAGGCTGCGATCGACGGCCAGACTGCGAAGGGGTGTTAGCGACACTTTCTGAGCGCCGGGTGCACCCAAGGCCTGATCGGCCACCTCTACTTCGCGAAAAAATATGAAGGAGTGATTTTCCCACATGAGTTCGCGAGCGGCGCGGGGATTGTCACCCATCCACTTCCGCAGGGCCTGCATGGACATGTTTTCGCGGGTGAGAATGCCGCGTTCAACCAGAAGTCCACCGATGCCGGTATAGGGCTGGCCGGTCTTTGCGCCGTAAGCCAGGCGCATGGTGCTACCATCTTCAAAGCGGATGCGTCCGGAACCCTGGACATGGATAAAAAAAGCATCGACCCAGCTTTTCAGCCAAACCAGTTCCAGGCCTTTGCCTTGCAACGCACCTTCTTCAATTTCGCGGCGGGTGAAATAGCCTTTGGCATGGCCTGCAACCATGCGTCCATATTTCAGGCCCAAACGCTTTTCGGTCGGCGCATCGAAACCCACGAGGTCTTTTGGCTTGGCATAAATTGCCACGTCATAGCCGGGTTTGCGGGTGCGGCTGCCTGATGCCTCGGGTTCATAATAACCGGTGAACAGGCCTGAAGGATTATCGGGATCTGCTACCCGGAGCGGGGTGAAATGTGTTTCAAAAAAGTTCCTTGCTTCACGGGTCTTTAAAGCGTCACGGCAAACTTCCAGCCAATCCTTGCGCTTGCCGCCAAATTTCACGTCGCGCTTGAAACCCTGTCCTTCATCAAGTATTTCGCGGCAGGATCTTTGAAAGGCGCGAAGGGCTGCTTGATGATCATCAGTTTCCCAGCCAGGAATCTTGGCAAATGGAAGAGGTTGAATAAACGGGTTTGCGTTTGCTGTCATGGACACAGACATGGCGAAAAATATAACAGCACACAAGTGCCTGATCAGTTCAGCGTTTCCGTTGCAACGATCCGCCAATTCGGATCCTTTTGCGTGACATCGCGTTCAAATGTCCAGATATCGGTCACGCTGTTGATCTCTTTGGAATCGCCGGCAATAAGGGTGCCGACCTTGTCATATGTGGATGAAATCATCTCGCTCACAAACCTGATCGTTATGCTGGCACGCTTGTTCTGCAAGGAAACGTTCTCGAATTCAGCTTTTTCAAAACCTACAAACTGTACGTCGTGCTTTTCGCCTGCCTTTTGCCTGGTGTCGATGGCTTTGGAAAAACCATCAAATACATCTTTGGAAAGAAGATTCCTGAGTGCGGGTTTGTCACCTTTGGCAAAGGCCTCAATGATCATTTCATAGGCAATTTTTGCTCCTGCCAGAAATGATTTGGGCGTAAAGGTGGAATCAGCTTGTGCCAATTTGTCAAGTTCGGTTGCCATGGCACTATTGGCTGGCGCATAGCCCTCCCACACAGGTGGGATAGGTTCCAATTCAATGGTTTTTGGCTGATCCTGCCGGTTCCTGGGAATATCCAGCCCCGTGGGATTGGCCACTTCAGTCGCAGGACCGCCACGTCCTAGGGTGAGATCGGAGGGTGGACGTTCATGTCCCGTGCGCTGCCCCAGAACCGAGCGCAAGCGCCAAAGCACGAAAATTGCGATGCCTGCCAGAACGAGGTTAAGGGGGTCAAATATCTGGTTCATGATGCTTGCACGGTCACTTTAGCTGAACATTGAAGTTTCTGTCCCTGCAACCCTATATAGGAGACTTTCACAGAGGTCCAAGCTCCATTCTTGAAAGGATTGCGTTTGCTGCGTCATTTGCCAATCATCCTGCTCTTGATCTTCATCCTGGAGCTTGCAAGTCTTATCTGGCTTGGAGGCCTGATCGGGGTTTTGCCGGTTATTGCAATAACAATCCTTGATGTCATGATAGGAAGCGCACTTCTCAAGCGCAGCGGAAGCAATATCTTTGCCGTGGTGCAGGGTCGTGGCTATGACGCAAAGGCTGTTTCCAGCGGGGCGGCCGGCAGCATGCTGGGGGCCATTGCGGGTATATTGTTAATTATTCCTGGACTTTTCAGTGACGTCGCGGCAGTCGTCCTGCTGCTCCCCTTCTTGCACAAGCGGCTCGCCAGGTTCTTTGAGGGACATATTGTGAGGGCAACACCTGGGGGCCAGGGTCCTCACCAGGGACCGGTCATAGAAGCCGATAGCTATGAAGTGGTAGAGATCAAACAGATCGAACGACCACGCCCTGCTGAAGATTGACAGCATGGCCTTGCGGCATTGCGGGCAACATGTTAGCCACTGCATTTCATGATTTGGCACATTCTTTCACCCATGAGAGGCACTTCGACATGGTAAAACCGGCAAAGCTCGCTCCCCGCAAACCTGCGGCCAAGGCAACCAATGGCGGCAGCAAGGCCGCCGCCGCTGCTCCGGCAAAGGAGCCCAAGGTTACAGCACCCAAGGCGGCTGCTACCGTTAACCTGCAGGCGCCTGCTCCCCAGCCTGGAGCGCAGCCTTCCATGCGCATCCTCGGCCAATATCTCAAGGACTTGAGCTTTGAGAACCCCAATGCACCCCAAGCGCTCGCTCCACAGCAGAGCCAGCCCGACATCAACATCTCAGTGAATGTCAATGCGCGCAACCTGGCACCCACGGATTTTGAAGTGGAACTGCATCTTGATGCCAAGGCGTCTTCTGACGGCAAGGTGATCTTTGCGGCTGAATTGCTCTATGGCGGGGTTTTCCGGATGGAGAATTTTCCCACCAACATGTTGCATGCCGCCGTGCTGATCGAATGTCCGCGCATGCTGTTTCCCTTTGCCCGGCAGATCCTTGCCGATGCCACCCGCAATGGCGGCTTTCCGCCCCTCATGCTGGATCCCATTGATTTTGCCAGCATGTATCAGAAGCGCATGCAGCAGCAAGCTGCCGCTACCACGACTGCCTAATTCACGCGCCACAAGGCAGCAGCACCAAGGGTCTTAACCATATCTTGGTGTTGCTGTATTTCCTCCTCACTCAAACGCTGCGCTAAGGGCCTGTCGCGTTTGAGCGAAACGCTCACCGGTATAATATTGAGATGGCGCATGGTTGCCTGTGTGGGCAAGGTGAGTGCGATCTGCCTACCGCCCACAAGTTCCAGATAGACTTCGGCAAGCAGTTCGCAATCCACCAAGGCTCCGTGCTTGGTGCGCTTTGACAGGTCGATGTTGTAGCGTTTGCACAAGGCATCGAGACTGTTAGGGCCCATGGGGTGGCGCTTTTTTGCCATGGCAAGGGTATCGATCACGCGTTCGTGGAGAATGGCTGCCTTCTTCACAAAGCCAAGTTCAGCATTGAGAAAGCCCAAGTCAAAACTCGCATTGTGGATAATGAGCAAGCTGTCGCCGATAAATTCGTGGAAAGCGTCAGCCACATCCCGGAACTGCGGCTTGTCCTTCAGGAATTCGCCTGACAGACCATGGATAGCTTCTGCTTCGCGCGGCATATCGCGGTTGGGATTGATAAAGGTATGATAGGTGCGGCCTGTAGGCAGATGATTGGTCAGCTCAAGAGCTGCGATTTCCACAAGGCGGTGACCCTGCAGTGGATCGAGCCCTGTGGTTTCCGTATCGAGTATGATTTCTCTCATGTGTCGTGCACCTTTGCCTTGTCCTTGAGCTGCATTATGAGGGCATTCACCTGCTTTCGCAAATCTTCAAGGCTTCCCGTGTTGTTGATAATGTGGTTTGCACGGCGGTTTTTTTCCGCATCCGGCATTTGACGGGCAGCAATCTGGGCAAATTTTTCCCGCGTCATTCCAGGTCGCTGCAGGGCACGCTCACGCCTGAGTTCTTCGGGGGCGGTGATCAGAACAATGCTGTCCCCATTCTTGTCCTCGCCGGTTTCAAACAGAAGGGGAATATCAAGAAAAGCCAGGGGCGCATTTTGCTTTTTGCAAAGCGCTATGAATTTCAGGCGCTTGGTCCGTACCAAGGGGTGGATCATGCGTTCCAGGAGCTTAAGCTTTTGCGGATTGCCCAGTACAAGCCTTGCCAACTCGCTTCGAACAACTTTTCCATCAGCTACAGCTGATGGAAATTCCATAGCAATCTGCTCTGCCACCGCAGGCTGCTGGTACAGGCTGTGTACCTCTGCATCGGAGTCAAACACCGGGATACCGGCCTCACGCAGAAGCTTTACGGTTTCGCTTTTGCCGGACGCAATGGAACCGGTGAGGCCCAAGATGCATGTCATGGCATGGACTTCACGAGGTCTGCCACGAGGAGATCATGGAGTTCCGGAGTAACTTTCGGCCTTATGCCAAACCACAGTTCAAATCCTCGCACAGCCTGATGCAACAGCATGCCGAGACCTCCAAGGACAGGATGCCCTCTCTCGGCTGCCTCCCGCAACAGCGGGGTTTGCAGGGGCACATAAACGATATCAGCCACGATGGCGTTGGGACCAAGCTTTGCCAAATCGACTTGCAGAGGGGGTTGTCCTGCCATGCCAAGAGATGTGGTGTTGATGAAAAGACTACAGGATTGGAATGCCTGAGGGGTGCAGGCGTGGATGCAGGGGCCAAAGCGGGTGCGAAAGGATGTAATTTTTTCGGGCGTGCGGTTGATGATGTAGATGGCGGCTGCATGTTCTTTGAGCAAGGTTCCAATGATGGCTTTTGCGGCACCACCTGCTCCATATACTATGACGTTGGCGCCGGATATTTGAAAGCTGGGATGGCTCTGCAGGAGATGGGCGACAAAGCCCTCACCATCCGTATTCGTGCCGTACAATGCGCCGTGGTCGAAATAGAGTGTATTGACTGCGCCCAAGGTTCGGGCGTCTGTGTCTACGTGCTCCAGAAGGGCACACACGGTTTCCTTATGAGGGATGGTGACATTGCAGCCTGTCCAGCCCGCAGAAGAAAATGATGCGATGAAATCAGCAAGGTCCTGTGGTGCAACAGCATGTTTCTCATAGACTGCAGCTATGCCATGCTTCCTCATCCAGTAATTATGAATGAGGGGCGATCTGGAATGTCCGATGGGCCATCCAATGACACAGACCCTTTTCATGTGGGAAGCACCTGGCGTTGACGCAGGAAGGACAGCAACGGGACGAGCGGTAATCCCAGTATCGTGAAATAGTCGCCCTCCACTTTTTCGAAGAGATTGATGCCAAGACCCTCAAGCTGATAAGCACCAACGCTTGCCAAATGCCTGTCTTTTGTGGCGTCGAGATAGCTTTCAAGATAGTGGTCAGAAAATTCACGCATCGACAGAGTTGCAGTGCCGCAGAACTCCCATAGCATCTCGCCTCCTTGCCAGCAGGCAACGGCGGAATAGAGGTGATGGGTTTTGCCACGGAGGGACAGTAACTGCTGGCGGGCATCGTTGCGTGACTTCGGCTTGTCAAAGCAGGCAGAACCGAGCGCCAGCATCTGGTCAGCGCCGATGACCAGGGACTGCGGATTTTCACCTGCTATCTTTTGCGCTTTTGCGCTTGCAAGATGGGCGGCAATTGCCTGTGGTGCATGGTAGGGCATAGTGCGCTTTATAGCACCTTCGTCTATGCCAGCGTCCTTGCTGCTGAACACCAGTCCGGCATTTTCTAATATGAATTGTCGGGTCTTGCTGGTTGAAGCGAGGATGATCTGCAATTTTATATGCCTGACGTTTGCAAAGAAGATTGGTTAACACTTGTTTAAAATGGAGAAGGTTTTTGTGGATAAGTTTGGAAATGCAGGAATCGTTAATTTTTCGTTAATTTCATACAGAAGTTATCAACAATGATGTGCTGGGGAAAACACACTGCCGAAGGATGTGCATAAGTTTGCTGTGTGGAAAAATCTGGATAAGTTTTTTCATTGAATAAATTTAGCATTTAAGTGTTTGAAGATGAAGCTTAAAAATTCACAGGCTAATTTTTCCTGATGGTTCTTGTTGAAATTATCCCAAGACCTTGCATAAGAGCTGAAGTGTAAAATCTTCCCGCTATTTGCCCGCCAACATCAGATTCACTTAAGATAAGATTCTTTAAGTTAGGATAGAGGTTTTGAAGAACCAGACGCTTATAAAGGTACTGCGCGGTGTTGAAGCGGAGCGGAGGCCCATATGGTTCATGCGCCAAGCCGGACGCTATCTGCCGGAATACCGGAAGGTGCGTGAGCAGGCGGGATCTTTTCTGGATCTTTGCTATGCGCCGGAGCTTGCAGCAGAAGTAACCCTCCAGCCCTTGCGGCGCTATGATCTCGATGCGGCCATTATCTTTGCTGATATACTGGTAGTTCCCCATGCCATGGGAAATGGGCTTGCTTTTGTAGAGGGCGAAGGCCCGGTTCTGGAAACTGTGAGGGGACCCACTGATCTGGCTCGGCTTGGAAATGGGTCGGGCTCAAAGATGTTTTCTTCGGTGTGCGAGACAGTGTCTCGGGTACGCGCGGAACTCGATCCTGGCGTATCACTCATCGGATTTTGTGGTGCTCCCTGGACTGTTGCGAGCTACATGATCGAGGGAAGGAGTTCACAGCGCAAGCTTGCCTTAGCATGTGCGGCAGCGCGCGCGAGCTGGTTTGTTGAATTGATGGCGCGCCTTGTCAGTGTTTCGATTGATTATCTCTGCTTGCAAGTTGAGGCAGGTGCAGATCTCCTTCAAATATTTGATTCCTGGGGCGGTGAGCTTGAGGGTGTGCTGTTTGATGATTTTTGTGTAGATCCCATAGCGAGAATCGTGGCGGGCGTTAAGAGCCGTCATCCGCATGTTCCTATCATTGTATTTGCCAAGGGTGCAGGCAAACGCCACCGCGACATCTATCAGCGCACGGGTTGTGCGGCCTTGGGATTGGAAGCTGAATTTGCCATGTGTGAGGCCATCAAGCTCATGCCGCAAGGCTCTGTCCTGCAGGGAAATCTGGAGCCTTCACTGCTTTTGGGTGACGCAGAAACCGTGGTCGCAACTGTCAGGGAAATAGTAGGGAGCATTTCCCGGAGACGACATATTTTCAATCTGGGGCATGGGATACAGCAGCAGACCGATCCCGCGATGTTGTCAGTTGTCGTTGAAGCTGTGCGCAAGTTTGACGGGGAGACGGCGTAGGTTGGCTGACTGGCATTCCTGGGTAAAGGTCGTTCATATCCTTTCGGTGATCGCTTGGATGGCGGGCTTGTTCTACTTGCCCAGGCTCTTTGTTTATCACGCAGATGCTGCGGTGGGCAGCGAGATGAGCGAAATATTCAAGGTGATGGAACGGCGGCTGGCAAAGGCCATCATGCGGCCGGCAAGCGTGGCGACGCTATTGTCCGGAGGCCTCCTGTTTTCACTCAGCGGGTTCTCGTTGCTTGAATTCTGGCTTGTGGCGAAGTTGTTTACGGTGGCACTGCTGTTTGGGTTCCACGGTTACCTCGAGAAATGCATGATGGAGTTTTCGCGGGATGAACGCGTGCATGGTAACAAATTCTTTCGCATCCTCAATGAAGTTCCCACAGTGTTGCTCATTGCCATCGTGATTTTTGTGGTTGTGAAACCCTTCCAATAAATCTTCTTGGTTCATTTGCCGAATGTTGTTATAGAGAGGTCACGGCTATTGGCTTTCGAGCTGATTTGGCCTTTCCCGCCTCCTTCTCCTCCCGATTTGCAGTTTTGCTTCGCGGATCATTTTTCAACCTTATTGAACTGAATTAGCCATGACAAACATTGCCGAGTTGAAAGACATCAAACTCAAGGACCTTAAACTCAAGACGCCAGCGGAATTGGTCACACTGGCAGAAGAGCTGGAGGTGGAAAATGCCAGCGCGCTGCGCAAACAGGAATTGATGTTTGCCATCTTGAAGAATCTCGCGGTGCGCGACATCGAAATCATTGGCGAAGGCGTGATGGAAGTTCTGCAGGATGGTTTTGGCTTCCTGCGTTCGGCGGACGCTAACTACCTGGCAGGGCCGGATGACATCTATGTGAGCCCCAGCCAGATCCGGAAATTCACGCTGCGGACGGGTGATACCGTGGAGGGCCAGATCAGGAGTCCCAAGGATGGCGAGCGGTATTTCGCCCTGGTCAAGGTCAATACCATTAATTTCGAGGATCCCGAAAAGACCCGCCACAAGGTGCATTTCGATAATCTGACACCGCTTTACCCCGATGAACGCCTGGAAATGGAAATAGCCGATCCCACGCGCAAGGATTTTTCAGCGCGCGTCATTGATATTGTAGCACCTCTGGGCAAGGGCCAACGCGGGCTGATTGTGGCGCCGCCACGCACCGGTAAAACGGTCCTGCTGCAAAATATTGCGCATTCGATCTCCACCAATCATCCGGAATGCTTCCTCATTGTTCTTCTCATTGACGAGCGACCTGAGGAAGTGACCGACATGCAGCGGTCCGTCAAAGGCGAGGTCATCAGTTCGACGTTTGACGAGCCTGCGACCCGCCACGTCCAAGTGGCCGAGATGGTGATCGAGAAGGCCAAGCGCCTGGTGGAACACGGGCGTGACGTGATCATCCTGCTTGATTCGATCACGCGTCTGGGTAGGGCCTACAACACGGTCGTACCGTCATCCGGCAAGGTGCTGACCGGCGGTGTGGATGCAAATGCCCTGCAGCGCCCCAAGCGGTTTTTCGGTGCTGCCCGCAACATCGAAGAGGGCGGCTCGCTGACGATCATTGCCACCGCACTTATCGATACTGGCAGCCGCATGGACGAAGTAATCTTTGAAGAATTCAAAGGCACCGGCAATTCCGAAATCATTTTGGACCGCAAGGTAGCAGACAAGCGGGTATTCCCATCAATCGACATTCTTCGCTCCGGCACCCGCAAGGAAGAACTGCTGGTCAAGCCTGAGCTCCTCAAGAAGACCTATGTGTTGCGGCGTATCCTCAACCCCATGGGCACAGTGGACGCGATCGAATTCCTGCTGGACAAGTTGCGCCAGACCAAGGGCAATAGCGACTTCTTTGACTCCATGAACGCGTAGGATCAAAATATCGGTTTTGGGAGATGCCAAATGGTATCGATTCGAATCCGAAATGATTGAGCCTGACACGATTTATGCGGTTTCCAGTGGTTCTGGTATGGCTGGTATTGCCGTTGTTCGCATGTCTGGATCCCGTGCCGGAGCTGTGCTCTCAACGCTTTCAGATTTGTTACCTCCCGCCCGGCACGCCAGTGTGCGACAGCTGCGAAGCCCCGTTACGAAAGCGATCATTGACCAGGCATTGGTTCTTTGGCTTCCCGGGCCTTCTACCGTAACAGGTGAGGATGTAGCGGAATTTCATGTGCATGGAAGTGCCGCAGTCATTGATGCATTATTTTCTGCTTTCAAGACTTTTTCAAGTGTGCGGCTGGCAGAGCCAGGGGAATTTACCCGGAGGGCTTTTATTAATGGCCGCATTGATCTTGTGGAAGCAGAAGGCCTGGCCGACCTCTTGCTGGCAGGAAGCGAGGCGCAGCATGCTTTGGCCATGGGCCATATGTTGGGACGTGCCAGTTCAATCTATGAGTCGTGGCGGAGCAAGATGCTGGAAATTGCAGCGCATCTGGAAGCGGCGATTGATTTTGCCGATGAGGACGGCGTGGCTGAGTTTGCCCTGCAACATGTCCGCACGGAGACAACATCGCTTATCAAAATTCTTGAAGATGCGGTGCAGCAGTCCGAGCGCGCCGGTTTGGTGCGCAATGGAATCAAGGTTGTCATTGGCGGTCCTCCCAATGTTGGCAAGTCTTCCCTGCTCAATGCCATTTCGGCACGTGAGGCAGCGATCGTTTCTTCGCGTCCCGGCACCACGCGCGACGTGATTGAGGTCATGATTGTGCTGGAAGGCGTACCAGTCATTTTGACGGATACCGCAGGTCTGCGGCCGGACACCGGCGATGAGATTGAAAATATCGGCATGGAGCGAGCAAGATCCGAGATCGTGGGCGGTGATATTCGTATATGGGTAACAGCTGCGGATGTTGAGTCCGACATGAAGCCCCCCGCCCTCCCCGATATCCATGTCTTCAATAAGTTGGACCTCGTGAATGAGAAATCGATTCATATCCGGAATGAAAACCAAATCGGAATTTCGACAAAAACCGCTGAGGGCTTGGAACCGCTTTTGCAGGAACTTCGGAGGAAGATTGGTAACCGTGCCGGAGGTCAGGAGCTCGCCGTGGTGGTCCGTACACGGCATAAGACGGCGGTTGAAGAATCGATACGGTATCTTAATGAATCGTTAACGCATGACTTTGGCCATGTAGAACTTGCGGCTGAATGCTTGCGCAAGGCGTGTCAAAGCATGGCGCGCATCACGGGGCGCGTTGATGTGGAAGATTTGTTAGGCAAAATTTTCAGCGAGTTCTGCATCGGCAAATAGTGTTTCACGTGAAACTTGTGGTCATTGTGGTGTTGGACTAGACAGACGCCCATGAACAAAAGCTATGATGTAATTGTAATTGGCGGTGGGCATGCAGGTGTTGAAGCAGCCAGCGCCTCGGCACGGCTTGGCGCTGATACAGCACTGGTTACTCATAGGTTTGCAACTATCGGTGAAATGTCGTGCAATCCTGCCATTGGCGGATTGGGCAAAGGCCATCTCGTACGTGAAATCGATGCCCTTGATGGATTGATGGGGCGTGTGGCGGATGCTGCTGGCATTCAGTTCAGATTGTTGAACCGCTCCAAGGGTCCGGCGGTGCGAGGACCTCGTGCGCAGGCTGACCGCAAACTTTATCGCCTTGCCATGCAGGCTCAAGTTTCCGCACAGGAAAATCTATTTGTTGTCGAGGCTGCAGTGTGCGGTTTCGTCATCAGGGATGGCCGTGTGTGTGGCGTTACCACGGAAACGGGCGAGGAAATCCATGCCGCTGCCGTGGTCCTTACAACGGGTACATTCCTTGCCGGTCTTATTCATATTGGCGAGAAAAAAATTCCCGCAGGCCGCGTGGGCGAGGCGCCTGCCTATGGTGTTTCAGAGCAATTGCGCGCAGCGGGACTGCAGGTTGGCAGGCTTAAGACGGGCACGCCGGCGCGGCTTGACGGTTGCACCATTGCCTGGCGCGATCTCGAGGAACAAAAGGGCGATGAGGTTCCAACACCTTTTTCCTTTTTGACAGAGAGTATCACGGGTCCCCAAGTATCCTGTTTCATCACGCAAACAACGCCTGCCACCCATGAAGCCATTGCCTCCAATATACACCGCTCGCCTCTCTACTCCGGCCAAATCGAAGGCACGGGCCCCCGCTATTGCCCTTCCATTGAAGACAAAATCCATCGCTTCAAGGACAAATCCTCGCACCAGATTTTTCTGGAACCAGAGGGACTGGATGACCCAACGGTCTATCCAAATGGAATTTCCACGTCGCTTCCCGAAGATGTGCAAGAGGCGTTTATCCGCACCATTCCGGGTCTCGAGGCTGTGCGGATTATCAGGCCAGGATATGCGATTGAATATGATTTTGTCGATCCACGCGAACTCACCCATGGGCTGGAAGTCAAGGCAATGCCGGGTCTTTTCCTGGCGGGACAGATCAACGGGACCACGGGATATGAAGAAGCTGCCGCGCAGGGACTGATTGCGGGGCTGAATGCGGCGCGCAAGGCAGCAGGGCTTGACCCTGCCCTGTTTGACCGGGCTGAGGGCTATCTCGGCGTGATGGTTGATGACCTCGTGCTGCGCGGTGTTACAGAGCCCTATCGCATGTTTACTTCGCGGGCCGAATACCGTCTGTCACTTCGTGCCGATAATGCCGATGAGCGGCTTACGCCCCGCGGCATCAGCCTAGGGCTGGTGGGCCACCGTCGAAGAGATCTATTTGGAACGCGCATGGATATCCTTGCACGAGGCCGTTCTCGTGCGGCTGAACTGGGTATCACATCCGCTGCGGCCGCAAAGCTTGGTTTGAAGGTCAACCAGGATGGCCAGTGGCGGAGTGCGCTGGATTTAATGTCCATGCCGGAAGTAGGGCCCACACGCGTGGGTTATATTTGGCCGGAGATCGCGTCTCTTCCTGTCTTTGCACGTGAAGCGCTTTATGCAGATTCCCTTTATGCAGGATACAGCGCGCGGCAGATGGTGGATGTTGTGGCATTGCGCAGAGAGGATCAGGTGCAGTTGCCCCATGATCTCAATTATTTGGCACTTCCCAGTCTATCGATGGAAATTCGTCACAAGCTTTCACGGGTGCAGCCCCGCACACTGGGACAGGCCTCGCGCATTGAAGGCATGACGCCTGCAGCGCTTGCCTGCCTGCTTGGCCACATCAAAAGCCAAAGCAAGCGCAAGAGCGCGTGATATTCATGCGCCACCAGTTGTTGGAAAATGATCTACAGAGGTTCAATGTTTCACGTGAATCACTGACTCAACTGGAGACCTATGTTGAGCTGCTGCTGACGTGGCAGGAAAAGATCAATCTCATCGGTCCTTCCACAGTAAGCGATGTCTGGCGACGGCATGTTCTTGACGCCTTGCAACTCTTGCCGCTGTTGAAATCCAGGACGGGCGTTGTGGCAGATCTCGGTTCGGGAGCAGGTGTGCCTGGCCTTGTTCTTGCGCTTGCGAGTGACGTCCATGTTCATCTCTATGAGAGCAATGGCAAGAAGGCTGCCTTCCTGCACGAGGCCATTCGCCAGACGAAGGCTAGGGCTGAAGTGCACCAGATCCGGTTGGAGGCACTTCCTGATCATGTGCCCAGCGAATTGCCGCATACGGTTACCGCCCGGGCACTTGCGCCACTCAACCGGTTGATCGACTTAGCCTCACCCTTTCTGCTGCGAGGTGCGACGGGGCTGTTTCATAAAGGGCAAGATGTGGATAGCGAGGTGTTGGAGGCTACCAAATCATGGAAAATAGGCGCAATAAAACATCTTAGCATCACCGATTCGATGGGTTGTATACTCGAAGTGAAGGAGATCGCGCGTGTTTAACCAGAAAGTAAGTCCCGCACCCCGCATATTGGCTGTCGCCAACCAGAAAGGCGGGGTGGGAAAAACCACAACTGCCATCAATCTTGGCACTGCACTGGCAGCGGTTGGTGAAACGGTTCTCATTGTCGACCTTGATCCGCAAGGCAATGCCAGCACTGGATTGGGCATTGAACGCAAGCCGCGGCAGAAATCATCGTACCATGTGCTGATCGGAGAGGCCGAGCTCAATGATGTGATCATTGACTCAGGCATTCCCCGCCTCCACTGCGTTCCTTCGACAATCGATCTTCTGGGTGCAGAACTGGAACTGGCGGATTTCGACCGCAAGACTTACCGCCTTGCTGATGCGATTGAGCGGCTCACCTCGCTTGCCATACCTTCGCGCAGCTATAGTTACATTCTGGTGGACTGCCCGCCTTCGCTTAATCTGCTTACCATCAATTCATTGTCGGCAGCCGATGCCGTCCTGGTGCCATTGCAGTGCGAATTCTTTGCATTGGAAGGCTTGAGCCAGCTGCTCAAAACCGTAGAGCGGGTTCGTGCAACCCTTAACCCAAAATTAACCATACAGGGTGTTGTTCTTACCATGTTCGACCGTCGCAACAGCCTTTCCGAACAGGTGGCCCAAGATGTGCGCAGCGTTCTCGGTGACAAGGTCTATCAGACAGTCATACCGCGCAATGTGCGGATTTCCGAAGCGCCTTCCTATGGCAAACCCGTGCTGCTTTATGACAATGTCTGCATGGGTTCACAGGCCTATATCAAGCTTGCCTCGGAGGTCATCCGGCGCGAAAGAGACCTGCGGGCGGCCTGACCGATTCACAGCCGAAACAATTATAAAACAATAGTCCACTGGGGTTTTACGACATGATGCAGGCACAGAAGCGCAGGTTAGGACGGGGACTCGCTGCCTTGATCGGAGATGATGTGGTGGAAGCTGCATCCCCTGAAGAAACGCGCGGACTACGGCACCTGCCCATTGAACTTTTGCATCCCAATCCCAATAATCCACGGAAGATTTTTGGTGAGGCGGAACTTGAAGACTTGTCCCGCTCCATCCGCGAAAAGGGACTGCTGCAGCCTCTCGTCGTGCGCCAGCGCGAAGATGGAGAATTTGAAATTGTCGCCGGTGAACGCCGCTGGCGCGCAGCACAGCGGGCAGGACTGCATGAACTCCCGGTATTAATCCGTATACTGACGGATGTCGAGACGCTTGAAATTGCGCTCATTGAAAACATCCAGCGCGCCGATCTCAATCCACTGGAAGAAGCGCGGGCTTATGGTCAGCTTCTTGAACAGTTCTCCTATACCCAGCAGCAGCTTGCAGATTCTGTTGGCAAAAGCCGATCGCATATTGCCAATACAATCCGGCTGCTCAATCTTCCAGACAGCGTTCGCGCTTATATCGAAGAAGGCAAGCTCACGGCTGGACATGCAAGAACGCTGGTTGCAACAGATTCACCGCATGATCTTGCTCAAAAGATCATCAGCCTTGGCCTTTCGGTCCGCGAGGCAGAAAACCTGACACGCGATGCCGCTACCGCTCCTGCTGGGCGAGCAAAAGTAGAAAAGGATGCCGATACACGTGCATTGGAAAAGCAGCTGGCTGAATGCACGGGCCTCAAAGTCGAAATAAAGGTTCAGGGCCGCGAAGCGGGCACGCTCGTTATCACCTACAAGTCACTTGAACAGCTTGACGAAGTGACGAAGAGACTTTCGGCTCAACGCAGAACATCGGCCTAACGACCGCGTACAGACCGGCTCAAAGCCAGCAGAGTCCTGCTGATGATAGCTTCTTCCAACGCAGCATGCTGCCGGGTTTGAAGAATAGCATGGCAGATTTTTTCTTCGGCTTTCAAAAGCTCGTCGAGATCCCACTGTCTAAGCTGTGTTGCCACAATGTGTCGGCGCTTGAAAAAAATGCCAAAGCGCGGCATGGCCGCAATAGATTCTGGGGACTGGTTCTGGGCAACCAACATGGCCATGGCCTGCAGCTTCACGGCGTGCTGGAGAACGATACTGAGATTGCTTCTTCCACCACTTGTCGCTTCGGCGTATCGATCTGTTTCCAACAATTTACCGCCGAAAACGGCGTCTACCAGATCGTCCTGGGAAGTTTCGGCCGTGTCGCCACAAATTGCTTCCACATCATCGACATGAATTGTTGCGTTGCCATGGCAATAGAGCATGAGCTTTTCTGTTTCACTTTCACCCACGGTGCGTTCGGAAGACACAATCTCCAGAAGTTTCTGCAGCGCGTCCGCAGTGATCAGAAACCCACGGGACTTCACCTGCTTCTCAAGCCTCGCCCGCAGTTCATTTACTGACTCCTCGTAGAGAGCCACACTTACGCATTGCGGATGGGATTCGAATAGTTTGCGCAATTTGGATGTCTTGCTGAGACTTTCCGAATCCACCAAAATGGTGTTTCCCGCGGTATTTTCCGCGAGCAAGGTTTCCAGGATTTTTGTTAGTCCATCGCCACCATCCGAAATCCACACCACGTGTTTGTCACCAAACATGGAGACCATGGAAACTGCAGCATAGAGCCGATCAGGACCACTTACAGCTTGCGCCTCGGTCAGTTGCGTGACACGCAACGGATCATCTGCTGTTCCTACAATTTTTTTTAGAGACTGCCTGCAGAGGTCATAGACAGCACTTCGATCTGCCCCATGGATGAGAATAGCGCGCGGCTGCGACTTATGGCCGGAAAGGAGTGTTGTCAATTCACCTGGCTTGGCTATGGCCATTTCCGAAACACTAAGTGCTACCGTGGCTTGCCAGAAATGCCGCCAGACGAATTTGAATATCTCCGCCCACTTCCTGTGCAGCGCGGGTCAATGCATTGGACTGGGCCTGGAGATCGGCAATCGGCTCATGCACGACGTCATATGAGACGGCTGAGAAACTAGTCCCTGCATTGACTTCCTTGCCGGTCGAAAGTTCAGTGAGCGCATAGGTCACTGTCAGCCGCAAACGCTGGCGCAAAATTCCGGGCCGCGCACGGCCAACCAGATTGGAATCCGCAACAAGTGGTTTCAGCACAAGACTATAGCGGTCTTTCTGTGCTGTACCTGCAGGGCGCATAGACGACAAAAGCTTGTTCCGCACGAGCTGGCCTGGGCGGCTGTCAGGTTCTTGAATGGCAATGCCCGAAAGTTCTGCCGCAACGCCGCCGCCACTCCGCCCTCCCTCGTACAGGGGGCGAAAGCCGCAGGCTGCAAGGCCTACTGCAAAAACCAACAACAAGAAGAAACGTGTTATCCGCACTCGCTTATCCACCTACGACAATATTAACGATACGGTCCGGCACTACAACAAATTTCACGACTGACTTGCCGTCTAGGGCACGCTTGATCGCATCCAGTTTCAACACAGCGTCCTCAACCTTATCGCGCGCAAGGCCTTTCTGCAATTTGATTTCATCGCGGCGCTTGCCATTGACCTGAACCGCAATCGTCACTTCATTTTCAGCGATGAGCGCTGCGATGGGCTTGGGCCACGGGGTTTCCACCACCGGCTGGGCATGGCCCAGCAACTCCCAGCATGCTTCAGCCAAATGCGGCATCATGGGCGCAAACATGAGGGTAATAAAATCTGCGGCCTCGCGAATTGCTGCAACCATGTCGGGCGAGGTGGTGCCGCTGGCCAAGGCCGCACCCAGCGCATTGGCCAGTTCATAAATCCGGGCAATGGCACGGTTGAAGCGCAGGGCTTCGAGATCATCCGTGACCGCTACAAGCGATTTATGAGAGACGCGACGAAGATCAGTGGCGGCGCTCCCCCAATTGCCCGCAAACTCGGTTGTGGGAAGAACTGCTGCTTCATTAACAAGACGCCAAAGGCGCTGGGTGAATTTCCACGCACCTTCAGCACCTGCCTCAGTCCATTCGATGTCACGTTCTGGCGGGGAATCCGAAAGCATAAACCAGCGCGCCGTATCGGCACCGTAACCTGCAATGATCGACTCGGGGTCTATAACGTTGCGCTTCGACTTCGACATCTTTTCAATGCCACCAACGGTCAAGGCTTCTCCAGTCTTGGCATGCATCCAATTGCCATCCTTCAGAACGGCATCCACCGGGAATACCCATTCGCCACTGGCTGACTTGAAGGTTTCATGCACCACCATGCCTTGCGTGAACAGGCTGGCAAAGGGTTCATCCCAATCCAGATGATGCGTCATGCTCATGGCACGGGCGAAAAAGCGTGAATAGAGGAGATGCAGAATGGCGTGCTCAACGCCTCCAATATACTGGTCCACCGGCATCCAGTAGTGTGCCGCATTCTCATCCACCGGGACATCAGCGTGGGGGGAACAGAAGCGGGCAAAATACCAGGATGAATCAATGAAGGTATCAAAGGTGTCCGTCTCGCGCTGCGCGGCTTCGCCACATTGCGGGCATTTCACATTTTTCCAGGTGGGATGATGCAGCAGGGGATTGCCCGGTTTGTCGAATGTGACATCCTCTGGAAGGGTGACCGGAAGCTCAGCCTTTGGCACGGGCACGATCCCGCAGCCACGACAGTGGATCACCGGGACGGGACATCCCCAATAGCGCTGACGGGATACGCCCCAATCGCGCAAGCGAAAATTGACCTTGCGTTCGCCGATCCCTGCGGACTCAAAGCGCATCGACACTTCTTCCTTGGCCTGGGGTACTGTCATGCCATTCAGAAAATCGGAATTGATCAGGACCGTATCAGTCCCTTCCTTGTCCACGAAAGCTTCCGCTCCCACATCAAAGGCATTTGCCTGGGGGCCGCGGGGCGCCACAACAGTGCGGACAGGCAGTTTATACTTCCGGGCAAAATCCAGGTCGCGCTGGTCATGAGCGGGACAACCAAATACTGCGCCCTCGCCATAACCCATCAACACGAAATTGGCTGCATAAAGCGGAAGCCTTACATCAGGCTTGAATGGATGACGGGCAAAGATTCCGAGCGGGTAGCCCTGCTTTTCCGCACGTTCCACTGATTCCTCACTGGTACCAAGAGCTGAAACCTCACGGCGGAATGCAGCCAGACCTGCATCGGTTTCTGACAGCTTCCGCGCCAACTCATGATCCACCGAAAGAGCACAGAAGCTTGCACCGAAGATCGTGTCATGACGGGTTGTATATACCGTCAAGCGGTCAGCGAGCTCACACCCATTTGCGTCCTCCAGCACGAAGGAAAACCGCATACCTTCAGAACGCCCTATCCAATTGCGCTGCATGAGGCGGACTTTTTCTGGCCATTTTTCCAGCCGGTCGAGCGCATCCAGCAAATCCTGCGAAAAATCGGTGATCTTCAAGAACCACTGCGCCAGTTCGCGCTTTTCAACCATGGCACCCGATCGCCAGCCCTTACCATCAATCACTTGCTCATTGGCAAGTACTGTCTGGTCAACCGGGTCCCAGTTCACAAGTGACACTTTGCGCTCGACGAGGCCCGCCTTCATGAAATCCAGGAACATTGCCTGTTCGTGCCGATAATAACGCGGATCACATGTTGCAATCTCGCGGCTCCAATCCAGCGAGAGACCCATGGATTTCAACTGACTGCGCATGGCAGCGATGTTCTCATAAGTCCAGGTTTTGGGATGAACGCCGCGCTCTATGGCGGCGTTCTCTGCGGGCATGCCAAAAGCATCCCATCCCATGGGATGTAGAACATTGTAACCGCAGGCGCGCTTGAAACGTGCAATTACATCACCCATGGCGTAGTTGCGGACATGCCCCATATGAATACGGCCGGAGGGGTAAGGAAACATTTCGAGAACGTAATATTTCGGGCGCGAAACATCCTCTTTGGCCTCAAAGCAATGCTTGTCAGACCAGAATTTCTGCCAGCGGGGTTCTGCCTCGCGGGAGTTATAGCGTTCGGATGTCACGTTAAGGTCCTTCAGAACAATATGAGCTGTGCTACCGACTACCAGTCCTTGAAAAAACCCGCAAGCTTGGCGATAAACAATCCATGACCGCTTCTGTCCTCCAGGCCTATTCCGACATTCTTGAGAGAATAGAAATTGCTGCGCAGAAGGCAGGACGTACCGCTTCAGACATCATGCTCATTGCTGTTACCAAGACCTTTGGCGCGCCAGACATCCTGCCTGTACTCAAGGCAGGCCACGGGAATTTCGGTGAAAACCGCGTTCAGGAAACTGCGGGAAAATGGCCTGTGTTGAAAGATCAATATTCCGACCTTGAATTGCACCTCATTGGCCCGTTGCAGACCAACAAGGTAGCAGAAGCTGTGTCCCTCTTCGATGTTATCCACACCGTGGACCGGCCTCGCATCGCTGAGGCCATTGCCAGGGAAATGAAAAAACAAAACCGGCGATGTAAGATTTTTGTTCAGGTCAATACAGGAGATGAAGCGCAGAAAGCAGGTGTTGACTTGAGAGAGGCAGACAGTTTCATTCGGCAATGTCGGGAAGTTTACGGTATGACGCTTACCGGATTGATGTGCATACCCCCCGTTGCCGAGGCACCAGACCGTCATTTTCAACTGCTGGCGAAAATTGCCGCACGCAATGGTTTGGCGAGCCTCAGCATGGGCATGAGCGGAGATTTTGAAACCGCCATTGCCTATGGAGCCACGCATATACGCGTGGGCTCTGCTATTTTCGGAACACGTTAAATGTGGACCCGCTCGGTGGCCAGATCACCAACTTCGTTCCAGTCGAACAGCGGCCGAGTATCGCCAGCATATCGCGTTGAGACACCGCGATGCAACCCGCTGTGGGGCTGTAGCCCGTGCGCGCGAGGTGAAAAAAGATGGCACTGCCATGGCCCTGCACCCGCGGGCGCTGGTTGTTGTCAGTTTCAATCACAATGTCATAGACGTCATCGGCCCGCCTGAGTGCCTCATGGGCTGTTCCATAGGGAATACTCACACGGCGGTTATAGTTTCGGTCACCCACTGTCTCACACCAACCCCAACCCTTTCTGATGGGGAGCAGGGAAACGCCGGTCCGCGGCCGCAGAATTTTGTCCTGCCGGAAATAACCTTGCCGCAGTTTCCATATGCCTATGGGACTTGCGCCATCGCCCTCCCGCTTCCTGTGTTTGCGACCGGAACGCCCCAAAGCACAGGGAAAAGACATCGAACCCATGGTCAAGCGCCCACGCGTTGCACACGCACTGATCGCGCGAACGTGAAGATATGTGACTGTTTTCCTCACAGCCTGTTGTTTTGCCAACGCCCTATGAAAACGCCATTGAACATTCTAGAATTAAGTCCGATCCACAAATCATTGAAAGAAGCATCATGTCCACCACAAAGAAGATTTTTATTGTCGACGATGATGATACGTTGCGTGAAACTTTGAAAGATCAATTTTCGCTGCATGAGGAATATGCGGTCACGGATTTCGCTAATGCCACCGCCGGGGTGAAAGCGGTAAAGACCGAGCATGCCGATCTGGTCATCCTTGACGTCAATTTACCCGATATGGACGGAAGGGAAGCCTGCAAGCTCATGCGGCGCAACGGCTACAAGGGGCCGGTCATCATGCTCACCGGCCAAAGTTCGGACTCAGACACGATTCTCGGCCTGGATTCAGGAGCCAATGATTACATCACCAAACCTTTCCGCTTCGGTGTTTTGCTGGCGCGCATCCGCGCGCATCTGCGCCAACACGAGCATAGCGAAGACGCAACCTACAAGGTGGGTCCCTACACTTTCAAACCGGCGTCCAAAATGCTGGTGCGTGATGACAGCAAGAAAGTGCGCCTTACGGAAAAAGAAACCGCCATCATCAAGTTTCTTTATCGCTCGGGGGAACAGATCGTCAGCCGCGAAGTGCTTTTACACGATGTATGGGGTTATAATGCCGGTGTCACCACGCATACGCTTGAAACCCATATCTACCGCCTGCGCCAGAAGATCGAACGCGATCCCAGCCAAGCGGAGCTTTTGGTGACAGAAGGCGGCGGATACAAACTCGTCCCTTGATCTCCTTTCCATTCCAGCGTTGTATCCGTTCATGATTGGGGAAACCGGGCGAATCATGGGGTATCACAGAACTGAAAGACTTTTGCCGTGAGTGTGCGCGCAGACGCAGAAACATTGCGGCGGATCCCGATTTTTGCTGATTGCGAATCCGTCCATCTACAGCTCTTGGCATTTGCGTCAGAACGCAAGAAATTTGCCACAGGCGAAGCCATTGTCATGGAAGGTGAACAAGCCGGCGCTGCTTATCTGGTGCTGAGCGGGCATGCAGAAATCCGCCAACAAAAGGGCAAGGAGTGGCGCACGTTGGCGCGCGCTGACCCTGGAAGCTTCCTGGGCGAAGTCGCGATGATCGGCAAGAGCACCTATGCCATTACCGCACTGGCTGCAGTTCCAGTGGCTGCCGCCTGCATTGATCATTCGCTGTTTCTGCGGGTGGCCAATGAGTATCCGGAATTTGGACAAACTGTATTTGCCGCATTGGCGCTGCGACTTGAAGGTTCCATGAGGGAATTCGATCGCGTGCGCAGTCAATTTGCGCGGGGCAAATCTTTTGTGAATCTATAGATCAAAAGTTGCCATCACGGGAACATGATCGGAAGACTGGATCCAACTCCGAGTTTCCTTCATGACCGTTATATCCGTGCATAATGGTGCCAATTTCGGAGTGGCCCAGATATGATCCAGCCTGCGGCCTCGATTGGCCAGTTGCCAATCCTTGGCGCGATAGCTCCACCAGGTATAAAGTTTCTCGGGCGATGGAATGTGCTGGCGCATGAGATCAACCCACTTGCCAACTTCCATCAGGCGCAACAGGGCTTCTGTTTCAATGGGCGTGTGGCTTACAACCTTCAGCAGGCTCTTGTGTGACCAGACATCGTGCTCAAATGGCGCAATGTTCAGATCGCCTACCACAATGCCTTCATCGTCCGCTGCCACCGCATCACGGCCAAACCAATGTTCGAGTTCTTCCAGAAATTTAAGTTTGTGGGCAAATTTTTCATTGATGACGGGATCAGGTTCATCGCCGCCTGCCGGCACATAAAGATTGTGGATGGTGATGGGATGTCTGGCTTCCAGCCTTATGGAGACATGGCGGCAGTCCTCCTTGCCGCAGAAGGGCTTGCTGAACTGGCTGGTAAAGGGAAGGCGGGATACAATTGCCACGCCATGATATCCCTTCTGGCCGAATTCCGCGATATGTGCATAGCCCAAGTCATGCAAGGTGGCAGAAGGGAACTGACCCTGTGGGCATTTGGTTTCCTGCAGGCACAGCACATCGGGCTGGAGATGTTTCAACACCTTTTCCACCAGTCCAATGCGCAGGCGCACGGAGTTAATATTCCATGTAGCGATCTTGAGCGTCATGCCGGGAGAATGAGCACAGGTGACGGTCGGCGCGCAAGGGCCTAATGCGAGTCGCGCTGTTTACGTTCAATTTTCACGAGGAACAGTTTGGGATCAATTTTCACTCCAGCCTGCAGATTGGCGAGAGAAACGGTGGTGCGCCGACCCTTGCCATCAACAATAATCCACTGCTGCAACTGGTTCTGGTTTTCATCGAAAATAAGAATGATGTGACCACCAATGGATCCGCCCTTGTCTTCAAGCGTTACAGAATCAATACCGTCCGCCTGCTCAAAGCCCAAAATATTTGCTTCATTCACCAGGTCCAGTTTCGGCGAGACCACAAGGCGCAACGGCGTGGCAGAGAGTGGAAACTGATCACCCTTTTCCTTTGCCCGGTTCTTGAGAGTTACCCATTTGCCGTCAGACACAAGCAGAAACGGGTTGGGTGCCGCATAATCAAAACGCAGCTTGCCCGGCTTGCTAATCATCATCGTACCTTTGGAAACATTGCCCAAGGGGCTGATCTGGGTAAAATCGCCTTGCAGCGTTGTGAAGCTGTTGAGGTAAGCCGAAATCTTGTTGATGGATGCTATCTGCTCCTCAGTGAGCGCCATCGGCTTTCCGGCATCGGCTATGCCTGTCATGGCCCCCAAAATCGATAGAATGGTAAGCGCCTTGATAAAAGTTCTTTTCAGTCCCGACATTCTGTTTTCCTGACTTTAAAATCGCTGAGCGAGATAGTGTGAAATGAGGACCATTTTAGGGCAGCTAAACACGGGCACTGTCGCCGGGAACAAGGATTTCGCGCTTTCCCGTACCATTGGCCGATGAAATAAGGCCTTCCTTTTCCATGCGCTCAATGAGGCTTGCCGCCTTGTTGTAACCTACCTGAAGGCGGCGTTGGACATAACTTGTCGATACTTTCTTGTCGCGCAGCACAATGGCCACGGCCTGATCATACAGATCATCGCCAGAACCGCCGCCCTCGGTGCCGGCCATGGCGCCGGGTTCACCATAGGCATCTTCTTCCACCTCTTCCGTCACGGCATCCACATATTGAGGCGCACCCTGCGCTTTAAGGAAGCCTACGATTTTCTCCACTTCGTCATCAGCCACGAAAGGCCCATGCAGGCGGGAAATGCGGCCGCCGCCTGCCATATACAACATGTCGCCCTGCCCCAAGAGCTGCTCGGCACCCTGCTCTCCCAAAATTGTGCGGCTGTCGATCTTGGACGTGACCTGGAAGGAAATGCGGGTTGGGAAGTTCGCCTTGATGGTTCCCGTGATAACATCCACGGAGGGGCGCTGGGTCGCCATCACCACATGAATGCCCGCCGCACGTGCCATCTGCGCCAAACGCTGCACGGTGCCTTCGATGTCTTTTCCAGCCACCATCATGAGATCTGCCATTTCGTCGATGATCACCACGATGTAAGGCATGGACGTCATATCCATCTGTTCCTGTTCAAATATGGGCTGTCCGGATTCCGGATCAAATCCCGTCTGCACCGTGCGCGACATTTGTTCGCCCTTGGCCAGTGACAGTTTGAGGCGCGCATTGTAGCCATCAATGTTTCGCACGCCCACCTTCGACATCTTGCGGTAACGGTCCTCCATCTCGCGCACGGCCCATTTGAGTGCGACAACGGCCTTGCGGGGATCCGTCACGACAGGCGAGAGAAGATGCGGAATGCCTTCGTAAACCGAAAGTTCGAGCATCTTGGGATCGATCATGATGAGTTTGCACTGCTCGGGTGACAACCGATACAGCAGGGAAAGAATCATGGTGTTGATGCCAACGGATTTACCCGAGCCCGTCGTACCCGCAATCAGGAGATGCGGCATGCGGGCGAGATCGGCAAAGATCGGTTCGCCGCCAATATTCTTGCCAAGTGCAAAAGCCAGGTTCTGGCCGGTCTTTTCGAAGGCCTCGGAGCCCAGCATTTCGCGCAGGTACACTGTTTCGCGCTTGAGGTTGGGAAGTTCAATGCCAAGTGCATTGCGCCCCGGTATGACTGCCACACGCGCTGAGATGGCGCTCATCGAACGGGCGATATCGTCCGCCAGGCTGATAACGCGGGACGACTTGATGCCGGGGGCAGGCTCCAACTCATAAAGGGTCACCACGGGCCCGGGTTTCACATTGATGATCTGGCCACGCACGCCGAAATCTTCCAATACACCTTCGAGCATGCGGGCATTCTGTTCAAGAACCTCGTCGGAAAGATCAATGGACTGCTTGGTCCGCTTGGGCTCGGCGAGAAGCGTCAGGGGCGGTAGTTCAAATTCATTGGATCTGGCGTGGCGAAAATTGCCCTGCGTGTCCTTTTTCAGTTTCTTTCCCGCTTTGATTTGTTTTGTCTCACGCGTCACCCGCGGCGCTTCCTCGAAGGGAATTTCATCACTCTCGTTTTCGTCGCTGTCATCCAGGCCTACATCATCTTCGATATCCAGTTCAGGCTGGGGAACCGCAAGCCGCGGTCCACTGCCCGCAGGCTGTCGTTCAATAACGGGTTCGATGCGTTGGCCTGCTCGCGCCTTGCCTCGCTGGGGTGCCAGCCTGGAAATAATGTCACCTTCCGCTTCACCCGATTTCACCTGGCGGCTTTTCGCGGCAGCTGCACGGGATTTGGCGAAGCGTGAGAGTCCGCTGCAAAGAAGCTCCCAGCACAGCGACACCATGCGCATCAGCAGTGAAAAGCCTCTTGCCACTGCGCCTGAGGTCTTGGACTTGGTGAGGCCGGTTGCCCGCATGGCAAACCAAATGGCTCCCCAAAGAAAGACTGCCGAGGTAAAGATTTTTGCGAAGACACCCTTTAAGCCGAGAGCAAGAAGCGAAAGCATTCCACTGCCCATGATATCACCAGAGTTTCCACCAAGACCTGTGGCCAGTGACCAACTTGATGGCGCTGGCAGCATGGAAAGGGCGCCACAGCTCAAGAACACAGCGGCAATCCAGTCCAACATGCCCATGAACAGTCTTTCAGGTCGCTCATGGCTCAAGAGCTTGATCACCCATGCGACCGGCAGCGCAATTAGCGGCAGAACGCCAAGACCCAAGAGCTGCATAAGTTCGTCAGCAATTGCGGCGCCGGGATAACCCAAAAGGTTTTTTGCAGCCTGATCGGTGGCGTGGTTGAGTGATGGGTCATCAACGGACCATGATGCCAAGGCCATGCCTACCGCGACAAGGCCTGCAAACAGCACAAGGCCTGCACATTCAAACATGCGGTTCCGGATGAAACGCCGGAGCCTTACCGGAATTGCATCATCGTCAGTATCATAGGAATTTTCATAGGCCATGAGCTACTCCCGCCATCCCTAAATGCTTCTCAGGGACCATAAGAATTGGTTAACGGCAGTGTGGCTGCTTGCGGTTAAGGCAGGGTTAAACTGATGTGAAAAAGCACCCCAAAATGAGGGCGCTTTTCCGTGTCGTCAGGGGAAATTATTTACGAATAGGCGCGCTCGCCGTGCGAACCGATGTCAAGGCCTTCGCGCTCTTCCTGTTCAGGCACGCGGATGCCGGTCGTGGCCTTGCAGATCAGCAGAGCCACATAGCTCACAACAGCCGAAAGTATGGCTGCGGTCAGGACGTCCACGACCTGCGCATACATCTGGGCAGAGAACACATAATCCAGCACCTTCACCGAGGTATCGGTGGCGAGGTAATCCGTCACGCCCACGCCGCCCAGACCCACATTTACGAAAACACCGGTGAGGAGCGCACCCAGCATGCCGCCTATGCCATGGACACCGAAGACATCCAAAGCGTCGTCATAGCCGAGCTTCGCCTTGAGCCATACCACCGCCCACAGGCAGATGACGCCGGCAGCAAGACCGATCACGACCGCACCCATGGGCCCTACCCAACCACAAGCAGGAGTTATGGCCACGAGACCTGCAACCGCGCCGGAAGCTGCGCCCAGCAAGCTGGGATGGCCGCGGGTTATCCATTCGCCAGAGGTCCAGGCGAGTGTGGCGGCGGCAGTTGCCAGGATTGTGTTCAGGAAAGCCAGGGCCGTGAGGCCATTGGCTTCGAGGTTGGAACCGGCATTGAAGCCAAACCAACCCACCCACAGGAGGCAGGCACCGATCATCGTCATGGGCAGATTATGCGGCGCCATGGCTTCCTTGCCAAGGCCAATACGCTTGCCGAGAACCAGTGCGCATACAAGGCCCGCTACGCCTGCATTGATATGCACGACGGAGCCCCCTGCAAAGTCGATTGCTCCCTTGTTGAACAGCCAACCGTTGACGGCATTAACGGCGGTGTTGTAGTCGACGAGAACAAGTGCCTTGGCTGCATCATCGGTGGCGGCAGCAAGTTTCGCCAGGAAGTCTGTTGCAGCAGCATCACCCACAGCAGCTTTCACGGCGGAAAGATTGTCGGCGCTGAGCGTATAGGCATCAGGACCCGCCCACCACCAGACCATATGCGCCATAGGCAGATAAGCAAAGGTGAACCAGATGAAGATGAACAGCAACACGGCTGAGAACTTCATGCGCTCGGCAAAAGCCCCCACAATGAGGGCAGGCGTAATGGCTGCGAAGGTGAGCTGGAACACCACATAAACAAGTTCCGGCAAATAGGTTTCCTTGGAGAAGGTGGCTGCCATAGTCGTAATGTCGACGCCTTGCAGGAAGGCTTTCGAGAAGCCGCCGAAAAACGCATTACCATTGGTGAAGGCTACCGAATAACCGTAGGCAAACCACAGAAGCGACACCATGCAGAAGCAGATGAAGACCTGCATCAGCACTGAAAGAATATTTTTGGAGCGCACAAGGCCGCCATAGAACAGGGCAAGACCCGGAATGGTCATGAGAATGACGAGGGTTGTTGCCACCAGCATCCAGGCGGTGTCGCCCTTGTTGACGGTTGCTGCGGCAAGGGCCGGTGCTGTTGGAAGCAGGGCGGTAAGTGCGAGGCCTGCTGGCAAAGCCGCCAGCATTCGCAATTTTGGTGGAATTTTCATTTCGCTGTCCTTTGTTGAAGGTCGTTAGAGGGCGGCTACGCCAGTTTCGCCGGTGCGCACGCGCACAGCCAACTCGAGGGGAAGTACAAAGATTTTACCGTCACCGATCTGGCCGGTTTGACCTGCAGACTGAATGGCTTCCACAACGCGATCTGCGAGCGCACTGTCAACGGCCACTTCAATCTTGACCTTTGGTATGAAACTCACAGCGTATTCAGCGCCGCGATAGAATTCAGTGTGGCCGCGCTGGCGGCCATGTCCCTTCACTTCCGTGACCGTGATGCCTTGAACACCCAAGGCTCCCAAGGCTTCTCTCACCTCCTCAAGCTTGAACGGTTTTATGATCGCAATGATGTATTTCATGGAGTTGTCCCTTCACATATCCGGAGGGTGAATCTCAAGAAGCGTGCCAATCTGCCAATTCACTCAAGTTGTTGTAATGGCTTCATTTTTTATTGAGTGATTCAAAACGATCAGCCAAAAATGCCTAATTGAAAGGCAACTATTATAAGTTGCCTAATAAATAATCAATTACGCAGACTGCTTGACGTGAGGACTCAAAAAGCGGCTTTATGATGCATGGCTCATAAATTCGATGTTGTGGTGGTAGGCGCGGCGCTCAATGGATTGGCTGTAGCCCTAGCGCTTGCGGGTCCAAAAGCAAGGCGCGCACTTTCGGTGGCCGTGGTGGATATAATCGATCCCTGGGCACGGGTGGCGCAGACGGGCGATGCTCGAGCTTCCGCCTTGACCAGCAGCACACAAAGCATGTTTGCCGCCATGGGTGTCTGGGACCATATCGCACTCCAAACCCAAGTGATGCAGGACATCATTGTTACAGATAGTAACGGCCATCCTGGGGAAAGGCCTGTGCTTTTGCAATTTGGTGATGCCGATCAAGGGCAGAATGCCAAAGCCCGGATGGTCGAAAACCACGTCCTCTTGCAAGGGCTACTGCACACTGTCGAGCAGTCCAATCACATCACTCTGTTTGCGGGCCGGGCGGTCATCGCGCAGCAATTTGAACCAGGGCTTGCCGGCCTCAGTCTCGCGGATGGTACACAGCTGACAGCCAGCCTGATTGTTGCCGCAGATGGTGCAAAATCTGCCATCAGGCAGGCCGCTAACATCAGCCTGGTGGGCTGGACATATGATCAAATGGGCCTGGTGGTTTCCTTTGACCACGCACTTGCCCACTATGGCAGGGCGGAAGAACATTTCACTGCCAGCGGACCCTTTGCAGTGCTGCCATTAACCGGGAAGCGGTCGTCCATCGTATGGACCAAGGAAACCCCAGAAGCTAAAAAGCTCGTGGCGCTTGCACCTGCGGATTTCGAGCAGGAACTGCAAGCACAGCTTGGCATGCATCTTGGAAAGATATCCGTCATAGGAACGCCACAGGCCTATCCTCTCTCCATGCTGATCGCCAAGGCGTTTCACGGGCCGCGCCTTGCATTGGTGGGAGATGCGGCTCATGTCATCCATCCCCTGGCGGGTCTTGGCCTCAATCTCGGTTACCGGGATGCTGCGGCACTGGCGGAATGTGTATCGGATGCTTTCGCACTGGGAGAAGATATAGGAGGCATGGCCGTGCTTGAACGCTATACGGCGTGGCGGCGTTTTGACACCGTGGCCACGGCTGCGGCGATGGATGGGTTCAACCGGCTGTTCTCCAACAGCCAACCCCTGCTCAAAATCATCCGCGATTTCGGACTTTCAGCAACCAACAGAATGACCGGCTTGAAATCCGCCTTCGAGCGTGAGGCTGCCGGACAAACCGGAGATCTGCCGAGGCTCCTGCGTGGCGAGGCGCTTTAACCGCGGCTCATTCCGGCAGCGGACAGCTTATCAAGATAAGCCTGCCAGATCGTTTCGCGCTCACGGCCAAGTCTTGCGAGATAGCTCCAGGTGAAAAGCCCGGTTGAATGACCATCGCTGAAAATAATGCGCACCGCATAGGTCCCAATGGGTTCAAGCTTAACTATGAAAACATTGCGCTTGGCGCTCACGAGTTGTTCCTGGTCCGGCCCGTGGCCCTTCACTTCAGCGCTGGGGCTTTCCACCCGCAGGTATTCCGCGTCGAGATCGAAGTTCTCACCGCCATCAAACTTGATCGTCAGTACACGGCCTTTTTCCCGCAACGCAAGTTCCAGTGGCCAGACATCAGCCATCTTTAAGTTCGCGCGCCTCATCCGGCAGCATGATGGGAATTCCATCGCGTATGGGATAAGCCAGCCCCGCGGTTCTTGATATCAGCTCCTGATTTTCCGCGTCGTACTCCAGACGCATCTTTGTCACAGGGCACACCAGTATCTCCAGGAGTCTTGGATCGGCCCGGCGCTGATCGCTCATTGCAGGCTATGTTTCTTGCCGGAGGTTGTTTTCGACAGCGCCATTTCCGTCAATGCCACCAGCACTTCAGCCCGCGTCTTCAGGTCAGGGGCTTCGAGGAGAGCCTGTTTTTCACTTGCGGGGTATGGTGCGAGGAGTGACAGTGTGTTGACAAGAACTTCCGTCGAGGCTGCGTTAATTTCGGTCCAGTCCGCACTCATATTGTTGGCATTGAGGTAATCGCGAAACGCCGTCATCAAGGCCGAACGGTTCACCTCGCTTGCACCTTTGTCCATGACGAGGTCCACCGCATAAGGTTTGTAGTTGGCTTTGACCTTACGGTACGAGGTTGGACCCGCCAATTCCTTGGTCACAGAAAATCTGCTGATACCGGTGAGGGTGACCAGCAGCCTGCCATCGGGGGTTTCCGTATAGGAGGTAATGCGTCCGGCACATCCTATCTTCATCAGCTTTGGCTTTTCATCCGTTGCCGATTCATCACGCGGCTGGATCATGCCAACAATGCGATCGCCTGACATAGAGTCATAAAACATTTCCAAATAGCGCTGTTCGAAGATGTTCAGTGGCAAGTCGGCGCGCGGCAGCAGCAGGGCGCCTGCCAATGGAAACACGGGAAGCGTTTCCGGCAGGTCGGTTGGGAGATGATAGTCTTTCACAAATTTCATAGCGCCTCACGAAAACATCAGGGACGACAGCTTGCGCCGGCCCAATAAAGTAAATTCATCCTTGGGTCCCCAAGCCTCAAAAAACTGGACGAGCTGCTTGCGCGCTGCATCGTCGCTCCATGCGCGGTCCTTCTTGAATACAAAAAGCAGTTGATCAATTGCCTCGGCGCGCTGGCCCACACCATTCAACGCAGTGGCCAGATCCAGCCGCTTTTGAAAATCGAGGGGAGAGGCAGCTACTTCCTTCTGCAACTGGTCCAGCACGCTTGTATCCACGGGATGCAACGCAATGTCGAGCGCAGCCGCGGCACTGATCACTGACGGCACCGTGCGCTTGTCAGCGGGAATGCTTTCGAGCACGGTTGTAGCATTCTCCAAATCGCCCATCTCCACAAGACAGTGCACGAGAGTGGCAAGGGCTTCGACATTCAAAGGGTCGGCCTGCAAGACTTGTTCAAGGATGCCTTGTGCCTCTTCATAGTCTTTCCGCGTCATGGCTTCCTGTGCCATCTTCACAGCCGCTGCAATTTCTTCGGCCATGGACCCTTTATTGGAAAGCTTGTCGATAAACTGCTTCACCTGGCTTTCGGGCAAGGCACCCATGAAGGCATCTATGGGCTGTCCGTTTACAAATGCAAAAACAGCCGGAATGGATTGCACGCGCAACTGTGCCGCGATTTGCTGGTTTTCATCCACATTGATTTTCACCAGCCGGACCTTGCCACCAGCCTGCTTCACAAGTTTCTCAAGGATAGGCGTCAACTGCTTGCAGGGTCCGCACCATGGGGCCCAAAAATCCACAAGCACTGGCACCTTCTTGGAGACTTCCATCACATCTGCCATGAAGCTCTTGGCATTTGAGTCCCGGATCAAATCGGCGGGGCTGACGCCTTGTGCCACGTTCTGCCCTATGATCATTTCATTCATCACAATACCTGTCTTCCCAATATGCTGCCAAAATGGCGATTTTGAAACAAAATTACAAGTTCGGCTCTGCAACGGCGACAATTCTGGGCACATGGCCGCAGGATTTGATGAATGCGAGCAGATCAGCGCTTGCGATGCTGGTCGTGGCATCATTGCGGAGCGGATGATAGTTCAGGATGTCCTGCTGCATCATGCGGGCATCGAGAATGACATTCACGCGGTGGCTCGGGTCATTGATCAGTGCGAAAGGCGTAACCGAGCCTGGTTCGACGCCCAGGATATCCATCAAGAGATCAGGCTTTCCAAAGGACAGCCGTCTTGATCCGATTTTTGCTGGGGCAGTCTTGAGGTCAACCCGGTCATCTTCAAGGCATACAATCAGCCAAAATTCGCCTTTTTCATCCTTGCAAAACAAGTTCTTGCAGTGGCCACCAAGAATATCATCATGGACTTTCCGGGCTTCTTCCACTGTGAATACCGGCGGGTGGTCTCTGGTTGTGGAGGTAATTCCAAGACTATCGAGGCGTTGAAAGAGATCGTTGCGGCTGGCTTTCATGGAATTTTCCGGCAAAAACAAGAATGTGCAGCTTCCTATTGCATTTACCGGACGCTTGGGCAATAAGTCGCCACACCTAGCCGGACTATCGGCTCATCCATACGCTCAGCGGGCGTAGCTCAGGGGTAGAGCACGACCTTGCCAAGGTCGGGGTCGAGGGTTCGAATCCCTTCGCCCGCTCCAAGTTCCTACCTTAGGACCCTTATAACATTGAATTTGTTGGCCTTCTGACTTGCGGTGATACAAGAAGGTGATACAAATGGGTCATAGGTGGCTCTCGAAGATGCAGTATGCCGTACGTTCTCGCCATGGGATATGGAAGTATCGCCGTGCTATTCCGCAGGCCCTTCGGCTTGCAGCGGGAAAACGCGAGTTCAATGCCTCACTTTACACTAGGGATGAGGTTGCAGCGCAGCTTGCCTATGTGAAAGTTCACGGTGAAACCGAAGCATATCTAACAACTTTGTCACGCATGGCGGCCAATCCAAAGTCAGCAAACAGCGACAAAGAAATCTGGGAACTTGGTCAGGCCTATCTTCGCAAAATGCGGATGCCTTACGTGCCTTTGGCTGGCCTGAAAGCCCAAGAGTACTACGATGAAGGCCCGTCACAATTTGAACAGCGGCTGGAAGATGTTGCCGATCTCGGCATAGATATAGACGACCCAAGAGAGCGAGACTGCGAGATCAATGCAAGCTGGAAGGCCAAAGCTCTTCTTGGCGATCTGAAGAAACCTCAGTTCTGCATGTCAGATGCCCTGAGAGTCTATTTAGACCAACGGGCACCTGAACTCGCTGCAATGTCTCCAAATCAGGCGAAACGCTACCGTCTTAATAAAGAGAGCGCTGTCAATTCCCTTGAAAAGGCCCTTGGAGCGGATAGGGTCCATGCGTGCCTTATTCGTGCTGATGCCAGGAGCCTGAGAGACTATTTTAGAAGCAGGGGACTGGCCATCTCAACCGTGAACAAGCATGTCGGCACGATTGCTACGATTTGGAAGGTTGCAGCACAGGACCAAGAGGTGGCTTTAGCAAACCCGTTTATGGGCCATACAATCCCTGACCCTGTCCCCCCTATTGAGAAGCGCAGCCCTCTTTCGCCGGATGAGGTCCGCTTGCTGTTAGCCCGCCGTAGTCACATGAACGCTGAACTCGCTTTGATACTCACACTGCTGGCTTGCACTGGGGCAAGGATCGCTGAGATCACAGGTCTTTGTTCAAACGATTTTGTTCGGGGTAACTCAACCAGCACTCCTCATATCATTCTAAGACCTAATGGCCTGAGGACCCTTAAGAACCATTCTTCCCGTAGGAGCGTTCCAGTACTTGGGGATGCCTTGAAATCACTGGCAGCAATGGTCGAAGCCAAGTCTCCGGATAGCAACCAGCCGATCTTTAAGCGTTATAGCGGGGACAATGGCCCTACGAATGCCTCTGCTGCCCTGATGAAGCAACTAAAAGCTGCTGGGATCACTGACAAGAAGAAAACCATTCATTCTTTGAGGCATACGATCAAACAGGCCCTTAGGGACGTTGAATGCCCCAAGGATGTGAGCGATGCCATACAGGGTCATAGTTCTGGAGATGCCTCAGCGAGCTACGGGAGTGGGCATAGTATTGAGGTGATGGCAAGGTGGTTTCAGAAGGCTCACAGCATCCTTGCGCTGTAGTTATTGAATGAACCTGGCTACTTTAAGTTCGCAAAGAAAGCTAAAAAATGTGCAAATCGCTATGCAGGGCCGCTGAGCTCTCTTCCAATCGACGGTTTCTTTGCAGCGATTGGGCGTCAAAAGTTTTCTTCGTCGCAATGTTCACCACAGGCTCTATGAGCAGAATCTTCGGCTTCGAATTCTCATCCGCAACAGCCTCCACTGCCTTGGCGTCCGACAAATCCATGCCGCCGAACGTGGCTTTCCATCTGTCAAATGTCGCACCGCTAATCCTAGTCTTGCGATGAATTGGCCCGCGACAACCCAGCGATAAGTTTCTGCAATTGCAATAACCACTCATCTGTAAATCCGCTCTTTTTCATCATCTGTTGCGCGGGGTTGAACATGTATAAGTAACTACTCGTCGGTATTGCGGTTACGTTTTTCCTTACCACTCATCCATTCCTCGACTAAGGGATAGAGAGCAGTTCGAACAAGGATTTTTTGATTTGCGTCTTTCACTTGGCTCATTATAGAATCAAAAACTTCCTCTCGGTTTTTTTGAAACAGACGCATCCTGGAGATTGCTCTCGTGTCGGGAGCTTCCAAAGCTTGTAGTCCAATGCTAATTGCTTTTTTTACTGTCCGAGAAGGCGCATTCATAGCAATTGCCATAGCAATCATTTTTTTCTTTGTAATAGATACTTTGTGAGTTTCAAAGGCCGCTGCATTCCAAATCAATCCACCTCCTGCATCGCGGCGAAATGTTGTAGCTCGCTTTTTTAGTGGAGGCACGGCGTTCGTGATCTCACTCAATCTATTATCTGTAACTCGTCCTATTACCCGGTAAAATTGCCGTCGGTTTACTCCAAATATGTAATCTCCGTGCAAAGCCAACAGAGACAAAAAGTAGTCTTGATCATTGTCCTCGCAGAATTCTTTCATAGTAAGCATATCGGCCACAAACTCCTCGATTCGGTGTTCGGCAAATGAAAGTTCTTCACATGACAATAAAAGGTTGAACACTTTAACCACCTCTCGAGGGCCCTGTGTCTTCGATGTATTTATTTGGAAATTGCATCGCACAGCTGCGTCTACAAGCAAAACGTAATCTTTTGTCAAATTGCTAAGGTGAGAAGATGAAAGAATGATATCATCATTGTATACGGTGACATGTGAGCTAAGCTTTTTTGAACGGATAAGAGAACCGATTAATGACCTGTCAAAAACCAGACTGGCCAAGATCGAAGACTGGTGGAACCCGCGAGGCAGATGCATCCGTTTTCCATCCCTAACTGTACTTTCGCCTGTCAACTCAAAGGCCTCTGAATGCAGGAGCCCAATGCTTCTCAAGCTCCGATATACTTTCGTGTCCGTGATGCTTTCAAAAAATGACTTAAGGTCTATGATAGCGAAATATTTATGCGAATCATGCATCCGTAAAGCGGATAGATGCCCTCCTGGTGCTGCATTGAACATATACTCCGGATAGTTCCACCGTTTGAGGATGATTTGCCTGTATTTACGAATTGGTAATTCAATATCGTTTAGTGGCGGATTAGGAACCGAACTTATTGGCACGTAATAGCGTCGCTTATATTTCTTGAAAGAATGAGCAATTGTCTTCTTATGCGAAATCATCCCTCATCATCCTAAATAGCGAAAGGGGCCGAAGCCCCCTCTGCCAAACAACAGCCATGGCTTTCGCCGCTGGTATGCGCCTTAGCGCGACCTCTAAGGAGGTAATTCATTCTGCGCACGTTATCATGGTATGTCAACGTATCTAGAGACAATACTGCAAATGGCCCGCTTCGCTAACAACAACAGCCAAGGGCTTTAACGGCTTTTTGAAGCTGGTTTATTTGTTACATTATAATTTGGATACAAGCAAAATGGGACCCTAAGGAAATTCATTCACTTTGTTCCCTCTCGTCTCTCATGCTTCCCCAATTACCCTGAAAACCAACTTGATCCTTAGGCCTACCTCCCCAGCGATTGGCGGCGTTTTTATTACCGTGGCAAGCCTGAGCCTCATCTGCTGCGTTTGACTCTCGGCGACAGCCCTGGGAGGGGCCTATGCCCTAATCTATCCATCGGCTAGCCAAGCACACGCTTTCGGTCCAAGTTATGATCGCTTCGCACTCACTGCACAATAAAGGAGTGACAATGTCCAAAATGATTGAGCTATGTACCAGCACCAAGGGTTCCTTAGGTGAAGACCAAGATTGGTGGCAACTTGTTACCGATAACGATGGCAAGATGTATGTGGAACACGAATGGGCTCACCGCAATACCTATAAATTCCGAGTGAGCCACACTGGCAGCGAACAAATTGAGGTCAATCAATTCTTGGCAGGTGATTACAATTCGGAGGCACAACAAAAGCTTCGTGAGAGATTGGCTGGCGGAAAGTAGAACATGTGAGAGCGAGTTGGGATTGAGGTCAGGGCGAGAACTGGTTGGGCGGCTTAGGCTTGTTTATCCCTGGGCTTAGAAAC
>JANMAE010000006.1:0-15510 GCA_031359445.1 Hyphomicrobiales bacterium | reverse complement strand
GCCTTGACAATACGCTTGCGGATGTCGTTCGAAAGAGCCTGAACCATTGCTGCCAGCCTCCTCACCGGCAGCAACCTTGAATCAGATCAGCGCTGATTTGGGAATCCCAATTCTGATTCCGTCAAAAAGGGAATCGCTCTAAGCGGCGAGGACATCCCTGGTGAAAACCTCAAGGGGCGTGTTGGCGCCACAGACGATGACACCTACACGCTCATCGGCTTCTGGCGCGTAAGCGCCTGACAACAAGGCGGCAAGTGCTGCGGCACCGCCGGGTTCAGCTACAATTTGTGCATGGTCCCAGAGAAAGCGCTGGGCCTGCCGGATGTCGTCGTCGGTGACCAGAGCGACCTCTACCACATGTTTCTGCGCGATGGGAAACATCACCGTGCCCGCAGAACTTGCGCCCAGGCTATCGGCGGCGAGGCCTGAAGGTTTTACGGTCGTGGGCTTGCCTGCTGCGAGGGCCGCGTGAAGCGCATTGCAGGTCACGGGCTCAACGCCCACCACGCGGGTTTCCAATCCATACCAGCAAGCCACGCCGCCTATAAGTCCACCGCCACCTACAGCTACCAACACGGTATCAAGTTCTGAAGCCTGTGCGGCAAATTCAAGGGCAATTGTTCCTTGTCCGGCTATGGTGGTTTCCGTGTTGTAGGCGTGAATGTTCAGCGCTCCGCTCGTGGTCACATAGTCCTCACAGAATGCCAAGGCTTCTTGGTAGTTTTCACCTTGCTGCACAATGGTGGCGCCATAGCGTGCGATGCGGGCGACTTTGGCAGGCGATGATATTGCGGGCACAAATATGCGTGCGGGGATATTGAGAATGCTGGCTGCATAGGCCACCGCCGCACCATGATTTCCGCCAGAGGCTGCCGCCACGCCTGATTGCGGAATTTTGGTGTCCACCAGATTGTTGAAGGCGCCCCGTGGCTTGAAGCTGCCGCTGTGCTGGAAGAGTTCCAGCTTGAGGCTCACAGGATTGGCCAACCCCGGCAGGCTCACCTCCATCACAGGTGTCACCCGCAGATAGGGTTTGATGCGGGCAGCGGCTTGGCTGATGTCGTTACGGCTGATACTCATGCAGGGCTCCAATAATATCCAGACAGGGCTCGCCTGCACTGCGGGCAATGGCGCACTCCAAAATGCTGACGGAACGCGTAAGCGCGTGTTGCGGTGCCAAGCCATTGAGGCGGCTGGCCAGGTACAGGCCCGCGAGAAAATCTCCCGTGCCATGGGGCGCTGCGGGTTGCAACACGGAAAGCGTTTCAGCCACCACTTCGCCCGACACTACGAGATTTGCGATGTGACTATTATCCATGGGAACCGAGGTCGCCAAAATTTCGCTGATGTGCAGAAGTGATGCTGCTTGCAGGGTGTCCTTCCTGTTGGCAATCGTCTGCTCCGTAAGCCAGGAAAGTTCAAAACTGTTGGGCGTGATACAGGTGGCAAGCGGAAGAAGTTCATTCCTGATGGCGCGTGCCACGTCTTCTGCAACATAGAGCCTGTCGCCATCGCCCAGAACGGGATCGACCAGCACGAAGAGCGCGGGATTATCATTGCGCATTTTCTTAATGCAGGCAGCAGCGACATGCACCTGCTGGGCCGTGGCGAAGTAACCGGTCATCACACCTGTGCATTTCTTCAAAGCACCCAGATTTTCAAGAGCTGCCACCATGATTTGCATGTCGCTGGCGGGAAGCGACTTGCCTGCAGGTTTGCCGAGGCCCGGATGGTTGGAAAGCAAAATGGTCGGAATTTGCAGCACCGTGAAGCCCGCCGCTTGCAGTGCCGGTACTGCCGCACTGTTTCCCACAGGACCATAAGCCACCTGTGATGACAGGCTCAGGATGTGGCGTGGCATCAGATGACGTTTTTCTCAAACAGCGGTTCGCCGCGGCGCACCCGATCATAGCCCAGACGCGTGAGGTCTATGGTGCGATAGGTCCCATGCATGATGAGTTCCGCTACGGCATTTCCAGCAGCCGGGGCCTGCTGAAGGCCGTGACCGGAAAAGCCATTGGCGAAGTAGAAATTCGGCATTTCGGGATGTGCGCCGAGCACCGCATTCTGGTCCAGCGCATTATAGTCATACTGGCCCACCCAGGCGTTCAGCACCTTGATGATTTCAAACTGGGGAACACGTGAAGCGAGAATGGGCCAAATGCGATTTTCGAAAAAATCATGGTCCACGTCCCAATCCATCAGAGTTGGTTCCTCATGCTCTTCAGGAGACAATCCAGTGAGAAAATGACGGCCCTCGGGGCGGAAGTAAACGCCTGTGGGCTCAACAGTCAGAGGCGCTCCATGCAAGGCTTCCGAGGCTTGCGGACAGTCCAGGAGATAGACATAGCGCTTGCGCGGGCCAACCGGCAATTCAATGCCAGCAAGAGCTGCCACATGGCCCGCAGCCGTTCCTGCTGCATTGACGATATGGGTTGTGGAAAATTCCTTGCCGTCAGATAGCGTCAGCTTATGGTTTTTGGATGAAATGCCGGTCACTTCCTTCGCTAAGACTTTCACACCCTTGGCTACCGCTGCCTGGCGGAGCAGGGTCATCAGGGAATAGGGATCAATCCAGCCCTCCCCTGAAAGGCCAAAACAGCCTGCGGCAATTTCCTGGCGCTGCAGCCAGGGAAAGCGCGCACTCAAATCGTCGCCCTGCAAAATCACATTGTCAGCGCCATTGGCCAACTGGGTGCGCTGGTTTTCCTCAAGGATGGGCAGGCCAGTTTGCGTGGCAAGGATGAGATAACCATTTTCATGGAAATTGACGGTGGCACCGGGGCCGAATTCACTTTTCAGATTGCGGATGAGCGCCAGGCCGAATTTTGACATGGCAATGTTTTCAGGCGTGGAGAACTGCTGGCGGATCCCGCCGAGGGAACGCCCGGTACAGCCGAATTGATAGGTTGTGTCCTTTTCCAGGATCACAACCGAACCCTCGAAGCCGTTTTTCTTGAGATAATAGGCCGTGGCACTTCCCACCACTCCACCGCCTATGATCGCCACATCCACGTGTTCCATGCCACATATTGTGCCGAATTGCGTTGGAACCACAAGAGGCACATGAGTCACTCCCTCATGAATTTTCAGGCGGCGTCCATGATATAAAGCAGGAGCGACACGGTGATGGCCGCTAAAGCCGTGCCTGCGGCAATCGCTGCGGAGACGGGGGCCACGGATTCCTCGTTGCGATGGGCAAACAGGAAAGCGTTGGCGCCTGTTGGCATGGCTGCCAGCAGCACGGCAATTTTGGTCCAGAAGACGGGAATGGTCACGACATAGGAGGCTATGAGATAAACGGCCACTGGCATCACCAGCATCTTCATGACAATGAGGAGGGCCATGCCGCTCCACTGGCCACGCAAGGAATAGACTGACAGCGACAGCCCAAGCGCGAACAGGGCGGTTGGCACGCTTGCATCAGAAAGCATGGCCAGCATGCGGTCAATGACGGGGTGAAGCCCGAGGCCTGTCTGGTTCCACAGGGATGCGGCCACAAGGGCCAGCACAATACCATTGGTTGCAAGATTTATGAACAATTCGCGGGCCAGCCTCGGGAACGACAGATTGTCACTATGGCGGGCAAGTTCGCGGTGCAGTAGCGCTGCCACCCAGAGAACCGGAGCATGGACCGATAGTATGAGTCCCAGTGGAATTGCCGCCTGTTCCCCATAGTGCGACAAAATGAGCGGCGTGCCGAGAAGCGCTAGATTGCCAAAGCCTGCGGCCATGCTGGCGGAGGCGCCGCCCGATGGCTGCAAGCTCGCGACATTGCGCGAGGCGATCATGGTGGCAAGCCAGGTAATGGCAAGTCCGCCGAAGAAAGCGATCCACAGGCTGAAGGGCGCCACCTCCTGCGGTTTCATGGCAACGACGGTGCGAAACAGGAACGCCGGAATGGCCAGCATGAACACAAATTGCGTGAGGCCGCGCGCTGCCGAGCTATCTACAATTTTCAGGCGCGCCGAAACCACGCCTAGAATGATCAATCCAAAGACCGGAAGAACCGTGGTGAGGATGGACTGCAATTACAGCCAGGGCTGGCTTGCTGACTGTTTCTTCTCAAAGCTGTCGATGGCAGAGACTTTCTCGAGACTGAGTGCAATGTCGTCAAGGCCGTTCATCAGGCAGTGCTTGCGGAAGGGATCAATGTTGAACTTCACCGTGCCGCCATCCGGGCCCTTGATCTCCTGGTTGGGAAGATCAATCGAAAGCGTGGCATTGCTGCCGCGGTCGGCATCATCCATCAGCTTCTTCAAGTCCTCTGGCGAAACCACGATCGGAAGAATGCCGTTCTTGAAACAATTGTTGTAGAAAATATCGGCAAAGCTTGTGGAAATCACGCAGCGGATGCCGAAGTCGAGCAGCGCCCAGGGCGCATGTTCACGCGACGAGCCGCAGCCAAAATTGTCACCGGCCACCAGGATCTGGGCCTTGCGGTAGGCAGGTTTGTTCAAAACAAAATCCGGCTGCTCCTTGCCATCGTGCGTATAACGCATTTCATAGAACAGCGATTTGCCAAGGCCAGTGCGCTTGATGGTTTTCAGGAATTGCTTGGGTATGATCATATCGGTGTCGATATTCACGATGTTCAAGGGCGCTGCCACGCCGTTCAATGTATTGAATTTTTCCATTGCGTCACCTTCACTGCTTGATGGGAAGATCTACGCCGAGACTTTCCTCGGCTCCGATCATGAGATTCAAATTCTGCACGGCCGCACCCGAGGCACCCTTGCCGAGATTGTCATAGATCGACATGAGCAGCACCTGGCCGCGCGCGTCATTGCCGAAGACATGGAGCCGCATGCGGTTGGTATTGTTCAGCGCCTCAGGGTTCACCCCCGCTGAACGCTCCATGGCTTCCAAGGGCGCTACTTCGAGAAATTTGCTGGCGGCATAGGCTTGCCGCAGAATGTCATGGATGTCAGCCAGCGTCACGGTCTTGGCAAAGGCGCTCATGAACAGCGGAACCACGCCCAGCATGCCTTGCGCATAATTGCCCACGGTTGGCTGGAAAATCACATCGCGCGCGAGCTTGGCATAAAGTTTCATTTCCGCCAGATGTTTATGATTGAGGGTCAAGCCATAGGGCAGGTAGGGCACGGCCTGCAGTCCTGCCTGTGCATAATCCTCAATCATCTTGCGGCCACCGCCGGAATAGCCAGACACGGCATTATAGGTAAAGGGATAGTCTGCCGGCAAAACTCCGGCTTCCATCAGCGGTTTGACCACAGCAATGAAGCCCTGCGGATAGCAGCCGGGATTGGATACGCGCGTGGCTCCGGCAATTTTGGCGCGCTGCGTGGCGTCCACCTCGGCAAAGCCATAGGTCCAGCCAGGGTCCACGCGATAGGCGGTGGAGGCATCTATCACGCGGGTTCTCGATTTCGCGTCAATCAGGGAAACCGCTTCTTTTGCGGCGTCATCGGGCAGGCAAAGAATCGCCACATCCACGGAATTCAGCAAATCGCGCCGCGCTGCTGCATCCTTGCGCATTTCGATTGCAATGCTGACAAGCTCAACATCGTGGCGGGCGCTCAGCCGGTCGCGGATCTGAAGTCCGGTCGTTCCTGCCTCGCCATCAATGAAAACTGTGGTCATGGCCGGGTTCATACAGGCGCCACAGTTGTCTTGCAACATGAACGGCAGATTAACGTGAACCTCAGATTTGGTTCAGGGAATGGCATCTATATATTGGCCCATCAACCCGGCAATACCGCCAAAACCACCCGAACGAGGACTAGAACCATGATCCGCAATCTTCTCATCGCAGCCTCCGCCGCCGCCGTTCTCGTAACGGCTGCCGCTACCACAGCTTCTGCCAAGACCCATGTTGACTTCAACATCGGCATTGGTGTTCCCGGCATCGCCGTAGGCGAGCCCTATCCCTATTATCCTTCTTACCACCGTTATCCGTCTTATCCAGTCTACGACAATGGCTATGATGATGGATATGATGATAACAGCGACTGCGGCTTTGAATGGGTCAACTACAAGCGCTGGAACCGCTATCACACTGGTTACCGGATTGGCCATCGCAAGGTCTGGACCTGCAACTAAAATTTAATCATTTATCCCCTGCAATAGCATCATGAACCGGCCACGCATTCTCCCCGTGGCCGGTTCACGCATTTTGTGCAAAGCTCGCATTCTGGAGTTTTGTGAATGCCCGCCCCCATTAACCCATTCTTCCCTCAATCCGCTTCCGCCCGGCCGATTACCAATTTTGGCCCAGACTTTCCCTTTGCCTATGACGACTGGCTGCGCCATCCCGCCGGACTGGGTTCGGTTCCTCCAACGCATCATGGTGCGGAAATTGCTGTCATCGGCGCTGGCATGGCGGGCATGACAGCCGCCTTCGAGCTCATGAAAATGGGCCTGAAGCCGGTGATTTATGAGGCGGGCCGCATGGGGGGTCGCCTGCGCTCGCAGAAATTTGAAGGGGCCCATGACATTGTGGCCGAGCTGGGCGGCATGCGGTTTCCTGAATCGGCCACGGCGTTTTACCATTATGTCGATATGCTTGGGCTGGAGAAGAAGCCCTTTCCCAACCCCCTGTCGCCTGCCACGCCGTCCACCGTCATCGATCTTGAGGGCGAGACGATTTACGTGGAGAAGAAATCTGATCTGCCGCCCATGTTTCGCGAAATCGGCGAACATTGGGCCAAGGCTCTGGAGGAAGGTGCGGGTTTCACGCCACTCCGCGAGGCAATCCGGGCACGTGACGTGACTGCCCTCAAGAAAATCTGGGATCGGCTCATTCCCATCTGGGATGACCGCAGCTTCTATGATTTCGTGGCAACATCCTATGCCTTTGCGGGCCAGCCCTTCAAATACCGGGAAGTCTTCGGGCAGGTGGGCTTTGGCACGGGCGGCTGGGATTCCGATTATCCCAATTCCATGCTGGAAATCCTGCGGGTGGTGGCCACCGACTGCGACGACAACCAACATTATATTGTGGGGGGCGTGGAACAGGTGCCGCGCGGCATGTGGAAACTGTCACCCAAGAAAATGGCGCATTGGCCTTTAGGCACGACCCTTGAAAGCCTGCATCGCGGTGCGCCCAGTCCAGGGGTTACGCGCATTGCCCGTGGCAGCAATGGTTCCATTGTGGTGACCGACCGGTGGAATGATGCCAAGGAATATCCGGCCGTGCTGGTCACCGTGCAGAGCTGGGTTCTCACGACCTATATGCAGGTGGAGGAAACGCTGTTTTCCAACAAGCTGTGGATGGCGCTGGACCGGACCCGCTACATGCAGTCCTCCAAGACCTTCGTGATGACCGACCGCCCGTTCTGGAAAGACAAGGATCCCAAGACCGGCCGTGATGTCATGAGCATGACACTCACCGACAGGCTCACCCGCGGCACCTATCTCTTCGACAACGGCGATGACAAGCCGGGCGTCATCTGCCTCACCTATTCCTGGATGAGTGACGCCATGAAAATGCTGCCGCTTCCCATTGAAAAGCGTGTGGCGCTGGCGCTGGATGCGCTCAAGAAAATCTATCCCGAAGCGCATCTTGAAAAGCATATCATCGGCGATCCCATTACCGTCTCATGGGAGGCAGACCCCAACTTTCTCGGGGCCTTCAAGGGGGCGCTTCCCGGCCACTACCGCTATAACCACCGGATGTATTGCCACTTCATGCAGGACAAGATGCCGGTGGCCGAGCGCGGATTATTTCTGGCGGGAGATGACGTGTCATGGACGCCGGGCTGGGTGGAAGGTGCGGTGCAAACGGCACTCAACGCCGTGTGGGGCATCATGCATCACCTGGGGGGTGCCACCTCTCCAGAAAATCCGGGTCCAGGTGACCTTTTCGAAGCGCTCAAGCCGTTGGAGCTTCCGGATTAGCTTTTTGAAGCCGATCAGCTTTTCTGACTTTTGACGACGCCGTCAAAAGTCAGGCGGATCTATACCGCGCTGAAGCCATTGTCGACGAAGAGCTGGGTTCCGGTGATGAAGGCGCTGTCGTCGGAGGCGAGATAGAGGGCCGCGCGTGCAATATCTTCAGGCGTTCCCATGCGGCCCTGCTGCGCCTTGATGGCGGCATCGCTCACATCAACGCCCAGGGCATTAAGTTCTTTCACTTCGCGGTCGCCATGCGGGGTCTTGATGAAGCCCGGGCAAATGGCATTGCAGCGGATGTTGCGGTCGCGGAATTCCACGGCGATGGCGCGCGCGAACATGTGACACGCACCTTTGGTCGCATCATAAAGCACTTCCATAGGGGTGGCATAAACGGCTGAAATGGAGGAGGTGCAGACGATGCTGCCGCCACCTGCAGCCAGCATAAGCGGCAGCACTTCGCGGGTTACGAGATACATGCTTTTCACGTTCACATCGAAGAGAAAATCCCAGTCCTTTTCCTCGGTTTCGAGAAAGGGCTTGATGACGATGGTTCCCGCATGATTGAACAGCACGGTGATGGGACCGATTTCGTCCACGACGGCAGCGACAGCGGCTTTCACTTCAGCAGCAGAGGCTACATTGGCAGCCGCAAAGGCCACCTTGTGGCCTTGAGCCACCAATTCCTGCACAAGTGCTGCGCCACGCACCGCGTCACGGTCAATAATGCCAACGGCTGCGCCTTCACGGGCAAACAGCCGCACGGCCGCTGCACCGCATCCGCCAGCGCCCCCTGAGACAATTGCTACCTTGCCATGAAGACGACCCGGCATATTAAATCCCTAATGGCAGGTGCTGCCGCAAATATTTTTTGAATCCGTCATGGCTTGAGCGGCCGTCAATCCCACCATTCCGCCAGCGGCGAGCGTTAGGATGACCATTGCCATGAAAATGCGACGCAAGAATTTTGCGTCTGCCTGAACTGTGTTACCCATTTTGCAAACCCCCGTTAACGCGACTCACCCAATGGGGAATCATTTACCGCCTTGGTGGTGACATAATGCTTAACGATGCCTTGAGCAATCGTTAATTGCCTGTCGCGTTACCGTACAGTCCGGATATCGACAAACCGTCCGGCCAATGCGGCAGCCGCTGCCATTTGCGGCGACACGAGATGGGTGCGGCCGCGATAGCCCTGCCTGCCTTCAAAGTTCCGGTTGGAGGTGGAGGCGCAGCGCTGGCCGGGTTTCAACTGGTCGGGGTTCATGCCCAAACACATGGAGCAGCCGGGTTCGCGCCATTCAAAGCCTGCGGCCAGGAAAATCTTGTGGAGGCCTTCGGCTTCGGCCTGTTCCTTCACGAGGCCTGAGCCCGGAACGATCATGGCATAAGCGAGATTGCCCGCGATCTTCTTGCCTTCGACAATTTTTGCCACATTGCGCAGATCCTCGATGCGGCCATTGGTGCAGGAGCCGATCCAGACGACATCAAGCTCCACATCCGTCATTTTCTGGCCGGGCTTCAATCCCATATATTCCAGCGCCCGCCACTTGGACTGGCGCTTGCCTTCGTCGGCAATGTCATCGGGATTGGGAATGCTGGCTGCCACCGACATCACATCCTCGGGCGAGGTGCCCCATGACACGATGGGGGGAAGGGCTGCCGCATCAAGCTTCACGATGCGGTCAAAGCGGGCATTATCATCCGTGTGCAGATTATCCCAGTAGCGGCGCGCTGCATCCCATGCAGCACCCTTGGGTGCCTTGGGGCGGCCCTCCAGATAATCATAGGCCTTCTGGTCAGGCGCTATCATGCCGGCGCGCGCACCTGCCTCAATGGTCATGTTGCAAACCGTCATGCGGCCTTCCATGGAAAGGTCGCGAATGGCCTCGCCCGCAAATTCAATGACCGAGCCCGTGCCACCCGCCGTGCCGATTTCACCGATAATGGCGAGGATCACATCTTTGGCGGTGGCGCTTTCGGCAAGCTTGCCGGTCACCTCCACCCGCATGTTCTTGGCTTTTTTCTGGATCAGCGTTTGTGTGGCCAGCACATGCTCGACTTCGGAGGTGCCGATGCCGTGAGCCAGCGCGCCAAATGCGCCATGGGTGGAGGTGTGGCTGTCACCGCAAACGATCGTTGTGCCGGGCAGCGTGAAGCCCTGTTCGGGTCCCACCACATGCACAATGCCCTGGCGCTTGTCGCGCTCATGGAAATATTCCACGCCGAATTCGCGGGCGTTCATGGCCAGCGTCTCCACCTGGATGCGGCTTTCCTCTTCGGCAATGCCTTTCGAGCGGTCGGTGGTGGGAACGTTATGGTCCACAACCGCCAGCGTGCGCTCGGGGTGGCGCACCTTGCGGCCCGTCATGCGCAGGCCCTCGAAGGCCTGGGGAGAGGTCACTTCATGGACGAGATGGCGGTCGATATAGAGCAGGCAGGTGCCATCCTCGGCCTCATGAACCAGATGATCGTCCCAGATCTTGTCGTAAAGTGTGCGTGGGCGTGTCATGGAAATTCCCGAAATGCTGCTGTTGCCGGTTATTTAGCGCCTGGCGGGGCTATGTCAAATCTTGTTCGTGGAGGGGAGATTGTTTCTCCTGCTCCCTCTCTCCGCCAAAGCGGGGAGAGGGTTGGGGCCCATTGCGAAGCAATGGGAGGGTGAGGGGCGGTACCAGTTGTGTCCTTAACGTCTTACGATAGAACTGAGATGCACAGTAATCGACATTCAATGTAATACAATGTAGCTAACGGTAATTCATTAGCACATGGAGATTGCGATGACGAAGATTGCTATATCGGCACGAATTGATGAGAGCCTATTAGCGGAGGTGGATAATTTTGCCCACTCCCAGGACAATACCCGATCTGATGCGATTGAATCCCTATTGCGTGAAGGTCTTGTGCGGTTTGGTGTTTCTTTGGATAGACTTCCTGGGTGGGACGCCAAGGAGATATCTCGAATTGCCTTGCAGTATGGCGGAATGGCCGGATTGTTTGAAAAGCATGGATGGCCCGAGCGGGGATCAAAGATGATGCCCAAAGTACAAACACGCGTGGTTGAATATTACGGAACCATCGAAAAATTTGCCAAAAAGCATGCGAAAAAGAATGGGGTTATGAAGTAAAAGTTTGGTAGTTATTTTCTATCGTGTTTCTAATGGAAGTCGCCCCTCACCCTCCCACGCGCTTTGCGCGCGGGCCCCAACCCTCTCCCCGATAAATCGGGGTGAGGGAAGGTAAGCCCGAAATGGCGAATGAGGGAGCTTCAATCACATGTACGAAGTTTTGCGGTGGCCCCCTCACCTTCCGCTGCGCTCCCTCCTCTCCCTCGAGGGGAGAGGGCAGAAATAGGCTGTAGGTTTTTGCGGCATAAAAAAAGGCCAGCATTGCTGCTGGCCCTTGAAATTCTGCATCCGCCTTGCGAAAGCTACCTCTTCTTGGTGCCGCTGGCCTTGGCTTCGGCTTTGGCCTGGGCCTTGGTTTGGGCGTTGATGGCAGCGCTCGCGGCTGTGGCGGCGGCGATTTCCATGTCGATCTTGTTTTCATGCTCGCTGGAGCGGCGTTCGACGATGCGGGCGGATTTGCCGGTGCGGTCACGCAGGTAATAGAGCTTGGCACGGCGCACTTCGCCGCGGCGCACCACCTTGATGGAATCGATCAGCGGGGAATAGACCGGAAATACGCGTTCCACGCCTTCGCCATAAGACATCTTGCGAACGGTGAAGTTTTCCTGCAGGCCGCCACCGGAACGGGCGATCACGACGCCTTCATAGGCCTGAACGCGGGTGCGCTCGCCTTCCTTGACCTTCACATTGACGATCACGGTGTCGCCTGCGCCGAAAACGGGCACGGCGCGCTGGGCGACAACAATGGCCACCTGCTCTTTTTCGAGCTGTTGAATGATGTTCATAACGAAATATCCTTTTGCGTTGGGCGGGCTATAGCGGGTGCGGCTGCATAAATCAATTCTTATCGGCCACATATTTTTGCCAGAGATCGGGCCGTCGTGCCTTGGTTAAGGCTTCGCGCTGCTGGCACTTCCAATGGCTGATCGCCTTGTGGTTGCCGTTCAGCAAAACCTCTGGGATTTCAAGGCCTTCCCAGTTTCTTGGCTTGGTATAGTGCGGGTGTTCCAAAAGGCCATCCTCATAGCTTTCCTCTTGCCCAGATTCAGGTTTTCCCATGACGCCGGGGATGAGGCGGATTGTGGCGTCGAGGAGGGCCAGAGCTGCGGGTTCACCGCCGGAGAGAATAAAGTCGCCCAGGGACACTTCGCGGAGACCGCGTTTTTCAATGACGCGCTGGTCGATGCCTTCAAAGCGGCCGCAAACGATGAGGCAGCCTTCGCCGTGAGCGAGTTCGCGCACGAGACTTTGCGTGAGGGGGATGCCTCTTGGGCTCATCAGCAGGCGGGGGCCCACATGGGGTGCAGCATCAATGGCGCTCGCCAGAATGTCGGGCTTGAAGACCATGCCGGCGCCGCCGCCTGCGGGATGGTCATCCACGGTGCGGTGCCGGTCGGTGGCGGAGGCGCGGATGTCACGCACGTCAAGCGACCAGAGGCCATCGTTCAGCGCCTTGCCCGCAAGCGAGGACCCGAGCGAGCCCGGAAACATTTCCGGAAACAGCGTGAGGATGGTGGCGGCGAAGGTCATTTTCCGTCCCCCTCATCCAGATAACCCTCTGGCAACACGACGGTGATTTTTCCGGAGGTGAAATCATTCTGCGGCACGAAGGCTGACGTGAACGGGATGAGCACGGTTTCGCTGCTGCCCGCCACTTCCACTTCCAGCAAATCGCCCGCGCCATAATTGGGCATGGCAACGAGTTTGCCGAGCAGGGTTCCGTCTTCCAGCGCAACGTCTGATCCCATGAGGTCATGGGCGTAGGTTTCACTGTCTTTCAGGGGGGAAAGCCTGTCGCGGGGCACAAATAATTCGATGTTGCGCAAAAGCTCGGACTGGTTGCGATCGGTAACACCTTTCAGCGTGGCGATGAAATCCTGGCCTGCGGGTTTCAGCCTGGTGATTTCAAACTGCTGGCCGATTGCTGACTGCAAGGGGCCGAAGCTCCCAATATCTTTAGGATTGGCGGTGAAGCTTTTCAGCTTCACTTCGCCTTTGATCCCGTGGGCAGCCACGATCACGCCAACAGATACCCATGCTGGCGCAACCATCACTTAGTTCAAGCGGCTGGCGTTTCAGCTGGAGCGGCGGCAGCTGCAGCAGCGGCTGCTGCAACTTTTGCAGCGGCATCGGCTTGGAGCTTCTCACGCTCGATACGCTTCTTGCCAGGCATTGCCTTGTTGGGATTGTTGCGGGCATCACGCTTGGCAACACCTGCCTTGTCGAGGAAGCGCAGCACGCGGTCGGTGGGTTGCGCGCCCTTCTTCAGCCATTCCGCAGCTTTTGCAGCATCGAGCTTCACGCGGTCAGCGCTGTCTTTTGGCAGCATCGGGTTGAAGGCACCCAGCACGTCAATGAACTTGCCATCGCGTGGGCTCGTGGCTGCAGCCACAACGATGTGATAGTAGGGGCGCTTCTTGGTGCCTGCGCGTGCGAGGCGGATTTTAACGGACATATTGTCGTTCTCCTTGATTGAAATTTTGGATTGAAATTTTGCGTTTAAGGTTTCTGGTGAAGGTAAGTAATGTGCGGAACGTCGTTGATCATGAAGGCCCCCTCGGGTTTTGCCTGCAGGCGCCGGGCCACACGCTGGGATGCTTCATTGGTCGGCAAAATGTAACTGACCAGCCGCGCGATGCCGATCTTGTAGCCATAGTCACGGGCGCAGGCTGCTGCCTCGGTGGCCAAGCCCTGGCCACGGTGTCGGGGTGCCAGGCCATAGCCCACTTCAATGTCATTCCAGCCGGCGGGAAACCACAGGCCCGCATGGCCTGCAAATGACCCGGTGGACTTTTCTTCGAGCGCCCAAAGGCCGTAGCCGCGCAGTTGCCAATGGCCCAGAATCTTGGCGATGTCGCGCCACACATGGCCCCGGCCCAGGGCTGGCCCCTGCGTTGCCTCGGTAAGGGGATCAGAGAGAAACCCGCAGTAAGCGTCGAGGTCATCTTCCCTGAACTGCCGGAGCCGCAAGCGCTCAGTTTCAAGCTCAACGGCCATCTCATTTCTTTTTCCCAAATCCGGGGAAACCCTTGAAGGGATTGCCGCCGCCCAAACCGGGAAGACCTGGCAAACCGCCGCCAACACCGCCGAGGCCGGGAAGGCCCTTGGGCAGTTCGGGCAAGGCGTTGCCTGACATCATGTCCTTCAAGTCGGCAGGGATCGCGTTGGGATCAAGGGCTGCGAGTTCTGCCTGCATTTTTTCGAGCTCAGCCTGATCGGGTGCTCCCTTGCCGCCCATCATCTTGCCCAGCAGGCCCTTGCCCTGGCCCATCTGCTTCATCATGGTTGCCATCTGGAGATGCATTTTCAGGAGCCGGTTGATTTCCTCAACCTTTGTGCCGGAACCTGCGGCCACCCGCTTCTTGCGCGATGCATTCATGATTTTCGGGTTGCGCTTTTCATAGGGCGTCATCGAGGAAATGATCGAGACCTGGCGATTCAGCACGCCGTTGTCGAGGTCCACGCCCTCCATCTGCTTTTTCATTTTGCCCATGCCGGGCAGCATGTTCATCATGCCTGCCATGCCGCCCATTTTCTGCAATTGATTGAGCTGCTCGGCCAGATCATTGAGATCAAACGCGCCCTTCTTCATGCGCTCGGCAATCTTGCGGGCCTTGTCATGGTCAATGTCGAGGGCGGCGCGTTCAACCAGGCTCACCACGTCACCCATGCCAAGAATGCGGCCGGCAATGCGTGAGGGGTGGAAGTCTTCGAGGCCATCCAGCTTTTCACCGGTGCCCATGAGCTTGATGGGCTTTCCCGTCACCGCGCGCATGGAGAGCGCCGCACCGCCACGACCATCGCCATCAATGCGGGTGAGCACAATGCCGGATATGCCGATCTTCTCATCGAAGGCGCGCGCCAAGTTCACGGCGTCCTGGCCGGTGAGCGCATCGGCCACCAACAGGGTTTCATTGGGCTTGCAAATATCGCGCACGCTGGCTGCTTCCGCCAGCAGTTCCTCATCAATGTGAAGACGGCCCGCGGTATCCAGCATCACGACATCAAAGCCCATTTTCCGCGCTTCCGACATGGCGCGCTTGGCAATTTGCGTGGGCGTTTCGCTTTTGATGATGGGAAGCGTTGCAACTTTCACCTGCTGCCCAAGGATTGCGAGCTGTTCCTGGGCTGCAGGTCTTCGCGTATCAAGGGATGCCATCAGAACTTTACGTTTTTCGCGCTCCTGCAGGCGCTTGGCGATCTTGGCCGTGGTGGTGGTTTTGCCCGAACCCTGCAGGCCCACCATGAGAATGGCAACAGGCGGCGCTGCGCGCAAGTTCAGGGTGGACTGTTCCGCGCCCAGTGTTTCCACCAGCACGTCGTGGACAATCTTCACCACCATCTGGCCGGGCTTGATTGACTTGACGATCTCGGCGCCTACGGCACGTTCCTTTACCTTGTCGACGAAACTGCGCACCACTTCCAGCGCCACATCCGCCTCAAGCAGGGCGCGCCGCACTTCGCGCATCGCCACATCGACATCAGCCTCCGACAGCGCACCCCTTCCGGTGAGCTTGTCGAATATGCC
>JANMAE010000001.1:0-13360 GCA_031359445.1 Hyphomicrobiales bacterium | reverse complement strand
TGCATGTTTGAAATACGCACAATGAACTCGCCTGATTCACTGGCACGATGCATGATTTCGAAGCCCCCGTTGATGATGGGGTGGATGGGCTTTGAGCGCCCTTCCTGGGCCACGCGTACGAATTCCTGCAACACAATGGACATCCCAATGGCTGAGATGAGCGGTGCCAGGCGGAAGGAGCCGCGCAGTGGTTTATAGGCCAGGCGTTCGATCGACCAATTGTAGGCAGCGGCGATTATCATAGCGATTACGACAATGAGTGCCAGAGCCAAGATCAGCATGAATGCGCCGGTTCCACCCGTTACCCCGAAAGCCAGAATGACAATGAATGCTACAATGCTGCCAACCATGAAGACATCACCGTGGGCGAAGTTGATCATGCCGATGATGCCGTAAACCATTGTATATCCGATGGCGATGAGACCGTAAATGGAACCTAATGTGACGCCGTTAATGAGCTGTTGGAGAAAATACTCCATACGCCCCCCTTTTACATACCTATGCCTACAGCGCATGACCTGGCTGCTTTTTCACATTCCGTATTAGAGGCTTCTAAAATTGAATACAAGATGGATTGAACAGCCATCCTGCGGAAACTTAGGCTTGGCCGAATGATTTGCGCCCACCAACTGTTCAAGAAATTGCCATAAGTTTCTTCTTGAACCTATATCGGATTGATATATAAGATGCTTTATATCAACTCGTTATATATCGGATAGTTATAGCAATGAATGTGCGGACGCTCTGCCTTGGGATACTTTCGTTACAAGAGGCCTCAGGTTATCAGATCAAGAAGGACGTGGAAGAAGGTCTTTTCAGCCATTTCATCGATGCGAGTTACGGATCAATTTACCCTGCGCTGAACCAGCTCACGGTGGAAGGATATGTGACGGTGCGCGCCGAAGAGCAGACGGGCAAGCCGGACAAGAAGGTTTATAGCATTACAGAGGCCGGGAAGAACGCTCTCGCTAAGGCCATTTCCGTAGTTCCCGCAAAGGACAAATACAAGTCCGAGTTCCTGTTTCAGATGTTGCTCAAGGATTACATGACCCCTGAGATGATGCTCGTTGCCATTCAAAAGCAACTTGATGATCTCAACGAAGATCTTGCCCGTATTGCAGAGTGCAGCCAAGACGAGAACATGGGAACTGGGCCGCGTTTTGTGGGTGAATATGGGCATGCGGTGCTGACAGCAGGTGTCAGCTGTCTGGAATATAAAAAATCGCAACTTCTGCAGCAAATGACTGCGCGTGCTGCTGAGTGATTGGAGACAGGCTTAATGCGTAAATCATATCTTTGGGCGACTGCCATCACTTTGGGTTTAGGCCTGTGGATGGCATCGCCCGACATAATTTCAAAACTCGAGGCAATGAGCGGTAAAAAACAGTCAGAAATTGTCAAAACCCCTGCGGTTCAAACTGCAGAAACTGCACGTCTTTTTAAGGTGAGGGTCAAATCTTTTACCGCCGTTCCGCGCGTGGCTTATGTGACAGCCAATGGCATTACGGCGGCCTCGAAGCGTGTCGATACGCGCGCGCGGACCACTGGGACCGTCATTGAATCAAATTTCAAACAGGGCCAATCTGTAAAAGCTGGGGATGTTCTGTGCAAACTCGATAGAGGAAACCGGGATGCGCAAGTGGCGCAGGCCAAGGCGGAACTCGCCAGTGCACAGCGTGACTATGCCGCCACGAGCAAGCTGGTGAAGAATTCCTATAGTACACAATCCAAGCTCTCATCCGATGCGGCCCGCCTTGAATCTGCCAAGGCTGCGCTGAATACCATTGAAACAGAAATTTCCTATCTTGATATCACTGCCAGCGAAGCCGGCGTGCTTATCGAAAAGCCGGTTGAGGCTGGAACGCTGCTGGCGAGCGGTGGCTTGTGCGCAACTATCAGTACGTTGGATCCCCTGGTCATCGCGGTACAGGTGAGTGAATCCTATGTTCCTTACGTCACTGAGGGAATGGCAGCGAAAGCGACGCTTGCCACAGGTGAAACTGTTGAAGGAAAAGTGACGTTCATTTCAAAAACCGCTGACGTTGCCACCCGCACATTCCGGGTTGAGCTCGAGGTGGCCAATCCCGGTCAACGCATGCGTGAAGGGGTAACGGCAGAACTTTCCGTCCCACTGCCTCCACAAATGGCGCAAAAACTTCCGGGCTCGGTTCTTATTCTGGATGATGTGGGCAAGTTTGGCGTGCGGGTGTTGAACGACGCCGACAAGACATCGAAATTCATGCCGGTCAACATTATTGCGCAGGACACGGATGGCATGTGGGTTTCCGGTCTTCCCAACATGGTGACAGTTGTCACGATTGGTCAGGACTACGTTCGCGATGGTGAGAAAGTGGACCCTGTTATTGAAACCGCAGAGGTGACGCAATGATTGGTTGGCTTGATACGATATTAAGGCGGCCGAGAGCCGTTCTTTCGGCGATGATCGTTCTGGTGCTGGCCGGACTTCTTTCCTATATCACCATCCCCAAGGAAAGTAATCCAAACGTCACCATTCCGACCTTCTTTGTGTCAACCACAGTTCCCGGCATTTCACCACAGGATGCCGAACGCCTTCTTGTGAAACCTATCGAAGTCAAATTGCGCGGACTTGAAGGATTAAAGCAGATCACGGCTTATTCGACGGAGGGCAGGGGCGCACTGATCGTGGAATTCGAGTCAGATGTTGATATGCAAAAAGCCGCGCGCGATGTCCGCGTAAAGGTGGATGACGCAAAGCCTGACCTGCCGCTTGATGCGACGACGCCCGCCATAGCCGAGATCAATCTCAGCTTGCAGCCTACCATTCTTGTCGCCGTTTCAGGTGAAGTTCCCGAACGCACGCTGGAAGCCCGCGCCAAGGATTTGCAGGACGCACTGCAACGTATTCCTACCGTTCTATCAGCTGACCTCAAGGGCAAGCGTGACGAAGTTCTGGAAGTCATCGTCAACAAACAGAAGCTTGAAGCCTATGGCTTGGGTCCGGCGGATATCTACAATGTCGTCTCCCGGAACAATCTTCTGATTGCGGCAGGTTCTTCAGAAGGTTCTAAAGGCCGCTTCAGTGTCAAGTTGCCAGGTCTCATCCAGTCGCCTGAGGATCTTCTCAAACTTCCGGTGAAAAGTGTCAAAGGCACGGTGGTGACGCTCCAGCAAGTGGCTGATGTGCGCCGATCGTTTAAGGACCGGACAGAATATGCCATGTATAATGGGCGTCCTGCCATCACTATCGAAGTTGTAAAGCGGCAGGGCACCAACATCATCGAAACCAATGCCGAAGTGCGGCGGGTTGCTGACGAGATGCTGAAAGCATGGCCCACCGCCATGCATGTTGACTATGCGCTCGATCAATCCAACACGATCAAGGACGTTTTGCAGTCACTTCAGGACGGAGTCATCCTTGCCATTCTTCTTGTGATGGTCCTTGTGGTGGCCGCCCTTGGCCTGCGTTCTGGTATTCTGGTTGGTATTTCCATCCCAACTTCATTCCTGATCGGCTTCTTTGTTATTGCCATGATGGGATACACGCTGAACATCATGATCATGTTTGGTCTTATCCTGTCGGTAGGTATTCTTGTTGACGGCTCAATCGTGCTTGCCGAATATGCCGACCGAAAAATGGCGGAAGGCATGGCCCCCAAGGAAGCATATATCGCTGCCGCAAAGCGCATGTTCTGGCCCATCGTTTCCTCCATGGCCACAACCATTGCCGCGTTCATTCCGCTGCTGTTCTGGCCAGGCATCGCGGGCGAGTTCATGAGTTATCTGCCGGTTACAGTCATCACGGTGCTTACGGCCTCATTGTTGACGGCAATGGTATTCGTGCCGGCTGTTGGGTTCTTCATTGGCAAGACCGACAAGGAAACCATGGAGCAGTTCGGCCATTTCGCTGATGACGAGCATGCAGATTTCCGAAAAATGAAAGGTCTTACGGGCCTGTATTTACGTTTTATCGAGCGCATCATACGTCACCCGATCTTGGTTGGTATAGCTGTGCTTACGCTCATGGGAGGAATTGTTGCCACATATATTACCCATCCGACTGGCACGGAATTCTTTGTGGATACTGAGCCTGAGCAGGTGAATGTTTATGTAAGAGCGCGCGGTAACCTAGGGGTAGCGCAACAGCTTGCACTCACGCGGGAAGTTGAGGCGCGGGTCGTCAAGGTAAAGGGTATCAAGACATTTGCCACATCGGCAGGCAAATCCTCCAACGGCGGAGCATTTGGCAGTCAGGATGTGCCGGCCGATGTGGTGGGCACGATCCAGCTTGAACTGGAGCCGGTTGGTTCGCGCAAGCCCTGGAAACAATTGAACAAGGAGCTTGATGCGACAGTCGCTGACATGCCAGGCATTTTTGTAGAAGTACGGCCGCTGGAAGGTGGACCGCAGTCGGGCAAGGACATTCGCCTTCAAATCACTTCCATGGACCGTGATGCGGCGTTCGCTGCGGCGCGCAAAGTTGAGGACCATATGGTCAACGGCATGAAGGGCATTATCAATGTGGATGATGATCTGCCACTGCCTGGCTATGAGTGGACATTGACTGTAGACCGTGAAAAGGCGGGCCAGTTTGGTGCCGATATCGCATCGGCAGGCACTTTGGTACAGCTTGCAACGACAGGCGCAAAGGTTGGCTCTTACCGTCCTGACAACAGCAAGGATGAGATCGACATCCGCGTGAGGCTGCCGGAGAACGAGCGGTCCATCGCGGCTGTGAAGGATATCAAGCTTACAACGCCCAGTGGCCTTGTGCCCATGTCCAACTTCATGGAATCGAAGGTTGTGCCATTGGTAAATGTGCTTTACCGGTTTGATGGTGTTCCATCCGTATTCGTGAAGGGGAACGTTGCTCCAGGCGTTTTTGCCAATGACAAGATCCAGGAGTTGAATACGTGGATTGGCCAACAGAAGTGGCCAAGTGGCGTTAGCTTGAAGTTCCGTGGAACGGATGAAGACCAAAAGAAATCAGGCGAGTTCTTGGTCAAGGCGCTGGTTGCATCCATTTTCATGATGTTCATGATCCTGATCGTCCAGTACAATAGTTTCTACCATGTCCTGATCACGCTCTCGACGGTGGTGATGTCGACCGTGGGTGTGCTGCTGGGAATGCTGGTGACCGGACAGTATTTCTCCATCATCATGACTGGCACAGGTGTCATAGCCCTCATCGGCGTGGTGGTAAGTCATTCCATCGTGCTTATCGACACGTTTCACAGATTGCGGGATGCGGGGCAAAACGGGATAGAAGCTGCCATCAGAACATGTTCGCAGCGCATGCGACCTGTGCTGCTTACATCAATCACCGCGATGCTTGGTCTTCTGCCTCTCATGTTCGAGCTGAATGTCAACTTTTTCACACGGCACATTGCTATCGGCAGTGTCACCAGTGCGTGGTGGGTTCATCTTTCGACCGCCATGGTCTTTGGTCTGATGCTGGCGACAGTTCTGACCTTGATCATGACTCCAGTGCTTTTAGCGGCACCCACGGTGTTTAAAGAAAACAGTGCCAAGCGACGTGAACTGAAGGCTGCTGCATTGGCTGCACAAGAGGAGGCTGCTTTAGGTCTTGAGAACATGGATAAACCTCGTAGACGGAAATCCGCAAGGAAGGGTGGCAAAGTGGCTCCATCCAAAGAAGAAGTCATTGAAGAGGAAGAGCCTCTCAAGCACGCCGCCGAATAATCAGGTCAAACTGTTTAGTGCATTGGAAAGGCGCGTCAGCGCCTTTTCTATGTCCGCCTCACTGGCTGCGAAAGAAAGCCGGATTGAGGTTGCAGCTCCAAAGGGTGTGCCCGGCACTACAGCAACACCATGGCTTTCCAGAAGCCAGTCGCACATTACCTCCGGCGTATCGATAATGTGGTTGCCAACTTTTTTGCCGAGAAAGGCTGATATGTCTGGCAGGGCATAAAACGTTGCGGGAATTCTGCCAATTTTAACACCCTCAATTTTCGTCAAGGCCTTTAGCACCATATCTCGGCGATGCTTGTAGCGCAGGCGCATGGTTTCCACCGCGGTGCGCGGTCCCTGCAAAGCTTCTATCGCGGCGCGCTGGACGAATTGATTGGCGCCGGTGGTGAGCGTGCTCTGAATGCGCGCCATGGCCTTGGTGAGAGGCTCGACGGCAGCCGTATATCCCAGACGCCATCCTGTCATAGCAAAGCTTTTGGAAAAGCCATTTACGGTAATGGTGCGTTCGCGCATGCCGGGAAGCGCTCCGATCGAGTGCATCTCACCATCAAAAACAATATACTCATATATTTCGTCAGACAGGACCATCATTTGCGGGTGCGCCATCACAACGTCGGCAATTTCCGAAAGCTCGGCTCTTGACCATACGGCCCCGGAAGGATTGCTGGGAGAATTCAAGATCAGCAGTTTTGTGCGAGGCGTTACCGCTGCCGCAATACGCCGTGCCGGAACCTTATAGTGTTCATTCACGTCGGAATGGAGAATGACGGGCGTTCCCCCTGCATAACGCACAGTTGCTTCATAGGACACCCAGAAAGGCGCCAGCAGGATGACTTCGTCGCCGGCATCGACAATGGAGAGCACAGCATTGGCGATGGCCTGTTTTGCTCCATTGGTGAGGATGATTTCGGCTGGTCCATACTCCAGTTTGTTTTCGGCTTTCAGCTTTTGTGATATGGCTGCACGCAGCTCAGGAATGCCCATGACTGGGGAATAATGCGTAAAGCCTGCTTTCATGGCGGCCGTGGCTGCCTGCTGAATATTGTCAGGCGTATCGAAATCCGGCTCGCCCACGGTGAGGCTCACCACATCAAGGCCTTGGGCGCGAAGGTTGCGGGTTTTTTGGGCCATGCGAATAATGGCGCCTTCGTCTGCGGCGTTGGTGCGCGCCACCAGCAGGGCAGTGTGATCAAATGGTTTCATGCCACGTGATATGCCACGGGAGTCTTGCCGCGTCGAGCCATCGCAGGCATAAGGCTCGCATGAAAAAATACATCACGCTCATACTTCTTGCAATTACAATTACGGGCTGCACTGGTTCCAAGCACGCTCAAATCGTCAGCAGCAAGCCCGCTGCAAAAGTTGTTACGGCGTCGCGTTCAGAACCCATTTTTTACAATGGGAAGAATTATCAATTAAACTATTCCTATAATGCATCGCAGGGCGCTTTCGACATGAAGGTTGCAGGCTTGGGTGCGAAACAGCAAAAGGATGCAGTGAATATAGCAACGTCTTCTTTGGCCTATTACGCCTGTCCCAACGGACAGCGGGGAAAGCTCATCAATAGCCCAATTTATGTTGATGGCCGATGGGCGCTGCAGGCCAAATGCGGATAAAAAAATGGCAGGGGGATAATTTCCTCCTGCCATTTTGCTTGTGGCTAAGCCCGCATTCTTTCCCAATTGTCGTTGGGCTGCATGGTGAGCTGTGCGGTTCTGCGGATATAATCCTGAATACGTCGTATCGAAGTCATCACCATGAACATGATGCACCATGCGAACATCACACAAATCACATATGCGAGCAGGATTTTCCAGATCGGCGTGACGTAATTGAGTTCACTTGCTTTTCCCAGAACGAAAGGCAAAACCCATGAAACCAGGGACACACTCCCCAGGAACGTCAATTTCATGACAGTTTGTGAACTTACGTGGTCAAAGAGACGTCGGCCTACAGACTGTTTCAGGAAAGGCAGCACCAACCTGTGCACCAACACACCATTCAAGGTAAGAATTATTACAATGATGATTTTGCCCCATAGTTTTTGATTCGTAAGATATTCCGGTTTTGCCAAGGTGTTCACCCAAATAAGTGCAGCCCCGCTGAGCCAGAGTGTTGCCAAACCTACAGAAACGATATGCGAAAGAAATTTTGCTTGATGAATTGTGTAGGCGCTGACGGGTCTAATGACACCGCGGGTGAATATTGTGGCATCTGTGAGAATGGCTCCTCCGAGTCCCATTATGAGACCGATTAAATGGGTGATTTTCAACAGAGTCAAAAAGCTTAAAAACATCATTTGCATATTCCACTTATTTAACAAGTTACTGACATTGGCTAGAAGCATCGAACAGGCAGTCATTGCCAAAGACTCATCTACCCGAACCACTTCGGATTTTCCCGGAGTCTGCTGCACGCTTCTTGTCAGTTTTAAAGTTTTTAACCTGACGAAGTCGTGATGAGGCGCGTCAGGGCTCTGTCAGTTATTTTCATAATGTTGACACAGAATGGACACGCATGAATTTTGCGAGCGCACGATGTTATGCATAGTTCAATGGATCCTGCGATCTATCCAATCTCGTGTGCGGAAGTAGCGGCCAACCCAGGGCAGGAACCAAGTGTTGCCAGTATAAAGAAAATGACTTGGAAATTCGGTTTGATCAAAAGCGCAGACGCGATTGGTTATGCCAGCAACTTTTCTCGCTGTCTGGTGCCCAAGGTAGGTCATCATTGCTATGCCGGAGCCGTTGCAGCCCAAGGCGTAATGCATATTCTCAAACTTACCCATATGGGGCAGCTCATCCAGCGTGAATGCCACGTTGCCGGTCCAGGCGTGCGTAATCTTGGTGCCTTGCAATTGTGGGAAACGGTCTAACATAAAGCGGTAGAGTATCGGTGCGGTTTCCACAGGATCGGTATGGCCGAACTTGGCGCGTCCTCCAAATATCATTCGTTTGCCGTCGGGAGACAGCCTGTAATACGTAAGCACACGGCGGGTGTCCGATATCGCGCGGTTTTTCGGACTTAGAGAGGCGGCAAGGGCAGGTGGAAGTTCTTCGGTGGCTATGATGTAGGAACCCACCGGCACGACGCGGCGTTTCAGTTCAGGCGTTATGTCGCCAGTATAGCCATTGGTGGCAATGATGACGTCGCGGGCCAGGACGGATCCGCGTGGCGTTTCGGCAAGCCAGCCATTGGAAGATTGGGTCAATCGCGTGACAGGTGTTTTTGAAGCAATCTTCACGCTGCGGCGCAGGCAAAGATCGAGCAGTCCTTTGAAATAAAGTGCGGGATGAAGATGGGCGGCGCGCTGAACCACCATTCCGCCGCGATAGTAGTCGGATCCAATCTCGTCGCGCTGGCGTTCAGGAGGAACGATATAGCAGCCCGAATCTGCCGCTGCATTGAGTTGGGCTACCTTTTTGGCCATTTCTTTGTAATGGCTATCGCACCAGGCACCCAGAAAATAGCCTGATTTGATCCAGCCGCAGTCAATTTTCTCACGCGTGATCAGGTCTTCAATCAAGGTAAATGCATCCGCCGCATCGGCAAGGAAGGGGGCCGCCTTTTCTGCAGGCATAGGTTTGGACATGTAGCGCTTGCCGACGTTTGCCCCGCTGGATACCATTCCGCCGTTTCGCGTGGAACCCCCGAAGCCCGGCTCATTTGCGTCCAACACAATGCTGTCCAAACCTTGCGCTGCAAGCTCCAGAGCAGCAGAAAGTCCTGCGTAACCTGCTCCGATGATGATCACAGCTGTTTGTTGTGGAAGGGAAATTTCCGGCAGAGCTACTGGCTTGTAGGCCTCCCACCAGAAGGGCGCCGGTTTGAAATCAGCGTGGAATATGGAATGTCGCATGGTGTGCAAGCGTAAAGGCAATCACCCAACTCTGACAAGACAATGGATGCCGGAAATTGACATATGTGGCATTACAATTTGCGACTAGCCGCTAGGCGGCGAATAATGTAGAGGATGGGCTAATTCAGTAACCAGGGGAATATTGCCAATGCTCAATTTCAGACGCGTGCGCGCCACCGTATTGGCAGTTCTTATCGGGCTGGTATCAATGACTGTGGCGGCTCAAGCCACCAAAGTTCTTATCACCGTCAACAAAGTTTCTCAAAAGATGACGGTGAAGGTTGACGGCAATACAGAATATGTATGGCTGGTGTCCACTGGAGCAGGTCAATATGACACGCCTTCGGGAACTTTTCATCCATTTCGCATGGAGAAAGACCACTTTTCCAAGGAATGGGATGACGCTCCAATGCCATATTCCATGTTCTTTACAGGAGAAGGACATGCGATTCACGGAAGCTTTCATGTCAAGAGTTTGGGTCGAAAAGCTTCTCATGGTTGCGTAAGGCTGGCCCCGGAAAACGCTGCAAAGCTGTTCGGGCTGGTGCAGAGTGCCGGCCTTCAGAATACGACAATTGTTTTGCGCGGCGGTTTTTTTGACGGTGGATTTGATAAGAATATTGCCGATGATTTTTCCTTGAAGCGGCTGCAAAAGAACCTGCCCTCATTCAAAAGGCGTCGGCCAGTTTGGCTGGGTAGGCTGCTTGACGGTTCCACCTGAGGCCCTGTCTTCCTAAAAGCTTGACAAATCGCGGCTTGCATGCGCTTTTCCGCGCGGATTTGAAGGAATTGAAGCATGATGCACGCCTATCGCAGTCACACCTGTGGCGCTCTTAGAATAGATCACGCCGGGCAGGATATACGGCTTTCAGGTTGGGTGCACCGGGTGAGGGATCACGGCGGGCTGCTGTTCATTGACCTTCGAGATCATTATGGACTGACACAAATTGTGATCGACCCTGCGTCTCCGGCTTTCAAGACAGCAGAAAAATTGCGTTCGGAATGGGTGATCAGGGTGGATGGCAAGGTTCAGCCGCGGCCTGCAGGTACAGAAAATCAGGAACTTCCAACTGGCCTCATTGAAATCGCGGCCGGTGAAATCAGCGTGCATTCAGAAGCGAAGGAGCTTCCGCTGCCAGTGTTTGGAGATACCGAATATCCAGAGGATATCCGCCTGAAATATCGCTTCCTTGACCTTCGCCGGGACCGCATCCACGGTAACATCATGAAGCGCGGCGCGATCATTGACAGTTTGCGCAAGCGGATGAAGGAGCAGGGGTTCTTTGAATTCCAGACCCCCATTCTCACGGCATCCTCGCCTGAGGGTGCCAGGGATTACCTTGTTCCCAGCCGCGTGCATCCTGGCAAATTCTATGCGCTGCCGCAGGCGCCGCAGCAGTTCAAGCAGCTTCTCATGATGTCAGGCTTTGACCGCTACTTCCAGATCGCGCCGTGTTTTCGTGATGAAGATGCAAGGGCTGACCGCAGCCCGGGCGAATTCTATCAACTCGATATCGAGATGAGTTTTGTCACGCAGGAAGATGTGTTCAATGCGGTTGAACCTGTCCTGCGCGGCGTGTTCGAGGAATTTGGCGGCGGACTTCCTGTTACGCCCAAATTTCCACACATTGCATTCAAGGATTCGGTGCGCTGGTACGGAACGGACAAGCCCGACCTGCGTAATCCCATCAAGATGCAGGAGGTGACGCAGCATTTCGCGGGCTCCGGTTTCAAGGTGTTTGCCGGCATGATTGCCAATGATCCAAAGGTTGAAGTATGGGCAATCCCAGCGCCCAAGGGCGGATCACGCGCCTTTTGCGATCGCATGAATTCCTGGGCGCAGGGACAAGGGCATCCCGGACTTGGATATGTCTTCTGGCGCGAAGGTGAAGAAGGCGCTGCCGGACCCGTGGCCAAGAACATCGGGCCTGAGCGCACACAAGCCATCCGTATGCAGCTTGGCCTTGATGTGGGAGATGCGGTGTTCTTTGTGGCGGGCATTCCCTCCAAGTTTTACAAGTTTGCCGGTGAAGCGCGCACCAGGGTGGCCGATGAGCTGGGCATCATTGCGAAAGATCGCTTCGACTTCTGCTGGATCGTCGATTTCCCGATGTATGAATGGAATGAAGACGACAAGAAGGTCGACTTCTCCCACAATCCCTTTTCCATGCCGCAGGGCGGGCTTGAGGCTCTGGAGAACCAAGACCCGCTTACCATCAATGCCTACCAATATGATATCGTCTGCAACGGCGTTGAGCTCTCGTCTGGTGCCATCCGAAACCACCGCCCGGACATCATGAAGAAGGCATTCGAGATTGCTGGATATCCCGAAGAAGTTATCCTGGAAAAATTTGGCGGCATGTATCGTGCCTTCCAGTATGGGGCACCTCCCCATGGCGGCATTGCTCCAGGCGTTGACCGGATCGTGATGCTTTTGTGTAACGAGCCCAATATTCGAGAGGTTGTGTTGTTTCCCATGAACCAGCAGGCGGAAGACCTTTTGATGGGTGCGCCCTCAGAGGCAACGCCCAAGCAGTTGCGCGAACTCCACATACGTCTGAATTTGTCGGAAACGTGATTGCAACAAGGGCCGCTCCCCTTGCTGAATCGCTTTTAAATCAGTAGTTCACAGGTTTCTTTCATAGGGACCTGAAAAACATGCAAAAATTATTGCCTGCCGTGCTGTGGGTACTTTTGAGTTTTACACTGATGTCTGGCCATGCAAACGCCGTAGTCAGCAGCAGCGCCTCGGATCCTCTCCTGGTGAAAAAGAAAAGACTGATGGCCTTGCAGAAGGCGGCGACAGCCGACGAACGCAGGGCAGCAGATGCCGCGCTGCAACGCGCCAGGGATCTCCGGACACAGCAAACAACGACACGACGCCCTTGCGGCACCTTCATGCAGTGCCTTTTCGGCAATTCCCGCAAACGTATTGGCTCTGCTCCTGCACTTGCCGGCACTGGGTTGAGCGGGCGTTCGATGCGCGATACGGTGGCGTGGAATGAAACCAAATATAAGCCCGGAACGTTAGTTGTGAAAACGCCAGAGCGCGCCCTTTATTATGTATTGGGCGAAGGTGAAGCTGTGCGCTATTCCATCGGCGTGGGCCGCGAAGGCTTTCAGTGGAGTGGCAATTCGAGGATCGTAGCCAAGCAGGAGTGGCCAACCTGGCATCCGCCGGCAGAAATGATCAAGCGTGAAGCTGCCAAGGGGCATATGCTGCCTGACATGATGGAAGGGGGGCCGGAAAATCCCTTGGGCGCGCGCGCCATGTATATTGGCGGCACTATTTTCCGCGTTCATGGCACGAATAATGAATCATCGATCGGCGGCGCTGTCTCGTCAGGGTGTATCCGGATGATGAATGCCGATGTGATAGACCTCTATAAGAGGGTGAAAATTGGCTCGCCCATCTTCGTTTATCAATAAATCATAGAGATATGAAAAGAGCCGCCCCACACCGGGCGGCTTTTTTTATGGTGTATCCCGAAAGAATTGACCCCGGAGGCAATGCCTTCCGGGGTCCAATCCTGAAACTTATGCAAGAAAAAGAATTAGATCTTCTTCTTAGCAGCAGCCTTCTTAGCTGGTTTCTTTGCAGCAGCCTTTTTTGCGGGCTTCTTTGCAGCTTTTTTCGCAGCAGCCATTTTGTTTTCTCCTAGAGATAAGTTGTTAGTGCCACACTACGCAGGCTAGTTCATTACACTAACGATAACTCATACATGTGAAGTGCATTCGCCATCGTCATTGATCTTATTTCTCTACCCGTTTGTGTGATTCGGCAATATGCCGTCAACATCTTGTGTATCG
>JANMAE010000150.1:0-2827 GCA_031359445.1 Hyphomicrobiales bacterium | reverse complement strand
TTCATTTCTCCATTGGCCATGTCCACTTGCTTCTTCATACCAGGATCGGTATCGGCGTCAATTTTCTTCTGCATGTCTGTCATGCTCGCCTCGTCGCATTTCATCATTTCGTCGGCGAAGGCAGGAGCACTTGCAAACATTGCAACTACTGCGGCCGTTAATGCAAATTTCAACATGGCGCGTTTCCTTTTTTTTTGAGATGGATTATCCCCCGCGGTCTTGTTGCCCGTAGTGCGCTTCACAGGCAAAACACGAAAGCGTCAATCACCTAAAGGTGAGCGGACAATGTTGCGCGAATGAAGTTGATGAGGAACAACGATGGTGATTTCAATTTCCCAACAGCTTCTTCCGCAATTCGCCAACAGCATTTGCGTGCGCGTCAAAGCCTTCGTAGTTTGCTATCACTGCGGCATGGCGGGCCAGCTCGCCATAGGCGGCGGGGGTGACTTCCACGACGGAGGTGCGTTTCAGGAAGTCGTGCACGGACAAGGCAGAAAAGGTTTTGGCCCAGCCTCCGGTGGGGAGGACGTGGCTGGGGCCTAGCACGAAATTTCCCAGGGTTGATGGTGTGTGTTCACCCAACAGGATTTCTCCGGCGTGTTTGACCAGGCCTAAATATTTGCGCGGTGTTTTCGAGAGGATTTGCAGGTGCTCTGGCGCATAGTCATTGATGAAGCTCATGGCTTCGTCAGCGTCACGGGCGAGCAATATGCCACCGCGGGTCGAGCCCAGAACGGATTGTGTGTAGCCCACGCGGAGCGCTGTCATCTGCTTCCAATATTCCGGAATGGCCGCGACGGCTGCGTCGGCCACATCCTTGCTGGTGGTGATGAGGAAGGCTGAGCTATCGTCGCCGTGTTCGGCTTCGATAAGGAGATCGAGTGCGGCGAGACGGCCATCGGTGGTTTCATCCGCAAAGATGATGGACTCGCTCGGCCCTGCGGGCGTTCCCGTATCGATGATATCTGACAGCAAACGCTTGGCAGCCACCACCCAGGGGGAACCGGGTCCTACAACTTTCGCATATCTGGAAATTGTCTGTGTGCCGTAAGCCACGGCGGCGATGGCCTGGGCGCCGCCGGTTTTATAAATTTTGGTGACACCGGCCGCGCGGGCAGCGACGAGCGAGGCTGCATCAATGTTTCCATCGGGGCCGGGGGGCGTTACGATGCAGATATCTTCCACGCCTGCCACGCTGGCCGGGATGCAGGTCATGAGCACGGAGGAAGGGAATGAGCCCTTGCCGCGTGGGATGTAACAGGCAACCGAGGGGATTGGCGTGGTGCGGTCACCAGCGTGGAGGCCGGGGCGGATTTCGGCGGACCATTCCCGTTCAGGCTTTTGCAATTCATGAAATTTGCGGATGTTGGCTGCTGCAAAGCTGATGGCTTCGCGCACCTCCGGTTCGAGCTGCGCCTGGGCGCTTTCGAAATCTTCAGGCGTGGCCGCAATGGCACTGGCTTCGAAGGGAGACTTGTCGAATTGTTTCGCAAAACGTGAGAGTGCCGCATCACCCTCGATGCGGACAGCTTCGATGATGGGCTTCACCTTTTCAAGAAAAGGCGTGAGATCGCTTTCCGTGCGCTTGAGCAGATTGGCGCGCTGTTCCGGAGACAGGTTTGAGAGCGTGAGCATGTTGATCATGGCGCATCACTCATCCCACATTCGCGAATGTGGTGGAAGTTTTTAGTTTCCGGAATGCATGGTGGTTGAGACGTAGGTTTGATCTTCCTGGCCGTCGCGTTCGAATTTCAGGAAGTCGTAGTAGCCGCAGTGGCCTTCGCCGGGGAATATGCGGCAGGTGGAGGGGCGGGCCTCGTATATTGTGCAGCGGCGTTCCTTGGTGTCGAAGAACTGGCAGATCTTGCCATAGATCGTGTCCTTCTGGCGGCGCATGATGCGGGCGTAGCCATGGGCCTTCTTGAAGTATTTCTTTTCGGCCTTCTCCAGCGGCAGGTTGAAATGCCGGGCGATGCGTTCTGCGTCTTTGTCCTTGACCTCGATGACCGGATAGGAGCAGCAATAGCCCGGGCATTTCATGCAGTCATATTTGGCTTTGGCCATGTCGCTTCCCTGTAATTTCAACCAGCACTAGCCGATTCGGGCGCGGTTGGCTTTGAGACTAGCGAATTTCTTGTTGGTATCCACCATTTCGCTCATCATCCATTCCCGGAAGGATCGCGCGGTAGCGCTTTCCTTGGAGCCTCCAGCCCGCACGATCCAGTAACTGCCGTGATCCTTCATGTCAGTGCTGAAAGGGCGCGTGAGCCAGCCCTCGGCCAGGGCATCGGTGCACAGGATCTGGTCGCCCAGGGCAAAGCCCTGTCCGGATTCGGCTGCTTCAATGGCGAGATGGTTCTGGAACACCGTGCCTTTCCAGTCGGCTGAACCTGCAATGCCATTGGCTGCCAGCCAGTCGGTCCACCATTCCTTGCGCTGTTCATGCAGGAGATTGTAATGGCGGAGGTCTTCGGGTTTGAGCTCCGGCACACCTTCCACAAGCGAGGGCGCGCAGACGGGGAAGATCACCACGTCGGACAGTTTGGATGCTTCCACATTGTCCCATTTCCCATCGCCATAGCGGATGCCGAGTTCCACATTGTCAGAGCGGAAATCCACCAGGCGGTTGGTGGTTTCGATGTTGAGTTCAATGTCGGGGTGCAGCGCGTTGAAATGGCCAAGGCGCGGCACCAGCCAGCGCGAGGCGATGGCGGGTTCGGCCGAGACATTCAATGGCCGGGCAGCGCCCACAGCTGCGGCTTCGCGCGATACTTCGGCCAGGGCATCAAACAGCGGCGTGAGCTGTTTGCCAAAGCGCTGGCCCGCT
>JANMAE010000136.1:0-68934 GCA_031359445.1 Hyphomicrobiales bacterium | reverse complement strand
GCGCGGCGGTTCGGCATGCCGAAGGAGACATTGGAGGCGCCACAAGTCGTGTTGACTTTCAATTCTTCGCGAAGCCTGCGCACCAGCCGGAACACCTGCTGGCCTGCGGTGCCCATGGCACCGATTGGCATGACAAGCGGATCCACCACAATGTCCTGCGGCTTGATGCCAAAGTCCGCCGCACGCTCCACAATCTTCTTCGCCACCGCAAAACGAACATCGGGATCTTCCGAAATGCCAGTTTCGTCATTGGAGATGGCAACAACCGGAACATTATATTTGGCAATGAGAGGCAGGATGGCTTCCAGCTTTTCTTCCTCGCCCGTGACCGAATTTACCAAGGGACGGCCCTTGGCGGTTTCCAATCCGATCTTCAGCGCTGATGTAACGGATGAGTCAATGCACAGCGGCAGATCGCAAATCGACATGACGATTTCCAGCGTCTGCTTCATCAGCGGTGGTTCGGTTTCATTGGGATTGACGGCAGTGACGCCTGCATTCACGTCAAGAATATGTGCACCTGCCGCAATCTGCGCCAAAGCGTCCTGGATCACCGTTTCAAAATTTCCGGCCTGCATTTCGGCGGCAAGCTTCTTGCGGCCGGTGGGATTGATGCGCTCGCCTATCACGGTGAAAGGCCGGTCAAAACCGATGATGTGGGTGCGGGTGGCAGAAGCAACAAGCGTATGGGTCATGACGAGAGTTTGCCTCCATTGGCGATAAGGGTTTTGAGCCGCTGTTGATCATAAGTCGATTCGAGGTCGGTTTTCGCCTTCTCTACTTCCCTCAGCAAATCATCCGACACGGAAATGGGTTCGGCGCGCCGCCAGTCCGCCAGATAGGCGTCCGTATCCGTGGCGCCGCCGCGCATGGCGGCCATGTCGATGGCTTCCATGAAACGGTTGTCCAGCATGCGCTTTTCCTCCTTGCGGCCAAGCTTGACCGAAACAGCAGAAGGAATATCGCGCCAATAGGTGATGATGAGATTAGCCATGGTGACGCCTTATGCAATGTTTTGAAAACGGCAGATAGCGCAAAAACGACGCCTAGCCAATGGCGCCCGAAACTTTGAGAGCCGCTATCTCCGCATCGGTTAAATCCAACAGCCTGGAAAGAACAGGAGCTGTGCTGTCTCCGAGCCTGGGAGCGGCTTTTTCATACTCGACCGGCGTTTCTGAAAACATGATCGGGTTGGCCACACCTGGCGTCTGCACGCCGTCCTCGCGGGTAAGGCCGATTTGCAGGCCCCGGGCCAGAACCTGAGGATCTTCGAACATCTGCGCGATGGTGTTGATGGGGCCGCAGGGTACGGAGTAGGCCTCGAAAGCTGCCACCCATTCAGCGGTTGCACGGGCTTTCATGGGGGCTTGGAGGAGGGGAATAAGGCTGCCACGATTCTCGACGCGGCCGCGATTGGTCTTGTAGCGCTCGTCCTGCGCCAATTCCGGCACGCCTATGATAATGCAAAATTGCGCGAACTGGCGGTCGTTGCCCACCGCCATGATAATATGACCATCAGCAGTTTCAAAAGTCTGATAGGGCACAATGTTGGGATGCGCGTTGCCCAACCGCCCCGGCACTTGACCCCCAACCAGATAGTTGAGTGCCTGGTTGGCCAACACGGCCACCTGCGAATCCAGAAGCGCCAGGTCAATATATTGGCCAACGCCCGTGCGCTCGCGGTGGAAGAGTGCCGCAGTGATGCCTGTCACGGCATGAAGTCCTGCAAAAATATCCGCAAAGGCCACGCCCACCTTCATGGGCTGGCCTTCGGTTTCGCCGGTGACAGACATGATGCCGGACATGCCCTGGATCATAAAGTCATAGCCAGCGCGGGCAGCATAAGGACCATCCTGGCCAAAGCCCGTAATCGAGCAATAGATCAGCTTGGGGTTCACGGCTTTGAGGCTTGCATAATCGAGACCGTATTTCTTCAGCCCGCCCACCTTGAAATTCTCGATCACCACATCGGATTTCCGGGCTAATGCAACGATGAGTTTTTGTCCCTCAGGCGATGCCATGTCGATGCAAACCGATTGTTTGCCGCGGTTGGCAGACAGGAAATAGGCAGCATCGCCTCGCGAACCATCCGGATTGGTGATGAAGGGCGGGCCCCAGCCGCGCGTGTCATCACCTTCGCCAGGTTTTTCGATCTTGATCACCTCCGCGCCAAGATCGGCCAGCATCTGTGTGGCCCAGGGGCCCGCCAGGACGCGAGAGAGATCAAGGACGCGAATATTTGCAAGAGGCCCGGCCATCAACGTTCCTCCAATGCCTGCCAAATTCCGTCATTAACGGATACTCCCTGTCGCCCGGCAATTTCCAGCATTTCACCATAAGGGTTCTTTGATCTTTCGCCGCCCAAGGCAAATCCTGGGTCAACCGGACATCCTATTCCGATATTGGCAGCAACGGACAATGGCAGAAGATAAAGCCCGTGGCGTACATTCCGCAGGAAAACCCGGCCGGCTTCAAGCGTGTTCTGCAATATTGCGGGTCCGAGAAAAACACACGAAACATTCTGCAGGTCGAGGCCCATACCATCCCTTTTCAATTCCAGCTCCCGGCGGTCATCGCCCAAGGCTTCGAGCAACTGCGCAACGCCCGGATATCCACAGGCTTGGAGCCATGCACAATTTGCGGCCGTTTCGGCGGAAACGCCGGTAGCAAGTGCTGCGGAAGTGATCTGATCGAGCGTCCTGGTCATGGCTTGTCCTCTATAGCAGCGCGCCATAAAAAGCGACAATGGCATGGTGCCAGCGTTTATACAGCCTGAGGACCACCAATAAGCCCATTGCCAGAGTGTCACGTCATTGTCATAATAAGCTGAAATTACAGGAGAAGCCGGGCTTGCCGGACAGTAATAATTGAGGAATGTAGGGCATTCCGCCCCAACAGACAGAGGACAGTCAACAATGAAGAAATCCACATCCACACAAGAGCTTTTGAATGCTGCGAGCCTGTCTCGCCGTTCAATGCTCAAAGCCAGCGCAATGACCGCAGTTGGCCTTGCTAGCCCCATGTTCGTGAAAAACGCCTTCGCCTCATCAGGCGAATTGAACTACATGGGCTGGGCAGGCTATGACTACAAGCCGTTCATCGACGCTTTCACCTCCAAGACCGGCATCAAGGTAAACTTCACCGAACAGCCAGACAACGAAACAATTTTTGCACAAGCCAAACTTTCGATGCAGACCGGCGCGTTCGACGTTATCGAACCAACGGTTGACCGCACTAAGGCATATGTTGAAAACGGCCTTGTGCAGCCTTGGGACGTTTCAAAGGTAAAGCTTGACAATTATCTCCCAGGCATGGCCGATGGCCTTGCCGGTGAAATGGCCCAAATTGATGGCAAGCGTTATTTCCTGCCAGGCGTGTGGGGAACGGAAGCTCTTGTTTTTAATAAAGAACTTATGCCACTTGAATATGGCAAGGCTAGTCTTGCGGATTTGTTCGGTGACAATCTCGAAGACAAAGTTACTCTTCGCGCTCATTCTGCTCTTGCTTCATTAGGCCGCGTTATGGATGCCGAAGGTAAATTGCCAAAACCATTTATGACTAGTTACACAGGTGGTGATGACGTCATGAAAGAAATTTGGGATGTGGTCCTTGCCGAAGCCATCAAGAAGAAGGGCAATATTGCCCAGTTCTGGAAGGGCGAAAACGAAGCCCAAGCTGCATTCCGCACCAATGGCTGCGTCATTGGCCAGTGCTGGGATTCAACCGGCTTCAACATGGCCAAGGAAGGCCCTTATGGCTATATTGCCCCGAAGGAAGGTGCGATTGCTTGGAACCAAGGATACATGCTTACGGCCAATGCCAAGAACACTGAGCAAGGCCTCGAATGGGCAAACTTCGTTCTCACGCCGGAAGGCGCATCTGTCATGGCAAAGCTCTATTCGGCAAATCCGGTTGCCAAGGGTGCTATCGAATTGGCTGATGCAGCAACTTCCGCTTTCTACAATGCCGCTTTCCCTGGCGATGCATTGAGCAAGCTATGGTGGTGGCCTGCTCAGAGCAGTTCGTTCCTGAAGCTGCGCGCTGAATATGCTGACAAGTTCATTGCAGCCTAATTGACATAGATCGAAACGACGGGCGTTTCGCCCGTCGTTTTTTGTTATAGAGATTGGCGCAAAGCCAGCATGCCGGGGCAGGGACTAGGGGCAGATGAGTGAAAACGTAGAACTTTCGCACGTGGACATGGATTTCGGCACATTCCGGGCCGTGAACAATGTCGACGTCACCATTAAGGCGGGTGAATTTTTCTCGTTTCTTGGCCCTTCCGGATGCGGCAAAACCACTATTCTCCGCCTGATTTCCGGTTTCATGAATCCTACGGGTGGTGCCATCAAAATCGGCGGCAAGGACATGATCGGCATCGGCCCAAACCTGCGCCCCACAGCCCTGATATTCCAGAATCTCGCCTTGTTTCCCTTGATGCCGGTGTGGGAGAATATTTCATTCGGCCTTGAGGTTCGTGGAATTGACAAAGAAACCCGCCGCGCCAAGGCCGAAGAACTTTTGAAATTGGTGGATCTCCACGATTCAGCGGATAAGAAAATAAGCCAGCTGTCCGGTGGCCAGAAACAACGCGTCGCCATCGCGCGCGCCCTAGCGGTGGAACCCAAGGTCATGCTGCTGGATGAACCGCTTTCCGCGCTTGACCTGAAATTGCGCCAGCACATGCGGGCCGAACTTCGCGCCATTCAAAAACGCACCGGCGTTACCTTCATCTACATTACACATGACCAAGGTGAGGCATTGGCCATGTCTGACCGCGTCGGCGTCATGTCGCAAGGCGTGCTGCAACAGGTTGGCACGCCCATGGAAATTTACAACAACCCAGCCAATGGCTTCGTGGCTTCTTTCGTGGGCGAAAACAATATCTTAGAAGGCAGAGTTAAGTCAGCGAAAGATGGCATCGCAACTTTTGAGACGACGTCCGGAAAGTTTCTTACCAAGCTTGGTCCAGGCGTTAAAACAGGTGATACAGCTAAAATCTACATTCGCCCTGAACACACAACGCTGGAGAAGAAACAATCAACCAAGGCCAACAGCCTGCCGGTTGAAGTGACCGAAATGGCGTTTGAGGGCAATTTCGTCAATCTTTTCGTGTGCGATGAAAAGGGCGCCACACACATGATCCAGGCGCAGAACGATCCCAACAATCCGCCACCGCCCAGAGGCTCGAAACAATACATGGTGTTCGCCGCAGAAAATGCCGTTGTTCTTGCCGACGCCTTCAAGCAGACCAGGAACTGAGGCGAAGCAGGGCACCATGAGCGAGCTTTACCGCAGATACGGCAAACCACTGAGTTACCTCATGGTGCTGCTTATGGCCTTCTGGCTGCTGGCGCTGGTGGTCATTCCCAACCTCGTGCTGTTCCAGTTCTCATTTAAGCCCTATTTGCCCGTGGACCAAATAGGTGGGCCGCTTGATGTTTACTCCCTCAAGAATTATGAAACATTTTTGAACAGTCCCATCCATATCAACGTATTCTTTTTCACTGTGCTATACAGCAGTTTTGTAACGCTCCTGTGCCTAATGATCTGTTACCCCCTGGCTTTTTTCCTCGCGAAAATCATCACGCCGGCCAATGCCCCCACCATCTTTCTCTTGCTGCTCATTCCACTCTGGGTGAGTGAAATCCTGCGTTCCTTTGCATGGTTCATTATTCTTTCCTTTCAGGGTCCGCTTAATGCGATGCTCTTGGGGCTGCACGTGATTGACAAGCCCATCCGCTGGCTGTCTGGCTTCAATGGCGTGATCATAGGTCTGATTTATTCCTATGTTCTGTTCATGCTGTTTCCGATCTACAATGCGGTTTCATCACTTGATACCAACCAGATCGAAGCGTCGCAGGATTTGGGAGCAACAACATGGCGAACGCATTGGCGTGTTGTCATTCCTCACTCCAAGCCTGGAATTGCTTCAGGTTGCGTGATGGTGTTCATGCTTTGCGCAGGTTCTGTCATTGTGCCCAGCACCTTGGCTTCCACAAATTCCCGGTGGTTTACCGAAATCATCCAGCAATGGATGTTTGAGGGGCTCGACTGGAACGTGGGATCGGCGTACGCATTCCTGCTTCTTGTACTGTGCATCTTGTTTGTGAGCATCGTGATGCGTGTGCTCAACGTGCGCCTTGTAGATATTGCAAAGTGAGGGCGCGGGCATGACCTCCAGTTCATTCAGCGGCTATGTGATCCGGGCCTATCTCGTCATCTTCCTGCTCTTTATGCTGTTGCCTCTCGTAATCATGGGCGGTGCCGCTCTCAACGACACGCGATTTCCCTCGATCTACCCCTGGGCAGGATTTACCTCGCGCTGGTTCGTTGCCTTGTGGGAAGACCAGCGCATGTGGGTGGCCATGCGCAACACGGTACTTGTGGCCTTGGCGGTCGTGTTAATTGCAGTTCCCATTGGAACAGCCTCGGCTATCCTGATCAACAGTGTGCAGGCAAAGACCCGGTCATTTCTCTATGGTTTCATGGTGGCTCCCATTCTGACGCCGGGCGCGGTGATCGGCATTTCTACTCTGCTGTTCTGGAACCGTTTTAGTGTTCCCGCCGGACTGCATCTCTCCATATTGGGGCAGGTATCATTCATTGCCGCCTATGTGATGTTGCTTGTGCTTGCGCGCTTGCAAAGCTTTGATGGCGGGCTTGAGGAGGCAGCCCTTGATCTGGGCGCCAGCCACGGCCAAGTCATGCGACGTATTCTGCTTCCCCATCTCTACCCCGCGATCGGTGCAGGCGCACTTATCGCGTTCTTCCAGTCCGTTGAAAATTTTAATATCACCCTGTTCACCCGCGGCAACTCAGACACGCTGACTGTCTATGTGGGTTCCAAAATTCGTTCAGGGATCACGCCCACCATCAATGCCTTGGCCCTCATTCTGATTATATTCACCGTGGTTGCAGCGGTGATTTATGAAATCCTCCGTCGCCGGGAAGTCGCGCGCCAGCGCAAGCTTGAAGAAGAAGCCGCGCAAAACGAAGTACTGTAATCCCATGAAGATACAGAGCCTGGAAACCTTCTGCAATCAGGCTGTGGGTTTTGTGCGCGTGACGACGGATGAAGGCCAGCAGGGCTAGGGCCAGGTTTCGACGTACAATGCCGATATTACCTGCAAAATCTTCCACCGTCAGGTCGCGCGTTGGGCCTTGGGGGCGGATGCGGTAGATATCGATGCCCTGGTGAGCCTGATCCCGGAACGCGAACACAAGTTTCCCGGCTCATATCTCATGCGCGCCCTCACCGGACTTGATACAGCCCTGTGGGATTTGCGCGGGAAACTCGAGGACAAGAGCGTGTGTGAATTGCTGGGCGGAAAGCCCCGCCCATTTCCCGCTTATGCGTCAAGCATGAAGCGGGGTGAAATTACGCCCGGTTCGCCTCAAGCGCTTGCAGGACACTTTGGGATACAAGGCTTTCAAGTTCCGCGTGGGCAAGGAATGCGGTCGCGATCAGGATGAATGGCCAGGACGTACGGAAAAGATCGTCCCCACCGTACGTATGGCGCTGGGCAATGACGCAATCCTTCTGGTGAATGCCAACAGTTCCTATACGCCCGCCAAAGCCCAGTATCAGAAGTCCGAACTTTAAAACCAGGTTTCCCTTTCGGCATCAGCAGCCATTTTTGCAGAATTCCTGTTCAGGAAGGGATCGGAGTGCACCGTAATCTGGTCACCCTCCAGATGCACCACCGCATACATGGGAGGCTCGTCACTGTAGATCGTGGGAACCGATCCACCAACCAGCGGAATCTGGTGATTGAGACCGGGGAGCGCCGAATAGGAAATGCCGCGCCACTGGCCGCTTATCGTACGGTGAACGTGACCAAAGAATATGTGGCGCACATTGTGAGCTGACAGCAAATCACCAAACCCCTCGCCATCCTCAAGCGGAATGAGGTCCATGAGATCATGATGGATATTGAATGGTGGATGGTGCATGAAAATATAAACGGGCAAGCCACTTGCTTTTGCGAGCTTGTCCAGCAGCCATTTGCGCCGTGGCACATCATAGAGCCCAGCCGACGAGGGCGCCCCTTTCAACGTATCAAGAAACAGGAAGTGCGAACCTCCCAACGTGACATGATTTTGAACAAAACCGGAAGAATCGCCACCGCCAAATGCCTTGAGGAAGTTCTCGCGTAAATCATGATTTCCCACCATGAGGTGAGTGACCATGGGAAAACTTTCCAGGCGCTTTTTCAGCGCAGAATATGTACCCATGTCACCGCATTCCGCAAGATCGCCTGAAATAGCACAGAAGGCTGCGTCGCTGTGATAAGTCCACATGTCATGCAGGCATTTTTCGAGACGTTCGAACGGATTGAGGCCCCACAAGGTTTGGCCGGGAGGTACGAGATGCAGATCAGTGAGATGTATGAATTTCATTGAGGCTCCTTGGCTTCCCGCCGCAAGCGCGACCCGCGAAGCAGGCCCGCGGCGTCAACAATGGGGTAGCCCGCAGATACGATATGCGAGTTGATCCGGTGCAAGTCGCGTATCATGTCAACATACAGGGCGCTACGCCGCAAATCACCGCGCTTGCCTTGGTTGCCGTTTTTGAAATGGCGGTCAAGCACCTCGTTTTCCAGCTTGCGGAACGCATCCTTCTGCGCGATCAGTCGCTTGGCGCCTTCAACGTCGCCTGAGCCCAAAACTCCCGTTGCCAGGCGAATATTGTCATGAATGATGAGGCAAAGATTATCAAATGCTGCCTGTTCTTCCAGGCTGAATGCAATATTTTCCTTTGCCTTTGCCTTGATGCGGTCCGTTAGATTGAGATGGATCACATCGCCCGCATGTTCAAGATTGCTGATGTAGAGCGTTATTTCCAAGGCACGCCGCGCTTCCTGTGACGTGAGTTGAGTTTGCGTAAGATCCACGAGATAGGATTGGATGGCATGCTGGAAGGTATTCAACCGCGCATCAAGCGGGCGCAGGAGTTTGAGTTTTTCCGTGCTTTTGAGGCGCAGCGCCTCAAGGGCCGTATCAAACATGCGGTTAAGGACTTCACTCATCCGCACTGTTTCAAGTAATGCATTGGAAAGGGCAATTGAAGGAGTGGAGAGCGCCTGCATGTCAAGATAGCGCGGTGCGGCCAGTTGGTCGGCATCCAGTTTCTCATCGGGTACGATTTTCAAGACCTGAGATTCAATGAGTTGCGTGAGCGGAAGAAAAAGCAGGGCAACCGCCAAATTGAAGGCTGCGTGAAAAACCAGCGCCAGCGTCACGGCATCAAACGGCAATCTCTGTAGCAATATCGTGATTTGGCTCACGGACGCAATGCCAATGAGCGCCACAATTCCGCGGCACATCAAATTGGCCACCGGCAGGCGCCGACCGGCGGGTGACAATTTCAATGTGGCGGATATCGCAGGAAGTCCGCCACCCAGATTGAGCCCCAGTATAAAAGCAATGGCGCCTCCAAGCTCAAGACTGCCATTTGCAACAAAGGAGGCAATCAGCAGGATTACCGCCAGTGTGGAATGAAATCCCCAAGCCATGATGGCCCCGGACATGAAGGCCAGCAAGGGTTGCCGCCCGATTGCCGAAAGCAATTCATGAAACAGGCTTGCATCCCTTAGCGGCACCGTGGCGGTGGATATGAGCTTCAGCGACATCAGCATGAGGCCGAGGCCAATCATGATGCGGCCCACATTATGCGGGCGGAATTCCTGCGACACGCTGAAAGTTATATAGCCTGCAAATATCAGTATTGGTGAGGCCCAAAGTGCCAAGGAACTGCCTGATGCAAACACGGCAGATACGATGGCTGAGGCCACGTCAGCTCCCAACAGCACCGCAAGCCCCAGCGCCGTGCCAATGGCACCGCTTGCGGCAATTCCTGCAACAATCAGTGTCGTTGCCGTGCCACTGCCCAGGATTGCCGTGGCAGAGAGGCCTGCCACAAAGGCTGAAACGCGGTTTGCCAATCGCAATTCAATGAAATGTTTGAGGCTATTGCCCCAAGCCCGCATGACACCTGTGCGCACCATGCGCACGCCCCAAAGCAGGAGTGCAATGCCGCCAAATAGATTGACAATAACCAGCGTGCCTTCGTCCAAAATTCCTCAATTCGGCCAGGGAAGTGACCATGTCTTTACGTTGGTGAAAAACTTCATGGCTTCCATGACGCCTTCCTTTACACCATTACCTGAGTCCTTGATGCCACCAAAGGGTGACATTTCAATACGGTAACCCGGCACTTCCCATATATTTACGGTTCCCACGTCAAGTCCCTCAATGAACCTTGTGATGCGGGAAAGGTTATTGGTGCACACGCCAGACGACAGGCCAAAGGGCGTGGAATTGGAAATGCGGATCACCTCCACATCATCGTCAGGCACACGCACGATAGGGACAATGGGGCCAAATGTTTCCTCAAAAACAAGTTCCGACTGGTGCGGAACATAATCAATCGTGATAGGCGGCAGCACTGCACCTTTGCGCCCTGGATTGTAAAGGATTTTGGCACCCTGTTCCGCCGCCTTATGTACGCGCATTTCGAACAGCTTGGCAGCCTCTTCATGCACGACGCAGCCCAAGTCCGTTTCCAGGTTCATGGGATCACCGAATTTCAGCCTCTTGGCTTTCTCAAGTGCCAAGGCCACAAACTTGTCCGCAACCTTGTTTTGCACCAGTATGCGTTTCACTGCTGTGCAACGTTGACCGGAATTCTTGGTGGCCCCGGCGACGGCCAGTTCCGCCGCCTTGTCCAGATCTTCATCGCTCAAATCATTGAGAATGATCAGCGGGTCGTTGCCGCCTAATTCCAGTGCTGCGCGTTTGTAGCCTGCCTTGGCCGCAATAAGCTTCCCCACACGCACACCGCCGGTGAATGTGATGATACCAATATTGGCGTTTGTTACCATTTCATCGCCAATATCGTCGGGCCATCCGGTAACCACTTGGAACATTTCCGGCGGAAGTCCTGCGTCGTAGAGAATATCAGCCAATGCAAGAGCGGTCAGCGGTGTAAGTTCCGTCGGTTTGCACACCACGCAATTATTGGTGGCAATTGCCGGTGCAATTTTGTGGGACACCATGTTGAGGGGATGGTTGAAGGGTGTGATAGCCGAGATCACGCCCACCGGTTCGCGCTTGGTGAATATCTTGCGGGATTTTCCCTGTGGGGTGAGATCACACGAAAATATTTGACCATCGTCAAGGATGCAAAGCTGTCCTGCCAGGGAAAACACATCATAGGCGCGCCCGCATTCATAAGCGGAGTCTTTCATGGACAGACCAAGCTCCAGCGTGATGAGCCGGGCAAGGCTGTCGCGGCGTTCGCGAATAAGTTCAGCCGTTCGAAACAAAATTTGCTGGCGTTCATAACGGGTTAGCTTGGGCTTGAAGCCAGCGGCAATTTCAAAGGCCCGCGCGGCATGTTCGGCGTGTCCAGCAGGAACTGTGCCAATCACCTCATTGGTATAGGGGTAATGCACGGGCACGACGCCTTCAGCACTTACTTTCTTGCCGCCGATCCGCATGCTTTCCATAATCATGATAGGGCAGGTTCTGTGACGCAGTTGCAGCCGATGAAAAAGGCGTCAAAATTTCTGAGCGGGCTTGGCATGTCACGAATCTTTCGGTTGGTAATGATGGGAACGATTTGTTCAGTCAGGCCGCCATGCGAGCGCAAGGGTTCGGTAAGCCCTGAAAGATCATGTTTGCTGCCGCTTGTGCCAATGACTTTCGATCCCGTTTTTCCGCCCGAAAGAACGATCAGGTCGCCCATGCGATCCTCTGGCAATTCAAATCTGGCGCACCCCTCGACACGCTCGTAAACCACGTCAATGCCTTCGATGCTTGAAATGAAACCCGCAACGTCCCCAGCAGCATTGTCGCGCAAATAAACCGTGGCAAATGAACCAAGTGCACCGTGATGCACCACATAGGGATCCGTGATGGGGAGAATGACCTTGGCCGTACCTGCGCCTAAACGTTCGTCCAGCACATCCTGCAGGTAAATGACATCCGGCTCACCATTGGCAAGATGTTTGTCCTTCATGCCATGATCAGCAACGATCACAACAATTGCACCGCCTGCATCAATCTCGCCCAGGTAACGATCCATCATCGCATAAAAACTGTTGGCACCAGGTGAACCCGGAGGATACTTGTGCTGCACATAATCGGTGGTGGAGAGATACATTAAATCAGGCCGCATGGAGGCGAGAAGTTTCATGCCAGCCGCAAATACAAATTCGGAAAGCTCCGCCGAGTATACTTCCGGCACGCCCATGCCGACCAAGGAGCACACATCAGCAATGCCGTTGGCGTCCAATGTCACGTGATCGGCTTTTTCGGATGAAAAGGCCACCGCAGTTCCGTCAAATTTCAAACCTTTGCCCAAGAGCAGGCGGAGCTTGTCCTTGGCCGTGACAACGGCAATCTTGGCGCCTGTCTCTTGAAACTTTTCAAATATTGTCGGAGCCCGCAACCACTTCGGGTCATTCATCATGGTTTCTTTGCCCGTTGCAGGGTCAATGAAATAGTTGCCGCAGATGCCGTGAACCGCGGGAGGAGAGCCGGTGACAATGGAAAGATTGTTGGGATTTGTGAAGCTTGGGATAACGGCAAGCCCGCGCGTGTTACAGCCCTTGGCAATCATGCGTTTCAAATTTGGCATCAGGCCTTCCGCCATCGCCACTTCCATATAGTCGGGCTCACTGCCGTCACAGCAGATCACCACAAGGGGAACCTTGGGCCATTGATAGGTGCGGCCATTCACGTCAACAGGTTCACGCATGTCAGGTCTCAAGAGGCGCAAAGTCTTTCACGCCCATATTGTCCACCACATGGCCGACAGCCGCGAGAAAACCCGCAATCACTGCTTCGTCGATCTGCCCGATGTTGCCGATGCGGAAGCTTGACCGCTTGGTGAGCTTTCCGGGATAGATCGCAAAACCCCTGCGGCGCAGGAATTCGTAGAATTGCTCGAAGTGGAATGCAGGATCGCGGGGCGTGAGAAATGTTTGAATGATGGGCCCCGCATCAGTTTCATTTAGCAGCGTTTCAAAGCCGATTTCCCGCATTCCTTTTACCAGCATATGAGCATTGCGCGTATAGCGCCCACCACGTCCAGCAACACCGCCCTGCTGCTCATGTTCCTGCAGCGCCTGATGGAAGGCTAAAAGCGCATGCGTGGGCGGCGTGAAACGGAACTGTCCGTTGGCCTGCAGCCCGCGCCATTGCTCGTACAAATCCAGCACTACCGAGTGGCTGGCACCTGCCGAGGCTTCCAGCATGTCACGCTTGACCAGAACATAGGAAAATCCCGGCACACCTTCGATGCACTTGTTGGAAGAGGACACCATTACATCCATGTCAATGGACGGCATATCCACTTCAATGGCACCAAAGGATGACATTGCATCAACCATGAATATTTTTCCGCGGAGTTTTACCGCCCGCCCGATTTCGGCTATTGGGTTGACGATGCCGGAAGTCGTTTCGCAGTGGATGATCCAGACATGCGTAATGGTTCGATCGGCATCAAGTGCTGCTGTGACATCGGAAACGCTGGGTGCTGCACTGTCCCCCTTGTCAAATTTCACAAAGCTTCTGCCAATACGTTCCAGAATCTGTGCGGCCCGGTCTCCATAGGCACCATTGGCAACCACCAGTGTTTTAAACTTCTTGGCGGGACAGAAGCTCCCCAAGGCGGCTTCTATCGCAAAGGTTCCAGAACCCTGCATGACAACGCATTCATAGCGGGAATCGCAATGCGCGAGTTTGAGCAGGCGTTGCCTGATATCTGCAACGATCTTGCGAAATTCCATGTCACGTGAACCCCAGTCCGCCAGCATTGCAAGTTTTACGCTACGCGACGTGGTAAGAGGCCCAGGCGTGAGAAGATAGGGCATGTCTTCCTGTCCGGGCGGTCCTTTGAAATACGAGGGGACTGCCGGTGCATTCATCTCTGACCTCCATCAACTTGACAGCAGAATAGGCATTGAACGGTATCAGTCAAATCTAATGTTCCTATGCAACCCACCGAATTTTTCGATCGGCTAGTTGAGAGCAGCCGTAATTGCTTTATTTAGGTTTTTCTGATGAACTTTCTCATAGGGTCCAAACAGATGCACCCATCCCATCTGAAGTGGCCCCGCAATCAATTCGTCCAGTTTTTTCTCTCGCAAGTCCGGGTCCTGCACACAACGCATGAGCATTCGGATATATTGCTGAGTGGCGCGGATCAATGTCTTTTCATAGCCCCCCAAGGCAATAATTTCCGGGTCGCCATGGTTGGGTAAAATATGTGTGGGCTGCAGCTTCCATAACCTGTCGAGTTCGCTCAAATGGACGTCGAGATTTTGAGGTTCACTGACATAGGTGACCGTATCTTCCATCGTGTCACCCGCAAGCAGCACGCCAAGTTTCTCAATCCAGATCACTGTTGCATCGTCGCTGTGGATATTGGCTTGAATCAACTGCAGATCCAAACCGCCGACGCGCAATACCATATGTTCCTTGAAAGTTTCTATTGGCAGTATCAGCGGATTAATTGCCGGCGGACCATTGTATTTCCCATCCTCAATGGCGGCCTGGTTTCTTTTCAAGTGATCTGAGGTGCGTTCATTTGAAATGATTCGGCAATCGTCGAATGCCTTGGTGCCGGCTACATGGTCGAGATGCCAGTGGCTGAGCACCACGATGAAAGTCTTTACCCCCAACTCATGCAGAATTTCCCGGATGCGCGCAGCGTTTTCGATGGAAACATGCGTATCGTAAATGACAGCTTCTTCGCCATCCACCACGGCATAACTCGCAATCCCCAGCGAAAGGGCACCATCATCCACCCAATTATCCGCAGCGGCAAACCTTTGGCCTTCAATGCGGCCGTCATAAAAAGCATAAATATTTGGATGGGGCCGTAAAACGCGCAAACTAGCAGTCATGCGGCAAGTATGACAGAAAAAACCCATCTGGCAAACGTCCGCGAATACTGCGATACTGAATGTCTTGGCCACTTTGGAGATCGCGGAATGACCATCGTCTACGCACTGCTGGTACTTGTCATAGCTGTCGTGGGTTACCTTGTTTATGCATATAATGCTCTTGTTTCCAACAAGAATCTGGTTGCAGAGGGGTGGAGCGGCATTGATGTTCAACTCCGTCGCCGCGCTGACCTCATTCCAAATTTAATCGAGACTGTTAAGGGTTATGCTGCCCATGAAGATAAGCTGTTCCGCGACATCGCGGATCTCCGCGCCAAGAGCATTTCGGGCGGCACGGTTTCCGAGCAATCGGCAATTGGTCAGGCAATGAGTGGAGCACTGGGAAAACTGTTTGCCGTGGCGGAAGCCTATCCGGAACTCAAGGCTGATGCCAATTTCCGGGATTTGCAGGACAAGCTTTCCGGCGTTGAAGACGAAATTCAGCTTTCGCGCCGATATTACAATGGCGCCGTTCGCAATCTGAATACCATGATCCAGTCCTTTCCCAGCAATTTCGTTGCAAATTTTTTCAACTTCAAGGGAGCAGAATTCTTCGAAATTGGTGATGCAGCTGCGCGCGAAGTCCCAAAAGTTGATTTCAAGAAATAGCATTGTCATGCGCCATGTGTTTTTGGCACTGGCATTTCTTCTTTGCGTGCAGGGCGCTGCCTTGGCCGAGGAGCGCATCCAGTCATTCACCAGTAACATAACAGTCAATGTTGATGGATCGATTGATGTAACTGAAACGATTGCCTTGGATGCGGAAGGCAACCAAATCCGGCACGGGATTTTTCGTGACATTCCGACGAGCTATTCAAATGACAAGGGCATTCGCACGAATGTGGATTTTACCGTAAAATCCATCAGTCGGGATGGCTCAGATGAACCCTACTCAAACGAGGCTCTTCCCAATGGCCGGCGGCTGCGGATTGGCGACAAGGATGTATTTATCAGCACAGGTCCGCACACTTATGAAATCAGCTACCACGCCAGCCGGGTATTGGGTTTCTTTGAAAGCGTTGACGAACTCTATTGGAACGCGACCGGAAACGGCTGGAAATTTCCCATCGACAAGGCGGTAGCGATTTTGCACCTGCCTGCCGCTGCCAAGATAACCCAAAGTGCCGTGTATACGGGTATTCAAGGTGCAAATGGGAAGGATTTCCAGGTTGTAAAAAGCGCGGGCAATATGTTTGAGGTCGAAACCACGCGCGCACTTCAGCCCGGAGAAGGATTGACCTTCGCAGTGGGCTGGCAAAAGGGAATTGTTGCAGCACCCACTGCGACGGACAAAACCCTGTGGTTCTGGCGCGACAACGCGGGATTTGCCGCTCTGATAGCGACATTGATTGGCGCATCCATATTTTATCTCTACGCCTGGACGAAAGTTGGCCGCGATCCCCGCGCTGGCGTCATAATTCCACTTTTTGCTCCGCCTGCCGACCTTGGACCTGCAGCAATACGCTACATCTGGAAGCAAAATTTTGATGACAAGGGTTTTGCCGCTTCGCTTGTTGGATTGGCGGTAAAAGGCAGGTTGAAAATCCAGGACCAGGACGGCGAGTTTACCATCACCAAACTTGCTGACAAAGGCCCAGAACTTTCGACAAGTGAGCGTGCACTTTATGGCGCTATTCCTGCGGGAACTACTATGCTGCAGCAAAGTAATCATGTCAACGTGAGCAGCATGAAATCGGCACTGGAAAACCGTTTGGACTCCGAATACCGAGATAAACTCTTCATGCGAAATCTTGGCTGGTATGTTGTAGGTGCCATAATTTCCATAGCCGGGGTCATTCTTTCCGCATTGCTCTTGCCGGTGGGCGAAGGCGCAACATTGTTTCAAGGCGGAGTTACGCCGACGATTACAATCCTTATAGCAGCAGCGGTTGTGCTCTCGATCATGAACGTCATATTTTTCTCCCTGCTTCCAGCTCCCACTTTGGCTGGCCGTAAAATACTGGACCAGATCGAAGGCTTCCGGATCTATATGAAAACCGCAGAGGAAGAACGGCTGAAAATTCTGAATCCTCCTGAGAAAACTCCGGAGCTGTTTGAGCGATATCTGCCCTATGCACTGGCATTGGATTGCGAAAATGAATGGAACACAAAATTCACGGCCGTGCTTGCCGCCGCCGCTGCAGCAGGCGTTGCTACCAGCCCCATCTGGTATTCCGGAAACAGCTGGCATCCGGGTTCAACGAGGGATTTTACAGACAGCTTGGGTTCAGGGTTGGCATCGAGCGCTGCGGCGGCATCGGTCGCTCCCGGTTCAAGTTCTGGCTCCGGCGGCGGCGGATCTTCAGGCGGAGGCGGTGGTGGAGGAGGCGGGGGAGGCTGGTAGCTTGCTCACACATCAAGCTCTTCGCGCAGCATTTCCAACTCCAGCCATTGTTCTTCAGCTGCCGCTTTCTCTGACAGAACTTCCGCATGTCGGTTCATCGTGAGTTCAAATGTGCGGGCATCCCTGGCGAACAGGTTGGAATCTGCAAGGAGTGTTTCCAGTTTTGCCAATTCGGCTTCGAGCGAAGCAAGTTTTGAGGGCAGGTTATCCAGTGCAAATTTTTCCTTGAAGGAGAGCTTGCGCTTGGCCTGCTTAGATGCACTTTGCGCTACAGGGGCAGGGCGTTCACGTTCCACGCTCTTGATTTCGCGTGCATCCACACCACTTCCGCGTTGCGCCACCATATCAGAGTAGCCACCCGCATATTCCGTCCACTTCCCATCGCTTTCAAACATCAGAACGGATGTGGCAACCCGGTCCAGAAAGTCGCGGTCATGGCTTACGAGCAGGATGGTGCCAGAATAATCCGCGAGCATTTCCTGCAGGAGATCCAGCGTTTCCAGGTCAAGGTCGTTGGTAGGTTCATCGAGTATGAGAAAATTGGAAGGCTTTGCGAGTTCGCGTGCCAAAATGAGTCGCGCACGTTCTCCTCCGGACAAAACCGATACAGGCGTTCTGGCCTGTTCTGGCTTGAACAGGAAATCCTTCATGTAGCTTACGACATGTTTGGTTTCGCCATTCAGGGTCACCGAGTTGCCGCGTCCTCCGGTGATGACATCTGCCAGCAGCGCATCTGGTTTCAAGCTCTGCCGGCTCTGGTCAAGTGTCACGACCTGAAGATTGGTGCCGAGCCTGATGCTTCCCGCGTCCGGCTGCAAATGGCCCGTTAGCAACTTGATAAGTGTAGTCTTGCCAGCGCCGTTGGGACCTACAATGCCAAGTCTGTCACCCCTTAACACCAGTAGATCGAGCTGCGAAATGACTTCTCGTCCGACAAAGGACTTAGAAATCTTTTTTGCTTCAACAACAAGTCGACCAGAAGCATCACCGGCTGATGCGAGAAGTTTCACGCCGCCTTGGCTTCCTACATGCTCACGCCGCTCTTGCCGCAAAGTCGACAGCAGCCCGACGCGCCGGACGTTGCGTTTACGCCGAGCGGTGACGCCATATCGCATCCAGTGTTCTTCGGTGGCGATGCGTTGCGAAAGCTTGTGTTGCTCGACCTCTTCTTCTTCCAGTACCTTGTCACGCCATGCCTCAAAATAGGCAAATCCCCGGTCCATGCGTTTGGACTGGCCCCGGTCAAGCCATATCGTGCGATTGGAGAGAGCCTCCAGAAACCGCCTGTCGTGGCTGATCAAAATGAAGGCGGACCGGGAAGCTTTGAGCTCGTTTTCCAGCCACTCGATGGCCGGCAGGTCAAGGTGATTGGTGGGTTCATCCAAGAGCATGATGTCGGGCTCAGGCGCCAGCGTACGAGCCAGTGCCGCGCGCCGCATTTCGCCACCTGAAAGTGTCGCCGGATTTTCCCCGCCGCTCAACCCCAGCTCATTGAGGTAGTGCCTGCAACGGTAGAGATCATCCATGGGGCCAAGCCCCGCCTCTACATAGTCCAGCACCGAGGCATAACCGGTGAAATCCGGTTCCTGCGGCAGGTAGCGCACGGTCTTTCCGGGTTGTATCCACCTATCCCCGCCATCGGCTTCAATCAACCCACCGGCTATCTTCAGAAGCGTGGATTTGCCAGAACCGTTGCGCCCAACAAGGCAGATACGTTCGTCGTCGGAAAGCATAAGCTCCGCGCCCTCAAGCACGGGCTTGCCGCCGAAAGTGAGATGAATGTCTTGCAGGTTGAGAAGTAGTCTTGCCATGTCAAAAGCGGGGATAGCCTATCACGCCCAGCTTCTCTACCCCTTTAGGTAGGCATGTATCTCTGCGGGAGCAGTCGGTGCAAAAAAAGCTTTATTATCCATTACATAGAGAATCTGCCCTGACTCAACGAAACCAATTTTGGATGCAGCGTGTCGGGCGTCCTCGGGTTGATGGGTAACCATCAGGATCGTGAGCTTTTTCTCGCGCTGGATTCGCAGAAGGAGATCCAGCATTTCGCGGCGAAGCGCTGGGCCGAGGGCTGTGAAAGGCTCATCCAGCAACAACACGGGCTTGTCGCGAACCAAAGTGCGGGCAATCGCAATGCGCTGCCTTTCCCCTCCCGACAACTCCGTGGGCCTGCGGTTTTTGAATGACGTAAGACCGACAACGGCAAGGGCATTGTCAACTGTAGCGCTTTGCTTTGCATCAAGCTTTAATTTTGGAGAAATGCCCAGCGCAACATTGGTCCACACATCAAGATGGGCAAAGCTGTTATTGTCCTGGAATATCATATCCACCGGGCGCTGGTCCGGAGCACAGTCTGCCATGTCAACGCCAGCAATTTTGATTTGACCTGAAACGGGTTCGTCAAATCCAGCGATTAGTGAAAGAAGTGTGGATTTTCCAGCACCGCTCGGACCGATCACAGCCATCAATTCCCCGTCTGCAACTTCAAGATTGAAGTTCATCAACATTGTTTCGTAACGGAATGTAACCCCCTCAAGCGTGATCACGGCTATTGCTCCAGGACTGCGCGAGGCTAATGAGAACAAAGCAGAAGACCGACAAGACAACAGCGGTGCCTGCAGCTGCGTCCATGCGGTAATGGCCCATTTGCCGCATAATAAGCGCTGGCAGCGTTACGAGATGCTCGCTTCCGAACAAAGTGATCGCGGAAAGATCGCCCAACGACACGATCATACCCATGAGAAACGCCAAACCAATGGGTTTTCGCAGCACCGGCAGATCGACAAGGCGTAATCTGTCCCATCCCTTCAAACCTAAACTCCCGCACAACCTGTCGTGTCGCTGCATGGACTCAACCAAAGCCGGATAAATCGCAGGCCAAATAAAGGGTAATGCCATCAACCCATTCAGCATAATCACCATGACCGCAGCAAGTCTGCTGACATCGGTAAAATTGGTAAGCGTTATGAACCAGCCCGTGGCAAGCACGGCAGGCGGCATGATAAGAGCGGCAAGGGAAGCCACTCTAATGGCACTTCGTAACACTGCGCTCCGGCTCCTTGCAGTGTATTGCGCCAACACCCACCCCAAAATCAAGCCGAGGCTCGCTGAAGCAAATCCTATAGTGAGACTCGTGATGATGGCCCGCAAAAGACTGTGATCCAGCTGAATTTTGGTGATGCCGGTCAAAATCACCTGCAGGATAGGCGGAAGGATCAACATGCATCCGATGAAGATTGCCAAAGCATCAGCGACGCGGGCTGCTAGCGATTTTCCATGATATCGCCTGATTTCGCCAAGAGCACGTGGAAAAACCGCTATGGACTGCGCAAAACGCCCTGCAATCAACACCAGCAGTGTGCAAATAGAAAATTGGGCCAGCGCAAGAAGTGCAGCCCTTGCAGGGTCAAAATCCATGCGGAGCGATTGATAAATGGCAACTTCGAGGGTCGTGGCCTGCGGTCCCCCGCCCAAGATCAGCACCACGGCGAAACTTGCCGCGCACAGCAGGAAGATAAGGCTTGCAATGCCTGACAAAGAGCTTGCGATTTGCGGCCATTCGATGAAGCGGAAAACTTGGCTGTCAGTAAATCCAAGCTGTGCTCCAAGCCGAAAGCTTTCCGGAGGAACCGCTTCCAATTGCGTGAGCATGAGCCGCACCGCCATTGGCATGTTGAAAAACACATGCGCCAGAAGAATTCCAGGCAATCCATAAACTGAAATCAAGCCGTGGAGAAACCCGTTGTTTCCGTAAATTCCAATAATGCCCAAAACAGCCACAATCGCTGGCAGGGCAAGAGGGATCGAAAACAGCTTGAGAAGCATGTTACGCGCTGGGAATTGCCTTCGTGCGAACGCCAGCGCGACGGGGAGTGCGAATAGCAACGACAAAACGGTGGAAAGAAATGCCTGCTTGAGTGTGAAGCTTATGACACGCGGAAGATATGCATCAAGCCCTCCAAAACCAGCCCTCAGGCTCAACCAAAACAAAGGCAGAAATCCACTTGTCACAGCGACCAGGATAAATCCCAGCGCGATGACAATTGGAAGTTTCGGAATTTTTATTTTACGAGCGTATTGAGCCATTCGTCAATCCAGGCACGCCGGTTCTTGTAAACATCCTCAGGAGAAAACAGAAAGGTTTTGGCAGGCTTGATGACATCGGAGAAGGCAGACGCCAGTGGAGTAGCCGTAGTGCCTGCGGGAAGCATCCAGTTATTGCTGGGGATGAAGTCCTGGAATGCCGGTGTCATCATGAAGCTGAGAAATTTTTGAGCAAGTAACTTCCGCGGCGATTTCTCGATTAGGCCAGCAACTTCAATTTGCAAATAATGACCCTCGTTGAACGGAGCAGCTTGGTAGCGTGATGTATTTTCCGCAACCACATGATAGGCGGGCGAGGTTGTATAGGAAAGCACCATGGGAACTTCGCCCTTGGTGAACAGTCCATAGGCCTCGCTCCAACCGGGTGTGAAAGTCAGAATGCGGGGCTGCAGTTTTTTCCAGGCATCCGCTGCTTTGTCTTTATAGACTGCCTTCATCCACAGGAGGAATCCAAGGCCGGGCGTGGATGAACGCGGATCTTCCAGAACAATTTTCTGCGAAGCATCGCCATTCACCAGTTCATCAAGACTCCTGGGCGGCACCTTGATTTTTTCCGTATCATAAATCACGGCAAAATGCGCATAGTCGAAGGGCATGAAAATCTCGTCCGTCCATGGCATGGGTGTCTTTGCCAGGCTCAAATCAACACCATGCTTGCCAAAAAACCCGGTAGCGGCTGCCTCGGCGGCAAGACTGGTATCAAGGCCCAAAACGATGTCGGCTTTGGTATTTGCGCCCTCGAGCTTGATGCGGTTCAGCGCGGCAACGCCATCGCCCAGACTCACCCATTCGATGGTGCAGTCACAAGTCTTTTCGAAGGACTCTTTGATCTTCGTTCCCGGTCCCCATTCGGAAACAAAGCTTTCATAAGTATAGATGGTCAGCGTTTCCTTGGCTTGAGCCAGGGACGCGAAACTTAAAATTGCCAACAGGCATGCAAATAAGCGTGACATTCGTCCTCCATAATCAATTCGAATGGGAATGGAGGATGGGAACACTGGAATGTTCCGCCCGCAATCCCTCCGCCGGCATAATCCGGATCAGGTTCAGCGGGTTGGAACCAAGGTTCCTCTCAGCCGCATGGCGGCACCCCGTTGAGAGCAGAAATAGACGTAAACTTATCAGGGTGCGCATTCAAGTTCTTTTTGCTACACGAGCGCAATGTCTCGTTTTGCTATTCTTCTTGGTGGAGACCTGATGGTCTCGTCCCGCCTGCGCCAGCAGTTGGCGGGCGCACGCTTCATTGCAGCCGACAGCGGCATGAAACATGCCCGGGCCTTGAAAATTGTACCGGAGCTATGGGTAGGGGATTTTGACAGCGCAGGCTCTGAACTCTTGTTGGATTATGCCGAAGTGCCTCGAAAGTCTTTTCCCGTCGAAAAGGACGCAACGGATGGTGAAATTGCTGCCATTGAAGCAATGAAGCTCGGTGCAACGCAGCTTATTCTTCTTGGAGGATTAGGCGGGCAGGCCGACCACGCAACCGCGCATTTGGCTTTTGCACTAAGAATGGCGCAAACTGGCTGTTCGTGTTTCATCACTAACGGGAGTGAAGAAGCCTATCCCATCGCTCCAGGTAACCAGGAAATCAAACTTGCGGCAGGAGACCGAGTCAGCCTCGTTCCTTGGGGCGACATTGGTGGTCTTAACATTCACGGGGTGAAATGGCCGCTCGATGGCGTGACGGTTTCGTTAGGGTCAAGCCTTACGCTTTCGAACATTGCGACAGAAACTGTGCGCATCTCCATCACGTCGGGTATTGGCATCGCCTTCGCATATCCTGCAATCAAAGACGAGTTGATATGAGTATAATGATTGAAAAATTGAATTGGCGCGGTGAGGGAGTAGCGGGCGACGAGGTTTTCCGGCGGGTTTTGCCGGGCGAGACTGTTGATGAGACGACAGGCGAGCTGACACATTCATCTTCTGAACGCATTGAGCCTTTTTGCCCATATTATGCACAATGTGGTGGCTGCCAGCTCCAGCACTGGAGCGCCGAGCCCTATCAGGCCTGGAAACTCAGCTTGGTTAGGGACGCGCTTTCCAAACGCGGCATTGAAGCAGAAGATAGTCGGTTTATTGACGCGCACGGCGCAGGCCGCAGGCGTGGCACGTTTCATGTTCGCAAAAAGGATGGCACTGTAACTGCGGGGTTTATGGCACCGCGCAGCCATAACCTGATAGACATTGTTGTTTGCCCCATCCTCACTCCAGCTCTGGCAAATGCAACTGCTATTGCGCGGGCCATTGGCAGCAAGTTAGGCAATTGTGATGTATCCCTGACCGCTGCGGATAATGGCCTCGACGTAGCCGTAAAGGTCGAACGCAAAATTGCCGAAGAGCAAATGCCGAAGCTTGCGGGCCTGGTTGCGGCCTTAAATCTGTTGCGCCTGACAGTAAATGGTAACCTTGTCGCCATACAGGCGACGCCAACCATGGCAATTGGCAGGAGCCTGGTTACGCTGCCACCCGGATCATTCCTGCAAGCTACCAAGTTGGGTGAGGAAACATTGTCTGATTTGGTGATGGCAGGTGTTGGCAAGGCCAAAACCACAGCCGATCTGTTTTGCGGCATTGGTCCTTTTTCGTTGCGGCTTGCCGCAAAAACCAAGATAACGGCCTTGGATAATGACCGGGCCGCCATTGCAAGCCTCGCGCAGGCGGCGCGCCAGACCACGGGAATTAAGCCATTGCAACCAGCCGTGCGCGACCTGATGCGCGAACCCTTGGTGGCAAATGAGTTGAAGGAATTTGACGCCGTCGTTTTCGACCCGCCGCGTGCGGGCGCAGAAGCCCAAGCAAGGCAACTTGCAAAATCAAAAGTAACGACCGTCGTTGCTGTCTCCTGTGATCCTGCAACCCTTGCCCGGGACGCAGAAATCCTCATGGGCGGCGGTTATGCCTTGAAATCCGTTACCGCCGTGGACCAGTTCAAATATACATCGCATGTGGAAACGGTGGCAGTGTTCGGGCGTTAATCCTTGGCGCGTTCCACATAAGAACCATCAGCGGTTTCCACGACAATCCGTGTGCCCGCAGCGATGTGAGGCGGAACGAGCGTTCGCACACCGTTCGACAGAAGGGCAGGCTTGAACGAGGAAGATGCAGTCTGGTTTTTGATCGCCGGTTCAGTTTCCATGATTTCAAGCGTAACCCGCTGCGGCAGCTCGATGGAAATCGGGCCATCATTGAACAGCGCGATTTGACATTCCATGCCCTCCTGCAAAAAGGCAGCGGAATCTCCCACAAGATCTTCATTGAGGCTGACCTGTTCGAACGAAACCGGGTTCATAAAAACATAATTGTCACCATCTTTATAAAGATAGCTGAAGGTGATGGTTTCCACAAAAGCCCGTTCCATCGTGTCCGTCGTCTTGTAGCGGACAGTGGTTTTCACGCCATCCGAAATGCGGCGCATGTCGATGGTGGTCGTGGGCGTACCTTTGCCGGGATGCATGCTTTCGGCCTTGAGCACAACATAAAGTTTGCTGTCTTCATGTTCAATTACGTTGCCCTTGCGAACGCCGCTTGCGATGACTTTAACCACAGGATGACACTTTCATAATTTGCTTAATCGGATTGAGGGCGCTAATAGCAGCGCAAGCCCAATAAGCCAACCCCCGCGAGGAATTGATGGCATCACCCTGGTTTGCGCCTGAACGGCATAGGGACAGAAGACCCTTACTGCTCACGCGAAACCGCATCATCCGGGCATTACGGCAATGGTTCGAAAACCAGGGTTTTGTGGAGGTGGATTGCGCCATGCTGCAAATCTCACCCGGCAACGAAACACACTTGCATGCCTTTGCAACGGACCTCGTTAACCCCGACGCAACCGTTGTTCGCCGATACCTTCACACTTCACCCGAATTCTCTTGCAAGAAACTCCTGGCGGCGGGCGAAACCCGCATTTTCAGCTTGGGCCATGTCTTCAGAAACAATGAACGCACCCTCACGCATGTGCCTGAATTCACCATGCTGGAATGGTACCGCGCCAATGAACCTTATGAGGCAATCATTGAGGATTGCATTTCGTTTGTGAAGCTGGCGGCGGTCACAGCCAATGCCCGGCAATTCGGCTGGCGGGGCAGGACAGTTGATCCCTTCGCGGATGCGGAGTGGATGAGCGTGGCTGCGGCTTTTCAAAAATACGCGGGCGTTGATCTCCTGTCCACCCTGGACGGTTCGACAGCAGACCGTGACGCGCTAGCCAAGCAATGCCCAGTGCAGTTTGGCCCGCGCGACTCATGGTCGGATATTTTCAGCCGCATTCTGGTCGAAAAAGTCGAGCCCAATCTGGGTAATGGAGCCATAACGGTACTTTACGAATATCCGGCCGTTGAAGCTGCTCTTGCGCGTGGCTGTGCCCACGATTCCAGGGTTTCAGAGCGTTTTGAACTTTATGCCTGCGGTGTGGAACTGGCCAATGGCTTTGGCGAACTAACTGATCCTGTGGAGCAAAGGCGAAGGTTCGAGGCTGAAATGAGCTTGAAATACAAGTTCTACGGCGAAAGCTACCCCATTGATGAGGATTTGCTGCAGGCACTCAGCATGATGCCAGCGGCTGCCGGTGTAGCCCTAGGCCTGGATCGTTTGATCATGCTTGCGACGGGGGCCACGAAAATTGATCAGATATTGTGGACTCCCGTCGCGTAATTCGTGGCCCTATCCAAAGCCCTTTTCCGACAATACCTCTTTGACTGATTTGGCCATTTTGTCCACCATCTCCGTGAGTTCTGCAGGGGTCGCATTGTATGGCGGCGCCAGAATGATCACATCGCCGTTCACGCCGTCCACATTGCCGCCCACGGGATAACAGATCAGGCCGTTATCCAGGGCACGCTGGCGGATGTGCATGTAGAGCTTATGGGCGGCATCAAACGGCTTTTTTGTGCGCCTGTCAGCGACCAGTTCAACCGCAATGAAGTGGCCGCGACCGCGAATGTCGCCCACGGCGTCCACCCCCGACAGTGCTTCCGCAATCATGCTTTTGATCAATGGCTCATTGGCACGAACGTGCGCCACCAGACCTTCGCGCGCAACAATTCTCTGGACGGCAACGCCTGCAGCGCAAGCCGTTGTATGTCCGGTAAATGTGTGTCCCGTCATGGGGGCACCGTGAACGCTGTTGATGGGGCCTGCCACGCGATCTGTATAGATGGCTGCACCCAGCGGCTGGTACCCGGCAGCAAGTCCCTTGGCAACCGACATGATGTCAGGTTCCACGCCATCCGTTTCCAGCGCCCGCCAGGTGCCGCAGCGGCCCGCGCCGCACATGACCTCGTCTGCGATCATCAACACGCCATAGGTATCGCAAATTTCGCGTATCCGCTTGGCATAGCCCGGCGGTGCCGGCACACATCCGCCCGCTGCTCCCACCACGGGTTCGAATATGAATGCGGCAACTTTTTCAGGGCCCAAATGCAGGATTTCGTCTTCCAGTTCCTGGGCGCAGACCAAGCCATTGGGCTCTCCCATTGGGCGATAATCATTGGCGGGCGAAAGACGCGATACATCAAGCAGCGAGCCTTCAAAGGCGGCGGTGCGCTCCAGAAAACCGGACACGGAAAGGGCGCCCAGGGTATTGCCGTGCCAGGAGCGGTTTCGCGCGATGAAACGGCGGCGGCTCAAGTTACCCATGGCGGCATGATACTGCAGGGCAAGCTTGAGACAGGATTCGACGGCTTCGGACCCTCCGGTCACATAAACCATGTGTTTCAGGGTGCCGCCACAGAGCTTTTGGACGATGTCGGTGAGTTCTTCCAGCGCATCTGTCGTGAAATTATAGCGGTAACCATGGGCGATGCGGTCAAGCTGGGATTTGATGGCATCGTTCACTTCGGTATTCGCATGTCCGATGCAATAAACGGCAGGTCCCCCCGATCCATCGATATATTGCTTCCCGTTCACATCCGTCAGATAGCTGCCCTTGGCCCACATGACTTTAGGCAAAGTGCCGGTGGCGTGAATATTTGGGGGCAGAGCAGACATGTGTGAAATCCATCTTGCTAAAGGGCAGGGCTTCATGCGCTATTAGCAGAAACAGGGAAGAGTCCACAGGGCCATGATTACGGTTTTCGACGAAACGCAACGCCTGCATGCGCCTAAAACCTTTATTGTATCCGGCAGGATGCAGCCAATTCCTGAAACTCCGGAACGTATCGACATGCTGTTACAGGGCGTGAAAGCGCTGGGCGACCGGATCGTCACGCCACCGGTGATCGCCTGGGACAGCCTTGGCCTGGTGCATGAACGGCGCTATCTCGATTTCATGGCAACTCTGCTTGAACGCTGGGGACACATTCTCGATGCCAACGAAATTCCACTGCCAAATACCTATGCCTTGGGAAGGTCGAGCCTGGTGCCCGCGAGCTATCCGGACTCCGTGGTGGGGCAGGCGGGCTATCACTTGGGCGACGGTGCCTGTCCTGTAACGCCCACCACCCTTCAGGCCGCAATGGCGAGCGCTGCCAGCGCCATTCACGCGGCAGGCCTGGTGTTGGGAGGGGAGCGTCTCGTATATGCCCTGTGCCGCCCGCCAGGCCATCACGCGGCTGCCGATGTTGCGGCTGGTTTCTGTTACTTCAATAATTCGGCGCTCGCCGCGGAAACGCTGACGCGCGCGGGCAAACGCACGGCAATATTGGATATCGACGTGCATCATGGAAACGGCACGGCTGCCATTTTCTATGACCGGGCCGACGTACTTACCGTTTCCATTCACGCCCATCCCGAAAGGTTTTATCCCTTCTTCTGGGGCTACGCGCACGAAACCGGACGGGGTGTCGGCGAAGGCTATAACATGAACCTGCCCCTGGAGCGCGGCACCGAAATCCGGGACTATTGCGCAAGCCTGGAACTGGCCCTGCAGCGCGTGGCTGATTTTGGCGCGGAAGCACTTGTATTGGCAGCTGGCCTCGATATCGCCGTGGATGATCCCTTCAAGGGATTTGCCATCGCCACCCCGGAATTTGCAAGGATCGGCACCATGGTCGCAAGGCTCAAATTACCCACCGTGGTGGTGCAGGAAGGCGGCTATCCGTCACCCAGCCTCGGACACAACCTGGCTTCACTGTTGAAGGGTCTCGGCGCATGATCATTCGCGATATGGCAGACGGTGAGGCGGGTGCCGTGGCGGACATGGTGCACAGTCTGGCCCGTGACCTCTCATTGGGCGTTGTCCCCAAAATTACCGCTGCCACGCTTTCGGAATCGCGCGATCTGCTCAGCGTGATCGTGGCGGAAGAAAAGGGCGCATTGCTTGGCGCCTGCCTTTCGCTCATGACATTCTCGACGTTTCGCGCGGCCAAGGGCCTCTATGTGGTCGATCTCTTCGTGGCGGCCGAAGCCAGAAATCGCAATGTCGGGCTCAATCTCCTCAAGTCAGCGGCGCGCAGCGCATGGCGCCGTGGAGCAACTTTCATCAAGCTGGAGGTTGACGTGAAAAACACGGCGGGCCAACGCTTTTACGAACGCATCGGTTTCTTGAATAAACCAGAAGACCGGCTCTTTGTTTTGGAGCATGATGAACTGAAAACTTTTGTGAAGGAAGTGACATGACAATCAAGCGGGTAGGTCTTGTGGGCGTGGGTCTCATGGGCCATGGCATTGGCAAGAACATATTGGCGAAGGGCTTTGCGCTGAACGTGATGGCGCACCGCAACCGCGCGCCGGTGGAAAGCCTTATGGCGCTGGGCGCCAAGGAACTGGGCTCACCTGGCGAGATTGCGGCGGCCTCTGACATGGTGATCCTCTGCGTGACCGGAACGCCGGAAGTGGAAGCCGCGATCTATGGTGACAAGGGCTTGGCATCGGCATTTCGCAAAGGCCTGATCATTGCGGATTGTTCAACGGCCGAACCCACCTCCACCATCAGGATCGCAGGCGACCTCAAGGCAAAGGGCGTGCACTTCGTAGATACGCCCATGACCCGCACACCCAAGGAAGCTGAAGCCGGCAAACTGGGCCTGATGACGGGTGGCGACAAAGAAGTGCTGCAGGAGATCATGCCCGTGCTGCAATGCTTTGCCGACACCATCGTGCATGCGGGGGAGGCTGGTGCCGCCCACCAGCTCAAGCTGCTCAACAACTTTCTCTCGATCAGCCATGCCGCAATCGCCGCCGAGGCGATCACCGTGGCGGCCAAGGCTGGCGTGGACATGGCAGCCTTCCGCGATATCGTGATGGCAGGAGGAGCCGCCTCCGTCATGTTCGGCAGGCTCATCCATGTGCCCCTGAGCGATGATGACAGCCACGCCAAATTCGCCATCAAGAACGCCCGCAAGGACATGCGCTATTACACCAACATGACCGAGCAACTCCCCGTAGCCTCCTTCCTCGCCGAAACCGTCCACCAGCTCTACGTGATGGCCGAAAATTCCGGCAACGGCGAAAAATTTATTCCACGCATGATCGATGTTTTCCAGAAAATGAATGGCATGAAAAACTAGGGCAGAGTGTTTCACGTGAAATAATTCCTACGATAGGAAAGAGCTGTGAAATCAGCGCTTTGCAGTAGTGGAATTGCGTGAAACAGGTTGAGATCCCGTGCAAAAGATAGCGAAAAAGCGCGCAAAAAAGCGCGATTTGAAGCAAAGTTTTCGCGGCAAAATGTGCTTACAGCGCTGGGAGGTTATTCATACTAACATGTTAGTATGAATGGGCCGTAACTAACCCATTTCTCTCACACTGTTATCCGGGCGAAAGCAGAGATCCAGTGTTCTTGACCCAATATGGGGTTGAGAGAACGGACACGAATGTTTCACTAGCGCAGATGAACCAAGGCCTTTGGCTCTGGCACGATGGTAGCATTTTCGACGGGGGCATTCCTGATGACGTCAGGCTTCTGCTGTTTCCAATTGACGATCTCGAAACGGCCGTCGAAATGTTCAACAAGGGCGGTGCAGCTTTCCACCCAATCGCCGTCATTCAAATAGTGAATGCCGTCGATGATGCGGTTGTCGGGGGTGTGGATGTGGCCGCATATCACGCCCTGGCAATTGCGCGTGTGGGCCTCGCGGACCACCGCTTCCTCAAATCGTGAAATGAACTCCACCGCCTTTTTGACCTTGTGTTTCATATAGGCCGAAAGTGACCAGTTGCCAAAGCCCAACTTGCGGCGCACGGCGTTGACCGGGCTGTTGAGGTCCATCAGCCTTTCATAGGCCCAGTCGCCAAGCTTTGCGAGCCAAGGCGCGAAATAGATGACATTGTCAAACTTGTCGCCGTGCAGAATGAGATAGTTGAGGCCCGACGCGCTTTTATATACGGCCTCGCGCATCACCGCGACGTTGCCAAATCTGTGGCCGGTGAAATCGCGGAAATTCTCATCGTGATTGCCGGGAATGAAAAATACCTTTGTGCCCTTGCGCGCCTTGCGGAGGATTTTCTGGATCACGTCGTTGTGCAACTGGTCCCAGTGCCATTTCTGGCGGAGCGACCAGCTGTCGACCATGTCGCCCACGAGATAGAGCCTGTTGCTTTCCGTCTGGCGCAGGAAATCCAGCAACGCAGTGGCCTGGGCCCGGCGCGTGCCAAGATGTACGTCTGATATGAAAATCGCCCGGTAGCGGCGTACGGGAAAGACATCGGCCTTCATGAATTCCTCTGTGCAAAGAATAATGCGCCCTTATTTTCTGGAATTGATGAAGTTCGTGTGACGGCCGCTTTTTCCTGCCGTGACACAGTTGTCACAATGCGTACCTAGTGACGTTGCCAGATTCTAGAATGGGCACGAAAGGATTCGCGATGGTGTTGGATACGGTGCTGGACGTTCCTCGCAGCGGCAATTTGGTTGGCCGCGCCATGCAGAGGAACAAATTTCTTAGCGTTGAAGGCGTGCTGGAGCGGATTTTCAGCTTCGCTTTCCGGGGCCTTGTCTATCCGCAAATCTGGGAAGATCCCGTTGTGGATATGGCTGCCATGGAGATCAGGCCCGACCATCACATTGTCACAATCGCCTCTGGCGGATGCAATGTGCTGAGCTATCTCGTGGGCTCGCCCGCACGCATTACTGCAGTTGATCTCAACCCTGCCCATGTGGCTTTGACGCGTCTCAAGCTGGCGGGGCTTGCGTCACTTCCGGGATGGGACGAATTCTACCGGTTTTTCGGCAAGGCCGATGACCGCCAAAACACCCGCGATTATGCGCGTTACCTGCGTCCGGCAGTTGACGCGGAAACGCGCCGCTACTGGGAAGGGCGCAGCTGGACCGGCCAAAAGCGGCTCAACCATTTCCGCAGCAATATCTACAAGAAAGGCTTGCTTGGCCGCTTTATTGGCATTGGCCATGTTCTGGCGAAGTTCTACGGCCATGATCTCAAGGCGTTGCTGGACTGCCGCTCGGTGGACCAGCAAAGACACTTCTTTGAGACGCAAATAGCGCCTCTGTTCCAGAAGCGCTTGGTCAAATGGCTCACCAACCGCAGGGTCTCGCTTTATGGCCTCGGCATTCCCCCGGCACAGTATGAGGCTTTGGCGGGGGGCGGGCGCATGTCCGATGTATTGCACCAGCGGCTTGAACGCTTGACCTGCGGCTTTCCGCTTACGGAGAATTATTTTACCTGGCAAGCCTTCGGCCGAAGCTATGCACCAGATGCCTCTGGTCCCTTGCCGCCATATTTGAGTGAGGATAATTTTGCGACGATGCGGGCCGTGGCCAGCCACGCCACTGTCAGTCACATCTCCCTGACGGATGCGCTGGATGCCATGCCCGCCACAAGTGTTGACCGGTTTGTGCTGCTCGACGCGCAGGACTGGATGACGGACATGCAACTCAACGCTCTCTGGCGGGCCATATCGCGTGCCGCCACGCCGCAAGCGCGGGTGATATTCCGCACCGCTGGAACCGAGACCATTCTTCCAGGTCGCGTGGATGCTGAGATCTTGCGCCATTGGCATTACCGCGATGCGCGCTCGCGTGAACTTGGTAAGCAGGACCGGTCTTCGATTTACGGAGGTTTCCATGTCTATGAACGAGGAAATTGAAAGCTTTCCCGACCAGGCTGAAGCCATGGACCGCATGTACCGGTTTCAGCGGCACATCTATGACGCCAGCCGACGCTACTACCTGTTGGGGCGTGATCAACTCCTTGACGGACTGGCGCCGCCGCCTGGAGGTTCAATCCTCGAAATTGGCTGCGGCACTGGCCGCAACCTCATCGGCGTGGCACAGCGCTACGGCAACACCAAATTATTTGGCATCGACATCTCTCAGGAGATGTTGAAGACAGCCCTCGCTACCATGTGCCACATGGGACTTGAAAAACGTGTGCGTGTTGCATGCGCGGATGCAACGTCTTTCGATCCGCTTTCGAGTCTCGGCCAGCGCCAGTTTGACCGGATTTATTTTTCTTATACACTTTCCATGGTTCCGGAATGGCAGGCAGCGCTCCGCCATGCCATGAGCCTGTTATCCAGCGAGGGCGAACTTCACATCGTTGATTTCGGCCAGTGTGAAAACCTGCCGCGCCGCTTTCGCGCCCTGTTGTTTCGCTGGCTTGATCTTTTCCATGTGTCGCCGCGGGCAGATCTAAGAAATGAAGTTGTGCGACTGGCCGAAGCCAATGGCGCTTCAAGTCAATTCGCGGTGCCTTACCGCGGCTACACTTGGCTTGCCAAAATCAAGCGGCAGGCTGAGGCGCAATCACAGGCCCCTTGACGCGTTTTGCGGGCTTTTGCTTTTTGACCTTTGGTTCTTTTGCTTTTGCGCCCATGCTGATTTCGCTGGCGTAAGGTGGTCCATCTCCATTCTGCGTGGCTTTGACGTGGATTTTCTTGCCTGCCATGTAGGCGGCAGTCACCAGCGAGGCCAGTGTTGCAAAGTTCGGTTGATGTGTTGAATCCAGCAGATATGAACTGCCACCGTTCTTGTTGGCTACCGTAAATTGAAAATGGTTTCCGCTACCTTTGAAACTCAGGCTTTCCAGTCGGCCAGAGATCTCCATCTTGTTTTCGGGCATCGATTTCTTAGCCGATTTCTTGTCGTCCATTTTGTCTCCCCTTTCGTTTTTTAGAGGCGGGCAGGCTATCAAATTGTCACACAGCTGTCATTCATATCGATTAACCCCGAAATATGGACGAATTGGAGGTCATTTCAGCGCTTCGCGCTCTGGGTGAGCAAACACGCTGGCGGGTCATGCGCCTGCTGGTAAGCCGTGAACAAGGCCTGGCAGCGGGTGATATCGCTAAAGCGCTCAAAGTGCGGCAGAATACATTGTCATCGCATCTTGCACTCCTGGCGCGATGTGGCTTGATCGATGGAATGCGGCAGGGCCGTAAGATTGTTTACGCAACAGATCTGCGAAACACCCATAGGCTTGCGGTACAGATTTTGATAAATCTCGGCCCAGTTTCAGAAAGTGCCGCCAAAAAGCTTCTTCGCGTATAAATAGGAATTTCCAACGGAATCGGTTCTTCGCCCCGGCATTTGCCGCCCATTGAAACTGCCCAATTTAAATATGGGACTGACCTTGCAATTTAGAACCTTAACGCCTATATCGGCTGCATCGAGTTTCGGCCAGTTGGCTTGGCTACGCGGTTTTGAATCGCAAGTGCATCAGCCTGTTAATTTCCCAAGACATCGACAGGTCGCCAAAGCGCTTCAAGCGCCCAGGCATTTCGCATTTGCATTCAACAAGGAGTTATCATGCAAACAGGTACAGTCAAGTGGTTCAATGGCCAAAAAGGCTTCGGATTCATTCAGCCAGACAATGGCAGCACGGACGTGTTCGTTCACATCAGCGCTGTTGAACGCGCTGGAATGAGCAGCCTCAATGAAGGCCAGAAGATTTCCTTCGATCTGGAAAAAGATCAGCGCAGCGGCAAGCAATCCGCCACGAACTTGAAGGCGGCGTAAGCCACCACAGAACTTGCGACCCCCGAGGCTAACCACGGATGTACTGGTAGCTTTGGGGGCACTGGTTTGCCGTGGCAGTGATAATCGCATCCGGCACTCTCCACAATTCATCTTGCATGCACTGTTTTAACGCCCTAGCTTTCTGCCGGGGTTGGGGGAACAGCATGCGGCGAATCATTCTGGTTGTAGGGCTGGCGCTTGCTGGCTGTGCAACGATTACCAGGGGAACGGATCAGCAGATTTCGGTGGATACGCCGGGCCACTCCGGTGCAATTTGCACGCTGACATCCGAGGGCATCGGGCAACGCAGCATCAACACGCCCACGATTGTGGAACTTCCCAAATCACGGCATGATATTGTGGTGCAATGTGTGCAGGGCTGTTTCAAGGGCAGCGGTGTGATCGCTTCAAACCTGGAAGGGATGACAGCCGGAAATATCCTGCTTGGAGGGGTGGTTGGTTTGGGTGTGGATTCTGCCAGCGGCGCCATGAACCATTACACCGCTCAAAACCAAATCTTTATGACCGCCGATGCAAATTGTGTTCCCGGCCAATGACGGCGGATAGGTAGAGAAGCGCTCCACCACCTGATACAGTCCCATGCCAATGTGATTCTGCATATGGGGGACGAATGACGCTTTCGAGCATGACAGGTTTTGCGCAAAGCTCTGGAGAACATGCTGGCCTGCACTGGCAGTGGGAAATCAAGAGCGTGAACGGCAAGGCGCTGGATATTCGCTGCCGCCTGCCGCAAGGCTACGAAGCGCTGGAAATTGCAGCCCGCACCACGCTGGCCCAGCACATCAAGCGCGGCAACCTGCAGGTCAGCCTTACAACCACTGGCATCACCAAACTGGAATCCGTTGTCGTCAATGAAGCCGTGCTGGAACAGGTCGTAAGGATTGCCGAAAAACTCCGCGACAGGATAGGCGGCGCTCCCTTGCGTGCTGAAGCCCTCATGGGTTTGCGGGGTGTGCTGGAAGTGATTGAACCCATACCGAACGTGGAGGACAGCGCGGGGCCGCTGGCTGAGGTAACGCGGGGTCTCGAAGCGGCAGCACTTGCGCTGGACGTTTCACGGCGCGAAGAGGGTGCCCGCCTGGCCTCCGTGCTCAAGGCGCAATTGCAAAAGATCGAAAGCCTGACGGTGGCCGCGCGCGATAATCCCGCCCGCTCGGTGGACGCCATTCGCGCAAGGATAAAGGAACAGGTGGGAAGGCTTCTGGATACGGGCGCGAATTTCGATTCCGACCGCCTGCATCAGGAGGCCGTGATGATTGCCACGCGCGCCGATATCCAGGAAGAGATTGACCGGTTGTTCGGGCATATTGAAGCCGCTGAAATGCTCATGACCTCACCCGAACCCGCAGGCCGCAAATTCGACTTCCTGATGCAGGAATTCAACCGCGAAGCCAATACCTTGTGCTCCAAGGCGCTGGACAGGAGCTTGACGGCGATTGGCCTGGAGCTGAAAACCACCATCGACCAGATGCGCGAGCAGGTGCAGAACATTGAATAAGAAACCTTCAACCCCCATTGCACGACGCGGGCTGCTGCTCGTCATGTCTTCCCCATCAGGCGCTGGCAAAACCACGCTCTCGCGCAAGCTTCTGGACGCTGATAAAAACATTACCATGTCAGTGTCGGTGACCACGCGTGCCGCAAGGCCCGGCGAAGTGGAAGGGAGCGATTACCACTTCATCACCAAGGAACGCTTCGCCCAGATGCGCGACCGGCGCGAACTGCTGGAATATGCCGAAGTGTTCGGAAACTTTTATGGAACGCCCAAGAAACCGGTCGAGGAGGCTTTGGCCAAGGGTCGCGACGTTCTGTTTGATATCGATTGGCAGGGCACCCAGCAATTGGCGCAGGCCATGGAAGATGACCTCGTGCGGCTGTTCATCCTCCCGCCATCAGCTGACGAACTGCAAAACCGCTTGATCAACCGCAACCAGGATTCCTCCAGCGTGGTGGCCAAGCGCATGGCGGAAGCCTCCCGTGAGATCAGCCACTGGCCGGAATATGACTATGTCATCATCAACGACAACATCGAAACATCCCATGGTGAAGTGCTGGCAATCCTGTGTGCGGAACGCTTGAAGCGCAGGCGGCGCATTGGCCTTGTCGAATTTGTGCGCAATCTCACCAAAGGCTTGTGATCAGCTGCCCGTGTAAAGCCTGGCCAGCCGCACGAAATCCTGCACGGCAAGTTGTTCGGCGCGAAGTTCCGGATTTATGCCGAGCTCAGCCAGCACGGATTCCGGCGCATCAAAGGCCGCTTTCAGGCTTGAGCGCAGCATCTTGCGGCGCTGGCCAAAGGCGGAGGCGGTAACCTTTTCAAGTTTTCGCACATCGCACTCCATGCCCGGTTTTGGAATGAGCTGCACAATGCTGGAGGTGACCTTGGGGGCGGGCGTGAAGGCGCTGCGGTTCACATCAAACAGCTTTTTCACCTCGCAGCGATATTGGCACAACACGGACAGCCTGCCGTAATCCTTGGCTCCGGGCTTTGCCACGATGCGTTCGGCAACTTCCTTCTGGAACATCAGCGTGAGCGACGAAAACCAAGGTGGCCAAGCACCTTGCGTGAGCCAACCCGTGAGCAGGACGGTTGCCACATTATAGGGGAGATTGGCTATGATCTTGGCGGGACCCGAAACCACATCGGCCCAATTCACCGCAAGGGCATCCCCGGAAATGACCTGCAATCGGTGGGGATAGGCGGCTGATATTTCATCCAGTGCGGGTTGCGCGCGCGCGTCACGCTCCACCGCGATAATGCGGGGCGCGCCCTCAAGCAACAGTGCCCGCGTGAGGCCGCCAGGACCTGGACCAATCTCCACAATGGTAAAGCCTTCCAGGGGAGCAGCAGCGCGCGCGATGCGGCGCGTCAGGTTCAGGTCAAAGAGAAAATTCTGGCCAAGGCTTTTCTTGGCCCCAAGGTCATGGCGCGCAATGACCTCGCGCAGCGGCGGCAGGCCATCGTCAACCACGCGAGGCCGCAACCATTTCTGCAGCAAGTCGCAAGGCGGCAATGAGGCTTTGCGGATTGGCCGTGCCCGTTCCCGCAATGCCCAGCGCTGTTCCATGATCTGGCGAGGTGCGAATGAATGGCAGGCCCAGGCTCACATTCACGCCGCCATGAAAATCCAGTGTTTTGGCCGGAATAAGCGCTTGGTCGTGATACATGCAGAGAATGGCGTCAAAGCCTACCCGCGCTTCCGCATGGAAGGCGGTATCGGCGGGCAGGGGACCTGCGACCTGCATGCCTTCGGCGCGCAATGCGGCAAGGGCGGGAATGATCACGTCCTGTTCTTCACGTCCCATCGCGCCATTTTCACCTGCATGCGGATTAAGCCCGGTGACGGCCAAGCGCGGGCTCGCGATGCCAAAATATTTCTTGAGGTCATGCGCCACCACACGCGCCTGCGCCATGATCAATTCCTGTGTGAGTGCGGAGGCCACATCCTTGAGCGGAATATGCACGGTAACAGGCACCGCCCGCAAATTCGCCGCCACCAGCATCATGACTTCCTGGCAGAAATATCCGCGATCATGTGCAAGATGTGAGAGATAATCCGTATGGCCCTGATGGCTGAAGCCTGCGGAATAAAGCGCTTCTTTTTGAATGGGATTGGTGACGAAGGCTGAAATATCTCCAGCCAGCGCCAGATCAAATGCCGCATCAATGGAGGCGATGATAGCAGCTGCGGTTTGCGAATTGATATGGCCAGCTGCGGGATGCGCTGGAAGCGGCTGGTGCAGAACGGGGAGCGACGTTGCAAAATGTTGCGCGGCTTCGGCTGGCGACGCAATGCGCGTGACGGGAAGCGCGAGCTTTGCTGCCTGGGCACGGGCCGAAAAATAATCGGCGTCACCTATCAGAAAAAATGTGGCGGTGGAATCGGTATGCAGTGCAGTCCATGCCTTTGCGGTGATTTCCGGTGCAACACCGGCAGGTTCCCCCGATGTGAGCGCGAGAGGCAGGACTGCCGCCATTACCTATTGCTGCGCATAGGACGTGTCTTTGTATTCGACATAAGCGTGCTTGCGCATTTCGACCATGTATTTTTCCTCGAAGGCGGCATATTGCTCATTCGAAACCACAGCTTCCACCTGCTCGCGGGTGGGCAGCGTGTATTTGGGCTTGGGCGGCTGGGCAACGCTCTTGCCGCAAAATCCGATGACCTGAATGCCCTTGGGTCCGCGCGCCGGGCCAACAGCCTTGCCCACGCCCACACCATCGAGGGCTTTTTTCATGGGCGGCGGCAGCTTGGCCGCAACCGCATCAATCTTCTTCCCGATCTTCACGTTGAAGATACCTTCGGCCGCAGCCTTGGCACTGGCGCAGCCATTGAACTTCGCGAGATATTGCGAGGCTTCCTGCGCGCGGGCCTGCAACAGCATGGGATCATCTTTGTTTTCAACCGGAAGATCGATTTCCAGAATGGTATAGATCTGCACCGGCTGCATGCGCGGATCTTTCAAGATGGTGGTTACTTTCTGTTGAAGCTCGGTCTTGATTTCTCCCATCTTCTTGTCGACGGCACCTGGCTCCACCGTGAATTTCACTTTATATTTGGCATTGAGGATGCGGGAAAAGCCGATCTGTGCCGCCACCAGCTGCTGCAACGATTTCGTTTCGATGCCGTTCTTCTTGAGCGCTGCTTCAAGCCCTTTGGGATCGGTTTTCATGCCCTTGGCCATACGTCCGAGCTGGGCCTGAATATCCCTGTCGCTGGCTTCCATCTTGTATTTCTTGGCTTCGGCGATCTTGATGATTTCATCCACCATCATTTTCAGCGCGGCCTTGTTGGGATTGGCAGTCTGGGCGCGTTCCCCCAGAACTTTCAAAAGCTGCAGCCGCTGCTGGATATCCATGGTGGTGATGGGCTGGTCATTGACGGTGGCAACAATGCCTTGATTGGCGGCGCTGTGGGCGACACCTGAAAAAATCACGCCAAGTGCCAGGCATAAAAACATCTTCTTCATCAGTTTTCCATTCACAGTCCAGCGGCTATGCTGGATTTTCCAAGTGTGCGAAGTTCAACTGACAGCTTCAAGGTGCGGTCGGGCACATCGCCCGGCTCGAGGCTATTGGTTTCCGTGTAAAACAATTTTGCAGCCATGCAGTCGCAGTCAAACGCTATGCCGGCTGTTTTGCTCATGAATTGGTCATTATTAAGATCGTATTTGGCGCTGCCAAAAATGCTCCATGTTTCACTGAACCTGAAGGTTGTGAAAGCATCGATCTGCTCGATGCGCAAGGGCCGACCGGCGGTAGGCGCAGGGGCCACGTCGATATAGCCGAGAGAGCCTGCAAAACGGCCAAGATCATAATTGGCGAAAGCTTCCTGCACATTGATGTTCGACAGGTCTTCCTCAATACGTGCCTGATAGGACAGTTCGAGATTGTCCCAAGGCTGAAACACGAATGCGCCCACCAGATCAGACTGTGTGCCGTCAAGCCCGGAATCCGAGGCAAAGCTGTTGCGGCCGCCGATGTGGAAGGATTCGCCCAGGCTGGCGCGGGCCGATCCGCCATTGGCGCCCAAAAAGGAATACATCACGCCCACATTGGCGCGGCTGCCGCCTTCATAGCGGTCAAGCCCGGTAAAACGGTCCTGGAGAAACAGGCTCGAACTGTCAAAATTGACGCTGATCGCGTCTTCATTGCCAATCTTGTTGACGTCGGTTTCATTGGTGGCCGCAATGGCCTGAACCACAGGGGTGAAGATGCCCTGGCCCGTTTCATAGGAGGCCAGAAATGGCCAACGCATGTCAAAGCCCGCAGATGGCAGCACGCGGCTGGTGACTTCACTGTTGCGCGTACCGCTGACCAGGCTCGGATCGGGCAGATTGTCGTTCACATAGATGTCGCTGCGCACACGCGCAAACGGCGTGAAAACCTGACCCCAATCATTGATCATCTGCTTTTCCCAATGCAGATTGCCAACGGCGCGAGACTGCTCGGTGGCGTGATTTATGGTGGAATAGGGCGTGTTGGCCGCATCGCGCCCTATCGAATAGGCGCTCCAGTCAAACCCGAGTTCACCGCCGAAAACGGCGTCGTTAAAAGTATATTCAGAATTGACGTAAGGCAGCGCATAGGGATAGTGGTTCTGGTCTTCGCTGAGTTCCAGCGTTTGGAAATACAGGGCCTTGGCGGAAAAATAATTCCGGTCGGCAAGGCCCGTCACATAAATCTGGTCGGTGATAAGGTTGCGGTTGTCGAGATCATATCGGTCGAGAAATTTCTTGTCGCTGGTGAGCGTGCCATCCCAGCCATAGCTCCACACATCATTCAGGCGGAAATCACCCTGTGACTTGACCGCTCCACGCCAGGTTTTATCGCCAGCACTGCTGTTGTGATCGAATTGACGCACACCGTAACCGCGGACATTGAAGGTGCCGTTTTTCAAGGCCTGGCGATATTCAATATCGGCAACGGGTCCCTGCTTGGTGGTGAAAATGGGACGGAATGTCAGGTCAGCACTTTTTCCCAATGTCAGGAAGTAGGGCACTTTCACGCCAATCCCATAAACCTTGCGGCTTGAAACATCCGGCAGCAGAAATCCGGAACGGCGCTTGACCGAAGGATCGGGCATTTCGGCATAGGGCAGATAAGCCACGGGTATGCCGGCAATTCTGAGCGTGGGATTGGTGTGGTAAAGCGTTTTGGTGTTGCTGTCGTGAACCGTTTTGGTTGTGGTGATTTCCCACAGCGGATTGCCGTTGGAATCCTCGCAGTTCACGCAGGCCGTATAATGGGCATGATCGAACGTGGTAATGCCATTGGCTTCGCGGCGGGCATAATCGGCTGATATGGTGACATCATTGGTGAGCAGCGCGCGGACATGGGTGGCAAAACCGGTCTTGAACGTGTTGCGCAGGTCAGCGGTTTCTGCCTGCAGGATGTTGCCGTTGGGTTCACGCAGCACCACCGAGCCATTGGCTTTGAACTCACCGGTTTTCTCATTGTAGGAAACGCGCGTGGCAACCAGAACATAAGGGCCATAGGTGATGCGGACCGTGCCCGTGGCGGTGGCGATTTTACCCTGGCTGTCATAGGTGATGCGGTCCGCGACCACATTTACTTTCGTTCCAGCGACAGGTTTCCTGGTGAGGGGTTTGATAAATGGTTTATCAACAATGGCATGTGCCAAGGGCGCGATGGCCGTGAGAGCAACAAGGCTCACGCAGACCATTAGAGCATTTTGCGGCAGCCACTGCCTCACGCCCAATATCTCTCCCCTCGGAATTTTCAAGAATCCGCCACTCAAAACCATGTGCCACACTTTCTTAACGTGTTTCACCAGCATCGGGAAGCGAAGATTTCTTCACTTCATGCCAGCAGAAAGGGGCATAGGAAAGATGCTGTGGCGAAACGGTTAACAAATCGTTGACGTGTTGTAAGAATACACTGAACCAGCTACATACGGCACCGCAAACCAATGGAAAAAAACATGAAAATCAATTTTGCGGGCGTTGAAACGCCTGTGCGCGGCACAGTAGTGGTTCTGGTAGCGGATGGCGGCAAGCTGTTGCCACAGGGTCACAGCATAGACAAGCGCTGCAATGGACACCTGGTTCGGGCCATGAAAACCGCAAAATTTGAAGGAAAGCGTGATTCGGTATTGGACCTCGTGTCGCCATGCGATGATCTGGATCGTGTTTTGCTGGTGGGGCTGGGCGCTGCGTCCACGCTGGGCGAAAAAGAACTCGAATTGCTGGGCGGCGTGATTGCCGGTGCGCTGCAAAATGCCAAGGCGGCACGTGCCGGCGTGCTGGTGGAACTTCCCGCCAATTCCAAATTGAAAGTGGAAAACGCCAGCGCCCTTCTGGCTTCCGGAGCAGCGCTCCGCATTTATAAATTTGATGGCTATAAAACCAAGAAACCGGAAAAAACCATAGCCCTTGCCGAGCTGACATTCCATTCCGAAGCCGCCGCCAAGGCAAGGAAGGCATATGTGCCCTTGAGTGCCGTGCGCGACGGCGTGCATCTCGCGCGTGACCTGGTGAATGAGCCCGCCAACATCCTGTTGCCCGTGGAATTTGCCAAGCGCGCCAAGGAGCTTGGCAAAAGCGGACTGGACATTGAAATACTCACGCCCGCGCAAATGAAGAAACTCGGCATGGGCGCATTATTGGGCGTGGCGCAGGGATCGCCCAACGAGCCGCGCCTTGTGGTGATGAAATGGAACGGCGGCAAGGCTGGCGAAAAGCCGGTGGCCTTCATTGGCAAGGGTGTGACCTTCGATACGGGCGGCCTTTCCATCAAGCCCGCCGCAGGCATGGAAGACATGAAGGGCGACATGGGAGGCGCTGCCTGTGTGACCGGACTGATGCTGGCGCTCGCTGAACGCAAAGCCAAGGTGAATGCCATTGGCGCCATCGGCATTGTCGAAAATTCTGTTGATGGCAATGCCCAGCGCCCCGGCGACGTGGTGAAATCCATGTCGGGCCAGACCATCGCCGTTCTCAATACCGATGCCGAAGGCCGCCTCGTGCTGGCGGACGTGCTGTGGTATGTGCAGGACCGCTTCAAGCCGAAATTCATGATCAACCTGGCAACGCTCACCGGTGCCATCATGGTGGCGCTCGGCAAGGAACACGCCGGCATGTTTTCCAACGATGACCAATTGTCCATGCGCCTGGCCGAGGCTGGCTTGGCGACGGGTGAAAAAGTCTGGCGCATGCCACTCACCGCTGAATATGACAAGCTCATCGATCACGATGTGGCCGACATGAAGAACATTGGTGGCCGTCTCGCAGGCTCCATCACCGCAGCACAATTCATCCAGCGGTTTGTGAACAATGTGCCATGGGCCCACCTCGACATAGCGGGAACGGCCATGGATTCCATCAAGAACTCGATCAACCAGAGTTGGGCTTCGGGATGGGGCGTGAGATTGTTGAACCGCCTGGTGGCCGACCACTATGAGGGCAAATAGGCGCTATTTCTTTGGGGTTGCCGCAATCTGTTCGCGGTAGGCATTCAAGCCGAGATAATAATTCACTACGGCGTTTTCATAGCGCTTGGCATTTGCAGATGCTGTGGCAGCATTGATCTTGTGGTGGCGAAGATCAGCGAGTGTTGCCTTGCGGTCTTTTTCCGCAGAGCGGCGCATCACCTCGAGCAATTTGCGAAAGCTTTCAAGTTGCAGCCGCTTGACATCTTCCAGCGCGATGCTCTGCATGGAGATGTCATAGAGCGGATTTTTCCCGGCAGCGATGTGGTTTTCTCCGAGAAAATCAACCAGGTTGATGCAGGGCGCTGTACACGCCGCCCGCACCGGTTGCGCCAACAGCACAAGCGTGGCCATCGCAAGCAATAATTTGTTCAAGAGTTGTCCCCCGAGCGAAAAGAATCTGGGGATATTAACCTGAAAAAGCCGTTTGGCAAACCGTGGTCCCTTGCGCACGAGGCCGCCGTGGAGTGAATCGTTCCATGGCCGATGTCCTGTTTTACCATCTTGAACACAAATCGTGGACCGACGTGCTGCCCAGGCAGCTTGCAACCTCGGTGGAGCGTGGATGGCGCTGCGTGGTGCAGGTGAAAGACCCGCAGCGCTTGGAGGAAATTTCGGAATTGCTGTGGAATGCCGACGCCGACGTATTCCTGGCGCATGGCACGCCTGCCGACGGCCGCGCGGGGGAGCAGCCTATCTGGCTGACAGCGGAAAACGAAAACCCCAACATGGCAACCGTGAAGTTTTTTGTGGAAGGGGCTGAGGCCGATGATCTCGCAGGGCTTGCGCGTGCCGTGGTGCTTTTCGATGGCCGCGATGCAGCAGCAGTAGCCCGCGCCCGCGACGACTGGAAACGCCTGAAGTCCGAGGGCCATGACATCTCCTATTACCAACAGGACGAAAACCTCCGCTGGGTAAAACGCGCAAGCACGGGGTAGAGTGGTCTTTGTTGATGTAATCGGTCGCAACTTAGCCAGCCCTCATGGAACAAAAAATCTGTTACCCGTCACTTGACGCAAGACAGACGATCGACTATTTTCCGGCAATGCGCATTCGCAATGTCGTTCACAAGGGTTTGCGAAACCTGATCGAACGTGATGATAGGTCGGGTGTGCCTGCTGTCGTTGCGGATAAAATCTCGCGTATTGTCTTGTTCTTGCAAGACATGCAGCACCAAGATGAACTGCGCACCATTTCCAGCTGGAAGGCGCACCTGCTGACAGGCAACCGCAGGGGTGTATGGAGTCTTTTCGTCACGAAGAATTGGCGCATCACATTTCGCATCGACAGACAAGACATTGAGATTATCGATCTCAACTTTGAGGATTATCACTAGGAGAAAACCATGACCGGCGAATTGGGAATCAGATTGAAAAACCCGCCCCATGTCGGAGGCTTCATCCGTCATGAGATTGTCGAGGCCATTCCGCTGTCGGTCACGGGCGCGGCAAAAGCGCTGGGTGTAACGCGGCCCGCACTTTCGGCGCTGTTGAATGAGCATGTCGACTTGTCACCGGAAATGGCACTCCGCATAGAGAAAGCCTTTGGTGTTTCCATGGACACGCTGATGCGCATGCAAAACAGCTACGACATTGCCCGCGTGCGGAAGACCGAAAAGCAGATCAAGGTAAAACCGTTTGTGCCTGGGGCAGAAGTAGCCTGAGAGGGGATTGAGTGGAGTGGCCGCCTAATCCCCGCCCTAATCCTTAAGGTGAAGAGGGAAGAGTCCCTTTTATATAGCGACTCGCGCTCAAGAATTGCCTGACCGTAACACACCCGCCTTGCCAGGATGCTGCGCCTTGGGGTTCTTCCGCCAGACAAATTCGACGTTGACCGGGATGCGCCACTTCTTGGCCAACCGATCAACTTCTTTCCATGCGTCTGCTGCAGACTGACCCTGCACCGAGATGCCCAGTTCTTGGAAGAACCTATAGCCATCATCCTCGTAATTGGTGGCTTTGGTCGGAACTGTCAGTTCCCGCACCAGATTCTCGCCATCGAACCCTTTGGCCTTCACCTGTGCAATCATTACATGCAAGATCGACGCCCAGTTCGGGTTTCGAATCGGCTTGCCATTGATTGTAGCCTTCATCGGCTTGGTGAAGGTGAGGCTGGGCGCAGCGTCGAACAAGAGTGCGCCATCAGTCGGCGCTACAATTGCGCCCTTAGGTTCATCATCGCGCTCGATCCCAAGTTGCTCCATCGCCTCCCGCACAATACGGTCGATAGTCTCGCTGGGTGACTTTGTCCCAAACCACGTCTTAAGCGTGCTCAGGTCGGTAAAAGTGGCGTCATTGACTCTCACAACCGGCATCATGTCAGTCTCCTTCTTGAATGAAGCATATGATATGTAACATATTATGCCGACCCAAGTCAAGAGAATATGTTACATACTTCACTTATCTGGGGCGGTGGTCGCGGTTTTTGATTGGCAGTGGTTTGTCGATGACCAGCAACTCCAGCACTGCCTCGAGCAATTCGTCGAGACTGGCGTGATCGGGATGCGTTTTGAGTTTCTTCAACTCTTTCCGGAAAACCGTCGCGGATTCAATTGTCCTCATTCACGTCCGCCATCAATGCCTTGATTGACGCGTGGCGTTTGCCTTTCCCGGCTTTGAGTTCGGCAATGGCTTCAAGTGTTTTTGCGTTTGGCGCTTTTACGTCAAACGGCAATCGCTGCTCATCGGCCACGCGCATCATCAGCATACGGATGGCATCCGACACCGAAAGCCCCATGGCCTCCAGCGCCGCCGTTGCGCGGATTTTGGTTTTTTCGTCGATGCGGGCACGGACGTAATTTGTGGCGTTTTTCATGTGAGGTAATGTAGTTCTGTTGTGACTACAAATCAAGGAATTTCACAAAAGGGCGGCGCTAGCAAAGCCCGCATTGGTGACGATGAGTGCCACTGCTGCCGCAAGCACCAGGATAAGTCCGGCGGTGGCCTCGTGGTGGATAAAGCGGAGGAGGGGAGTCTCGTCTTCCATGTCAGAACACTGCCCGGTTGATCAGCAGGTGCGTGAGGATGCTGGCCGCATAACCCAGCCCGATGGCCCAGCTCCATCTCAGGTGACTCATGAATGTATAGCGCTGACCTGCCAGCCCCATCAGCGCCACGCCTGCGGCAGAGCCTACCGAGAGGAGGCTTCCGCCGACACCGGCAGTGAGCGTGATAAGCTGCCATTGGCCCTCGCTCATGGCAGGGTCCATGGTAAGCACGGCAAACATCAGGGGAATATTGTCAACGATGGCCGACAATATGCCAATCACGATATTGGCCGTGGTGGGGCCGAGGTCACCATAGAGATAATTGCTGGCTGCTGTGAGATAGCCCATAACGCCAAGTCCGCCCACCGCAAAAATGATTCCGAAGAAGAACAAGAGCGTGTCCCATTCCACCCGTTCAATCTGCTTGAAAGAGTCCAGCGGCATGTCTTCGTTGCCATAGCGCTGCCCGCGCCGCTGCAGGAAATATGACCAGATTTGCAGGTAACCCAGCCCCAGCATCATGCCAAGGGCGGGTGGCAACTGAAGGAAATTGCGGAATGCCACAGCCGTCACAATCGTCAGTGCAAAGAGGATGATCACGCCCCGCCCGCCGGGCTTGGCGCGAATGAGTTCGGTGGGTGCATCGGGCGTCGACTTGGGAATGGCAAATTGCATGATAACGGCAGGCACCAGCCAGTTCACGACCGATGGCAGGAAAAGGGAAAAGAACTGGAAAAATTCCAGCTTGCCTTTTTGCCACACCATCAGCGACGTGATGTCACCAAAGGGGCAGAACGCCCCGCCCGCATTGGCCGCAACGACAACGCTGATGCAGGACACCGTGACAAACCGTGGAGACTTCGTGCCAATGGCAACGACCACAGCGCCCATGACAAGAGCCGTGGTGAGATTGTCGAGCATGCTGGACAGAAAGAATGCCAGAACGCCGGTAATCCAGAAGAGTTGGCGATAAGACAGTTGCCGCGTGGTGAGCCACACCCGCAGCACCGCGAAAATGCGGCGCTCTTCGAGGGTGTTCACATAGGTGATGGCAACCAGCAGGAAAAGGAAGAGTTCGCCGAATTCCGCAATGACCTGCTGGGCCGCTGTTTCAGCCGTGTCGCTCAAGCCGGCACGTGCATAGGCAATGCCGATGAGCGCCCAGATCAACCCGCCTGCCATGAGGACAGGCTTGGATTTCCGCAGCTTGAGCGGCTCTTCGAAAATGACCATGGCATAAGCGGCAAGAAACAGGGCAAGGCTTGCATAGCCAAACCCGCTTCTTGTCAGGTCAAGCATTCAGCATGCCTTCATGCAGCTCCAGCCAATGCATTTCCTCGCGTTCGAGTTCCGTTTCGAATTTGCTGCGCAGGCGCGCGAAATCCGCGGCCTTCTTGGGTTCCTGCTGGTAAATCGTATGATCCGCCAGGGCCTGTTCAAGAACAATGATTTTATCCTTGATCTTCAATATCTTGAGGTCCTGTTCCTGGATCTTTTTCTTAAGTTGCGGGGTCATCAGCCTTTGCGGTGCTTTCACAACGGGTGCTGCGGCTACTTTCTCCGGCTTCTTCGCCTGTGTCTGCTTGCCGAGAACGATACTGGTGTATTCATCCATGTCGCCGTCAAAGGGCTTCACGGTTCCATCATGCACCAGCCATAAGGTGTCGGCGCAGGTCTCGATGATGTGGCGGTCATGGCTGATCAGCACGACAGCGCCTTCATAATCATTGATCGCCATGATCAGGGCTTCGCGGCTGTCCACATCCAGATGGTTGGTGGGTTCGTCAAGGATAAGGATATGCGGCCCGTGGAACGCCGCAAGCATGAACAGAAGCCGCGCCTTTTCACCGCCCGAAAGCGTGGAGCATTTTGAATCGGCAAGGTTTGCGCCAAAGCCCGCGGCACCGATCTTGGCCCGGCGCTGTGAAACCGTCGCATCCGGCATGAGCTGGCTGATATATTCAAACGGCGTCAAATCTTCCGAAAGCTCATCAAGCTGGTGCTGGGCGAAATAGCCCATGGTGATGCGCGGCGGATGTTTCATCTCGCCATCGCAGACCTGCAGCTTGCCGCACAGAAGTTTTGCAAATGTTGACTTGCCGTTGCCGTTGGAACCGAGAAGCGCGATGCGGTCGTCCGGGTCCATGCGGAGCGTGATGTTCTTGAGCACGGGCTTTTCGCCGCCATAGCCCACGGCAGCCTTTTCCCAGCGCACCAGGGGCGGCGCGATGGCACGCTCAGGATTGGGAAAGAAGAACGGCGCCACGCGATTTTCAATGATTTCGGCAATGGGCTCGAGCTTGGCCAGCGCCTTCATGCGGCTCTGCGCCTGCTTGGCCTTGGAGGCCTTCGCCTTGAAGCGGTCCACGAAGGCCTGCATGTGGTCGCGCTGCTCCTCCTGCTTCTTCTTCATCTTGGCTGTGAGCGCCTGCTTCTCGCGCCGCTGGCGTTCGAAATTATTATAATTGCCTTGATAGAGCGTGAGTTTTCCCTGATCGAGATGCAGGATGGATTCCACTGCATCGTTCAACAGGTCGCGGTCATGGCTCACCAGCAGGATAGTGTGCGGATAATCGCGGATGTAACTCTTGAGCCAGATCGTGCCTTCCAGATCGAGATAGTTCGTGGGCTCGTCGAGCAGCAGAACATCCGGCGCGCCGAACAGGGCCGCAGCCAATGCCACACGCATGCGCCATCCGCCTGATAGGGCAGAGCAGGGCCCGTTTTGCCGGACCTCGTCAAAGCCCAGACCGGCAAGAATGATGGCGGCGCGCGCTGGCGCTGAATGGGCGTCGATGTCGGCGAGCCTGATCTGGATTTCCGCAATGCGGTGTGGGTCCGTGGCGGTTTCAGCCTCGGCAAGGAGGGCCGCACGCTCCATATCGCCCGCCATGACAGTGTCCAAAAGGCTTTCCGAACCGCCTGGCGCTTCCTGCGCCACCGTGCCAATGCGGGCATTCTTGGGAACGCTTGCGGTGCCGGATTCCGGATGCAGCTCATCGAGAATAAGCTTGAGTAACGTGGATTTTCCCGTGCCATTGCGGCCCACGAGGCCAACCTTATGGCCATCCGGCAAGCTGGCGGAGGCAGCGTCAAGCAACATTCTTCCGCCGATTCGATAGGTCAAGTTATTGATCTGTAACATGGGCCGCGTCATAGCCGCCAACCGCCGCCGGGGGCAACCCACATAATCACATTGACAGGGCTTATGTTGCGCTGCACAAATCGCCCGGCGCAGTCAGATGCGCCATTCAATTGGGATCGCTAGTCATGAACAAGCCGGAAATGAGCCTGGGCGAGGACACGTCCTATATCGACGAGATCACCGTGATGTTGCGCGACCAGTTGCGCCAGGTCATCCGCCTGCGCGAGCCTGCCGTTTTGAGCGTTGTCGACCAGCCCGACGAGGCTTCCGGCATTCCGCCGCATCTGATCGAGCATGCCCTGCAGGCGATCGGCATCTGGCTGCAACTGCTCAGCATCGCGGAAGAAAATGCCGCCATCCGCAACCGCCGTCGGCTGGAAACGCAAGCCGGGCCCGACGCAGTGGCGGGCTCGCTCAGCCATGCCTTGAGCCTTGTGGCAGCGTTTAATGTGGCCCCCGACACGGTGCAGAAGGCGCTGGACACCCTTGAAGTTCAGCCCACCATCACGGCCCACCCGACGGAAGCCAAGCGCGTGACGGTGCTGGAAATCCACCGCCGCATTTATCTCAAGCTGTTTGAACTGGAATCCCCGCGCTGGACGCCGCGTGAACGCAACAGCCTGCTCACGCATCTGCGCAACGAAATTGATCTCTTGTGGATGACGGGTGAAATCCGCATTGTGAAGCCCACGGTGGAATCCGAGATTTCCTGGGGCTTGCATTTCTTCCGCGAAGCGCTGTTTGACCGCACATCGGCACTTTGCGATCTTATGGAATTCGGCCTGCAAAGGCATTATCCCGAATTGCCCGCGCGCGTAAAACCACCCCTGAAGTTTTCCACCTGGATCGGTGGCGACCGCGATGGCAATCCCTTCGTAACGGTGGCCACCACGCGGTTTGCACTGGCGGAAAATCGCCGCGCTGCCGTGGAACGCCTGATGAAGCGGCTGGGCGAGCTCGTGCAACTCATATCGCTGAGCAGCGAAGAGGTAATGCTGCCGGAAACTTTCGCAGTTCGCCTGGGACAGGAACTGGAATACACCGGCCAGGCAGATGTGATACGCCTGCGCAATCCGGTGGAACCCTTCCGGCAATTCCTCAGTGCCCTGATGATGCGGCTTTCGGCCATGGCCCAGCCATTGGCCGGCGTAAAACCCTTCGGCCATGTTTCTGAGTTGATTGACGCGCTGTTGGCGGCGGAAAAGGCACTGGCCGATGTGAAGGCCGTAAGCCTTGCCGCAACTCTTGTGCGGCCCGTGCGCTGGGAGGTTGAAATTTTTGGCTTCCGCACCGCAAGCCTCGACATTCGCCAGAACACCACAGTGATCAACCGCGTGCTGCAGGAAATCTGGTGCAAGATGAATCCGGTGGCCAAGGAGGATCATCCGGAATTGGGAAGTGCCGCATGGTCCCACTGGATCATGGAAGAGTTGAAGAAACCCCTGGGCTTCCTGCCGCAGTTCAGGGGCGTCTCGGAAGAAGCCCGGGAATTGCTCGACCTCTTGTATCTCGCGCGCGAAACCCTTGATGGGCCTGATCCGCAATCCCTGGGCTGCTTCATTCTGTCCATGACAAAGTCGGCGGCTGATCTGCTGGGGCTTTATCTCCTCGCCAAATACTGCGGGCTGTTCAGTGATGATACCAGCAGCGAAAGCTGCCGCCTGCGCATTGTGCCCCTGTTCGAAACCATTGAAGACCTTCGCGCCGGACCCGCCATCATGAAGGAATTGCTGGCCACAGATGTGGTTAAGCGCTCCGTCCAGGACACCGGCGGGCGTCAGGAAATCATGCTGGGCTATTCCGACAGCAACAAGGACGGCGGCTTCTTCTGCGCCAATTTTGAATTGTTTGAAGCCCAGCGCTTGCTCATTCGCGTGGGCAAGGAGGCAGGCGTCAGCATCAGCTTCTTTCATGGTCGCGGCGGTTCCGTATCGCGCGGCGGCGCTCCCACCGGACGTGCCATCGCAGCCCAGCCCGCAGGCACCATCAACGGCCACATGCGCGTGACCGAGCAGGGGGAAGTAGTGTCTTCCAAATTCGCCAACCGGGGAACCGCCCTCAACAATCTGGAAGTGCTGACGTCAAGCGTTCTGGTCCACACGCTCAAATCGGCGGAAGAGCCGGAGCTTCGCATCAATCCCCAACATCAGAAAGCGGTGGAAGACATCGCGCGGCTTTCTTTCAGGGCCTACCGCCGCCTGGCGGAAGACAAGGCCTTGCTCACCTATTTCAATTTCGCCAGCCCCGTTGAAGAACTGGCTCTGCTGAAATTGGGATCGCGCCCGGCGCGCCGTTTTGGCGCCAAGGGAATAGAAGACCTGCGCGCCATCCCCTGGGTTTTCGCCTGGAGCCAGAACCGCCATTTGCTCACGGGTTGGTATGGCCTGGGCTATGCATTGGGTGATTTTCTCAGCGCGCGTAGGCCCCAAGGCCTTACATTGCTGCGCGACATGTTCAACAAGTCCCGCGGGTTTCGCCTAGCGGTGGATGAGGTGGAAAAATCCCTGTTCCTGGCCGACATGCGCGTGGCTGAAAAATACGCCGAACTGGTGCCCGACAGGAATGACGCCGAGCGGATTTTCGCGCTGATTTCCCATGAGCATCGCCGCACCAGTGCTTCCATCCTGGAATTGACGGGTGCAAAAGTCCTGTGCGAACGCTTTGGCGGCTTCCGCCGCAGGTTCGATGGCGTGCGCGCCGTGGTTGACCGCGCCAACCTTTGGCAGGTGCAATTGCTGCGGCAAACCCGTGGCCAAAAGGGCAATGAAAAGCTCAACATGCCGCTGCTGATGACCATGAATTGCGTGGCGCAAGGGCTGGGCTGGACAGGATAAGTTTCCGCTTGCCGCCAGTCCCCTGTTTTGGTGTATGCTCCTCAGAACTTAAAAACAGGGAGTAACTCATGAAGTCTTCAAAGCGTAATTTTCTGGCCATGGCCGCGTTTTTGGCAATGTCCACATCGGTTTTGGCTGCCGACAAAATCGGTAATTGCGAGGTGACCGGCAAGAAGGGCACAACACCGATCGCCAGTCCCGCCAAGCCCGGCCAGCTTACGGTGCAGGTTTCGTTGCCGGCACCTATCTGGTGGAACGGTGACGCGCCGGAAAATATCAAGGACGGCATGGAATATTGCATGGCAGCCGAAATCGCCTGGCGCGCGGGCTTTGACAAGCTCGAGGTGGTAAACGTGGGCTGGGACCCATTGGTCGCGGGCCAGACATCGGGCTATGACCTCACGCTCTCGGAAGTGTCCATCACCGATGACCGCAAGAAGGTGGTTGATTTTTCGATACCCTATTACAGTTCCGATATTGGCGTGCTGACTCGGGCTGATGCTCCGGTCGATGAAAAAACCATCAAGACAGCCAAAGTTGGCGTGCAGCAATCCACAACGGGTGCGGCCTTTGCAGCAGATAAGCTTGGCATTACCAATATTCAGCAATACCCCGAGCAAGGCGACATGTTCACGGCCCTGCGCGCAGGCCAGATTGATGCGGCCCTGACCGATACGTCAATTACGCTGGCAGAGGAAAAAAGCACCGGTGGAAAATCTGTTGTGGTGGGCCAGTACAAGACGGGCGAAACCTATGGCGCCATCTATGAGAAGGGCTCTGCCAACGCAAAGACCATCGACGCGATTGTCCAGTCCATGATCGACGATGGAACAATGTCGAAACTGGGCGATAAATATCTGGCCGCCGCCTGGGGCAAGGACCCAGCCAAGGTTCCCTACTTCAAGGAATGATGTTCCCCCAACCCCCGCAACATTTGCGGGGGTTTTGTTTCACGGAAAAATATAAATCTTGTCCACATCGACAACGGTAAAACCCTTGGCCATTCCAAATGATGCGACCCGGCTGAGCTTGGCTTCTTTGGTGTTTGCCGCTGTTTGCGTGGCTGCAACTGTTGCAGCCACCATCCTCGCGCGCAGTGCCATCACACGGCTCGGCTACTATTCCCGCAGTTGGGAAATCGTTTTTGCGGTAGCGATAGTTCTTGCCGCGCTGACGACTATTCCGGCGGTCCGCGCCTGGCGCATGGCCGCAACCGCACGGGCCCATGCGGCCCAAGGCGATTTGGTGGAAATGCGCATAGCAACGGCGTCCGCGCGTGATGAGGCCTGGCTCACCTTCGGTTGGGGAAGCTTCGGCCTGGTCGCAGTGGCTCTCGTGAGCTTCATCCTGACCAATGATGCAGCCGTTGGAAAAACCTTCTTTCTGCTGCCGCTCATTTCCGCCAAATGGTGGCAGGTGACCCAGGCCTTCCTGCGCAACAACATCTTCATATTCGTTGTAGCCGAAATATTTGTGCTGGTTTGGGGCTTGGTCGTGGCACTTGCGCGCATGGTTCCGGGGCCTGCCGGAAAACCCATCCGCGCGCTGGCCATCATCTATTGCGATGTGTTTCGCGGCCTGCCTGCGGTCGTGACGCTTTATCTCATTGGCTTTGGCCTTCCCATCTCGGGCCTGCCTGAACTTATCGTTCCCAAGATCGTTGGCCTCTTCGTGGACCTCTCGGCGATGACGCCCATTGAAGTGAAAACCGCCACGCGCATTCCCGTGATCTGGTGGTGCATCCTCGCGCTCACGCTGACCTATGGCGCCTATGTGGCGGAAGTCTACCGCGCCGGAATAGAAAGCATCCACTGGAGCCAGGTTTCCGCTGCGCGCTCGCTCGGTCTCTCCTACATGCAAACCATGCGTTATGTCGTGGTGCCGCAAGCCGTGCGCCGCATCATTGCGCCCCTCCTCAATGATTTCATCGGCCTGCAAAAAGATACAGCGCTTGTGCAAGTCGTGGGCGTGATCGATGCCTTTAACCAGTCGCGCATCATTGCTGCCAATGCCTTCAACCTGTCGGCGGTGACGATCGTGGCAATCCTCTTTGTACTGATTACAATTCCGCAGGCGCGGTTTGTGGACAAGCTCATCGAGCGCGACAATGCCCGCATGCGGGCAGGGGGCTGACATGGCATTTCTGGAAATACGAAATGTCGTCAAGGAATTTGCCGGGATCCCGGTGCTGCGGGGCATCAATCTCGATGTCAATGAACATCAGGTGGTATGCCTTATCGGCCCATCGGGCTGCGGCAAGTCCACGCTGCTGCGCTGCATCAACGGGCTGGAAAAAATCCAGGGTGGCGAAATCCGCCTGGAGAATGACCGCGTCTCGGGTCCGGGCATTGACGTGAACCGCTTGCGCCAGCAAGTTGGCATCGTGTTCCAGAGCTTCAATCTCTTCCCGCACATGAGCGTATTGGAAAACGTGACGCTGGGACCCACGCGCGTTCTGAATGTGCCAAAGGGGGAGGCCCATGAGCGCGCCATGATCCTGCTCAAGCGCATTGGCCTGGAAGCCAAGGCCCATGAATTTCCTGACAGGCTTTCCGGTGGACAGCAGCAGCGGGTTGCCATTGTGCGCGCCCTTGCCATGGAACCCAAACTCCTGCTGCTGGATGAAATTACCTCAGCGCTCGATCCCGAACTGGTGTCGGAAGTTCTCAACATCGTGCGCGATCTTGCAGGCCAGGGCATGACCATGCTGCTGGCGACCCATGAAATGGGATTTGCCCGAGAAGTGGCCTCAAAGGTGTGCTTTCTCTATGATGGCGTTGTGCATGAGGAAGGCCCGCCGGAACAATTATTTGGTCACCCAAAAGAAGAACGCACCCGCGCTTTTCTCAAGCGCATCATTGAGGCAGGACGCCTTTAACTTACCGCAGTCATGGAACTTTTTCTGTCAGCAAGCATTCATTCTTGTGGCAAGGCTGTCCAATTAGCCCATAGTTCTGCCTTAAGCGCTGCTTAGAAGCGCAATCATTCAACCGCCAGCATGATCTCTCATGTTGTTTTTTAGGAGGCAATAAATGAAGTTTACGCCATTTGCAGCGAGCATATTCGCTTTGGCATTGTTTTCGACGCCAATGCTGGCACAGGATGCACCTGTTGATCCGCAGCAACCAGCTGCAGAACAGCCTGCTGTTGCAGCACCGGCAGCCGAAGCCGCTGTGCCACAGGAAATTCTCGATTTCATTGCCAATAGCCAGAATTTGACTGAGCTTCAGCCCAAGCAGCTTGTCAACACGATACGTCAGGCCAAGCGCTACGCCCGCGTGGACGGTTTACCAGAAGATGTAAAAACCAAGCTTTCAGAAATTTCCAAGGCAGCCCAGCAAGAAATTGCCGCGCGTGAGCAGCAGCCGGCCGAAAAGCAACCCGAACCCCAGAAGCAGGCTGAGAATCCACCCGCCGCTGAAGCTCCCGCCGCTGAGGCACCTGCAGCCCCAGCGCCTGCTGCCCAAGCACCTGCTGCAGAAGCGCCCGTAGACACGCCCCCGCCTGCCGCTGCCGAACAACAGGCACAGGCTGCACCTGCAGAACCAGAAATTCCTGCTGAAGTAACAGCCTTGCTTGGCGATACGCGGCCAGCCACGGAATTGTCAGTGGAAGAACTCAACAGCCGTGCAAAGCAGGCCCGCCGCTATGCAAAGATGAAGGCCCTGCCGGCTGATATACGCCAGCAATTGCAAGCCATGGCCGATGCCGCGCATGAGGAATTTGTCTCCCGCCAAGCCCAGGCAAAACAGAAGGAGCAGGCCCAGGTTCCAACGGAGCAGCCCCCGGCACCTCCAGTTGAACAACCACCTGCACCAGCTGAGCAGCCACCTGCAGCCCCCGCTGAGCAACCCCCTGCGGCACCTGTTGAACAGCCTGCTCCGGCACCAGCGCAACCTGCCACACCGCCTGCGGCAGCTGCCACCGAAGTGCCTGCTGACGTCATGAACCTGCTCGCTGACACCCGTCCGGCAACAGAGCTTTCGGTGGATGAATTGAAAAACCGCCTGAAGCAGTCACGCCAGCTCTCGAAGACACAAGGCCTTTCGCCGGAAACGTCAGCCCAGCTGGAAGAACTGGGCAAGGCCGCCCGCGCTGAATTGATCACCCGCGATCAACAGGCAGCGCAGGGAACGGCGCCTGTTGCTCCCGCCGCACCTGACGCAGCGCCTGCGGCACCTGACGCAGCACCTGCGGCACCTGATGCTGCAGCTCAGCCACCTGCAGCAACAGCGGAAACAAAAGTTCCGCCACCACCTCCTGCCATTATAGAACAGGCGCCGACAGCACCTCTGCCGCCAGCGCCGCCACCAGTTGCAAAAGTCGAAACGCCACCACCAGCGCCAGCCGTGGCTCCTGTGGCCGTTGACAAGGCACAGGCCCAGAAGCTTGATGGCAATGCGGGAACGCCTGAAGCGGAAGCCAAGGCAAAAGCCATTCTTGACGATACGCGCGCGGCCGAACAGCTCAATGATCAGGATCTCCGCGCCCGCCTGGACGGCATTCGTGAATTGATGGCCGGCAATGAATTGTCACGCGATACTGAACGTGCCCTGCGCCAGAAGCTGAAAGCCGAACGCGAAATCCTGCGCACCCGTGTGGCCCAGGCAGAAGCAGCACCCCAGCCACCAGCACAGCCACCGGCTCAGAATGCGCCGCCACCACAGCCAGGCACAGCCAATCCGCCTCCGGCACAACAGGGCGCCAACAACGCACCTCCGCCTCCACCTCCTTCCACGGCGCGACCACCGCGCACCCATGAGAATGATACGAATATCAATCTCTCCTTCGAAGTGATCCTGAACGACCGCAGGCCCTCTGACGATCTGAAGGATTATGAGCTGCGGCGCAGGCTTGAGGTCTATCGTCAGGCAACCTATGACCGTCGCTACCAGGAAGAGGAGCGGGCCTATTGGCGCGCCGTGATGGAGCGCGACCAGTATCAGTTGCAGCAGCGCCTGCTGCGCGAACGCCGCGCCCGCGAGGCCGAGCTGCAAGCGCAATATGATGCTGGCCAATATGATTACCGGCTGGACGACCAGCAATATGATCCAGGCCAGGATAATCAGGAGGACGTTTACGCCGACGAAGTGGATGATACCGAATTGCAGCAGGTGCTTCTGGCGCCACCCCGCAAGAAGATCACGCGCAAATATACGGTGAAGGAAGTGGAAGCTTCCCCCCAATTGCGCGAAGCCCTTCCACGGGTTGAACTCGACACGGTGCATTTCGGCTTCAATGAAGCTTTCGTCCGTGCCGAGGAAGTATCCAATCTCGACAGGTTGGGTGCAACCATGGAACGCATCCTCAAGGCGCATCCACGCGAAGTGTTCCTGATTGAAGGCCACACCGATGCGGTGGGTTCCGACGCTGCCAACCTGGCGCTGTCGCGCCAGCGCTCCGAGGCTATCAAGAAGGCGCTCATTACCTATTACGTCATTCCCGACAAGAACCTGAAGACGGTGGGCTATGGCGAGCGCTATCTCAAGATACCCACGGCGGAAGCCGAGCAGGAAAACCGCCGGGTTTCCGTGAGCCGTGCCACCGCATTGATTGGCCAGGCAGCAGAATAACGCTTCCAGCACTTGCAAGTCTCTTGGGCCGCCTCTAAAAGGCGGCCCAATTCATTTGTCAACAACAGGAATCCACGATGGCCACCGAGCGCACCTTTTCGATCATTAAACCAGATGCCACCCGCCGCAATCTCACGGGCGCCATCAATGCCAAGATCGAAGAAGCAGGCCTTCGCATCATCGCCCAAAAGCGGGTGAAGTGGAAACTTGCAGATGCCAAGAAGTTTTACGCCGTGCATGCCAAGCGCCCCTTCTACAAGGACCTGGTAAAGTTCATGGCTTCTGGTCCTGTTGTCGTGCAGGTGCTGGAAGGCCCGAATGCCGTGGCGAAATACCGCGAGATCATGGGTGCCACCAACCCTTCGGAAGCATCCCCCGGCACCATCCGCAAGGAATTCGCGGAATCGATCGATGCAAACTCCGTACACGGATCAGACAGCGCGGAAAATGCCAAGAAGGAAATCAGGATGAACTTCAAAGCGGGTGAAATTATAGGCTAAGACAATGTGGGTTGTTCTCTACATTGCAAGCATTGTGCTGGTGAACTGGCTGTTCGTGGCCGTTCCCGCACTTTCCACGCCGTATGGTGAGTTCTATCTCGCCACCGTGGTGGTTGGATTTGTATTCGTGCTGCGTGACTATGCGCAACGCGAGGTGGGCCACAAGATACTTCTGGCCACGCTGGTGGCTGGCATCATCACCTGGTATATGACCAATCCAGCACTGGCGCTGGCCAGCCTCACGGCTTTCTTCATTTCGGAAATGGCCGATTGGGCGGTGTTTTCCTTCACGGGGCGCCCACTGCAAAGCCGTATCCTGATTTCAAGCCTCATTTCCGTGCCGCTCGACACCGTGGCCTTCCTCTATCTCTCGGGCTATCTCACGCCGGTTTCTATGACGACAGAAGTGTTAAGCAAGGCGCTGGGCGTGGCAGCCGTCTGGTATCTGCTGAAACTGCGCATGGGAAATGAACCAGCCAGGGCCTAACTTTCGAACGTCCGTTTCTTGGCTGGATTTAACGCGCTGTAATGAATATTCGGTGTTTGGTAGTTGTTCATTAAAACACCTAGAAAGCTGGAAGCGGACGAAAGTTGTGAAGCGTTTGAGGCCGTTTTTTTTCGAAGCCTGTCCCAAAAAAAGAAAAAGCGTCTTAATGCGTTTCGTCGGAAAACATAGCTTTTAATGCCTCTTTGTTTACTCGCATCTTCCCATAGATTGTCTGGGCATCTGTTTCGTGAACCCTTTTTGGGTCCGCTGCGGTTCGGGGGAGATCAATTTCAGGGGACCCGATAGATTTAGCATCAATCCTGTTTTTGTTCCAAAAATTGGCCGAAATATCTTTCGCAAATTCTTCGTATGTCCCTGCCTCATCATCAAACTCATGCCCTGATATTCTGACTTTTCCAGACAATCCTATTTCTCTAATTTTTGCAAAAGCTCTTCCGATCCTGTCATATATTTGGTCGGCAGGCTCATTTTTCGCAAAATAGTCGATGATGAACTGTATCGCCTCCCTCATGGAGAAATCATATCTTCCCGTCATATCCCAAGCACGCTCAAGATGAGCTATTTGCCGCGCTTGCACGACGGCATGATGCAACAGCGCAATGATTATAAGAATTGCCATGAGGGCGATTGAAAGTCCCCCGACGACATAATTAAAAGCATCGTCCATTGTTACAATGCCAAAGCGATGAAGGACAAAAAGGGCAAAACCGCCAATTACGGCAACGATGCCAGGTATTCGAACCCAATTCCAGCCGACAGCTATTTTAAAAATGTGAAAGTATTCCATACGCTATTCATGACATAAATCCGTTGGAAACGGCAAGTATAAATCGCCGCCTAATCCGCCAGAACGGCCATGGGCGCAATCGTTGCCATGATGAGGACTATGGCCATGAGGATAAGCCAGAACTGCGGCTTGGAAAAACGTACTTCAATCATGTGAGAAATGTTGGAGCGATTCTTCTTGCGGGAAAATGATTCTTTTCAAGCGCTTGGGGGAAACGGACTCGAAAAGATTAACCAAACATTACCGGGCCATCAGGTGCTGCGCAGCCACACGCGATTGTCGTGATAGGTGCCGCCTGAGGCAGGGGCTGGTTGATCACACCCCGTCAAAGTGTTGATGCCTTGGCCATCCTCAAACGCATGATTGGGCCAGATGCCCTCGGCAATCAGCACGCCGCGGCGCTGGCCGTCATGCGCCTTGGCATGCAGCGTGACCACGCCTCTGGCACTGCCCACTTTCACCCTGTCACCATCACGCAAGCCTTGCGCTTCCAGATCAGCAGGATGCACCAACAGCGTTGGCCTGACTTCGCGCTTCAGCGAAGAGGGGGTTTCATTGAAAGTGCTATTGAGAAATGTGCGGGCAGGGCTTGTGGCAAGCCGGAAGGGAAACGCATCATTGGCTTCTTCAATCGCGTTCCAGTAATCCGGAAACTGCGGCATGTCGGCCACCGGACCAAGGGCACCGAGGGGAGAAAGAAATGCAGCCTTGGCCCAATCCGGTCTGAAATGGAATTTTCCATCGGCATGGCCAAAGCTTTTGAGATTATGCGAGGTCTCGAAATCGGGCTGCACGTCGATCCAGTTTTCGTCATCGAGCTTCTGCAGGTCGGGGCGGTTTGAATGTTGCAGCGTCCAGTCAATGAGTTCACGCGGGCTCATGGCAAATCCCGGATGCTCCGCGCCCAAGCGCCTGGCGAGTTCACACAGCACATCATGATTGCTGCGGCATTCGCCCGGTGCATCCACAAGCTTCCGGCCCAGCATGATGTGCTGATGGCCACCACCCTGATAGACATCATCATGTTCCAGAAACATCGTGGCGGGCAAGACGATATCGGCATATTTTGCCGTCTCCGTCATGAACTGCTCATGCACGCAGACAAACAGATCTTCGCGCGAAAGCCCCTGCTTCACCTTGGTCTGGTCGGGTGCAACCGATGCCGGATTGGTGTTCTGGATCAGCATGGCCTTGACCGGCGGACCACCTTTGAGATCAGCGGGATCACCCAGCAGGGCAGGGCCAATGCGGCATTGATCGATGACGCGAAGGCCCGATGTCTGTGCATCACTGCCCTCGATCATCATCTTGTTCCATTTGTAAATGCCGCTGTTGGAATGGAGCGCACCTCCACCCTCGTATTTCCACGCACCCGTGACAACCGGAATGCAGCTTGCGGCATGCATGTTGACCGCACCATTGCGCGACCGCGAGAACCCATAGCCCAGGCGGAAAAAGCTCCGCTTGGTTTCCCCTATGAGCCTGGCGAAAGCTTCGATTTCGGCCGCCGGAATATCGCAGATCGCGCTGGCCCATTCCGGCGTTTTGGTTTTGAGATGCGCTTCAAATTCCTTTGGGCAATCTGTGAGCGCTTCAAGATACGGCCAGTCGGCGTGAGCCTCGCGAAACAGGACATGCATGACAGCGCAGGCCAGCGCGCCATCGGTTCCCGGGCGGATCAGGACTTTGACATCGGCCTGTTTCATGGTGCCGGTCTCGTAGATATCCACGCAGGCGATCTTCGCACCGCGTTCCTTGCGGGCACGCAAGGCATGGGTCATGACATTGACCTGCGTGTTGACCGGGTTTCCGCCCCATATGACAATGAGGTCGGACTTCTGCATTTCGCGGGGATCAACGCCCGTAATCTTGCCAACGCCCGCATAATAACCAGGCCATGAGAGCGCAATGCAAAACGTACCATACATGCCCGAATATTTCTTGGCATGGCGCAGCCGCTCAATGCCGTCACGCATCACCAGCCCCATCGTGCCCGCATAATAATAAGGCCAGACGGATTCACTGCCGTAATCCGCTTCCGCCTTGAGGAAAGCCTCAGCGGTTTCCGCCATGGCCTCATCCCACGAGATGCGCGTGAATTCACCGCTGCCTTTGGGACCAGTGCGCTTCAGCGGATAAAGCAACCGTTCCGGATGATGAATCCGTTCCGCATAACGCCCCACCTTTTCGCAGATGACGCCCAGCGTATAAGAATTATCCTTGGCACCGCGCACCCGGCCAATGGTTTTCTCATCCAGCAATTCCACCTCCAGCGCGCAAGCCGAAGGGCAATCATGGGGACAGACGGAAATGCCGGTTTTGATATTGGGGCGAATGTTCATGGGGCGGAGCTTAACGCAAATGGCTGACCAGATAAAGCTACTTGCTTATTCGGCAACAAGAGGAGTTTAATTTCCGGTTAGGGCCAGCAGCGGACTTTTGCGCGAGTTTTTTGCACGAAGCCTCTATCAGCTTTCGACCTCAAATCTGAACAATTTGACTTGCTGTCTATAAATACGAGCAGATCAGGGGCATACTTTCTGAAGCGATGGATGGAGGTTCGAAAATGGATGTGTTGCAGACGGCGAGGCTGACGCTCAGCCCTTGCTGCTCGAGTAACAGAGCTGACTTCATCGACCTTGAGCTTGATCCGGAGGTCATGCGCTTTCTTAACGGTGGGCATGCCGTCGACCAGGAGCGGAGCGACCCGGACTCGGCGTTTCTCATGCCCAGAGGAACAGAAACCTACGTTTGGACTGCGCGTCGTATATCCAACGGTGCGTTCGTCGGGTGGTTCTGTTTGTCGCCAGACAGCGAGAGGGTGGCCGAACTCGGATATCGCCTTCGCCGGATGGATTGGGGTCAGGGGTTGGCCTCGGAAGGGGCATCTGCTCTGGTCAATTGGGGATTCAGAAGCGGTCGGTATGACAAGATCTTTGCGAGCACGATGGCGGTGAACCACGCATCGCGCCGCGTACTCGAGAAGATCGGCCTGAACTACGCGCGCACGGTCTACGTTGACTGGCCCGAACCCATTCCGGGCAGTGAGGACGGCGAAGTTGAGTACGAGTTGATGCGCTCGGGATGGAACAGCAGTCATGGGGGCAGACCGAAATTCCGGTTTTGATCTTGGGGCGAATGTTGACTTAGATATTTTGGTTATCGTCCGTCGTATCTGACATGATTGCTTCCCAATCGCGGCCACCGTAGAAAATATTGGTAACTTCAACTTCATCCGCCACCACATGATAAGCGATAACAGCTTTGCGTTCGAAGGCCAGTATTCGTATTCCCGGTTGCAAGTCGTTGCGTGCCCGACCTTTCAGCGGAAATTCGCCTAACGTTTCACAACGGTCGTAAATGCGATTGACAAGATTTTCCGCAATTGACGGATAGTTGGATTCTGAAACAATCCAGTCGAAAATATCTTTGATGTCTGATGTGCTTACGCCCGCAGACGGACCGGCAAACGCTTCACGACTTCGCGCGCGCCTCAATGTGCCGCTGGAAATCCGCTCGCGATTCTGCAAGGGAAAGCGAAGGCCGCGGATCATCAATAGATTTCTGGATGCGGGCACGAATGGAAGCGATACGCTCCTCATGTTCATCCTGCTGCCGCTGCCAAGTCCGAAACGCCTCGCGCATCAATTCGCTCGCAGACGCAAATTGGCCTGAAGCAACGCGTTCCTCCAAAGTTCGCTTCATGGCGGGAGTAATGGTTATGCTGATTTTTTCGGCTGCGTTTGACATGGTAAGATAGTATCATACCACCAACCCTAGTCAAGCTTTTATCGAAGATTTTTCGCAGTTCCACCACCTGCGCACAAGCCGAAGGGCAATCATGGGACTTAGCATAGCGAATTTCTCATCTTGTCTTATCCTCCCCCGTGACGGGGGAGGATGAAAAGTCAGGACAAATGATACACCTTCCCCATGCCATAAACCGGCGTATCCAATCCCTCCATCCGCGCCTTCAATTGCAGCGACAAAAACTGCGAGTAATGCCGTGACTGGTGCAGGTTTCCGCCGTGGAACCAGAGCGCTTCCTGGTGCGTGGGCTTCCACATGTTGCGGAGTTCGCCCTCCCAGGGGCCGGGGTCTTTTGTGGTGTCGGAACCCAGGCCCCAGCATTTGCCCACCTTGTCGGCCACGTCCTTGGAAATGAGCTTTGCTGCCCAGCCATTCATGGAGCCATAGCCTGTCGCGTAGACGATGAGATCGGCCTTGAGTTCGCTGCCATCATCAAACACCACCGCCTTGGGCTTGATTTCTTTCACGCCTACCCGGCTTTTCAGTTTGATCTTGCCATCAGCCACCAATTCACCCGCACCCACATCGATGTAATAGCCGGACCCTCGCCTGAGATATTTCATGAACAGGCCCGAACCGTCATCGCCCCAATCATGCCAGAAGCCCGCCTTTTCCAGCCGCGCATAGAAGTCCGCGTCCAACTCCGCCATTTTCTGGTAAACCGGAATTTGGAACGCGTGCAGGATCTTGTAGGGAACGGACGCGAAGATGAGATCGGCCTTGTGATGGTCTACGCCATTTTTAACGGCGCGCTCGGAGTAGAGATCGCCGAGGCCCACCTCCATCAATGTGTCGGACTTCACGATGTGGGTGGAGGAGCGTTGCACCATGGTGACGTCAGCGCCTTTTTCCCATAGCGCTGCACAGATGTCGTGGGCGGAATTATTGGAACCGATGACCACGCATTTCTTGCCCGCATAGGCGTCAGGACCGGGATGCTGGCTTGAGTGATGCTGGTCGCCCTTGAATTTGGAAGCGCCTTCAAACTTCGGAATATTGGGAACGCCGGATTGGCCTGTGGCGAGGATCAATTGTTTGGGCCGCAAGGTAACGGGCTTGCCATTGCGCACAACCTTCACCACCCATTGCTTTTTCTTTTCGTCATACTTGGCGGATTTGCAGGTGGTCGACGCCCAGTAAATTAATTCCATGATCTTTGTGTAAGACTCCAGCCAATCCCCGATCTTGTCCTTGGGGGAAAACACCGGCCAGTCATCCGGGAACGGCAGATAGGGCATGTGATCATACCACACGGGATCATGCAGGCAGAGCGACTTGTAGCGCTTGCGCCAGCTGTCGCCCGGCTTCTTGTTCTTCTCGATGATAATGGTGGGAACACCCAACCTGCGCAGACGCGCACCCAAACCAATGCCGCCTTGCCCGCCACCGATGATAAGGCAATAGGGTTGTGTCTTGTAGCCAAGTTCCTTCGCTTCCTTGTCACGGGCCTCCGCCCAAGTCTGCCGTGATTTGGATGCGCCATGCTCAACGCCCTTGCTGCGTAGCGGCCCTTTTTTCTCTTCATGACCCTTGATCTCAACCATGGTGGTGAGCAGTGTCCAGGCCTTGCCATTCTTCAGCCGCACCAGCCCGCGCCCGCGCGCCACCGCAGTTTCAAATGTGAACCACGCCTCAGTCATGGCCTCGTCGCCCGTGGCTTCGCCTTCAAGCTTGAACTGCGATGGCTTCACGGCTTTCAGCCTGGCCGCCAGCATGTCTGCGATCTGCTGCTTGCCCTCAACGGTTTTGATGTTCCATGTATAGGATACGAGATCGCGCCAGTAACATTCCTCATCAAACAGCGCGAGCGTTCCCGCCACATCATTTTGTTGCTGGACATTTTCGAATTCATTCAGCCAGGAAGAGGCGCGGTCTGATGCGGGCATGGTCATGATTACACTCCAAAGCAGGATCGGGTGCGTGTGAGCCTTGCACATATTTCTTGACCTGAAAAGGTAGAACCTTGTTTGCCGTGCAAAACAGCGCTAGCTCTCAGCCCATGCTTGCCATCACCTCTTCGCAGAACCCAACTATCAAACTCATCCGCGCGCTGTCTGAAAAGAAATACCGGCAGGAAACCGGGCTGTTCGTGGCCGAGGGCTGGGACATGCTGGATAGGGCGCGCAAGGAGGGGTGGACGCCGGAGCATCTGGTCTCAACCCTGCCAATTTCCGATTGGGGCGAGGTGAAGCCCATTCATGTCACCGAGAAAATCATGGAAAGCCTCAGCGGCCAGAATAACCCGCAATCAGCACTGGCAACCTTCAGGCAACGCTTTGCCACAGATATCGCGCGTGATGGCGTGTGGATTGCGCTGGAAGACATGAGCGATCCTGGAAATCTGGGAACCATCATGCGCACCGCCGATGCGGTGGCCGCCTCAGGTATTATTCTCGTGGGCCAATCCTGCGACCCTTACGCCCGCGAATGCGTGCGCGCCACCACAGGCTCCATATTTGCCGTCGACGTGCTGCGGATGGAAAGACCGGCGTTCCAGGCATTGGCGGGGACGTGGCCGGGCGAGGTGGTGGGAACTCATCTCAAGGGCGCGGTAGATTTTCGCAGGGAATACCAAAACCCGACACTGCTGCTCATGGGCAGTGAACGCCACGGGCTTTCAGAGGAATTGGCCGAGGCCTGCAAAACGCTCGTGCGCATTCCCATGAACGGCGGTGCTGAATCCCTCAATGTGGCAACCGCCACGGCGGTGATGCTGTACGAAATCCAGCGCTCGCATTCCCTCACGTGAATCTGTCTCACCTGTCAGCGATTTTGTGGACCTTGAGGGTGAGGTCCGCGCCGCGCTATTCTGCTTGATCTCAACGGAGCAAATCGATGAAATCTCATGCGCGGGTGGTGGTGGTTGGCGGTGGCGTCATGGGGGTGGGACTGTTGTATCATCTGGCCCTTGAGGGCTGGCGTGACGTGGTGCTGGTGGAAAAGGGCGAACTCACCTCAGGTTCCACCTGGCATGCGGCGGGCCAGTGCCCGCAGTTCAACGGTTCGCTCAACATGAGCAAGGTGCATCTCTATGGCACGCAGCTTTATCCTGAACTGGAGAAACTCACGGGGCAGGCGGTATCCTGGCATGGCTGCGGCGGGCTGCGTCTTGCCACAACTGATGAAGAGGTGAACTGGTTCAAATATGTCTACGGCGTCTCCCGCCTGGCGGGTTACGAATGCCAGATCATCGGACCATCCGAGATCCGTCAATACCATCCCTATCTCGAAACCTTCGGTGTGAAGGCGGCGTTCCACACCATAACCGATGGCCACGTGGCGCCAGCCGACATCACCAATGCCATGGCCGCGGGCGCCCGCCAGAAAGGCGCTGAAATCTATCGTCGCACGCGCGTGATGGACATTCGCCAACTCCCCACGGGTGAATGGGAGGTGATCACCGATCATGGCAATATCATCTGCGAGCATGTGGTGAATTCTGCTGGCTCCTATTGCGATGTCGTGGGTTCCTGGACCGGACACAATGTGCCCATCGCCAACATGCTGCATCACTACATGATCACCGAGCCGCTTCAGGAACTCATCGACCTCAAGATGGAATTGCCTGTCGTGCGCGATCCTTACTCCCATGCCTATTTGCGCGAGGAAACCAACGGCGTGCTGGTGGGGCCCTATGAAACCGAAACCGCGCATGTCTGCTGGGATGGCAATCCGCCCGCGTGGGATTTCGAGAGCGAGCTGGTGGCCCCCGAACTCGACCGCTTGGTGCCATGGCTTGAGCGCGCCGCCGAGCGCCTGCCGTTGTTCGGCAATGCCGGACTGAAATCGGTGATTTCCGGCGCCATCACCCACACCCCGGACGGCACATATCTTTCAGGGCCAGCCCCCGGCCCCAAAAATTACTGGATGCATTGTGGTGCTTCCATTGGCATCTGCCAGGGCGGCGGCGCTGGCAAATTTCTGGCGCAATGGATGGTTCATGGCCAGGCCGAGATCAACATGCGGGAGTTTGACCCCCGCCGCTTCGGCAACTGGGCCACCAAGGACTACACCACGGAAGTGTCCATCGCTGACTATCACAAGATGTATTATTGCTACAAACCCGGCGAGCAGCATCATGTGGGGCGTGGTTTGCGCAAATCCTCGCTGTTTGAAAAGCTGAAGTTGCACGGCGCGCAATTTTCACAAATCTTTGGCTGGGAACGACCGCGTTGGTATGACAGGCAAGGGCAAGGCGAAGACTTTTCCTACAAGCGCTCGAACTGGTTTGAGCCTGTCCGCGCCGAAGCCATGGCGGTGCGCGAAGGTGTGGGCCTCATGGACCTCTCCACCTTCTCCAAGTTCGATGTGAAGGGGAAAGGCGCCTATGCGTTTCTCAATCGCATTTGCGCCAACAAGATTCCTGAAAAGGATGGCGGCATCATCCTCGGTCACTTGCTCAACGCAAATGGCTATATCGAATCCGAAATCACTGTGACGAGGTTTGCTGAAGACCATTTTTACGTGCTGTCGGCAGCAGTGGCGCAATTACATGACAAGGACCAGTTGGAATGGCGCAAGCTGCCATCCGAACGCGTGACGATAACCGACGTGACCGATGACTATGGCGTGCTGGTTCTCGCTGGTCCCAAGTCCCGCGAAGTTCTGGCGGCCTGCACCACGGCTGATCTCTCCAATGCATCCTTCCGCTGGCTCACAGCCAAAACATCCGAAGTGATTGGTGTAAAAAATGTGAGATTGCTGCGGGTGAACTATGTGGGCGAACTCGGCTGGGAGCTGCATGTGCCGATGGCGGAAATGCCCAAGGTGTTTGATGCGCTGATGGCTAAGGGTGCGCCGTTCGGGATAAAACTCTTTGGCACCTACGCCATGAACGCGCTGCGCATGGAAAAATCCTATCGCGGATGGGGTTCGGAACTCACCACCGAAGTCGACATGTTCGAGGCCTCAATGGATCGCTTCATCCGCCTGGACAAGGGAGATTTTATCGGAAAGGCAGCAACGCTTTCAATGCACCAGCGCGGCCCCCGCATGAAACTCGTGTGCCTTGAGGTGGCCAACACCGATAGCGACTGTGTGGGCAACGAGCCGGTTTATTCCGGCGACAAGCTTGTGGGCGTGACAACATCTGGCGCCTATGGCTATGCCATGCAAAAGTCCTTGGCCTTCGCTTATGTGGACCCAAGCTTGAATATCCACGGCACCCCGCTGGAGGTGCTCATGTTTACGGAAAGGCGGAAAGCCAGTGTGATCGCTGAATCCCCATGGGACCCAAGCAATGCACGGCTGAAGGCTTAGGGCATCCACCTATCGGCCACCTTCTCCCATTCTGTGAACGAGAGAAGGCGATAGTGAATGTCGCCTTCTCCCGTTTGTTCTTACAAATGGGAGAAGGTCCCCGACGGGGGGATGAGGACCCTCCTGACTCGTCCCTGTTCTAAAGTGACGTCAGGTTCTTGGTGGGGGGTGTATCTTCCCAGGAATGTCCCGCCGCAATGATGCAGGAGGTGCCGGAGGGCGTTGTCATAAGCACCGTCCAGGTTCCCTTGTTGGATGTGAAAACTTCCAGCAGGTTCTTCTGGCCGGCGATGCCCATG
>JANMAE010000128.1:0-12357 GCA_031359445.1 Hyphomicrobiales bacterium | reverse complement strand
GGTATTACTTCATCGTCAACACCGTTCGCTCTGCGACGATTTGTTTGCGGGGGTGGTGGTTCTACTGGTTTGTTTTGCGTGTCCGCCTGTAGTAGTGTTTCGCTGGAAACAGCATCGGCGCCTGCGCCAGACGCCGGTAATTTTGCCAGATTATTTGAGAGTCCATCTCGCATGAATTATGACCAATGCTTCGTTGATTCCCTTGACGCGCTGAGAGCCGAAGGGCGTTATCGCGTGTTTGCCGATATCCGCAGGGTTTGCGGGTCTTACCCAGCGGCCACCTATTTCGGGCCTGATGGCGAGCGCGACGTCAAGGTTTGGTGCTCCAATGACTATCTTGGCATGTCGCAGCATCCCAAGGTACTCGCTGCCATGCATGAAGCCATTGATGCCACGGGTGCTGGCGCTGGCGGCACGCGCAATATTGCGGGCACCACGCATTATCATGTGGAACTTGAGGCGGAACTGGCCGATCTGCATGGCAAGGAATCGGCGCTGTTGTTCACCTCGGCCTATGTGGCCAATGATACCACACTTGACACGCTGCAAAGGCTTTTGCCGGGTTCGGTCATCTTCTCAGATGCCAAGAACCATGCCTCAATGATTGCAGGCATTCGTCATGGCGGCGGCGAAAAGCGGATATTTGCCCATAACAACATGCTTGACCTTGAGCGGCAGCTTGAGCAGGTTCCCTATGCGCAGCCCAAGATCATTGCCTTTGAAAGCATTTATTCCATGGATGGGACGATTGCGCCCATCCAGACGATCTGCATGCTGGCCAAGCGCTACAATGCGCTCACCTATCTCGATGAAGTTCATGCCGTGGGCCTTTATGGTCCGCGCGGTGCCGGGATCGCAGAGCGCTCCGGCGTCATGGACCGGGTGGACATCATCAACGGCACGCTCGCCAAGGGCTATGGCGTGATGGGTGGCTATATCGCCGCGAACCGGAATATCTGCGATGCCATCCGCTCCTATGCGCCGGGCTTCATCTTCACCACGTCGCTGGCGCCTGCCATTGCAGCGGGAGCCCTTGCCAGCATCCGCCATCTCAAAACCTCGTCAGTGGAGCGCGAACGCCATCAGGAGCGCGCGGCACGGCTGAAGCGGCTGTTGAAGACGGTGGGGGTTTCGGTCATGGACAACCCCAGCCATATCGTGCCGGTCATGATTGGCAATCCGGTGCACAGCAAGCAGATCGCCGATGCGCTTCTGAGCCAATATGGCATTTATGTGCAGCCCATCAATTATCCAACGGTTACACGCGGGACCGAGCGTTTGCGGCTCACCCCTTCGCCTTATCATTCAGACCAAGACATGGATCATCTGGTGGAGGCGCTGTCGGCCTTATGGGCTGCGTGCCCTCTCAGCCAGGCCGTGAGGCTCGCGGCCGAATAGGGCAGGTTGCTTACGGCATCAGCGCCAGCATATCGTCCAGTTTCAAGCGCTGTGCGATTTTCCTGGGCGTATCGCGCATCTTGTCGGTGGCTTCGGGATCAGCGCCTGCTTTCAGCAGCAGCCTGATGGAATTCCTGGCTTGCGAACGCGATGCGATGGCAAGGGCCGTTTCGCCCGCCGCGTTCTTGGCGTCAATCTCAAGTCCCTTGCGCAGGGCTATTTCCACGCATGCCGCGCAATCACTCGATGCGGCCAGCATGGCGGCCGTGTTGCCGTCCTTGCTGGTGGCTGCGGGATTTGCTGCCTTCTCGAGCAGGGCTTTCATGATACCGGCATGGCCGTTCTGGGCGGCGATGAGGTAAGGCGTTTTTCCCGTTGCATCGGCTGGGTCCACCGCGGCTGATGCAGCAAGCAGGAGCAGCAGCGTCTTGATATCGCCCCCGCGCGCGGCATACCACAGGGCCGTGCGCTTGTTGTTTTCTGCCGCATTGATGTCACTGACCGGAACAAGCTGGGACACCAGCCCTGCATCCGGGCATTGCCTTACGGCTGCGATCAAAGGCGTTTGCCCCGCTTCATCGGAGGTATGGGCGGAGGCCTCCGACAGTAAAATGCCTACTGTCGTTGCGTTGCATTTTTCTGCAGCGAGCAGGAGGGCCGAGCGGCCTGCCTTATCCTTCTGGGTGATGTCAGCGCCCGCATCCAGGAGAAGGCGGGTGGTTTTTTCGTTTCCCGTGGCAGAGGCCTGCATCAAGGGGGTTCGGCCAAGGCCATTCCTTGCTTCCTTGTCAGCGCCGGCCGCCAGCAGGTTTTCTGTCGAGACGGGCTGTGCATGGGCGGCTGCGAGGAGGAGGGCGGTGTCACCATCACCGGTTTTCTCCTCAAGCTTGATGTCCGGCTTCATCCGTTTTGCGGCTTGCAAGAGTTTTCCCCGTGCCGAGGCCCGCATAAGCCAGGTCAAGCCTGCGACATTGCGCTCATTTCCATCCGTGAGCCGCGTATTGGTCATGGGGCTTGGCTGATCGGGTGCGGCTTTTCCAGTGGGGCGCGGCGTTGTAACGGATGTTTGAAGACGTGCCAGGACTTGCGCTGCCCCGCGGTTGCCATTTGCGGCGGCCCGCTGCAACCATTCCACGGCGTGCTGGTCGCTTTGTTCCACGCCTGTGCCCAGCCGGTAGAAGACACCGATCCTGTATTGCGCAGCGGGATCTCCAGCCTTTGCAAGTTGCAGCAACAGGTTTGCGGCCTGGCTGTAGTGGCGTTTCACAATCGCACGGTTCACCGCAGTCATGGCCTTGTCGGCAGCGCCTGCGGAGGGAACTGCGGCCACAGCCAGTGACACCGCAAGCAGCAGGGCAAACGCGATCCTAAACCGTGCCATATTTGGTCTCCATTACAATGCCGGTGGATTTCAAGAATTCGGTTGGCAAGATGCCGCCGACGCAGATCACCACGGCTTCATTCGGAATGATGTGGCGTTTGCCCTGCCATTCGATTTCGGCCTGGTCGTGGGTGAGGCCGCGCACCTTTGAACCCAACATCACGGTCATTTCTCCGGTCTTTGACATGCGTTCCACGCGTTCGCGGTTTTTCAGCTTGGCGCGGGAAAACGCTTCACTGCGATACGACAACGTAACGGTGGTGCCGGGCTGCTCCGCAATGGTTCCTGCGGCCTCGAGAGCCGAATCGCCGCCGCCCACAACCAGCACATGACGGCCCTTGTATTGCTCAGCGTCGATCAGCTGGTAGACGACCTTGGACTGGCTCTCGCCGGGAACATCGAGCTTGCGGGGCGTTCCGCGCCGCCCGATGGCCAGGAGAACAGCGGCACAGCGCTCTGTTCCGGCAGTGGTGTTCACGGTGAAAACTTTTCCGTCTTTGGTGATGTTCAGAACCTGTTCCCGGTAGCGAACCTGGAGCTGGTGGGTGGTCTCGATATCCTTCCAGAAGGCCAGGAGCGATTCCTTGGTGGTTTCGCGGAAATTCACCTGGCCCACGATGGGCAGCACCGCAGGCGATGTCATGACGATTTTGCCCCTGGGATATTTGAATACCGTACCGCCGAGATCATCCTGCTCGATGACGACATAACGCAGGCCGTGTTGCTTGGCGGCGAGTGCGCCCGCAAGACCTGCGGGGCCTGCGCCCACGATCACAAGATCGAGCTGGCCAGCCACGCCCAAGCCGCCCATCTTGCGAACGGAGTCCACGGCCTGGCGGCCCTGGGTTACGGCATTGCGGATCAATCCCATGCCGCCCAGTTCACCGGCAATGAAAATGCCGGAGACATTGGTTTGAAAATCCGGACCCACCTGCGGCAGATCGATACCGCGCTTGGCGGTGCCGAACACCAGTGTAATGGCTCCCGTGGGACAGGCGGCCGCACAAGCGCCGTGCCCGATGCAATGGGTGGGCTCCACCAGTTCCGCCTTGCCGCCAATGATGCCGAGAATATCGCCTTCAGGACACACTTTCGTACAAATGCCGCAGCCCAGACACCTTGCGGGATCAATTGAAGGATGAAGGGACGCGGGCTCCGTCATTCCCGCTTCAACGGCGGCTGCCTTGATGGCCAGGCTTTTTTCCTCGACCCGCCGCATCCTGTAGACGTAAATACCCCAGACCACCGCCATCAAGGCGCCATAGATGGCAATCGTTGGATCAAATTTCACAGGCTTAATCCCTGGCCGAACTATTCAAGCTTCACACCCAGCTGACCTGCGGAGGACGCGATCTGGGCTGCCGCAGCAGTGTCACTCGCAAATTCCGCCATGGCCTTCTTGAGCGCTTGCCGCGCAAGATCCGGCTGGTTCAGCACCATCCGTGCACGGATCAAGCGAAGCCAGCCCTCTGCATCATGCGGGGACTGCACGAGCTTGTCATCCAGGCGCTGCACCATGCCCTTGATCATTTCCTGTTGGTCAGCGGCTGGCAATGCCTTCACGCTGGCGATGGTGTCCTCCGTCAATGCGGGCGCTGACGGCATTTCCATGCCAGGATGATCCATTGCGGCCACGCCAAGAGTTTGCGCCATGCTGGAGAGCTGCGAACTGGTGGCTTGATCATCCGCAAAAATAACAATGGCTTTGGCCAGAGCTGCCTTGGCGCCCTCCATGTCACCCTTGACCTTCAGGGAGCGGATCATCATGGCCCAACCGTCTCGGTCCTTGGGATTGGCTTCAAGCTTGGCTGCCAATTTCCCGATCATGCCATCCACCATGGCCTGTTGATCTGATGGCGCGGCAGCCGCTGCGAGATTTGGCAGGACAGGTGACGTGCTGGCCAAAGCGCTCGACACATCGCGCTTGGTTTTGCCGGCGAGGTCAGCCACGCGCTGTTTGATATCGGGAATCCAACCTGCATCTGGCGGGGCGTTGGCCAGAAGTGCCAGCCAACGATCAAGCGCCAGGGGAAGATCGCCTGCCTGTTCGGTGGCCAGCGCATCATAGAAACGGGCGCGTTCCTCCTTGGGATTGTTTTTCAACACGGCTGCAAAAATTTCCTTGGCCTTGGGGATGACGATGCCTTGGGCTGCCTGCACCAGGGCCTCGCCATAGCCTGCCTGATAGTCGATATTGGTGGGTTCAAGCTCCATTGCCCTGGCATAGGCCTGAGAAGATTCTTCATAACGTTGCGTGTTGAAATAGGACCAGCCCAGCATGCGCCAGCCGTCCGCGTCCTTGGGGTTGGCGGCAAGCTTTGCCGCGAGCTTTGCAATCATGGCGTCGACTTCGCCCGTGGTGCTGGCGCCAGCCGTTTGGGCAGGCGCTGGATCAGCGGTTGCGGGAAGCTGATCGGAAATGGCCTTGGCTTCCTGTGGCAGTGCTGCCGGTGGTGGCTGGAGAAGGTCTGGCCTGCCTTGCCAGGCATAAATGTTCACGCTGCCCAGAATGACCAGACCGGCCACGGCGGCCACTGCCACGTTGCGCCACATGTTGGAAACGGGCCGTGGTTCCGAAACGGCTTTAGCCGCGGCAAGCAGGCGGCGCTCGATCTCGATTTTTGCAAGGCCTGCGTCATTTTCGGCAATGAGGCCCAGGTTGCGGTCGCGTTCCAGCTCCTTCAACTGGTCGGCGAATATGCGTGTTCCCGCAGTTGCCAGATCCTTGTGGTGTTCATAGCGCCGGATGAGCGGCACGGAAACCAACACCGCGGCAATTGCGCACATCACCGTCATAATTGTCCACAGGGTCATTTCAAATATCCTTCACAAGTTCTGCGAGCTGCGATTGCTCGGTTTCGTCCAAGGCAGATGCGGGGGCCTCGGCCTTCATGTTCCGTGGACGGAAATAAAATGCAGCAGTGCCGGCGGCCAGCAGGAGAAAAATTCCGGGGCCGATCCACAGCAGAAGCGTGTCCGCCTGGAACGGTGGCTTCAACAGCACGTAATTGCCGTAGCGCGCCACCAGATATTGCACCACCTGCTCATTGCTGTCGCCCTTGGTCAGGCGCTCGCGGACAATGATGCGGAGGTCACGCGCCAAGGGAGCGCCTGAATCATCAATGGCCTGATTTTGGCAGACGAGGCATCTCAGGTCCTGGCTGATCACGCGCGCGCGTGCCTCAAGAACGGGGTCTTTCAGCACTTCATCGGGCAAAACAGCAAATGCCTGTCCTCCTAAAAAGCATGACAGCAGCAGAAACGCTGTGGCCACTTTCCTTGCGGCCATCGGGAACATGATGATCTGCCTCATGATCTTTCTTCAATCTGGGCAATGACAGGCTCTATATCCTTTGCCCAAACCTCAGGCGTAAGCGGGCCGGCGTGGCGGTAACGCACACGCCCTCCGCGGTCGATGACAAAGGTTTCGGGAACGCCGGTCACGCCCAGGTCAATGCCGGTGCGGCCCGAACTGTCGTCGCCCAGAAGCTTATAGGGATTTCCGTAGTCATTGATCCACTGCGCACCCTTGCCGGGCGCATCCTTCCAATTGATACCTACGAGCTTCCACCTTTTATCAGCGGCAAGGCGCATCAGCATGGGATGTTCATAGCGGCAGCCACCACACCAGGAGGCAAATACATTGAGCAAGACCACGTCACCCTTTGACAAATCCTGGGACTGCAATCCCGCCATGGCAGGCAGGAGGGGCGGGAGTGAAAATACCGGGGTTGGCCTGTCGGCCAACATGGATGGCAGCTCACGCGGATTATGCGTAAGGCCCAAACCCATGGCACCTGCCAGAACCGCAAACACCGCCACGGGAATGAGGGAGCTTGCGCGCTTCAAGCAACTGCTCCCTGTTCAGCCGGAGGCGTGGCCACAAGTGATTTGGCCCTTTGGGGCGCGCCAATGCGGAATCTCCGGTCACTGAGGGAAATGAAGCCACCCAGTGCCATCGTCACGCCACCCAGCCACAGCCATGGCGCCAGGGGATGATAATAGAGACGCACGGTCCAGCGGCCCTGACCATCCTGTTCGCCCAATGTCACATAAATATTCGAGATAAGATTGGTGCGAATGCCGGTCTGCGTTGTTTGCTGCTGTTGCACGGGATAAAAGCGGCGTTCCGGCTGAAGCGTTGTGACGAGAGCGCCATTGCGTGAAATATCAAAAGTTCCACGCTCGGCATCATAATTGGGGCCAGTCACTGTCTTCACATCGCGCAGGTTCACGCTGTAGCCTGCGATGGTTGTAGTTTCACCCGGCAGCATGGTCAGGATATTTTCCTGCTGCCATGTCGATACTGTTGTGATGGCTCCCACCACAAATCCAAAACCCATATGAGCCACCACCAAACCATAAAAGGAGCGGGGAGCTTGGCGCAGCAGCTGAAATGAATTCGCAGCACTGGTGCGGCCGAGCTTTATCCGGCTGGCAACGACGAGCAGCGAGCCCGTGATGATCCACAGGGAAAGGCCAATGCCAAGTGCGGTGAGAAGATGCGTGCCAAGCGTAAAGGCCAGCACAAGAATGGCGCCCAAGAGGGCTGCTGCCAGGCTGAGCCTGAATCCGGAGAGGCGCTCGCGCAATGTGTCGCGCTTCCATTTCAATGCAGGTCCCACCACCATTGCCACCATCAAGGGAATCATGATGGGAATGAAGGTGCGGGCATAGAACGGCGGGCCCACGGAAATCTTGTCACGACCTATGAGATCGATGAAGAGCGGATAAAACGTGCCGAGGAACACCGTGGCTGCTGCTGCCACCAAAAGAATGTTGTTCAGTATCAACCCACCCTCGCGGCTGACGGGTGCGAAGGGGGCGCCAAATTTCAGCGCAGGAACGCGGATGGCATAAAGGATCAATGCACCACCTGTCGCCAAGACGAGAAGGGCCAGGATGAAGACACCACGCGCAGGGTCTGTTGCAAAGGCGTGGACGCTGGTGAGGACGCCGGAGCGCACCACAAAGGTTCCGATGAGGCTGAGAGAGAAGGTGAGAATGGCGAGAAGAATGGTCCAGTTCACCAAGGCATGGCGGCGCTCGACCACCATGGCAGAATGCAGGAGCGCTGTTCCCGCGAGCCAGGGCATGAAGGACACGTTTTCGACGGGGTCCCAGAACCACCAGCCGCCCCAACCCAGAATGTAATAGGCCCAGAAGCTGCCGAGGGTGATGCCGATGGTGAGAAAACACCAGGCTGCCAATACCCAGGGACGCACCCATCTCGCCCATGTCGCATCCACGCGGCCTTCAATGAGGGCTGCCACCGCAAAGGAGAATGCCACGGAAAACCCGACGTAACCGAGATAAAGGAAGGGCGGATGAAGGACGAGGCCTGGATCCTGCAGGATAGGGTTCATTCCCTGGCCATCGAGGGGAACATCATCAAGGCGTGCGAAAGGATTGGAGGTTCCCAAAATGAAGGCCAGAAAGCCGCTGGCTATCATGGCCTGGACGGCAAGCGCCCTGGCTTTGAGCGGCGCTGGAAGGTTGCGGCCGAAGACTGCGATGGAAGCGCCAAAAAGTGTCAGAATCAAAACCCACAGCAACATTGAGCCTTCATGATTGGCCCATACGCCGGTGAGTTTGTAGATGAAGGGTTTGGCCAGCTGCGAACTGGATACCACAAGGCGCACGGAAAAATCCGAAATGGCGAATGAATAGGTGAGGGCTGCAAAGGAAAACGCCACAAAAACGAAAACACCGACAGCGCAATGGCTGGCCAGGGCCATGAAACCGCGATCACCGCGCACAGCGCCCCACAGCGGCAGGCTTGCCTGAACCAAAGAAACAAGCAGCGCAAGTATTAGTGCAAAATGCCCGATTTCAGCTGACATGTCGGCCCCTCGTTTTCGGCGCGATGCAACACCCGCAAATCAGCATCATCACGCTTAATTTCATATACAGATAAAAAAATGGAATGAAATAGCCTGTGTCAGCGTATTGTCAGCTTACATTAAATAGTTTGCAGTAATCCGGTTATATAAGCACTGGGGGAGATTGACCGTGACACGTTCTGCAGTTCACTCGTTAGAAGCGCAAAGCACAGCGCAAGTATTCGCAAATAGTGTTACACAGGTGGACGCATCTGCACAAGCGCCGTTACGCGTTGTGGACAATGGGCTTGAGCCGAAAATCTCTATTATTGCCCGAATCAGCAGGCTTTTCTTCATCGTATTCACCATCATTGCATTGGGTTACGGTGCCCGGTTCAGCGCGATGGAGCGTTTCACGCCAGCCGAAGGGCCGGGTTATGCGTTTGGCATCATAGGCGGCGTGCTCATGCTGGTGCTGCTGCTTTATCCCTTGCGCAAGCGTTTCAGCTTTCTCGACAGGCTGGGGGGAGCGCCTGCGTGGTTCCGCGTACACATGGCGCTGGGAATTGTGGGACCCATTTTCATTCTTTATCATTCCGGCTTTTCGCTGGGCGCCACCAACAGCAATGTGGCCATGTTTTCGATGCTTCTGGTGTCCACCAGCGGCATTGCCGGGCGCTATATGTATGGAAAAATCCATAATGGACTGTACGGGACCAAGACTGACCTGCAGGAGTTGCTGGGAACAGTGACGTCCATGCTGGGCGAGATTGAAAAAGACGTAGGCGGTGCGGGCGGCAATATTGCCAAGGAGCTTACACTGTTTGGCGCGAAGGCCTTGCGGCCGCGGCGCACCGTGCTGGGCAGCCTTGTCCAGGCTGTTACCACGCCGTTTGCCACACGCTTTGCCCAAACGCGGATACTCGTGGCGGTGCGCAGGGCCACTGCGATCAATGCGGCGGCGCAGGCATGGACGCGGCGTGAGAGGCGTGCGCATTATCAAAGTGCCCGCAAACATGTGATCGCCTATCTCTATGGCGTGGTGAAAGCTTCGCAGCTGTCATTCTATGAGCGCGTGTTTGGCATGTGGCATGTGCTGCATGTTCCCTTGTTCTTTCTTCTCATCGTAACCGGAGTGGTTCACGTGATAGCGGTTCATTTGTATTAGCGCATGTCCCGCCAAAGTGTGAAGCGGTTTGGCGGTCGGGACATGCGCCAACATATTGATCTGGCGCGATTCCTTTTCGGCAAGCCGATTCCGGCTTGCCGGGAAGCGCGCTAGACGTTCCTGAGGGGGTGGGGGCAGCAGATGCGGTTTTTGATTGCGCTTATCCTGGCATGCAGGTTGATTTTCGTATTTTCAACGGAAGCGGCTGCCCAGAATGCACTGGAAAAATTGCTGATGCCCGGCCCGCTTTCGTCCGCACATGCCAAACTCGAAGGAGAATGCACGAATTGCCACGAGGCGTTTTCAAAGAAAGGACAGGATAAATTATGCCTCACTTGCCACAAGGCCATTCTTGCGGACACTGCGGCAAAGACCGGATTTCACGGGAAAAGCCCGCTCATGTCCGGCTTGGCTTGCAACAATTGCCACACCGAGCATCATGGCCGGGATGCGGGCATCATCCTGATGGGGCTCGAAACTTTCGACCACAGATCCACGGATTTTTCTTTGGAAGGGGCACATAAGCAAGTGGAATGCAGTGGGTGCCATGCCAAGAGAAAGCGATGGGCCGATGCGCCATCCACATGCTTTGCCTGTCACGGCGCCACGCAACCCCATAAGCAAAACCTCGGTGAGAAATGCGAGACATGCCATAAGACGAGCAAGTGGACCGAGGTTGCGGCCTTTGATCATGCGAAGACAAAATTTCCGCTGGCGGGCAAGCACAAGGATGTGGCTTGCGCGAACTGTCATCTCGGCGAAGTTTATAAGGACCTGCCTGCCACCTGCAATGACTGCCATGCCATCCAGGATGTGCATGAGGGGCGTTTTGGCGCAAAATGCGAGACCTGCCATAGCACGGAAAGTTGGGGGAAGGCCAAATTTGACCATAACAAGAATACCCGCTTTGCGCTTCGCGGCGCCCATGCCAAGGCCTCTTGCCAGGATTGCCACCGCGGGAATTTCACCGATAAAATTGCGATGGAATGCATCAGCTGCCACGCAAAACAGGATGTGCACAAGGCAAGCCTTGGCAAGAATTGCGCGGATTGCCACAATGCGGTGGCCTGGCGCAACGACGTTCAGTTTGACCACGGGCTGACGAAATATCCCTTGTTCGGACTGCATGTGGTGGCTGCCTGCGAGGGCTGTCACAAATCTGCGGTGTTCAAAGAGGCAAAGGCCGACTGCACGGACTGCCATGCCACGGACGATGTGCACCGCGGCCGCTTTACATTGGCCTGCGCCAGTTGCCATTCGCCCCTTGGCTGGCAGAAGGTTTCGTTCGACCATGGCAAGCGCACGAAATTCGCCCTGACCGGTGCCCATGCCAAAACTGGATGTTATGATTGCCATAGCCGCGAAAACGTGAGCGATGCCAGTCTTCCCACCACTTGTTATGCCTGCCACAAGTCCAGGGATGTACACCGTGGCGCTTTTGGACAGGATTGTGCCCAGTGCCATACAACATCGCGGTTTTCCGATGCATTTATCCGGCGGCCCAAGAATTAAATGCTTATGGAGCAGGAATTGTTGTTTATTAACCAGTAATAAGTACTTGGACCGCTAGTTTACGTCAGCGATTTGTCAGTGAGAATCGTGCAGCTTTGCACAGTGTCAAGTTTGTGTGTTGTGTAAATTAATTGTGCGCCGGCGTTGTATTTCGGCGAAGTAAACATTCATCATTTTAAACTTTGGGGTCGGTAAAATTTAGCCATTTTACCGAAGAGGGATATTTTGCGCGTCAGTAAGGTGGCAGTTTTCCTGCGTGCCTGCGTGATGTTTATCGCGATGATGACGCTTGCGTGTAGTTTGTCGCGCGCTGAAGAAGTGAATGCTGTCATCAAGGTTGACCGCAATTTCAACCATTCCACAACCGGCTTTGTACTGGATGGCGCCCACAAAGCTGTGACCTGCGAAACCTGCCATGCGGGCGGCGTTTTCAAAGGCGTGCCAACGGCCTGCGCGAGCTGTCACAATGGCAGCATGGCGGCAGGCAAGCCGGAAGACCATCCCAAGACCAGCAGCGCCTGCGCGGATTGCCATACGACCCGAGTGTGGACCAGCGTGCATGTCGATCATGGACCGATCACGGGCGGATGCATCACCTGCCACGACAATAATGTGGCGACGGGAAAGAACAAGACCCATATCAAGTCCAGCAATAAATGCGCGGACTGTCACCAGACGTCGAGCTGGACGATTGCCAAGTTTGACCATAACCAGACCGAACTGCCCTGCGCCAGCTGCCATGACCGGCAGCATGCTCCGGGCAAGCCCTTCAACCACATCCAATCCGGCAATGATTGCGAGAGCTGCCACAAGCAGCTCGGATGGACTGTCGGCGTGTTCGACCATACCGGCATTGTCGACAATTGCGTGAGCTGCCATAATGGCACGAAAGCCACCGGCAAATCGGGCGGGCATCTGCCAACGACAAATGCCTGTGAGGACTGCCATGTTCCCACTGCGTGGTCCATCGTGCATTTCGACCACCAGGGCGCCACGGGGAGCTGCCTGTCGTGTCACGATGGGCGGAGGACCACTGGAAAATCTCCCGCCCATTTCAAGGTGGGTGGCGATTGCGG
>JANMAE010000110.1:0-19129 GCA_031359445.1 Hyphomicrobiales bacterium | reverse complement strand
ATATCCTCCTGTGTCTTGCCCTCCATGTAATAGAGCCAAGACACGTGAATATTGAGGTCGTCAACAGTTTTAGTATGATCACTTGCGGCTTTTTCCACCGTTGCCTGTCCTAGTCCCCGCGCCCTTCCGCTTCTTTTTGTCATAGCACGAATCAGACCTTTGCATATCAGTTGATCTGGAAAAAAAGCCAGTGGAATTTAATCGGCCAAAACAGTGAATGGATCCGTCCTTTCAGCAGACGAACGACCTTTTTTCAATCGCGATTGCGGAAAAGATCGACCAGAACTGCGAGCAAGACAACCAAACCCACAATAACCCGTTGCCAGAAACCTGAGACATTCAGAAGTACAGTGCCATTGGCCAAGACTGCCAACAGCAGTGCGCCCAACATTGTGCCGACAATGGAACCCTGCCCACCGCGCAGACTGGTTCCGCCCAAGATTGCGGCTGTAATGGCACCCATTAGCCAGCCTTCACCAACGGATGGTTGGCCCGCGTCCATGCGACTGGCGTAGAGAATGCCAGCGAGTGCTGCAAACATGCCAGCAAGACCGAAAGCCAGAAACTCGACACGTTTCACGTGAATGCCAGCGAGGATCGCAGCCTCGCGGTTTCCGCCCACCGCAAACACGTTGCGGCCAAAGCGCGTTTGGGTTAGCAACCAGATGAGGAAAGCACCAAGAATGACAAAGATGATGACAGGCAAAGGTACCCCTAAAATATCTCCCTTGCCAAAATAGGTAAATGGCTCACCCAGCGGGCGGATCGGATAGCCCTTGGTGACGACAAGCGTCATGCCAGCGAAGATTTCCCACGTGGCCAAAGTGACGATGAATGGATTGAGCCGCAACCCAGCGACAAACACGCCGTTGATGAACCCCAGCCCAAGGCCGAATAACATTGTAAGCGGAATGACCAGATAGGGGTTCACGCCGACAGTTGTGAGCAAAAGCGAGCCGACGATGGCTGAAAGTCCAGCCGCTGCCCCCACTGAAAGGTCAATTCCGCCTACCAGCAGCACCAGTGTTTGCCCCAAGGCCACCAAGCCGACGAAAGCGGCTTGCCGCGCCACCACCACCATATTGTAGGATGAAAGGAAATTTTCTGTGGCAAATGACAAGACCAACACCAAAACCACAAGCGCCACCAGAATGCCGCTAGCCTCCCAGCGCCAAAATTTGCTCAAAGCGCTGGTTTTCCGCCGCCCTGCCAGTGGTGCATTACCCGCCAATTTTGTTACCAAAGACATGAAACTTATCCTCTCTTAGCTCATTGCCAATTGCATCAATTGCTCAGGGCTCGCTTCACCAGATTTACAAATGCCTTTCACGCGGCCTTCATGCATCACCATCACACGGTCTGATACATCAATCACTTCTTCAATTTCCGAACTGATGAAAATGATGGAAAGGCCATTGTCGGTGAAGCGACGCAGCTCGCGCTGAATTTCAAATTTCGCATTCACATCAATACCACGCGTCGGCTCATCCAAGATCAGGATTTTCGAGTTTTTCATCAGCCAACGCCCGATGATCACCTTTTGCTGATTGCCACCGGAAAGCGAAGTGATTTTATCTTGCTGCTTGCCAATCTTGATCTTCAAGCGCTCGACATATCCCTGGATTTCCTCTTGCATGTCGGCAAAACGGAAATGAAGGAAGCCGCGGAAACGGTCGAGATTGGGCATCGCCATGTTCTCGGTAATGGAAAGCAGTGGGAAAATGCCTTCCTGCTTGCGTTCTTCCGGCAGGTAAACCAATCCACGGTTGATGGCATCAGCGGGGGACCTGATCTCGTGTTCTTCGCCAAATATTCTGACCTTGCCCTTGCTCCTGTGCGTCAAGCCGAATATGCATTTTGCAAGTTCGGTCCGCCCGGCGCCAACGAGACCGGACACACCGAGGATTTCTCCCTTGCGGAGGTTGAAGCTCACATCTTCAAATTCGCCATTGCGACTCAAGTCTTCAACTTCCAGCACCACATCTGCATTTTCAAAGTCACCCCGAGGCGCTTTTTCAGCGCGGCTCACGTCGCGGCCTACCATATGATTCACCAGGGCCTGCTTGTCGGTGGTCTTGGGGTCAAGCTCAATGATAAAAGCGCCATCGCGTAGAACCGAGATTCGGTCTGAAAGGGCCAGCACTTCATCGAGGCGGTGAGACACATAAAAAATCGATCCGCCTTCGGCACGAAAGTTGCGCATATAGGAATAGAGTTTTTCAGTTTCGCGATAAGTGAGGGCTGCCGTTGGTTCGTCAAAAATAAGGATGCGGGGTTTTGTGGCTGCGGCGCGGGCGATTTGCACCAATTGCTGCTGCGCCTTGGAGAGCTTGCGCACCGGTAAATCCGGATCAATTGTATCATCCACCGCATGCAGATGCTCAACAGCCTCGGCGCGGGTCACTTTCCAGTCGATACGCGGCCCGTTGGTGCGGTGAGCGCCAAGCAAAATATTTTCATAAACAGAAAGATTTGGCACCAGGCTTACTTCTTGCGGGGCAATGCCCACGCCAGCCTGCTGGGAGTCAATAGGAGAGGTGAAAGTCACAATGTCGCCGTTGCGGGCAAGTGTGCCTTCAGTGGGCTGCAACTTGCCGCAGAATATGTTCATCAGGGTGCTTTTGCCGGCCCCATTTTCGCCGATGATAGCGTGCACTTCGCCTGGTGCGATGCCGAGCGAAACATCTTTCAGCGCTTGAACAACACCAAACGAACGCGATACATTGCGGGCTTCAAATGCGAACTGGCTCATGGCATGTTACCTTGCAAAAGGCGTGTGCAGCCCTAATTCTGCACACGCCATTCAAGTTCAACGAATATTACTTGCAATCGGCTTTTGTAAGAAACCGAGACCCAGTGTTGTGGAACATCGGAATGGTGTGGTTTTCGTTCATTGCTACCAGATATGAAACCGCCCAGTAGCCCATGTCCCACTGCCGTTGCGCTTTCAGCGCCTCGATCGTGCCCTTGCAAACAAATTCGACCGCTTCTGGCAAATCGTCCATGCCGACGATAACCACTTTGCCGGATTTGCCCGCATTGTCCACCGCACGCGCAGCGCCGATCGGGTTTGAAGCGTCTGCACCGAAGATACCAGCCAGATCAGGATTGGCCGACAGGGCATTTTCGGTCAAAGATACGGCGTTTTCGAGAACGTCATCGTCGGGTTGCTCAAAGACGATTTTGATGTCCGGATACTTCTCAAGTGCCTTCTTGAAGCCGGTGATACGTTGGACGTGATCCGATGCCGTCAGGCTTCCCGACAGAATGGCAATATTGCCTTTGCCGCCCAACTTCTTGCCCAAATATTCGCCAAGGTCGAAGCCGTCCTGCTCGCTGCTCTTAGGGCCAATGAAGGGGAAGGCGTCATCGCAGAAAGAATTGAAGGTAATGGTGTTGATTCCGGCCTTTACAGCTTCGTTCAGCAATTGCACGTTGGTCGCTTGGTCCAGGCAGGCTACAGCCAAGCCGTCGGGATGGCGGCCGATATTGGCTTCGATGCGGGCATTTTGATCAGCAACGTCAGCCTTTGGTGGCTGGTCCCAGATCATATTGATCTTGATGCCTTTCTTGGCGAATTCTTCAACAGCGAATTTGCCGCCTTCGGCCACCACATCATACCAAGGGTGAATGACCTTTGGAATGAACACAAAGGTGAGTTCCTTGGTGACAGGTTGAATGAGGTCCTGCTGGCCAGCGGCAAGTGCCAGGGTTGAGGTCAGTGCGAGCGAGGCGCAAGCAAGTGCGCCAAGTGTATTGAACTTAATGGGGTGTCCTCCTGTTAACGTACTACAACAATCAACCGCGCGAGGATTGGCATTTGCCGCTTCCAACGTGATCCTGCCAGACTGTCCTTTTGAGACAGTCTTGACATCTCTCGCCCGGCGAACCATCGCCCGGGTTTTTTCATTGTCCAGCAGTGCTGGTAGTTCGAAAGCTTCAGAGCCGCGTTGGCGTGTTCTTCATGAAGTTCCAAGTATGCTCAAATGACTCCACCCCTGCTTGTGATCCAAGGCCAGTCGCATTCAAAGCTGATGTGGCCTGCGCAAAGCGAACAGATGTTTCAGGGTCAAAACCATTGCACAGCGCCACTGCAAAGCCAGCATCAAATGCATCGCCACATCCGCATGTGCATTTCACGATGATGTCGTAAGCCGGAATGTGGAAGCGTGTACCGTCCTTGTGGCTGTAGTAAGCGCCGTCTCCACCCAAGGTGAACACGCAGGCTGCAACACCCTGGTCGTGGAAAAATTTGGTGCATCCCACAAGGTCTTCGATACCTGAAAGGGCGCGCGCTTCCTCAATCGATGGCATGAAGTAATCTGTGTAAGGAAGAACTGCGGCAACATCCGGCAGGTCATCGGCTGTTGCGGCGAATATATCGACAGTTGTGATGCAGCCCCGCGCCTTGGCGTGTTTCATCAGGCTGGCGTTTGAGGCGCCATCCATGGCATGCATCAAACCAACACCGCCCAAGTGAAACACCTTCGCATCGGTGGCGTTGTCAAAATCCTCCGGCTCCACAACGAAGGTGCTGGTGGCACCCGTCATGTGCAGGGCAGGGCGCGAACCATCCTGGCGTGTCGTCACAATTGACGATGAGGTTTTCCAGCCGGGCTGGCGTTGCATCATCTGGGTGTCAACGTTGAAATCTTTCAGGCGCTGCAGCACCCAGTCGCCCATTAGATCATTGCCGAGGCCACCGATGGCACGGGTTGTCAAACCCATCTTGGAAGCAGCGATGGCTGCAACGCCGGCGGCTCCTGAAACAGCAAGCGTGATTTCGTCGACACTGTAGCAGCCGCCTCCTGCGGGAACAGCCGTGAACGGCCAGCCCAGACAGTCGAATGTGTAAAAACCCATTGAAACATAATCAAACTGCTGTGCACCCATTTCGCCGACCTCCCAAGCCGAAGATTTTGTAAAACTCTAATTAACTCGACACGCTATGTCCAGACATTAATTAATTTTAAAATATAATTGTTCATCAATTTTGGTCAAATTTCAATTTAGTGAGGTGTCTCTAAAACGCAATAGGCCAATAAACCATTAGAAAATCATGCAAAATATTGGAAATTTGGCTTGCAAGAGTTCAGCTACGTTATATTCAATGAACATATTGACTTTTTGAAATATAAATGTTCAATAAGGTTGGTAAAAGCTTTTTTCCATTAAAGCGGGAGTAGCGGTATGAAGGCCGGAGTTTTGCTGAGCGTCAACAATGTCAATTATACCACAATCGCTGACCCGAAACTTGAAGCTGGCGACATTCTGCTCAAGGTTAAAGCGGCTACGGTTTGTGGTACAGATATCCGCATATTACGTGGCAAAAAAACTACCGGCATCCGTTACCCTTCAGTCCTCGGACATGAATTTTCAGGAGTTGTCGCCAACTCTGGTGGCAACACCCAATTTACGGTTGGAAAAGCCGTCTGCGTCTGTCCGCAGTTCTCATGTGGCCATTGTGAATATTGCATTCGAGGAGCGGAGAACCTCTGCCGCAACATGACAGCCATGGGCTATGAGATCGATGGCGCTTTTGCCGAATATGTGCGCATCCCTGCATCAGGTGTCAAATCCGGAAATGTCTTTGCAGTTCCAGAAGGATTGAGCTTCGAGGAAGCAGCGCTTGCCGAACCACTGGCCTGCGTCATGAATGGGCAAGAGCGTGTTGGCGTCAAAATGGGTGACACCGTCGCCATTCTTGGTGCGGGGCCGATTGGCATTCTGCATATCAAGCTGGCCCGGTTGTCAGGTGCTCGCCTGATCATCGTCAGCGAGCTCAATACATTTCGCCGCGAAGCAGCTCTCAAAGCGGGCGCAGACTTTGCAATTGATCCAAGCACGGAAGATCTTTTCGCTCGCGTAAAATCTGCTACCGGCGATATCGGAGTCGATGTTGCGATTGTTGCCATCGGCGTTCCATCTTTGGCAAATGACGCCATTCGTCTTGTGTGTCACCGGGGCCGCGTCAGCCTGTTTGCGGGCTTCTCAAAGGGCCAGCAGGCTGAGCTTGATGTCAATGCTATTCACTACAATGAACTGATCGTCACTGGTGCCTTTGGCCTGACGCGTTTGACGTTCGCGAAAGCGCTCAGCATGATCGCCAGTGGTCAACTTGAAATGAAGTCACTCCTCACCCATCGCTTCGGTCTGTCTGAAATCAAGCTGGCTCTGGATACTGCAGAACAGGGTTCAGCCATCAAAGTCGCAGTCATGAACGATTGATCACGACACCGCTGCAAAAGAAAAAGGAAAAAACATGCCCACCAATGTGTCTCCTACTGGTCTTGCACGAGACCTTCAAACCCGCGCTGACAGCGGCAAGCCCATCCGTATTGGCCTTGTGGGGTCTGGTGAAATGGGCACGGATATTGTCACGCAAGTGGCCCACATGCCGGGCATCGAAATTGGCGCGATCTCGGAACTCCGCCTTGCGTCAGCTGGCAAGGCTGTAGATATCGCTTATCGTGAGGAAGGCCATTGGGCCGAAGCCAAAACGGCAGACGCCTTGAACCGCGCCATGGAGCAGGGCAAGGTTGCGGTCACGGATGACGTAAACCTGCTTCTGAACAGCGGCATGATTGATGTTGTGATCGATGCAACGGGCGTTCCCGAAGTTGGAGCCGCTATTGGTCTGCGTGCCATGGAAAAGGGAAAGCACCTCGTGATGATGAATGTCGAAGCCGACATCACCATTGGAGCTTATCTCAACAGCGAGGCAAAGCGGCTTGGCGTAACCTATTCACTGGGTGCAGGCGATGAACCATCATCTTGCATGGAGCTAATAGAGTTTGTCTCGGCGATGGGCCATCCCATTGTCGCAGCAGGCAAGGGCAAGAATAACCCGCTTAACATCGACGCCACGCCCGATGAATATGCGGAAGAAGCAAAGCGCAGAAACATGAATGTGCGCATGCTCGTCGAATTCGTCGATGGTTCTAAAACCATGGTAGAAATGGCCGCGATAGCCAATGCTACTGGGTTGGTGCCCGATTGCCAGGGCATGCACGGGCCATCGGCAACACTTGATCAACTCTCAAAGGTTTTAGTGCCGAAGAAAGATGGTGGCGTTCTCTCTCGCGTCGGTGTTGTCGATTATACAATCGGCAAGGGTGTCGCCCCTGGTGTTTTTGTCGTCGCCGATATGTCTCACCCCCGTCTCAGCGAACGCATGGAAGATTTGAAAATGGGCCACGGCCCTTACTTCACGTTCCATCGCCCTTATCACCTGACATCCCTTGAAGTGCCGCTCACCTGTGCGCGAGTGGTGCTCTATGGCAAACCCGACATGGTACCGCTGGCCAAGCCAAGCGCTGAAGTTGCAGCCGTTGCCAAGAAAAATTTGAAACCCGGCGACACGCTGGATGCCATCGGTGAATATTGTTACCGCGCCTGGATCATGACGGCAGCAGACGCCCGCGCAGCACACGCCATTCCCTGCGGCCTGTTGCACAAAGCCAAAGTCATCAAGCCCATCGCCAAAGGCGAACTCATCACCACAGCCAATGTCCAGGTGCCAGCAGATTCGAAAATCGCCGAACTGCGCGCCCGCCAGGACAAGCTGGTTTACGGACACTAAGGAACACACCCATGCCCACTGCCACCGAAAAGAAAAAATTCGCACAGGCCAATGCGCCTTTTGCGATTCGCAATTACACGCCAGAGCAATTGCGTGGGGTGTTGCACAAGATGCACCTCATCCGCAAATTTGAAGAGGGTGCCGAGGATGCTTATCTGCGTGGTTTCATCCACGGCACCATGCATTTGTCTATCGGGCAGGAAGCCAGCGCCCTTGGCATCTGCATGCCATTGACCGAAGCTGACCAGATCACCTCAACCCATCGCGGCCATGGCCATTGTATCGCCAAGGGTGCGCAAGTCGACCGCATGTTCGCGGAGTTTTTCGGCAAGACATCCGGCTATTGCAAAGGCCGTGGTGGCTCCATGCACATCGCCGATGTGAGCAAAGGTAACCTCGGGGCCAACGGCATTGTGGCTGGCGGCATTCCGATTGCAACAGGTGCCGCACTTTCCGCCAAAATGCAAAAAAACGGCAAGGTCGTTGTCTGTTTCTTTGGTGATGGCGCCAACAATGAAGGTGCTTTCCACGAGTCCCTCAACATGGCCGCCATCTGGAAACTGCCTGTTGTGTTTGTGTGCGAAAACAACGGCTATGGCATGTCCACATCGTCAGCGCGCTCTACAGCAGTTGCCAACATCGCGGATCGTGCGGCAGGTTATGCCATGCCGGGCGTCGTCGTCGATGGCAATGATTTCTCTGCCGTTGCCGAGGCATCGTCCAACGCTGTTGACCGCGCAAGAAGGGGTGAGGGACCAACCCTGATTGAGTCTAAAACCTATCGTCACCGGGGCCATTCGAAGAGCGACCGCAACCGCTATCGCACCAAGGAAGAAATTGAAGACTGGAAAACCAACCGCGATCCCATCAGCAAGTTCGAAGCTGAGTTGATGCAGTTTGGTGTCATTGATCAAGCTGGCATCACCGCCGTCATCACCGCAGTAGATGCTGAAATCGCCGCTGGCATTGCCTTTGCACAAGCCAGCGAAGCGCCAGCCATAACCGAAGTCCTCAACGACGTCTACACGGAGCAACGCTAATGGATACGCAACCACGTCAGCTGAGCTATTCGCAAGCCATTCAGGAAGCCATGGCCATCGCGCTGGAAAGCGATCCAAACGTATTCCTCATGGGTGAAGACATTGGCGTTTATGGCGGCGCATTCCAGGTGACAGGCGACTTGGTCGAGCGCTTCGGCGCAGACCGCGTCATTGACATGCCGATTTCGGAGTTGGGCGGGGCAGGTGTTGCAATTGGTGCGGCCATGACGGGCATGAAGCCCATCTTTGAATTCCAGTTTTCTGACTTTGCAACTTTGGCCATGGAGCAAATCGTCAACCAGGCCGCCAAGATGCGCTATATGCTGGGTGGCGATGTGTCTGTGCCATTGGTCATGCGCTTTCCCGCGGGTTCTGGTACTGGTGCTGCTGCCCAGCACAGCCAGAGCCTTGAAGCCTGGTTGGCTCATGTGCCTGGTTTGAAGGTGTTGCAACCCGCAACGCCGCATGACGCAAAAGGCCTGTTGCTCGCAGCGGTCGCTGATCCTGATCCGGTGATGATCTTCGAACACAAGCTGCTGTACAAAATGAAAGGTGATGTGCCTGAAGGCTATTACACCGTGCCGATTGGCAAGGCGCATGTTGCAAGGGAAGGCCGTGACGTGACCATCGTCGCAACGTCGATCATGGTACATAAGTCGCTTGAAGCTGCGGTTGCCTTGCAGGTAGAGGGCATAAATGTCGAAGTCATTGACCTTCGCTGCATCCGCCCCATCGACCACGCAACAGTCATCGCCAGTGTCAAGAAAACCCATCGTCTGATCTGCGTCTATGAAGCGGTGAAAGCCTTTGGCATGGGTGCTGAAATCAGCGCCATGATCGCCGAAAGCGATGCCTTTGATTATCTGGATGCGCCGATTGTGCGCTTGGGTGGTGTTGATAGTCCGATCCCCTATAACCCGGATTTGGAAAAAGCCGCTGTGCCGCAGGTCAATGACATTATCACCAGTGCGCGTGCGCTGGTGCAGGGAAAGCGCTAAGCCATGGCCATTGAAGTCATTCTGCCCAAAGTCGACATGGACATGTCCACGGGCCGCCTTTCCAAGTGGTTGGTTGCTGAGGGGGCTGAGATCAAGAAGGGCGATCCGCTGTTCGAGATTGAAACTGACAAGGCCGCAATGGAAGTTGAATCGCCTGGCACCGGAAAGCTTGGCCAGATCAGCGCCAGGGAAGGGGACGATGTTCCGATTGGCCAGGTGATCGCTTACATTTTCGCCGCTGGTGAAACAGCAACTGACCATGTGCAGTCAAAGCCGGCTGCACCTGTTGTGGAAGTGGCAGCCAAGGCAGCCCCCGTAGCCGTGGTAGAAACCAGCACGAACAGTGCAACATCAGACATCCGTGCAACGCCTTTGGCCCGCAGGTTGGCAAAAGAAAATGGTGTGGCACTTTCCTCAGTTAAGGGCAGTGGCCCTTATGGTCGTGTTCTCAGCGCAGATGTGGAAGCACTTGCCGCCAAGCCTGCACCAGTGGTGAGCAAAGCGTCGGCACCAACAGCAACTGCAACGCCCGTGGAAAACGGAGCAGTGCTTGTGCCTCACGACAACATGCGAAAGGTCATCGCTCGCCGTCTTACCGAGTCAAAATCAACTGTTCCGCATTTCTATATCTCCGCTGATTGCCGCCTTGATGCGCTGTTGAAACTGCGTGGCGATCTCAACAAGGCAGCGCCCGTGAAAGACGGTGCGCCGTCTTTCAAGCTTTCGATCAATGACATGGTGATCAAGGCTTGGGCCTTGGCGCTGCGTGATGTGCCTGCGGCCAATGTGTCATGGACGGATGCTGCCATGCTGCATCACGCCCACGCTGATATCGGCGTTGCAGTGTCCATTGAGGGTGGCCTCATCACCCCCATCATCCGCAAGGCAGAGACAAAATCACTCTCGGCCATTTCAAACGAGATGAAAGATCTGGCAACCCGCGCAAAAACTCGCAAGCTTAAATCCGAGGAATACAATGGTGGCAGTTCGGCCATTTCTAACTTGGGAATGTTTGGCGTGAAGGATTTCGCTGCGATAATCAATCCGCCCCACGCCACCATTCTTGCGGTGGGCAGCGGTGACCAGCGCCCGGTTGTGGAGAACGGAGCAGTTGTTCCAGCAACTGTCATGACGGTGACACTCTCCACCGATCACCGTGCCGTTGATGGTGCACTCGGTGCCGAGGTGCTTGCCTGCTTCAAGCGTTACATTGAAAATCCAATCTCAATGCTGGTGTAAAAATGGCTGATAACAACTTCGACGTTCTCATCATTGGCGCTGGACCCGGCGGCTACGTCACGGCGATCCGCGCCGCCCAACTCGGCTTCAAGGTCGCGATCATCGAACGCGAACATTTGGGCGGCATCTGCCTCAACTGGGGCTGCATCCCGACGAAAGCGCTGCTGCGTTCGGCCGAAATTTATCATTACATGAAGCAGGCCGAAAACTATGGCTTGTCGGCGAAGGACATTACTTTTGACGCCGCAAAAGTCGTGGCGCGGTCGCGGGGTGTTTCGGGCCGTCTCAACATGGGCGTCAACGGACTGCTGAAAAAGAACAAGGTGCAAATCATCTGGGGCGAAGCCAAGGTGACAAAGCCCGGTGAAGTCGTTGTGGCTGAGACCAAGAAAACAGTCGTTCAGCCACAAGCGCCCATTCCAAAGGGAACGCTTGGGGCAGGGTCGTACACCGCCAAACACATCGTCATCGCCACAGGTGCGCGGCCCCGCGTATTGCCGGGACTAGAGCCTGATGGCAAATTGGTGTGGACCTATTTCGAAGCCATGGTTCCCCCAAAAATGCCAAAGTCGCTGCTCGTCGTCGGCTCAGGCGCTATCGGCATTGAGTTTGCGTCGTTCTACAACGCCATGGGCGTTGACGTGACGGTGGTTGAAATCATGGATCAGGTCATGCCGGTGGAAGACACCGAAATCAGCAAAATCGCGCAAAAGCAGCTTGAAAAATACGGAATCAAGTTCAGGCTTTCCACCAAGGTCGTGAAGCTGGATCGCAAGGCCGAAACAGTCACGGCCACACTTGAAGCCGCGGGCAAATCGGAAACCATCACCGTGGACCGCGTCATCTCCGCTGCGGGCGTTGTGGCCAACGTGGAAAACCTCGGCCTCGAAGCCCTAGGCGTGAAGATGGAGAAGGGCTGCATTGTCAACGACGGTTATGGCCGCACCAACATTGCAGGCATTTATGCCATTGGCGACGTGGCGGGACCGCCCATGCTGGCGCACAAGGCCGAACATGAAGGCGTGATCTGTATCGAGAAAATAAAGGGCCTCGATGCCCACCCGATGAGACGCGACCAGATTCCCGGCTGCACCTATTGCCACCCGCAAGTGGCTTCCGTTGGTCTTACCGAAGCCAAAGCCAGAGCCGCAGGGTTCGAACTCAAGATTGGCAAGTTTCCCTTCCTTGCCAATGGCAAGGCCATAGCACTGGGTGAAGATCAAGGCCTGATCAAGACGATCTTCGACGCCAAGACTGGTCGTCTCATCGGTGCACATATGGTGGGAGCGGAAGTGACGGAATTGATCCAGGGCTTTGTCTTGGCAATGGGTTTGGAGACAACGGAAGAAGAACTGATGCACACCGTATTCCCTCACCCGACATTGTCCGAGATGATGCAAGAAAGCGTGCTTGATGCCTATGGCCGGGTCATTCACATGTAACGATTTGGGATTCCCGACATTGACTTTTCATGAATATATATTCAGTTTAAGCCATAATAGTTCGAGATAATTTTGTCAGAACTCCGATAAAAGGCCTTAAATTGACAGGGGTCGCAATTCTCATGGTCAAGAAGATTATCCTATCATACTGTATTAAGGCAATAATCTTTAGATATCCTGTCTAAATGGAAATAGGACCCATTTCTTTGTAATGAACATTCGTATTTTTAATTTGACAAATGTTCTATTACAGTGCACTTTTATTTTAATAAAAAAACGAATGTCCATTCCGAACAGATTGCTTAGTGCGCACTGCGCCTTGGCTGTCCTTGACGGAAAAGGGTGTTGAGTGGAGTAGTCGCCAAAGCTGTTGATCGCCACGGAAAATCGGCCTGACCCGGCCCGCGCAAGGCGGAACGGAATTGCCGATGAACCATGGAGGCGGCTTGCTTTTGCTTAGAACTGACCAAGCTTGCAGGGAGGATGACGTGAGACTGCTGGAAAATATTGAACCCAAGAAGGTCATGTATTTTTTTGAAGAGCTGAGCGCGCGCCATCGCTGCTCGCAACACGAAAAACAAGCTACCGACTGGATCGCCGAATTCGCCGAAGCTCGTGGTCTGAAGTTCCACCGTGACGCGTTGCAGAACATCATTGTCAAGAAGCCCGGAACGCCGGGCTACGAAAAAGCTCCAGCAGTCATACTGCACGGCCATCTTGATATGGTCTGCAAACTCGCAGATGGCGTGACACATGACTTTGCCACGCAAGGCGTCAAGCTGAAGCTGGATGGCAACTTTATCCGCGCTGATGGAACGACGCTGGGCGCCGACAATGGTCTCGGCATTTCCTACATGCTGACGCTGCTCGACTCGAACGACATTCCGCATCCTCCGCTTGAGTGTGTGATGACGGCGATGGAAGAAATGGGCAAGGTGGGCGGCGATGGTGTCGATATCAGTCTATTATCCGGCAAACGCATGATTGACTTCAACTGGATTGAAGAAAAGCAGCTGCTTGCAGGCTGTTCTGGTGACGTGTCGTGCCGCATTGATGTTGCAGCGGATTGGCAGCCTGCCGCAACTGATCGCGTGGCGCTGCTGATAGACGTACGTGGGCTTCGTGGCGGACATTGCGAATTTGACATTCATTTTGAACGTGGCAATGCCATCGTACTGGTGGGACGCTTGCTGCGTCATGCGATGCAAACTGGCGATGTACAGGTCGCGTCAATATCTGGCGGTGTGCAGAACAATGTGATTCCTGCTGAAGGCAACGTGTTGATCCTGGTGCAAGCTAGTCAAGCAGCGGCAATTGAAAAAGCAGTCTATGCACTCGCTGCGGATATCAAGAGCGAATTCCGCATTGCTGATCCGGATATGCGGATCGAAACCAAACGCCCCGGCACCAAGCTCGAGCGCGTTCTTTCTACCCGTGCTGCGGCTCAATTGGTACAGGCCATCCTGCTGCTTCCAAATGGTGTCCAAAGCCAAAACTTGGAAGTTGCCGGAAACTGGGAAACCTCGAATAACATCGGCTTCATGATCACGACCAGCAAGGGTGTTGAAATCACCAGCACCATTACGAGCGCGGTCACGTCTCGCAAACACGCCGTGCTCGACCAATTGATGTTGATTGCTGATATGGCTGGCGAGGGTGTGACAGCCAAACAGATTGGCCTCGACGCGCCTGAGTTTCCGTGGAACCCAAATTCTCACATGCTTGAGGTGGCGAAAAAAAGTTACAAGCGTGTGATGGGCAAGGAGCCGGACGTGCTGGTGTCCGTGTGCAGCCTTGAACTCGGCATGTTCACACAACGCATTGCTGGCCTCGATACCATCGGCATTGGCACCAATCTTTATGACCTGCATTCAACGCGTGAACACATGGACCACACTTCGGCAGCCCGCGTGTGGCCGCTGATTCAGGACGTTATGAAAAGCCTTGATCGATAAACGCAAAAAATCTCTCGAATTAGCGAGGCTGCCGAAAAGGCGTCTTCGTGACGGCGTGCAAACCTTGAAAAACAGTCTGCACGAAAGACAATCGGAAACCTAACATTCAACTTTGGAGGAAACCATGGATAAGAAACAGACTACAAAAAACGCCCGTCGGCGCTTTGGAAAGACTTTGGTTGCTGCTGTTGCCTTGGCCTGTATGGCTGGCACTGCTTTTGCAGCTGAATTCAAAAAAGAAGAATGGGTGCTCGTCGCCTCCGTCATCAATACCACCAACCCCTACATGATTTCGAATATTGAGGGCGCCAAGGCGATGTCCGCCAAGCTCGGCATCCCGTTGGAAATTGTGAACTCCAACAATTCTTCACAAACTGAAATTTCAAGCATCCTCGCAGTGTTGGCCAGCGGCAAGAAGCCGATTATGTTCGTCAACACCGTCGCAAGCTCTGACGCGCCAACCATCGTCGATGCTGTTGGCAAAGCTGGTGGCTTCGTCACCATCTGGTGGAACAAGCCCGCTGACTATCACCCCGCCGATGTTGGCAATCACTTCGTTGCCTTCCAGAAACACCCTGGCGTGTCTTCAGGCCGTTGCGGAGCCAAGGCCATTGGTGATGCACTCGGCGGCAAAGGCGGCGTTGTCATGCTGCCAGGCGTTCAGGACTCCACGACCAGCCAGACCCGCGTTGCTGGCTTTGAAGCTGAAATCAAGGAAAACTATCCAGGCATCAAAATTCTCGACTCGCGTCCATCGAATTGGGATCCACAGTTGGGTGCCAAGAACGCACGCGACTTGATCGTGAAGTTCGGCGGCGACATCAACGGCGTGTGGGCCGCTGACGATGGCATGCAGATTGGTGCCATGCAGGCATTCGAAAATGCAGGTCTTCTCGACAAGGTGAAGTTCGCGTCTGATGGCCTCTATCCAACAACGCTGGAAGATATCAAGTCCGGTCGTGGCGGCAATGCCATTGTCGGTGAAACCTTCCACCGCGGTTATATGGCCTCGTCGGTTGGTCTGTACACCGCCTATCTGGCAGCAAGCGGCCAATTGGACCCGAGCGCCCAACCCCTTGAAAAGCGCGAAAGCCTGTTCAAGCTGAGCTGCCTTACACCGTCAAACTACAAGGACTACCTCAAGTACGATGAGGCTGATGCCCCAGCGAAGTTCATCGAACAGCTTGAAAAAGTCGGTCCTTGGGCCGCAGAACCCATGCCGCTGGACGGCGGCGGCTCGGAAGTCATGCCAAAGTAAATCGGCAATATCTGATACGCCGGTCGGGGCCAATCGTCCCGACCGGAAGCACTTTGAAAGACGCAGCACTTCAATATCACAACCCGAGACCCGCAACCATGCAATTGAACGTGCCAAAAGAGTGGAAAGGCCCTGCCGCCCTCATCGTATCCATGGTCGTGCTCGCCGTGGTTTTCACCTTTCTCAATCCGCGATTTGGAAGCCTCGAAAATTTCCGCAACATTCTGTTTCAGGTTGCTATTCCTTTGATCATCATTGTTGGCACAACGCTTGTCATTCAATTGGGGTCAATCGACCTCTCCGTTCAAGGTGTCATGGGTGCTTCAGGCATGGCCTGGATTTTACTGTCGGCCAATACCCGGCTTGAAACTGACTACGGTATTTGGGCCTGGGTGATCGCCATCGGCATCGGCCTGGCACTTGGACTTCTCGCAGGAGCGCTTCATTCACTCATCAAAGTTCCTTCATTCGTCGTGACCTTGGGTACATGGTATATTGGTCTTGGTATCGGGATCATACTTTATGGTGACGCCATGTTGCCCAGCCTGAAAAGCAATGTGCTGATGGCTTGGCCAACGAAATTGTCAGTTGGAGTGCCCAATGCATTCTGGCTCGCCATCGTTGTGCTTGGTGGAGGTGTTCTGCTCAGTCGCTATACCCATTTTGGTCGTGGTGTAATGGCAATTGGCAATAGCGAGTCCATCGCAAGCAATACCGGAATGCCAGTGAACACGATTAAAATCATTGCATTTACACTGGCCGGGGGTTTGAGCGCACTCGCTGGAATTCTTGCAACCATGCAACTGGGCTCAGGTTCACCCGATCTTGGCTCCGGGCAACTGTTCACCGTCATCCCCGCTGCCGTCATTGGCGGTACTGCATTGAGTGGCGGCGAGGGCGGCATCATGCGGTCAGCAACGGGTGTTTTCCTGTTGATCATGTTGAACAATGGTCTCGTGCTTGCGGGCGTAAATCCCAGCTATCAGTCCGGCGTATTCGGCGCCATCCTCATTGCAGCGATTGTTGCTGTGGCGCGCCCTGATCGCGGCATTTTGAAGATTGCGAAATGATCATGGCTGCTCCAACCGTACTCAAGCTCAAAGATATCAGCCGGACCTTCGGCCACGTGAGCGCTGTCAGATCCATCTCACTTGAAATCACGCGGGGTGAAGTCATTGGCCTGGTCGGTGAAAACGGTGCCGGCAAATCCACACTGCTCAAAATCCTCTCAGGTGTTGAACAACCGGACGCCGGGACTATGGAAATCAACGGCGTGCCCGTGACATTCCGTAGCCCGAACGACGCTGTCCAGGCAGGAGTTGGCGTGGTGCATCAAGAACAGTCATTGTTCACGAATTTGACTGTTGCCGAAAACCTCGACCAGCGCAACTCAGGTCGTATTGGATTCAAAAATTGGGCGCGCGTAAACAGCGAATGCACCGTGGCACTCAAAAAAATCGGTGTGAACCTCGACCCGACTGCGCGGGTCAGCGACCTTTCATTTGTTGACCGTCAGATGGTCGAAATCGCGCGTGCTGTGTCAATTGATCCCAACATGACCGGAACACCCCTGATCATTCTGGATGAACCGACTGCTGTTCTGGAACAAACTGAAACCGCTGTGCTGGAACGCGAAATCCAAAAACTGAAAGACATTGCCAGTGTCATTTTTGTCTCGCACCGCCTGGATGAAATCATGCGGATTTGTGACCGCGTTGTCGTGATGCGGAGCGGCAGAATAGTCAGCGACAAGAAGACCAGCGAAGTGACGAAGGAGGACCTGTTCCGGGACATGGCTGGCGGCATATCCCAAACCGCACATGCCATTCGAAAGCGCTTTACCGAAGGCGCAAAACCCGCAATCGAAGTGCATGAACTCGCCCGCAAAGGCAAATTCAGGAACATTTCATTTGCAGCCCATCCGGGGGAGATCATCGCCCTTGTCGGCTCCAATGCATCCGGTCGCGAAGCCGTGGCGCGCGCAATATTCGGTGCTGAAACCTATGACGCAGGCACAATCGGCGTGAAGGGCAAACGGGTTTTGCGCTGGTCGATCCGGAAGGCTGTTCAGGCTGGTCTTGCCTACCTTCCAGCAGAGCGCAAGGTGGAAGGCATGATTGCCGGCTTGTCGGCCACCCGCAATGTCGCTTTGGTTTATCAAGGCGATGGTGCTTCGGGTCCGTTTCTCAAGCTCAGGAAATTGGCAGAAGCAGCACAAGGCTGGTTTGACAGACTTGATGTGCGGCCGAACGCAATTTCAAAACCACTTATCAATTTCTCCGGCGGCAACCAGCAGAAGGTTGTTTTGGCAAAATGGTTGAACTCGCCCTACACCGACGTGCTGTTGCTTGATCATCCCTTGCGCGGTCTTGATGTCGGCGCTGCCCAGACGGTGAACGCAGAGATTATCAACGCTTGCGAGAATGGCGCGGCCGTCATTTTGCTTCCTGACACAATCGAGGAAGCGATTGAAATGGCTGACGAGATTATTGTAATGCGCGACGGTGAAGTTTCCGCGCGCCATGACATGCGGACCAAAAACAATTTGACCGTTCAAGACATTGTAGCAGAAATGGTATGACAGACGTGACTGGAAGCCCTTTGGAAAATCCAAGTAAACCGAGCATCAGCGAAGGCGAGGCAGCAGCCGTCAGATTTGGCGGGAAAATCTCTTGGAGCGCAATGGCGCCGCCTTTGGTTTTTGTTGCGATGTTGCTCGGCGTATCGGTCCTGAATTCCAACTACCTCGGTGCACTTGGCATTTCCATCGCCACTGCAACGGCAGCCCCGATCATGTTTCTGGCGCTTGGTCAATCAATGGTGTTGAACATCGGCTCAATTGACTTGTCGAACGCAGCCATTGCACTGTTGGGAGCGCTTCTGCTGGCACTCGCATTGCCTCCGCTTGGCGTCGGCGCGTTTGTTTTGATTCTTTTGCTTGTCACCATAATTGGCGCGGTCAACGGTGCGGTGATTGGCTATGCACAGGTGCCATCTTTCGCGCTCACACTTGGCACACTTGCCATTCTGCAAACAGCTGCACTCGTCGTCAGCGGTGCGGACACAATCTACGTGAGCGAGAATCGCGAACTTGTTTCGACGTTGTTCGAAAAGCAGATATTCAACGCGCCGCTGACCTTTTGGATTGGCATTATCGCGGCTTTCATCCTGTGGGCTGTGCTGCGCTACACCATTCTGGGCCAGAACATGACTGCAATGGGCAAAAATGAGTTGGGCGCTACACTGTCTGCTGTTCCAACCCGCAGGGTTCGTATTATCACCTATGCGCTTTCAGGTTTCATGGGTGGGCTTGCCGGTCTCAGCATCGTGGCGCAGGCAGGGTCAGCATCGGCGAGCGGCCTTGGCAGCGATTTGCTGCTCCCCGGCATTGCGGCTGCTCTTATCGGCGGCACCTCGATTTCAGGTGGCCAGACCAACCCGCTGAACGTGGTATTTGGAGGCCTGACAGTTGGCTTCGTGCCCATTGCCATTCAGGCGATGGGACTCGGCGCCCAGGCACAGAGTCTGGTCTACGGCATCTTTATCATTCTGGTGGTGGCGCTGACGACGGTACGTTCAAGGGATGCCGTCATAAAGTAATGCAATGACCGTTGG
>JANMAE010000088.1:0-5188 GCA_031359445.1 Hyphomicrobiales bacterium | reverse complement strand
AGCTCCCGGGAGCGAAAGGCGCGTTACACCTTCGCCCGCAAGCGCTGCACACTGATCCACAATTTCGAGACGCTGTCGACATCGCCCCCTCCTCTGGAACAGTCACGAGGGATATAGTCATATATAGGAATGTTTGTCAAGAGATAGATTCCTTCGTCTTAATGTATGTGGGAACAAGTGGTGGTCAAAAGCATATGCGTTTATCGCAACCTTCAACAGCATGCTTCACAGTTGCTTACAAACTCCAATACACATCACATCATCACGTTTTGCTTGTGAAAGTTGCAAAATTCTATAGCGTGAAATGCGGGACGGCTTCCGCTGGTGATTGCCAGCTTTCAAAGTAGGGGTCGAACCATGCCTGTGAACCTCACTGCACCGCTGTCGTGGAAAAAAGCCGACAAGGATGAAGTGGCCATGCTGCAAAACCTTCAGGGAAATATCCTGAAGGGACATGGCCGCGATTTCACCGCCAACATATTCTTCAAACTTGATCCTGCCAAGAAACGTGAATCCAAGCGCATGCTTCGAAAGCTGGCGAATTATCACTTGACCAGCGCCATGCGTCAATTGCTTGATACCGAAGAATTCCACGCAACCCACAAGGATGGCGGGCCGTTTACGCATCTTGCGCTTTCCTTCAAGGGCTATGAAGCGCTCGGCATGGCGACGAGCGCTCCCACTGATCCTGATTTCAGGGACGGAATGAAGGCGGCCGCCAGCAGAAGTGCGCTGCATGATCCTCCGGTCAATGACTGGGAGGCCCATTTCCGCGGTGACATTCACGGTGTGGTCATTGCCGCGGCAACCACTGACAGCGAAACAGCCCGACTTGCTGCCTCCATCAAGGAACTGATCGTCGATGCGGGCGGCGAGATTGTCCACACGCAACATGGCAGGGCGTTGCGCAATGCCGTTGGCGAGGGCATTGAAAACTTTGGCTATGTTGATGGCCGCAGCCAGCCGCTCATGCTGTTTGAAGATATTGAGCGGGAAATTGCAACCGCAGGCACATCGCGATGGGACCCAGCCTTTCCGCTGAGCACTGCCTTGGTGAAGGATCCCGGAACGACAGATGCCGTGAGCTTCGGAAGCCTGTTCATATTCCGCAAACTTGAACAGGCGGTGCGCGGGTTCAAGACACGCGAACAGGAGGTGGCCGACGTGCTGGGTCTCAAGAAAGACGCGCGTGAACTTGCCGGAGCAATGATCGTCGGCCGTTTCGAGGATGGAACGCCGGTGACCCTATCTGACACGGCGCGCGGAGGCGTTCCTGCCAATAATTTCAACTACCAGGTTGATCCAGGAAGCCGCTGCCCGTTCCACGCCCATGTACGCAAGGTCAATCCGCGCGGGAGCGGCGGTGCTGAACCTGAACCCAATGAACGAAAGCACCTCATGGCGCGGCGCGGCATTCCGTTCGAGGATGTGAAGCGGGAGACCCATCCTGATGAATTGCCGGAGTCTGAATCCATGACGGAATTCAAGGCGAAGGTGCAGCCGCTTTTGCCGAAAAGCGGCGTTGGTTTGCTATTCATGGCCTACAATGAGAAAATCGCCCAGCAGTTCAAGTTTACCCAGCAGACCTGGGCCAACAATGCGACGTTTCCCATTCCGGGCACCCATGGCATCGACCCTGTGATCGGCCAGGGTACTGCCAACGCCACCGACCAGAAGCTGCCAAAGGCATGGGACGATCCGGGTGCCGGCACCAGCAACAATGTGGCATTTTCCGGTTTCGTCACCATGCGGGGCGGCGAGTACATGTTCTCTCCCAGCCTCACATTCCTCATGAACCTGTAACGCCTGCGGCGGGCCTGCCTCTGAAACCAGGTGCAGGCCCGTTGCGTGTTGCGATGTCTGCTTGACCATTGCACATCGCGGTGCCAAACACCGCGGCGACATGACTGATATTTCCCACATTCGTAATTTTTCCATTATTGCCCATATTGACCACGGTAAATCGACGCTGGCGGACCGGCTGATCCAGCTCTGCGGGGCGGTGACGGACCGGGAGATGGTGGACCAGATTCTGGACTCCATGGACCTGGAGCGTGAGCGCGGGATTACGATCAAGGCCAATACGGTGCGGCTCGATTACACGGCGCGCAATGGCGAGAAATATGTGCTGAACCTCATCGACACGCCGGGGCATGTGGATTTTGCCTATGAGGTTTCGCGTTCGCTTGCGGCTTGCGAGGGCTCGCTTCTGGTGGTGGATGCCTCACAGGGCGTGGAAGCGCAGACGCTGGCTAATGTTTATCAGGCGATTAACAACAATCATGAAATCGTGCCGGTTCTCAACAAGGTGGATTTGCCGGCGGCCGAGCCCGAGCGCATTCGCCAGCAGATTGAGGATGTGATCGGGATCGACGCCTCGGATGCCGTGATGATTTCGGCCAAGACGGGACTTGGTGTTCCCGATGTTCTGGAGGCCATTGTCAACCGCCTGCCCGCCCCCAAGGGGGATCGCAACAAGCCGCTCAAGGCGCTGCTGGTGGATAGCTGGTATGACAGCTATCTGGGCGTTGTGGTGCTGCTGCGCATCATCGATGGCGAATTGAAAAAGGGCATGCGGGTGAAGATGATGGGAACCGGCGGTTCCTACCAGATTGACCGCGTGGGCGTTTCGCGGCCCAAGAAGGAAATGGTGGCAAGCCTCGGACCCGGTGAAATCGGCTTCTTCACAGCCTCCATCAAGGAAGTGGCGGATACGCGCGTGGGCGATACCGTGACCGATGAGCGCAATCCCACAGCTCAGGCGCTGCCGGATTTCAAGGAAGCGCAGTCGGTGGTGTTTGCGGGATTCTTTCCCGTGGATGCGGCGAAATTCGAGGATTTGCGCGAGGCCATGGGCAGGCTCCGGCTGAATGATGCGAGCTTCACCTATGATATGGAAACATCTGCCGCATTGGGCTTTGGTTTCCGCTGCGGATTCCTGGGGCTGTTGCATCTTGAAATCACGCGCGAACGCATTGAGCGTGAATTCAATGTGGACATCATCACCACGGCGCCGAGCGTCATCTACAAGATCAACATGCGCGATGGCACGCAGAAGACATTGCACAACCCGGTCGACATGCCCGATCCAACCCTGATCGAATCCATTGAAGAGCCGTGGATCGAGGCCACCATCCTTGTGCCAGACGAATATCTGGGTTCCATACTCAAACTGTGTGAAGACCGGCGCGGGCGGCAAAAGCAACTTACCTATGCGGGCAGCCGCGCCATGGTGATCTATGAGATTCCTTTGAACGAGGTGGTGTTTGATTTCTATGACCGCCTGAAGTCGGTCAGCCGAGGCTATGCGAGCTTCGACTACAAGATGATCGGCTATGAGAAAGGCGACCTCGTGCGCATGGGCATCCTGGTGAATGCGGAGCCGGTTGATGCGCTGGCCATGGTTGTGCACCGGGCACGCGCCGAGCAGCGTGGCCGGGTGATGTGCGAAAAGCTGAAAGAGCTGATCCCCCGCCACATGTTCCAGATTCCCATTCAGGCCACCATCGGCGGCAAGATCGTGGCGCGCGAAACGCTTTCAGCCATGCGCAAGGATGTGACCGCCAAGTGTTATGGCGGCGACATCAGCCGCAAGCGGAAGCTTCTGGACAAGCAGAAGGAAGGCAAGAAGAAGATGCGCCAATTCGGCAAGGTGGAAATCCCGCAGGAAGCCTTCATCGCGGCGCTGAAGATGGATGAGAACTGAATTTTGGCCTAGACCACAGTTTAGAACTATTCTAATCTGAGCTCATGAAAAGTTTCTCCGATCTCACCGAACAGGAAATCATCGCGCTGGCCATTTCGAGCGAGGATGACGATGCGCGCACCTATATGGGTTTTGCCAATGACCTGATGCAATCCTACCCCGCATCAGCCAAGGTTTTCATGGAGATGGCGGAGGAAGAACACCAGCACCGTGAGTGGCTGACCAAGCTTTACCAGAGGAAGTTTGGCGATTTCATCCCGCTGATCCGGCGCGCCGAGGTCAACGGTTTTGTGAAGCACAAGCCGGCGTGGATGATCAACAAGCTCAATCTCGAAGAAATGCGCAAGCGGGCTGAAGTAATTGAACTTGAAAATTACCGGTTCTATGTCCAATCGGCCGAGCGCAGCGACGATCCGCAGGTCAAAAAGCTGCTCACCCAGCTTGCGCAGGCCGAGAAGGGCCATGAATCGCTGGCGGGCCGCCTCGGCATCAAGCATGTGACCGCCGACATCAAGATCGAGGAAGGTGAAACCAAACGCCGGCTGTTCCTGCTGCAGGTGATCCAGCCTGGCCTCGTCGGCCTCATGGACGGTTCGGTTTCAACTCTTGCGCCGCTCTTTGCCGCAGCCTTTGCCACGGGCAATACGTGGGAAACATTTCTGGTGGGCATTGCTGCGTCGGTGGGAGCGGGCATTTCAATGGGGCTTGCCGAGGCCCTTTCCGATGACGGCAAGCTTACCGGCCGGGGCCAGCCCCTGATCCGCGGACTTGCTTCTGGAATCATGACTGCTGTTGGCGGGCTGGGCCACACACTGCCCTATCTCATTTCCGACTTCAAAACCGCCACGGGAATTTCGATCACCGTGGTATTCATCGAGCTGTGGCTCATTTCATGGATCCGCTACAAATACATGGACACACCTTTCTGGAAGGCGGCATTTCAAATTGCGGTTGGCGGGTTCCTGGTGTTCCTCACCGGCATGTTCATCGGCAGCGCCTGAAATGGCCGGGCACCGGTGATCCAAGTGATCGCCTGCCTCCTATAAGGGAACAGAGACAGGTTTACCTGCTCTACCTCAGACCTTGAGGAAACCCAAAACAAGGAGCGCTTCCATGGTACTTACACGCACCGCATTCGCACTCGCCGCCTTCATGACATCCGCCATCGGCGCACAGGCCGCCGGGATGGTGACCGCCAAGAATGGCATGACGCTTTATGTCTTTGACAAGGATAAAGGCGGCGTATCCGCCTGTTACGACGACTGCGCCAAGAAATGGCCGCCCTATGCCGCCAAGGCCAATGCTAAATTGACCGAAGGCTGGACCGTGGTGAAACGCACCGATGACACCATGCAGTGGGCCTATGACGGCAAGCCCGTCTACTTCTTCAAGGCCGACAAGGTGAAGGGTGACGCGGCCGGCGACGGCATGGGCGGCGTTTGGCACGTCATCAAGGAATAGTGTAAAGGGCTGCCGGGGTGC
>JANMAE010000080.1:0-32585 GCA_031359445.1 Hyphomicrobiales bacterium | reverse complement strand
CCACCGCAGGCCACAATTCTTGCCATTGGCGCCGGTGAACGCCGTCCTGTCGTGCGTGGAAACAGTATCGTGATCGAACAGCTGATGTCAGTTACTCTGTCTACGGATCATCGCGCAGTTGACGGCGCGCTGGGCGCGGAACTGATCGAGGCCTTCAAGATGTATATCGAGGAGCCGGGGCTGATGCTGGTATGAAAAACATACTCGCATTTGGTGACTCGCTCACCTGGGGTTTTGTGGCGCAGAAGGATGCGCGGCATGCGTTCGACGATCGATGGCCGAATGTTCTGGCTGCCGGGCTGAATGGCAAGGCGCGCGTGGTTGAAGAGGGGCAGAACGGGCGGACGACGGTTTTCACTGATGAAACGACGTTTGAATCGCGCAATGGTGCAGTGGCGCTGCCGTTGCTGCTGATCAGCCATCAACCGCTTGATCTGGTGATCATCATGCTTGGCACCAATGACATTAAATTTGCGGCCCGCTGTCGCGCGTTTGATGCGGCGATGGGGATGGAGCGGCTTATTCGGATTGTGCGGACTGCCGATTACGTCAAGGGTTTCAAAGCACCGGAAATTCTTATCATGTCACCGCCTTCGCTGGTTAAGACGGAGGATGAATGGTTCAACGAGCTTTGGGGGCATGCAATTGCCGAGTCCAAACTGTTTGCCAAGCATTACGCGCGGGTGGCGGAAGAGCAGGGTGTGCATTTCTTTGATGCGGGAAGTGTCGCTGTTTGTGACAAGGCTGATGGCGGGCATCTGGATGCGGCCAATACACGGGCCATTGGGGCGGCACTTGTGCCGGTTGTAAAAAAGATATTTGGAATTTGACATGGCCGACAATAATTTTGACGTTCTGATCATTGGTTCTGGTCCCGGCGGCTATGTGACAGCCATTCGGGCGGCGCAACTGGGCTTCAAGGTTGGGATTGTCGAGCGGGAACATCTGGGTGGCATTTGCCTGAACTGGGGTTGCATTCCCACAAAAGCGTTGCTGCGGTCTGCGGAAATCTATCACTACATGAAGCATGCCAAGGATTATGGGCTTGGAGCGGAGAAGATTTCAGTTGATGCCAAAGCGGTGGTGCAACGTTCGCGTGGCGTATCCTTGCGGCTCAACACCGGTGTTGGGGGGCTGCTCAAGAAGAACAAGGTGCAAGTGATCTGGGGAGAGGCCAAGATTTCCAAGCCGGGCGAAGTCAATGTCACGAAGTCCACCAAGGTGCCGATGCAGCCCCAACCTCCCATTCCGCGCGGCATCATTGAAACGGGGACCTATACGGCCAAACATATCATCATTGCGACGGGAGCCAGGCCCAGGGTACTGCCAGGACTGGAAGGTGATGGGAAGCTGGTGTGGACGTATTTCGAGGCGATGGTTCCGGCTGAAATGCCGAAATCCCTGCTGGTGGTTGGTTCTGGTGCTATCGGCATTGAATTTGCGTCTTTCTATAATGCCATGGGCGTGGACGTAACAGTGGTCGAAATTGTAGAGCAGATCATGCCGGTGGAAGACGCCGAGATTTCCAGGATTGCGCAGAAGCAGCTTGAAAAACTGGGGATAAAATTCAGGCTTGGAGCAAAAGTCAGCGGGCTGAAGAAAACCAATAGCAATGTGACCGCGACTATTGAACAGGGCGGCAGCAAGAGTGAACTCACTGTTGACCGGGTTATTTCGGCGGTGGGCGTGATCGGCAATATTGAGAACCTGGGGCTCGAAGGGCTCGGGGTCAAAACCGAAAAGGGGTGTGTCGTCGTTGATGGTTTTGGCCGCACCAACGTTGCCGGCATCTACGCGATCGGCGATGTGGCTGGTCCCCCGATGCTGGCGCACAAGGCAGAACATGAAGGCGTGATCTGCATTGAGAAAATCAAGGGTCTGGATGCGCACCCCATGAACAAGGATCAAATTCCCGGATGCACCTATTGCCATCCGCAGGTTGCCTCTGTTGGTCTCACCGAGGCCAAGGCGAAAGCCGCTGGATTTGACCTCAAAGTCGGACGGTTTCCATTTCTGGCCAATGGCAAGGCCATAGCCCTGGGTGAGGATCAGGGGCTGGTCAAAACCATATTCGATGCCAAGACCGGGCGCCTGTTGGGCGCACATATGGTAGGCGCTGAGGTTACCGAGCTGATCCAGGGCTTTGTTGTGGCCATGGGCCTGGAAACCACGGAAGAAGAGCTGATGCATAGCGTATTCCCGCATCCCACGCTTTCTGAAATGATGCATGAAAGCGTACTGGATTCACAGGGTCGCGTTATCCATATGTAGATGACTCGATATTGGATGCGGGATCGACTATGTTGGTCCTCACGTAATGACAATTGATTTTGACGGAGAACAGACATGAATGCATTGATGGACTTGGGTGGCGGTGTTGGCATTTTGGGCACGATCCTGATTGGTGCCATAGCGGGGTGGATCGCCGAGAAGCTTACCCGTAGCGATATGGGGCTGATCATGAACATCATCGTGGGTATTGTCGGTGCATTCATCGGCAGTTTCCTGGCAAATGCTGCTGGCCTCCGTTTGGGTGAAATGTTCCAGGGATGGTTCTGGGGCAATCTTCTGGTTTCGGTGGTGGGTGCTGTCATCCTTCTGCTGGTGCTGAAGGTTGTTCGTGGCCGCGCTTAGCTGATGGTTACCGTTCTCGACACGCTGCCTCGACCGCGCCACCCCGAAAAGGCCCACAAGGCTGATACGCCACTCCTGCGCAAGCCGGATTGGATCAGGGTGAAGGCGCCGGGCTCTGCCGTTTATGCCGAGACACAGAAAATTGTGCGCGAGAACGGGCTGGTTACAGTGTGCGAGGAAGCGGGCTGTCCGAATATTGGCGAATGCTGGTCCAAGAAGCACGCGACCTTCATGATCATGGGCGATACATGCACACGAGCTTGCGCATTCTGCAATGTGAAAACGGGAATGCCGGAAGCCCTCACCGAAAATGAGCCGGAAAAAGTAGCGGATGCAATATTCCGCATGGGCCTTTCGCATGCCGTGATTACCTCGGTTGACCGGGATGACCTGGCCGACGGCGGAGCGGCGCATTTTGCCCGCGTGATATTGCGAACGCGCGAAGCCGCACCTGCCACGACAATCGAGGTTCTTACGCCGGACTTTCTAAAAAAAGACGGGGCTTTGGAACAGGTTGTTGAAGCAAAACCCGATGTGTTCAACCACAATCTAGAAACCGTGCCGGCGCTTTATCTGAAAATCCGTCCGGGTGCCCGTTACTTCCATTCCCTGCGGCTGCTGCAGCGCGTGAAGGAACTGGATCGTTCCATGTTCACGAAATCCGGCATCATGGTGGGGCTGGGTGAAACCCGCGAAGAGGTGATGCAGGTCATGGACGACATGCGCTCTGCCAATATCGACTTCATCACCATCGGGCAGTATCTGCAGCCAAGCCGCAAGCATGCGGCCATTGACCGGTTTGTGACGCCGGATGAATTCAAGGCCTATGAGACCGTGGCTTATGCCAAGGGATTTCTCATGGTGGCATCTTCTCCGCTGACACGGTCTTCGCACCATGCGGGTGATGATTTTGCGCGCCTCAGGGCAGCGCGGCTTAAAAGCTCCGGACACTGACGAATTGCCGAAATATTCCGTCACACGCCGCCTAGAGTTTTCTCCTGAGCAGATTTTCTCCGTAGTTGCCGACGTCGGACGCTACAAGGAATTCCTGCCGTTGGTTGAGCGTTCAACAGTGCGGGGACGCAAAGTCGTGGGCGATGGTCAGGAGAGCTTCCATGCCGATATCGTCGTGGCTTATCATCCCTTGCGCATCCAGGAAGAATTTTCCAGTCATGTGGAAACCAGCAAGAAGAACCTGCTTGTGAGCACTGTTTCAACGGGGAAGGCGGTGAAACGCCTGATTTCCAGCTGGCAAATCACCGGGCTTGGTCCCAAGGCTTCGGATATCACATTCAACGTTGATTATGAAATGAAGAGCCATATGCTGCAAATGCTCATGGGGGGCATGTTTGATGCCGTTGTGCGAAAAATCATGAGCGCCTTCGAGGCTCGGGCCAGAACGCTTTATTCCAGCTGATTCTCCAGCATGCTCATTGCAACGGCCACCGATGCCATCCGGACACCATCACGTCCAATGTCGCCAAAATTTTCCTGGCGATGGCTGGTTGCTCCGGCTTTTGTGGCGCAGGCAAAATGCACGAGTCCCAAGGGTTTTTCTGTGGTGCCGCCGCCGGGACCTGCTATCCCCGTGATGGCCACGGCCAATGTGGCTTGTGAGTGCAGGATGGCACCTTGCGCCATGGCAATTGCGCATTGCTTGCTGACGGCACCGTGGTTCTGGAGAACTTCGGAAGAAACACCCAGGGCAGTTTGTTTGGCGGTATTGGAGTAAGTTACAAAACCACATTCCACCACGTCTGATGAACCAGCAACGGAAGTGAGGAGCGCCACGACCAAGCCTCCGGTGCAGCTTTCGGCGGTTGCGAGTTTGACGTCCCGTGCTCTGCACAGGTCGAGGAGTTTTGCGGCGCGCGCCAGGAAGTCTGGCGTCATGGCAGGCGCACTGTCGCTATGGCAAATGCTGCCAGACCTTCACTACGGCCAATAGCCCCAAGCTTTTCCGTTGTCGTTGCCTTTATGGCGATGCGATCGACAGAAATGTGGAGGAGCGGCGAAAGCACGGATTTCATGGCGGCGATATGGCGCACAATGCGGGGGGCTTCAGCCAATATCGTGAGGTCGACATTCGCAATAATGCCGTTCCGTGCCAGCAGCAGGTCCACAGCCTTGGTAAGAAAAATGGAAGATGCGGCACCCTGCCACTGCGGATCACTGGGCGGAAAGAAGGTGCCAATGTCGCCCTCACCCAAGGCTCCGAGTATTGCGTCAGTCAGCGCGTGCATGGCTGCGTCGGCGTCTGAATGACCCTTGAGTTTTTTCATGTGTGGAATTTTCACGCCACAGAGGATGACATGGTCACCTGCCTCGAATTCGTGGAAATCTATGCCCTGTCCCATGCGAATATCGGGGCGGGCATGAAACTGCTCCAATGAGACGTCGCGATTTGCGTTTTTCATATCTTCGGCCGTTGTCAGTTTGCAATTGGCACTGCGGCCCGTAATGACCCGCACCTTGATTCCGAACTTCTCCGCCACCGCCGCGTCGTCCGTAAGGCCTTCCAGCCTTTGCAGATGGGCTTCCCGATGGGCGCCGAGAATTGCTGCGCAGTGGAAGCCCTGTGGTGTCTGAGCTGCCCAAAGGCTACGGCGGTCAACCGTACTTTCGATAAGTCCGCCGGGCGCCAGTTTCAATGTTTCGGCAATGGGGAGGCCAGGCATTACCGCTTCGAACCGGTCGAGTTCGGCAATGACATGGCTGATGAGATCTGCGGATACGAAGGGGCGGGCTGCATCGTGAATGAGAACTTTGTCGAAGGAAGTGCAGGCTTCAATGCCCAAACGGCATGAGTCCTGGCGGGACGGGCCACCGAACACCGGCAGGGCAATCTTGAGGCCTGCGGTAGCCGATTTGAATAAATCGACATGCTCTGCTGCAATTACGGTTTGTACATGCGATATTCCGGGGTGGTTTGCAAAGGCTTGCACCGTCCACCATAATACGGGTCTGCCGCCCAAGAGCTGGTATTGTTTGGGCAGTTCGCCACCAGCGCGTAGACCGGACCCACCTGCAACAATGACGACAGCAACCGACATGATTTTCGTCTAGCAGCCTTGCTGTAGGGGAGCAATGAAAGCCCTTGACGCAGTGCAGCATAAGTCTAATCTGCACATAAATTATGCGAGAAAAAATTGTGTCTAAAAAATGAGCATCAAAATTGGGAACGTACAGGCAAAAAATCGGGTTTTTCTAGCACCTCTTTCGGGGGTGACGGATGAGCCATTTCGGGCTGTTGCGCATGCGCATGGCGCAGGCCTCGTTGTTTCAGAAATGGTGGCCAGCGAGGAGCTGGTGCGGGAGCGGCCTGACATGGTTCGCCGGGCGCGGGGTGGCATCAAGATAAAGCCTTTTGTCATTCAGCTTGCGGGGCGTGAGGCGCGGTGGATGGGTGAAGGAGCGAGGGTTGCCCAAGGCCTTGGAGCGGACGTCATTGACATCAATATGGGATGTCCCGCCAAGCAGGTGACGGGCGGGCTTTCGGGTTCGGCTTTGATGCGCGACCTTGATCATGCTTTGACCCTGATTGAAGCGACCGTGAAAGCTGTCGCTGTCCCTGTAACGCTCAAGATGCGGCTTGGGTGGGACGATAAATCCCTGAATGCTCCTGAATTGGCGCGGCGCGCCGAAGCTGCAGGCGTGCAAATGATAACTGTTCACGGCCGCACACGTTGCCAGTTCTATGGTGGCACAGCGAATTGGTCGGCCATTCGCGCGGTGCGCGACAGTATACGCATACCGCTCATTGCCAATGGTGACGGTGTTACCGCAACGGATGCCCGCCAGATGATGGCTGCATCGGGCGCTGACGGTGTGATGATCGGGCGAGGGGCCTATGGCAGGCCATGGTGGCCTGGAGTCGTTGCGAACCAACTTGAGCCCGGAAGCGGTATCGAGGAACCCAGTATTGCTGCCGAAATGGCAATCGTTGCCGACCATCACCAGCAAATATTGGCTAACTACGGCTCCGAACTCGGTAACAGGACGGCGAGAAAGCATTTGGGTTGGACAATCCAGCGTTTGGAAGAGCGAGGGTATCTTTCAGCCGCGCAAGCTGCGGTGTGGCGGCAGCGCCTGTTGACATCGCGCGATAATGAACATGTCGCGGGTTCCATTCCAGCGCTTTACGGAAGCCTGGAATGCAAAGAAGTGGAGGCCGCTTGATGCAGGAACTTCCTTCCTTGCGCGCGATCTTTGATGCCCTGCCTAATCCGGTCATCATGGTGAACGAAGAAAATACCATCTGCTTTGCCAACAGTGCCGCAGAGGATTTCTTCCAGGCTTCTTCCACGGTGCTCGCGCGTCACAAGCTGGAAGAAGCCATGCCGTTTTCCAGCCCAGTGCTGGATGTGGTAAAGCAGGTTCGGGAAACCTCCAGTATCATGAACGAGTACTCGGTGGGTGTTGGCACGCCGCGCATGGGAGGCGAGCGGATTGTGGATTTGCAGACCGCTTTGGTGAATGATGACCGGCGGTTTGTTGTTCTCACCCTGCTCAAACGCTCCATGGCGCAGAAGTTTGATTTGCAACTGAACCATAGGGGTGCAGCACGCTCCGTGTCAGGCATGGCATCAATGCTGGCGCATGAAATCAAAAATCCGCTGGCCGGCATCAAAGGTGCCGCACAACTGCTCGAACCTTCGCTTGAGAGCGGTGACAGGTTGCTGGCGAAACTCATATGTGAGGAAACAGATCGCATACGTGATCTGGTGGACCAGATGGAGGTGTTTTCAGATGAGCGCCCACTGGAGAGAACGCCCGTCAATATCCATATTGTACTGGGCCGCGTCAAAAACCTTGTTGCAGCAGAAATGGGCAACAGAACCACGATACGCGAGGATTATGATCCGTCATTGCCACCCGTGCTTGGCAACCAGGACCAACTGGTTCAGGTATTCCTGAACCTTGCCAAGAACGCAGCGGAATCCATACAGATTTCCGGAGACAAGGGCGAAATCACACTCACCACTGCTTTCAGGCCGGGGGTAAAACTCGTCGTGCCTGGAACGACAGAGCGCGTGTCGTTGCCATTTGAAGTGTGCGTGCATGATACGGGTGCTGGTGTGCCCGAGGATTTGCGACCTCATATTTTTGATGCCTTCGTTACCACCAAACCCCAGGGCCGAGGCCTGGGGCTGGCGATGGTTGCCAAGATTGTGCGTGACCATGGGGGAATGGTGGAATGCATTGCGCGTGAACGCGGTACGACATTTCGCGTGTTGTTGCCGATGCAACGGCAATCATCTTTTGACAAATCTGATACCAGGGGTACACGTCAATGACTGCGAAAACGATATTGCTGGCTGATGACGACAGCGCCATCCGGACTGTTCTGACACAAGCACTTAACCGGGCAGGTTACAGTGTACGCTCCACAGCGACTGCTACTGCACTATGGCGCTGGGTCAGCGAAGGGCAGGGTGACGTGGTGCTGACGGATGTGGTGCTGCCGGATGAAAATGCGTTCGACGTGATACCGCGTATCAAGAAGTTGCGCCCCAACTTGCCTATCATCGTGATGAGTGCGCAGAACACCATCATGACTGCGATTACCGCGGCAGAACGTGGTGCCTATGATTACCTGCCCAAGCCCTTTGACTTGAATGCCCTGGTGCAGACCGTTGGCAAGGCGCTTGAGCAATCATCCAAAGCGCCTGTCGCACAATCACGGACAGCCTCAACAAGCGAGAATTTGCCGATTGTTGGCCGTTCGACTGCCATGCAGGATATCTACCGCATCATCGCGCGGCTCACGCAGACTGATCTCACCGTGATGATCGTGGGCGAGTCCGGGACGGGGAAGGAACTGGTGGCCCGCGCGCTGCATGATTACGGGCGCAGGAGGAAGGGCGCCTTCGTGGCGGTCAACATGGCTGCCATTCCCCGCGAATTGATCGAGTCTGAGTTGTTCGGCCATGAGAAGGGAGCATTTACCGGTGCAACTTCGCGCATGCCAGGGCGTTTCGAACAGGCGGAGGGTGGCACACTGTTCCTTGACGAGATCGGGGACATGCCGCTTGAGGCCCAGACAAGACTGCTGCGTGTGCTCCAGCAAAGCGAATACACCTCAGTTGGCGGTGTATCTCCCATCAAGACCAATGTGCGAATCATTGCGGCCACACATCGTGATTTGCGCCAGCTCATAGGGCAGGGGCAATTCCGGGAGGATCTGTTCTTCCGGCTGAATGTCGTGCCTCTGAAAATTCCTGCTCTGCGGGAACGGCTGGAAGATCTGCCTGACCTCGTGCGCCATTTTCTGGAACGCGCCTCAGTGGAAGGCCTGCCTCACAAGGAAATTTCGAGCGAAGCTGTTGCCGCATTGCAGACCTATCGCTGGCCGGGAAATGTGCGTGAACTCGAGAACTTGATTAAACGCCTCATGGCGATGGAAAGCGATGACACTATCACGGCGTCTTCGGTTTTGCGGGAGCTGGCAACCGCATCGCCCTCACAACCATCTTCATCGTCAGGCTCGGAATTTGACAAGCCGGCGGAGTTCCTGGAAAATTATTTGTCAGAATATTTCGCCTCGTTTGGCACCGCATTGCCTCCGGCAGGGCTCTATGAAAGAATTCTTGCCGAAGTCGAGCCGCCTTTATTGCGGGCCAGTCTCGTAGCCACAAATGGCAACCAACTGCGCGCTGCAGATCTGCTCGGTATCAACCGCAACACGTTGCGTGCAAAACTCCGAAGCCGTAATGTGAAGAGTGTGCGTGGTATCCAATAGTGCTGCTGTCGTAAATATGCCACTATTGGTGTTGATTTCAGGCAACAGTCATGGTGTATCGACGGGGTATGTTGGAAAAATCTGAAAATCGTGGGCAAAGCCAGCTTCGCAGGCTCACGGGCTGGGCAGGTTTCGCTCTTGTAGCGCTTGGCATTCTTAGTGGTGTCATCACATTCGCTATTCAAACCCGCCTTACCCCCATCGTACCCACGGCCGAGGTTACGGCCTATCTCATTCTATTCAATGCCGGTTTACTTGTCGTGATGGCCACCATGATTGGCGGTCAGGTTCTAACCCTATTTATCGAGCGCAAAAAAGGTACTGCCGGGGCGGGGCTCCATATCCGTCTTATTGCCCTTTTCAGCATCATTGCAGTTGTTCCGGCAATTGTGGTGGCTGTTTTTGCGTCTGTGACGCTGAACCGTGGTTTGGATACGTGGTTCTCCGAGCGCACCCAGGCGATTGTAAATTCTGCAGTCACCGTGGCTGAAGAATATATTCGCAATACGGCTGAAGCGACGCGTGCCGACGTGGCTAATATTTCCGCCGACCTCAACCAGCAGAAAACGATGTATGATACCGACCGGGCCGAATTCGTACGGCGGGTGGCACGTCATGCCGCGCTGCGTGGATTGGTGGGCGCTTTCGTGTTCGATGCGGTGCATAAAAAAATTGACGCAAACGTGACAGCAAATGAGAAGGTAAAATTTTTTGCGCCTTCGGCAGATCTGATTGCGCGGGCCGACAAAGGTGATCTCATTCTTATTCCGCCGGGGGCAGGAGGGAATCTGGTTCGGGCGCTCATCAAACTGCCTGCTTTTGAAGCCGAATACCTCTATGTATATCGGGTGATCCCTCCCGCTGTTATTGACCAGTTGACCAAGACGCGCGAGGCCAAGGCAGAATACGACAAGCTGCTGGGACAGCGCGTCGGCGTGCAACTCACGTTTGCCCTGATGTATGCTGTAGTGGCATTTGTTTTCCTGTTGGCGGCAATATGGATTGGACTATGGTTTTCTGACAGGCTCGTGGCCCCCATTGTTCGCTTGCTGGATGCTTCGCGGCGCGTGGCGCAAGGAGATTTTTCTGCAAAGGTGACCACGCTTGCGGGCATCGGTGATCTTGATACCTTGGCCAGCACCTTCAATTTCATGACTGATCAGGTGGGCCAGCAACGTGACCAGCTTATCAAGACGAATGATCAGCTTGATCAACGCCGCAGGTTCACCGAAGCCATGCTTGCAGGCGTGAGTGCTGGCGTCATTGGCATCGGGCCTGATGAAAAAATCTCCTTGGCGAACCGGTCTGGGCTCAACTTGCTGGGCGCGCCAGAAAATGCCTTGCTGGGTGAACCTTTTTCCAAGGCGTTGCCGGAGTTTGCAGCCTTGTTTGAACTGGCGAAATCACGGCCCTCGGGTTTTGCCGAGGGGCAGGTGGAAACCCAGTTGCAGGGCCGTGACCTGAGTTTTGTGGCGCGCATCACCACGGAACGGGCGGAAGACGCGCAACATGGCTATGTATTGACCTTTGATGACATCACCGATCTCGTGTCAGCGCAGCGCAATACGGCGTGGGCAGACATCGCAAGGCGCATTGCCCATGAGATCAAGAATCCGCTCACGCCCATCCAGCTATCAGCGGAGAGGTTGAAGCGAAAGTATTCGAAAGAGATCACGACTGACCGGCAAGTGTTTGAGCAGTGTACCGATACCATTATCCGCCAAGTTGGCGATATCGGGCGCATGGTTGATGAGTTTTCGTCTTTTGCACGCATGCCCAAGGCTGCACCGGAGCCGCTGAACCTGGCGGAGATCGTGCGGGATGCAACTGTACTTCAACGTGTTTCTTCTCGAGACATAGATATTGAGCTGAATGTGGCCGATGCCGATTTCAGCTTCATGTTTGATCGCCGTCTGGTCACGCAAGCCGTGACCAATCTCGTCAAGAATGCTGGTGAAGCCATTGATGGACGCGTGATGGAAGCGGGGCTGGAGAAGGGGCATGTCATGGTTGAAGCAGGGCTTCACGGCCATGTGCCATATATCCAAGTCACCGATAATGGGGTAGGACTTCCCAAAGAAAATCGTAATCGCCTGGCCGAGCCTTATATGACTACACGCGAAAAAGGCACGGGACTTGGACTTGCCATTGTAAAACGCATCATGGAAGAACATGGTGGTCGACTTAAGCTGCGTGACGCTCCCTCGGGCACCGGCGCGCAGATCACGCTTGAATTTGCTCCTGTAACCGAACCCATACTAGCTTCTGCGTAGTGAGAACATCTTATGGCCGCTGATATTCTTATAGTTGATGACGAAGCTGACATTCGCGAGCTCATTGCGGGTATTTTGCAGGATGAGGGTTTTGAAACACGCCTGGCTCACAACAGTGACGCGGCGCTCACCGAGATCAACCAGCGGCGGCCTTCGCTTATCATTCTCGATATTTGGCTGCAGGGATCAAAGCTTGATGGGCTGGACCTGTTGCAGGTGATCAAAGAGCAGCACCAGGATGTGCCCGTTGTCATCATTTCCGGTCATGGGAACATCGAGACAGCGGTGGCTGCCATCAAGCGTGGCGCCTATGAATATATTGAAAAGCCTTTCAATGCCGACAGGCTGTTGCTGGTGATCGGCAGGGCGCTGGAAAACACGAGACTGAAGCGCGAAAATGAATCCTTGAAGGGCAGGGCCGGTGCCGACACAGACCTGCATGGTTCATCGGTTGCCATGCGGCAGCTCCGGCAGCTTCTGAAAAAAATTGCTCCTGCCAACAGCCGCGTCTTGATCAGCGGTGAAATGGGCACAGGCAAAGAACTCACGGCGCGCATGCTGCATGCCCTTTCGGCGCGTGCGAACGGGCCATTCGTGACCCTCAGTGCGGCAACCATGGCGCCCGAGCGCATGGAGGAAGAGTTATTTGGTGTGGAGGCAGCACCCGGTACCGAACAGCGCGTCGGCGCCTTGGAAGAGGCACACGGTGGAACATTGTTCATTGACGAAGTGGCTGACATGCCATTGGTTACACAAGGCAAGGTGTTGCGCGTGTTACTTGACCAAACCTTTCAGCGGGTGGGCGGCAGTAAAAAAGTTCGCGTTGATGTTCGGATCGTTTCCTCTACCAGCCGCGATCTTGGGGGAATGATTGCTGGCGGGCAGTTCCGTGAAGACCTTTACCATCGTTTAGGCGTGGTGCCGGTTCGCGTGCCCAGCTTGAGCGAGCGGCGGGAAGACATTCCGGAGCTCATAGACTTTTTTGCCCGGACATATTCTGCGGTGGCCGGACAGCCCTTGCGCCGCATTGCCAATGACGCGATTGCGGTTTTGCAGACGCGGGATTGGACGGGCAATGTTCGGGAACTGAAGAATAACGTCGAGCGCATCATGATACTGACAAGTGGAGATCCGCAAAGCGAGATCACCGCTGCAATGCTTCCAGCCGACGTGGGCACCTCGGGCAATGGGAGTGGTGTATTTTCAGGGGAACATTTGCTGACACTGCCATTGCGCGAGGCGCGGGAGGCATTTGAACGTGACTATGTGGCCGCACAATTATCTCGTTTTGGTGGAAACATATCGCGCACGTCGGTGTTTATTGGCATGGAGCGGTCAGCTTTGCATCGCAAAATCAAACTGTTAGGATTGGTAACAAAAGGAGATGAGGAAGTGGCATAAGGGGTTTTGCGAGTGTTGAAATTTATGTTAAGCTACCTGAAGGTGTAAAGCGAAGTCAGCCTTCCAAAAACAAGAGTAATTGATAATGGCGCAAGAAAAACCGCAAAACCTGCAAGATACTTTCCTCAATCATGTTCGCAAACAAAAGGTCCCAGTGACGGTGTTTCTGGTAAATGGTGTCAAACTTCAGGGCATTGTGACCTGGTTTGATAATTTTTGTCTGTTGCTGCGAAGGGATGGAATGTCACAACTCGTCTACAAACATGCGATTTCAACTATCATGCCCGGCGGTCCTATCAGCCTATTTGATGAAGAGAGCAGTCACGCGTGAAATCGGTTAAACACCCCAAGGCGGGTGGCGGCGTTGACTTCCAGATCGAAGGGCCAGAGCTCACACGTGCTGTTGTTGTGCATGTAGAACGCAAGACGCGTGCTGCGGCCCAATCATGGGACCGTGATGCGGCAAGCAAGCTCGCAGAGGCAGTGGGACTGGCTGAGGCCATAGACCTTGATATCATCGACCAGATCATCGCCCCTTTGGCGACACCCAAGCCTGCGACCTATATCGGCACCGGCAAAGTTGCTGAAATTGCCAAGCGGGTAGAGGCTGCAGAAGCGGAACTGGTCGTGGTCAATGCGCAGCTTTCGCCCGTGCAGCAGCGCAATCTCGAAACGGAATGGAATGCCAAGGTGCTGGACCGCACGGGACTCATTCTGGAAATTTTCGGGCGGCGTGCCACGACGAAAGAGGGCGCTTTGCAGGTTGAACTGGCGCATCTGCAATACCAGAAATCACGGCTGGTGCGGTCATGGACCCATTTGGAACGGCAGCGCGGCGGCTTTGGCTTTCTGGGCGGTCCCGGTGAAAGTCAACTCGAGACTGACAGGCGCCTTATTCAGGAACGTATTTCAAAAATTGAAGGTGAGCTGGAAACGGTCGTCAAGACAAGGGACCTGCATCGCAAGGGCAGGGAGCGCATTCCCTATCCGATCGTGGCGCTCGTGGGTTACACAAATGCCGGCAAGTCCACGCTGTTTAACAAGCTCACTTCAGCCAATGTGCTCGCCAAGGACCTGTTGTTTGCGACGCTCGATCCCACCATGCGAAATTTGGCTTTGCCCAGTGGACGCAAAATCATCCTTTCGGACACAGTAGGATTTATCTCGGAACTTCCCACAACGTTGATCGCGTCGTTTCGCGCAACGTTGGAGGAGGTGCTGGCAGCCGACATCATCCTGCATGTGCGTGATGTCAGTCATAGCGAAACTGAAGCCCAGAGCCATGACGTAAACCACGTGTTGGAAGAGCTGGGCATTGATGAGCGGCGGCGCGGGCAGATCATTGAAGTCTGGAACAAGGCTGATCTTTTGGACGCCCAGGAGTTTGCAACGCGCGAGGCCCAAGCGCAACGAAGAGCTGATTGCGTTCTGGTGTCTTCACTCAACGGGCAGGGCATTGATGAGCTGCTGCAAAAGGTTGAAAGCCGCCTTGCGGAAAAGAGCAGGATTTTTGAGGTAACGGTTGAGGCAAGCGATGGTCAGGGAATGGCCTGGCTGCACCAGCGTGGCGAGGTGCTGGGGCGTCACGTCTATGATGATGGGCGCACCAGGCTTTCAGTCAGGCTGGATGGCGATACGGCGGGACAGGCCATGGCCAAGTTCGGCAAGGCCATGACCACGCAGGGTTAGGCATCGCGTTTCTTGGCGTCATTCCACAGGCCATCCATCTCCGTCAGATTTGAATCCTTGGGTTTCCGGCCATTTTTTTCCAGTTCGGTTTCGATGTAGCGAAATCGCCGTTCGAATTTTGCATTGGTGCGGCGCAGGGCATCTTCCGGGTCGATGCCCATATGACGGGCGATGTTGGCCATGGCAAATAAAATATCCCCGAACTCGTCGGCTTTTTCTGCGTCGGGCGCCAATCGGAACTCGGTAATTTCTTCGGTGATCTTGTCGTAGACATTTTCAACGGAGGGCCAATCGAAACCTACCTTGGCGGCCTTGGCTTGAAGTTTGAGAGCGCGTGTGAGTGCTGGAAGGGCCAAGGGCACCTGGCTCAGGATGCCGCCCTGGGCTTTGCCAATGCGTTCCTTGGCCTTCATGTCTTCCCAAAAGCCTTTGGCGAGTTTGGCGGATTTTGCCGCATCATCGCCAAACACGTGGGGATGTCGCCGCACCATCTTTCGGTTTATCGCTTCAATCACATCATCAAAATTGAAGCTGCCTTCTTCATCGGCCATTTGCGCGTGGTAAACAGCTTGGAGCAGCAAGTCGCCGAGCTCTTCGCAGAGATCAGCGCGGTCGCCGAGCCTGATGGCCTCCAACACTTCATAGGCTTCCTCAATTGTGTAGGGGGCAATTGTCTCGAAGGTCTGCTCAAGGTCCCAGGGACAACCCGTGCCAGGGGTGCGAAGAGCCTTCATGATAGCGCGCAGGGTGTCAATCTGGCGAGGGTCCAAATCGGCTGGGTTCATGTTATTCCTATTTTCGCATAATATATATTATGGAATATTATTATCTTACCTTGGAATGGGAATATCTTACCCCATCAATGGTTTATATGGGTTTTCTGGAATATTGCTTCATTTGGGCAATGCCTGCTTTGGCCATGTCTTGGCGTCACATACCGCCTTCTTGTTATAGTCCTTGTCCCATTCCAGGCGCTGGCAGTCAAACCAGTATGGGGTTTCGGCTGCCCACTTGGAGGCAGGAAATTTCGTTTTGAGGAGCTCCTGGGCAACCCTTGAATATGATCCGTGCCGGCCGTGCCAGTTACATCCGTAATGCGTGGCCCTCACCGCCAGTGCCAGAGCCTCGGCGGCGCCATCATCTCCCTTTGACGTCTTCGCCCATGTTATGGCGGACTGTGAAAGCTTCCGGGGCGCGCCAGGCATATCAGCAAGCCTAGATATTTCCTTCCAGTTGACAATCTTGATCATCGGATGTTGCTTCAAGAGATCGTTCATCTTGGCTTTCAGGCCATCGTGCAAAGCCCGATCATGGACGGCACCCAAATATCTATAACCATAGTCAATCTCCTCGATAATGCCGGCGTTAATGCCGAGGTCACCGCGCAAGCCTGCGAGCTGGCGATCAACTTCCAAGGGGCACCACCAGTTGCGGTCATTGTGATCACCGGAACTGACTTCAGTCCAGTTGTCACCGGTCTCATCCAAGGGTGACCATAGCTCGGGCGCGTTTACCAGAATGCCCAGCCGTGGGTTTCGCAGTATGGTTAACAGCCGCTGGCGCTCGGACGGCAACTTGGGATAATCCACCGCAACTTTCTCCGCCGATGTTTTGAGATTGGCATTCAGAGAATAGAGTTTCGCGGTTTCTGCCGAGCCCGGTGTTTTGCCCAATGCATATGCGCGGGTCCAGGCTACACGTGCCAGCAAAGCTTTTTGCTTTTCCGAGAATACAGCATCATCTGCCAGCCGCCATAAGGTTTTTACTGGGAGAAAGTTCAGAATTGGATTGGCTGTCCTGTCGGAGTGAAGTGCTAAAGCCTGCTTCCAATGCGTCTCGTCCTCAGCCACCCAGCTCATGAAATTTGAAATGTTGTCGAGGGCCATCGGTTTGACGTCTTCCGGTAGACTTGCCAGAAATTCAGGGGTAATGAGCCTGTCGCGTAAACGGCGCCCCTCCTCCGCCATCCCCTGCCCCAATATATATTGCGACAGTTTGTTGAGAATGCCATTGAAATAGAAGCTTGTATTTTTGAATGGCAGTTTGGACAGTTCGTCATAGGCCTCGTCGAAGTGACCTGTGGCAGCCGATAGCCGCACTGCCTGAGAAATATAAGTGCCCAGCGCCGCTGTTTCCGGGGCATCTCCGCAGGATTGCTGCGCGGCGGCCAACGAAGCGTGTACTTTATTCCACAGGTCCTGGCGTGTGGCATCATCTGGCCTCGCACGCAAAGCATTGAGAACATCCATGGGCAATTTTGAAATTTGCGGCCCGCCGAGGCTGACTGCAGCGACTTTATCCAGATAGCCGATCGTATATTGCAGCCATTTGCCGCCAACGAGGGTCCATGGCGCTTCATCATATTTCTGTTGCAAGGTCTGACCAGCGATCATCCACAGCACCATGGGATGTTTGCGCGAGGCGTCCAGAATGGATTTGGATATTGTCGGGTTAGGGGGAAGCACGCCGTTCAGCCACCAATCATCGTTCTTGGCGCGAATGCCCACATAATCGATGTCTGATAAAGCGCGGGCGTAATCATCCTGATTTTTGGCTGATGAAAGGATCGCGGTTTTTGGTGAAGTGATGGCGCGGACTGAATCATCAATCAAGCTGGTCCAGCCCGCAGGTGTATCCTCAAGGTTTGCGATATAGCCCAACAATGCCTGGGTTATGCCGTGGACGGAGGCCAATGAAGCATCCGCGAGGATGGCATTTGCTTCCACGCGAGCTTCCGCGATGTTCTTGGCATTGGCCAACAAGTTGGCAATGTTGTAGCGCGCGGCGGCCTTATGGGGAGATGACGTTGCCGCAATGGCACGAAACAGCGCGATGGCCTTTGGCTTGTCTTTATAGAAAGCGATCGACGCCTCTTGGTATGCGCGGTCATCCTTTTGCATTTGCACCAGCGGCGGATCAAGTTCCATTGGTTCTGGCAATGCGGTGATTGCAGTCGGGTCGCTACATGCTTGCAAGACGGACTCTTGCACTGAAAACCATTGGCGGACGTATGGACTTTTGATGCCGAGGGAGGCTATCCGCGTTTGAAGGACTTGGAGCGGATAGGTGATACGGCAATCATATCCGATGTCACGCGGCGACTGGCTCTGGGGACGGATTTGCCCGGCAAGTTTCTTCCACGCCTCCTGCGCTTCCCAGTCAAATTCAGCCGAGCGGTTGACGCCCTTGAAAGCGGGATCAATGGCGGGGTCGCCAAGGCCATTCAAAACGCGCCAGTTTGTGGCACTGAAAGGTGCTGCGGCATAACCGTCAAAAATCCTGGAGAGTTTGGCTGCATCACAGGTGGCCTGTGCGAGGGCTGGAACGGATAGCATCAAGAAGCCGCATAAGAAGGCAATGGATTTCTTGTACATGGCAGGCTCCCCGAATCAGGCTTGGAATTTCAGCCCATCGTAGGCGGGCTCAATGCCTGTGGGAAGTTCGCGCTGCAGGGTGGCATAGTCGAGATCCACATGCATGTTTGTGAGAATGGCGCGTTTCGGCTTGAAGCGGGCGATCTCTGCCAGGGTCTCTTCGAGGCTAAAGTGACTGGGATGGGGGGTGCGCTTGAGAGCATCGACGATCCACATGTCAAGATTTTCAAGGCAAGGAATGCTGGCATCAGGAATGCCGTTGAGGTCGGGTGTATAGGCCACACTGCCAATGCGGAATCCCAAGGCTTCGATGTTGCCGTGGTGCAGCAGAAAAGGGATTGCGGATATGGTGCCGCCTGCACCATTGGTCTCGAAGGGCGTTCCCACATCGATCACGTGCGGCAAGAGCGTGGGTGGATAATCGCTGCCCGCGGGGCTTTGGAAGCAATAGGCGAAGCGATGTTTCAGCAGGTCCAGGGTTGAGGCATCGGCCCAGACCGGGATGCGTTTGCGCTGGCGCAGGAAGAAAGCACGAAGCTCATCTATCCCGTGGGTGTGGTCGGCATGTTCGTGACTGTACCATACGCCGTCGATTTCCTTGACATTTTCTGCCAGCATTTGCTCGCGCATGTCCGGCGATGTGTCGATGATCACGCGCGTGGTGCCGGCCTCATTTGCTTGTTCTACAAGTAGCGAGCAGCGGCGCCTGCGGTTCTTGGGATTTGTCGGGTCACAGGTTCCCCAATCTCCACCGATACGCGGAACGCCGCCAGATGAGCCGCAACCCAGTATCGTCACAGTCGTTGTCATAAAAAGCGTTCGGGCCTTGGGATTTTTGAAAAGAGACGGAAGAAATTGTCGTTGGTGGCTTGGGCCATGTCGTTCATGGTCATTGCCTTGGTGAGCGCCAATTGTTGCAAAGTTTTGACCACGAAAGCAGGTTCATTGGTTTTGCCACGAAATGGAACCGGAGACAGATAGGGAGAATCCGTTTCAACCAAAACTCTTTCCAAGGGAACGATCCGGGCTACCTCGCGCAAATTTTCCGCTGACTTGTAAGTGAGTATGCCTGAGAATGATATATAGGCACCCACAGCCAACCCGCGCCTGGCCAGTTCCATGGAAGCTGTAAAACAATGCAAGAGTGGCTTGAAACTGCCTTTTAACATTTCCTCTTCAAGGATGCGGGCAATATCATCATCCGCTTCGCGGGCATGTATCACCAAGGGAAGACCGGTTTCACGGGCTGCGGCAATGTGGGTGCGAAAGCCCTGCTCCTGGGCTGATCGCGGGCTCAAGTCGTAATGGTAATCGAGACCTGCTTCTCCAATTCCCACCACTTTGGGATGTTGTGCGAAGCCCACCAAGTCTGCCACGGTTATGTCCAGTTCCTCGTGCGCATTGTGAGGATGGGTGCCTATGGTGCAGTAAATATTACCGTTTTCTTCTGCTATCCGCAGCAGTTTCTCGAACTTGCGCACCCGGGTTCCGATTGAAACCATGAGACCCACACCCGCTGCTTCCGCATGGTCCAACACTTGCGGCAATCGCTCTTCCAGGCCCTCGTAGTCCAAGTGGCAGTGGCTATCGACGACAAGAAAGCTCAACGCGACGCCAGGGTTTCCCCCTCCTCCAAATAGCGCGGGAAAATTGGGGAAGGTGGCGGCAATGCAACGCCTGGCACCAGCCGTTTTCCCAGATCAGCGAACTGGCGGGATTGAACACCCAGCAAATCCAAGAGTTTGGCAGCGGAATCGGGGACATAGGGTTGGACGAGGATGCCGACTACTCGTAACACCTCCGCAGTGATAAAAAGTACGGTTTCCATGCGCTGCGGATCGGTTTTCTTGAGCGCCCATGGCTCCTGGCTTGCAAAGTAACGGTTGGTCTCAGCCACAACTTTCCAGATCGCGTCCAATGCCCGGTTGATGGAAAAATCCTTGTGATGGATGCGCACTTCGGAAATGAGACCATCAGCGGCGGCGAGGATTTCCTCGTCGGCTAACACCAGCAGGCCCGCGACAGGTATCGTGCCATTGCAGTTCTTAGCAATCATGGAGAGCGAACGCTGGGCGAGATTGCCCAGATCATTGCTCAGGTCGGCATTCATGCGGGCGACAATGGCTTCATGGCTGTAGTTTCCATCCTGTCCGAACGGCACCTCACGCATGAAGAAATAGCGCACGGGGTCCAATCCGTAGCGTTCGACAAGGTCTGACGGCGCCACGACATTGCCGAGTGACTTTGACATTTTTTCGCCGCGGCTGAACAGGAAGCCATGCACGACGATTTGTTTTGGCAACGGCAACTTGGCTGACATGAGAAAAGCCGGCCAGTAGATGGCATGAAAGCGCGTGATGTCCTTGCCGATGACATGGGCTGCTGCAGGCCAGAACTGTGCATGGGAAGAATTTTGATCAGGAAAACCTGTCGCCGTGATATAATTCGTCAATGCGTCCACCCACACATACATGACGTGCTTTGGATCGCCTGGGACCGGAATTCCCCAATCAAATGTTGTGCGGCTGATGGAGAGATCGTTGAGGCCGCGTTTCACGAAAGCAACGATTTCATTTTTGTATTTTTCAGGAACAATGAATTCCGGATTTGCTTCGTAGAAGTCCAGCAACGGTTTTGCATATGCCGATAACTTGAAGAAATAACTTTCCTCCGCGACCCATTCTACAGGCGTTCCGGTTTTTACCGAATATTTCTTGCCTTCACGCTCTTCAATCTCATCTTCATCGTAATAGGCTTCGTCACGAACCGAATACCAGCCGGAATATTTCGAGAGGTAGATGTCGCCATTTGCGGCCATGCGGTTCCAGATATGCTGAACCGACACACGGTGGCGCGTGGAAGTTGTGCGCACAATATCGTCGGAGCGAGTATTTAGCTGCTCACCCATTTCTTCAAACAAAGCCGCTGTGCGGTCGGCCAGTTCCTGCGGTGTGATGCCTTCGCGCGCGGCTGTTTGCTGCATTTTTTGGCCATGCTCGTCCATGCCGGTGACAAAGAAAACATTCTTGCCTTCCAACTTCTGGAAACGCGCCATGACATCCGTCGCAATGCGCTCATAGGCATGGCCTATGTGGGGGGCGCCATTGGCATAGGGAATGGCTGTTGTAATCAAGTAGTTGTTGTCTGGCATGAGTTCCGTGGTTTCGATTGGAGATTAAGCCACTTTCATGGCATCATCGATCAGCGACAGGGCATGTATTATAGTTTGGCGCCTGTCAAGATTTAGGGCATTTGTTTGCCGAATGGAATGACCTATCGCGCTATAGGCGTCTGCCAGCGCCCGGCCCCTGCCCTGCAAGGCAAAATCACGTGTCCGGACTGCCACCCATTCTTCCAGCAATTCACAAAAAATTTCGAAATCGTCAGCCGTTGCCGATTTTGAGGAAAAACGGTTGCCGAACTCCACCAAAGTGGCGGGCGTTATCCCTGCCAATGCCTGAAAAGCAGCAAAGGATTTGGCGCCGTTGGAATCCATGAGATCCAATGCGCGACCAGGGCTGCCGCGCGAAAGCCGTGCTGCCAAATTCAATGTTTCGGCATCGCGTTTTTCGTCCAAGGGAAGCTCCGCCAACACCTGCAGCGTGTCTTCGAGGGAAAGTGGCTGGAGGTCAATGCGCAGGCACCTTGAGCGAAGGGTCCGCAGCAGCCGTCCCGGCTGGTTGGAAAGCAATAGCAACAGGCAGTTGGGCGGGGGCTCCTCTATCAGTTTCAAAAGCGCATTGGCGGATTCGTTATTCAGGTCATCGGCATAATCGATAATTGCCACCCGCCAGCCGCCACTGCCGGCCGTCATGCTGAAAAACTCGGTCAGGCCGCGCGCGTCAATCACGGCTGTTTCTGTTTTCAGTTTCTTGGTTTTCCCCTCCCAGCGGCGTTCCAGCACAAAAAGATCGGGATGCGCCCGCGCCAATATCCAATGGGCAGTGCGTGAATTCTGATCAAAGCCAAGTTCTGTTCCATCTCGTTCGTGGGGACCGGCCAAGACGAATCCCGCGAAGCGATAGGCCAGGCTGGCTTTGCCAATTCCCTTGGGACCTGTGATCAACCATGCATGATGCATTTTTTGGGTGTCGAAGGCTTTGCGCATGCGGCGCTGCGCTTCATCATGGCCCAGCAAGTTGCGCGTATGGCGGGGGTGCCATTCTACTTCGCGTATGTCGGGATTATCGTCAGCCATGCAACACATGTTCCATGGCGGCATGAACGCGCGCAGCAACCTCTTCGATAGAGCCATGCGCATTGACCAGCTTGCAACGTTTGTGGTCAGCCTGGGCTATTTTGAGGAATCCGTTGCGCAGCTTCTGGTGGAAAACCAGGCCCTTGCGCTCATAACGATCTTCCGCTCCGTCAGAACGGCTCTTGGCACGTGCCAGGCCCTCCACCGGGTCGAGATCAAAGATAAGGGTAAGGTCCGGACGCGTTGGCCCTACAATCGTGCGTTCGAGCTCATCCAATAGCGCCATGTCGCAATTGCCAGCGTAACCCTGATAGGCGCGTGTTGAGTCCATGAACCGGTCACATATTACGGTATCGCTCATCAACAAAGCCGGCCGGATTACCTTTTGCAAATGTGTATCGCGAGCCGCGTAATTCAGGAGGGCTTCAGCTGCCGGGCTCCATCGATCAGTGCTGCCATTCACCAGCAAATTTCGCAGGGCTTCGGCCTCCGGCGTGCCGCCAGGCTCGCGAGTCTGGACCACGTGGCGACCCTGCCCCCGCAACATGGTCACCAGCAATTGAACCTGCGTTGATTTCCCTGTGCCTTCACCGCCTTCGAAGGTGACGAAAAGTCCCTTCATGTCAGCCGCCGAATATCATCATCGTGATGCTGTCCAGTGACTTGCTCCACATTGAGTCCACGGCGTCAACGGCTGCGGCGGTTTGGACTGGAACCTCGGCTACAGCCTTGCCATCAATGAGAAAACGGATTGTTCCAATTTCCTGCCCCGACCGGACCGGAGCCATGAGCGGGCCAATGTAATTCAGCTTCACTTCAATCTTGTCCTGTTCCTGCTGGGAAAGAGCAAGGCGAACGTCATTTTTTGTGACAAGATTGACCCAGCGCTCGGTTCCTCCCCAAACGCGCGCCTTGCTCACGGTTTCGCCAGCGGCATAGACATCCATGGACTTGAATTGCCTGAAGCCCCAGTCCAGCAGTTTTTGTGCCTCTTCCCTGCGTTCATTGATGGACTTGAGGCCTGCTATCACCATAAGCAATCGTCTGCCATCGCGGACGGCAGAGCCTACCAATCCGTAGCCTGATTCCTTGGTGTAGCCCGTCTTGACGCCATCGGCTCCGGGGTATTCCTTGAGAAGTGGATTTCGGTTCTGTTGGGTAATCTTGTTCCAGGTGAATTCAGGTTCGCTGTAGAATTTATAATATTCTGGAAAATCCGTGATGATGTGACGGGCAAGAATTGTGAGATCGCGAACGCTCATCAGGTGTTCTGGGTCCGGCAATCCGGTTGAATTGCGGAATGTCGCATTTTTGAGCCCAAGCTCGCGGCCGCGCTCCGTCATGCGCTGGGCAAACGCAGGTTCGGAACCGGCCAGTGCCTCCGCAAACGCAATGCAGGCGTCATTGGCAGATTGAATCATGGCACCATGCATGAGGTCCACGACTTTTACGTGAGAATTAAGTTCGGCATACATGGTGGATCCCCCGGAAGCTGAACCGCCACGGCGCCAGGCGTCCTCGCTGATCAGAATTTCCTGGTCCAGGGTGAGCTTGCCAGCCTTGAGCGCCTCCATGACCAAGGTCATGGTCATCAGCTTGCTCATGCTGGCGGGAGGCACCAACTCATCAGCATTCTTTTCAAAGAATACCGCCCCGGAATTGGCATCTATTAAAATGGCTTGCGGGGCCTTGGTATCAAACGGGACGTCCTGACTTCGCGACAATGTCGGGAAACTCATCGTGATCAAACAAATGATCGCCAAAATCGCGTATAAATGCCGATCCACCACATAGCTCTTCATGCGCTGGGAAAATAGGTGGCTTCAGGCTCAAATGCAACGTTGCAATTATTGCAGCGAAGCCTGCTGGAGAGGCACTTGGATGAGGCGGGCGTCGGGAAGATCAAGATTGTACACCTGATTGAGCGCTGAATTTGCCCTCTCCTCGCGCTGGAACGGGCCTAGCCGCACGCGGTACAAAGGACCCGCCGCACCGTTCACTTCCGCAACTTGCACCTGGCCCAAGCCACTCAGCTGTTCACGAATGCGTTCTGCATTATCGGGATCTGCAAAGGAGCCCACTTGGACGAAGTAATAGAGCCCAAGCCCAGCACCCTCATCATACAGGGGTTGTTCCTGCGCGACGTAGCGCGCCCTCTGCAGCCGGGGTGTTTTGACCTCTGCCACCTGGTAATTTCCGCGATCCGCGCCATTTGCAGCGGCAATCATCTGGTCTAGGCTCGTGCCGCGCTTTAATTCGCGGTTCATTGCCATCAAATGACTGCCCTTGTCGTTCAGTGGAGCTGGGCCAATGTATTGAACCCGCACCTTGGCCGTTCCTTGCTGTTTGTATCCGAGAATTTCAGCGACCCGCTTGGAAACATCGAGTACCCTTGTATCCACAAATGGTCCACGATCGTTGATGCGCACGATGATGGTTTTGCCGTTTTGCAGGTTGGTGACCTGGGCATAGCTTGGCAATGGCAAGGTTGCGTGCGCGGCCGTGAGGGTGGCCATGTCAAACCATTCGCCATTTGACGTCATGCGGCGGTGGAAAGCCTCGCCATACCAGGATGACAATCCGGTTCGGTCGTAATCGGGTTGTTCGTGGGGCGTGAACCAGCGTCCGGCGACCTGATAGGGTTTTCCCAACTGGTAATGGCCTCCGCCAAAAGGAATTGGGCCCTTGCCCTTGTAGTAGGGGCTGCCCACACCTGCGAAGGGGTCAAGCTTTGCAGTCTTTTGACTGTCTTCGCGAGATGAGCAGCCAGCAAGCGCCAAGCTCATCACCACCATCCATGCAGACACACGACATGATTTACGCATACACACTCCCACGGCCCCCAAGCCCCGCCACTCCGCGTCACCGCGAAGCCACATCAAGAGTATTTGCGCAGCTTACGTAAAGGAACCGTTGAATTGCTTGGTTAAGGTCGCCTTAAGATCAGTTCGCGGCGGCGGGTTTCACCGTGCCGTTGATGGGGGTCAACCTCGCGAGATTTTCTTTTGCGGGAGCCACGCTTTTCGCCAATGCCTGGCTATATAATTCCGCTGCCTTCCTGATATTCTTTGCGATGCCCCAACCCATTTCGTACATGCCGCCCAGGTTATTCAAGCCCCAGCCATCGCCTTGGTTAGCGGCACGTTCAAACAGCTTGAACGCTTCTTTCAAGTCACGGGTTATGCCTTTGCCGTTCAAATACATGATGCCGAGGTTGTTCTCCGCAGCAGCCAGTTTTGCGTCCGCTGCCTTGCGATACCACTGGGCCGCTTTTGCGAGATCGACCGGAACGCCAACGCCATTCTGGTAGGCTTGCCCCAGCGCATTCTGCGCTTCGACATGACCGCCTTTGGCAGCCGCCTCGTAAAGCTTGAACGCTGTGGGCAAATCGGCAGTCAAGCCTTTCGCACCTTTGCTGACAATGCGAGCCAGGCGGAACGCTGCTTCAAGATTTCCCAACAGGGCCGCCTTGCGATACCATTTCGCGGCTTCCGCTATGTCCAGATTGGTATCGATGCCCTTCTCATAGGCTTCGGCCACAGCGATCTGGGATTCTTCGTCGCCCACTTTCGCCAGTTTCAGCTTTTTGGCAAAAGGAAGATCAACTGTGGTCTGCGCGATTGCCGGTGGAACAACCAGCAACAAAGCCAAAGCAAGTATTCTTATGAACAACCGCAATCAATTCACGCGTTTGAATTGCATGGATTTGCAGAACGGCCCGAAACATCCCTTAACCTTGATCGTGTCGCCATTGAGCTTCATGTAGGAGGTATAGGTATACCCGTCATCGGCATTATAGATTTTGCCAGCCCATTTGTTGTCACTCTGTGGCACCATGTTTGACAATACGGTTATGCCAATAATCGGCCGGTTTCGGAGTGAAGCGTTGGGGTTCTCTTTATCAACCTTGGGCTTGCCTGACTTGTCGAGAGGCTTCTTCAGGGCCACGATGGTGCCACACAAATTAGGGCCGCAGGGAGATATTTTCACGGTTACCTTGCCGTTTTCCATTATCCATGTGCCGGTTGGGCCTCCATCGGCATAGGATGGCACAGCCAAACCCACCAGCATCACGGCCGCAAATCCCAGTTTCCCGCAGTAAGTCATTATGTGTCTCCTAAAATTGTTAAATCCCACCGACAATTGTGGCGCGGCAATCATTCCCATACTATAACCCTGGTATTTTCTCCCGCCAAAAGCAAAGGAAATACGATGAGCAATATTGCGAATTTCACCAGCCTCCGAACCCATGATACGCTGGAATGGCAATTGCGTGTTGAGCTTGCGGCAGCATTTAGGCTGGCGGCGCGAAACGACTGGCATGAAGCCGTGGCGAATCATTTCAGTCTTGCGGTATCGCCTGATGGAAAAAAGTTTCTGATGAATCCGCGTTGGCGGCACTTCACCCAAATTCGGGCCTCTGAACTTTTGCTGCTGGACACGGATGACCATTCAACCATGCGCAAACCCAACGCGCCAGATCTCACTGCCTGGTCGCTGCATGGGCGATTACATGCGTTGCTGCCGCAAGCGCGCTGCATCATCCACCTGCATACGCCTTACGCCACGGCGCTTGCATCCCTTGCGGATCCTGAAATCAAGCCAATCGACCAGAATACAGCGCGGTTTTTCAACCGTGTGGCTTTTGACATGAGTTATGGCGGCATGGCCAATACGGACGAAGAAGGAGAACGCCTGGCGCGGCTGATGGGCAACAAATCCATCATGATGATGGGTAACCATGGGGTCCTGATTTGTGCTGCCTCGGTCGCTGAAGCCTATGACCTTACGTATTATCTTGAGCGCTCCTGCCGCAATCTGATCCTGGCTTACCAAACCCACCAGCCATTGCATATCATGTCGGACGAAGTTGCGGAAAGGACAGCTCAGGAATGGCAATCCGACCGCGAGCAATTCCATGCGCATTTTGCGGAAATGAAATCCATACTGGATCAAACCGATCCCAGTTATTCGCAATAGGAAGTCCCCAAGTATACAAATTAGTAAGTAGCGCTTTCATCGGCAGGTCTTAGTTCGGACTTGAAAGGGGTCCATCCGGAAACCGTTCGAAGGGGGGAGTTTTCATGAATTATCCAACGGCACGGTGGCTGCAATCTCGTCCCAATGTCGCATTCCTGTTTATTGCTTCTGCAACTTATACGCTTGTCAGCGCCCTGGCGCAGATTAAGTTTCCGCATTGGACAAACTCCGCGTTTTCTCCCGTCGAACTGGCTACATGGCTTGGCGTTTTTTTCAGCGCTGTTGCCACGATCAATAAAATCTCGAATGGAGACGCGAGCGGCAGCCAAAGGCGCTACCGGACCTTGGCGATCACCGCAATCATTGCAATTTCCATTCTGCAGTCAGCGGATTGGTTTACGGAAACCTGGACAAGCTGGAATACTCCGGACTTTCTGTATCTGAATTTCTTCGCCAACACTACGCTGGCCATCATTGCCGCCACCGCGCTTATCTGGTCCGCAAAACTGGGCAATGACTACCGCTGGATCATACGCTGCCTGATGGCGGTTGTTGTGTTTCAACTGATTACGATGTTCTCCGAAGTTGTCGAATGGGGAAATTTTCCAGGCACTTTGCCCCCTTTTTCGGGTTTGTCCTTTTCAACCGAACTGGCAGAGTTGCTTTGCATTGAGGCTTATTTTGTCAGCCTTGCTTTGTCGGGAGATGCAAGGCCTGCTTCAAATCTGTTCACCAAGTCCTTTGATGCACAAGCGCCCGGCCTCTTTGTAGGTTCCAATGCGCGCAATGTTTACCGGGATTGCCGCCTTTACAGGGGAGCGAAACATCCACCCCTTGCGATTTCATTTTATCCCGGATTCAGCGAAATCACATTTTTCTTGGTCATGGCGTGGCTCGTGCTTACGGCGGGTGTTTCCCTCAAACGCGGTACGGGAAAAACCCTGCTGCGTCAGGTCCGTGAGATGACAGTCCTGTGGTTCAAACAGGGAATTGACCCGCCAAGCTATTATGCCCTCGATCTCTACGAAGTATCGCGACTTCGGGAAGCCCCACATTTCCTGACGCGGTATGAAACCAAGAACGGGCTTTTGGCGAGCTTGAATTCGCGACGCCCAAAACCTTACAAAAAAAACGAAATGAGCCACAAGGAGATGTTTGCGGCCTGTTGCCGTGAGTTCAATCTCCCGCACCCCCAGCAGCTTCTGCTCATACATGGTGAAAAGATTGCGTGGAACTGCTCGAAAGACGACCTCCAAACAGATCTCTTCTGCAAGCGGCAGCATGGAATGGGTGCAATGGGCACCATCACATTCCGCTGGCTTGGCGCTTCTCTATATGCTGATGAGGCTGGGAAAACCCATGATCTTGACAGCGTGCTGAAAATTCTTGGCGAGGCCTCTGGAGATCATCCACTGATCGTCCAGCCTTGGCTCAAGAACCATTCCTCCCTTTTTGATCTGGCAAAGGATTCGCTTATCACCATCCGGGTGATAACCTGCCTGGACGAACGCGGCTCGCCTGAAGTGACGCTCGCAATGCTGCGGCTGTTGGCCAAGTTGGAACCAGATTGGCAATTCTTGCCGGACGAAGAATATGCGGCACCGATTGACTTGCAATCGGGAGAGATGGGACTGTTCACCGGTGATAATTTTCGCACCAGTCACATACGTTATGAAAATCACCCCGTCACTCATGCGCCCATCAAGGGCCGCGTTATTGCCAGGTGGAATGACATCATGGCGACAGCAATCAAGGCCCATCAGGCGTTTGCGCATCGTTGCGTGATCGGGTGGGATATTGCGCTTACGGAAAATGGGCCTGTCATTCTGGAAGGCAACAGCAACTTCGATGTCATGTTCCTGCAGCGTGTCCATGGCGTGGCAGCCGGGCGGACAAAATTAGGGGAGCTGCTCAATTTTCAATTGCGGGAGCTTTATCATGACAAGATGAGGTCTGGTCTGACGGCAGGGAAAAGAGCTTGAAACCTTCAGCCAGAATGCTAGACGGTGCGGCGCACGACCTGAATTCCTCATGCGGAGGGGTGGCAGAGTGGTCGATTGCGACGGTCTTGAAAACCGTTGGGAGTGAAAGCTTTCCGGGGGTTCGAATCCCTCCCCCTCCGCCATTAATATTTTATAATTCGTTGAAATTGTTAAATTTTTATTCCAACGTAAATTTCCTGCCTCACCCTTTATGATGCCAGTGCATTTAACCATTCTCCGCCTGTGCTTGCCGTCGCGCTTCACCGTCACATGAGGTCCGATAAAACAATAAACTACGCTGGACTGCACCCCATAACTGAGACACGATAATTTCGGTTACAGTGGGGCTTGGTTTAAACGCCATATGGTCGACGTTGCCCTCCACAGACTGGTTCATTGCAAAAAACGAGCTTGGCCATACCCATTTCCTTTCGAATTACGGTGACACTCCACTTAACTCAACTTCTCGAATTACGGTAATAATCCATTCAATTTAAATTTCGGTGACACGCCTGGACTGCACCCCATAACTGAGACACGATAATTTCGGTTACAGTCAATCCAAGGAGGAAAGACTGTGCTGAAGAGAAGTAGCAAATCGAAGGGCGGGCAGTCCAGGCGTGTCACCGTAACTCCATGGCGCTCCGCCGAATCAGGGCCAATCAGTCGACATGAATTAAATGCAGTCCAACAGCGTCACCGTAATACCAGATACGATCAAAGACGACAGAGAATGAATTAGGCAGGGCTGCTGCCCTGCGAGATTCTGTTATCTACTTAAGGCTCTTGCAGTGCCTTATTTAATTTTTCCTCAGACATTTGATTAGTTTCACGCCAAATTTCGTCCATTCTCTTGCTTAAAGCGATTGATGCTTCAAGCTCTAAAACCCTTCTTTCGAGTTCTAGTTCGCGCTGGCCCCTGCGAAACCCTTCACCGAAATTGTTCAATGAAAATGCGGGGCTATACATTGGCAAAACCCTTTCGGTTAAGAAAGCCAGTGCGCCCCCGATTGCAACTCCTATTGCCAGCAATGCGCCGATTGCGCGGGAATTGGCTTCTGCTCCCAGCCATTGCAAAATACCCCGTCTTTTGCCCATAAAGCCTCACGATAGTTGTTTAATTTTGTGTCGTGTGGATGTTTAGCACTCAAATAGAAGCTGGTGTAGAGTTACAGTGACAGAGTTGGACTGCATGTCCGGACGGCACCCTTTTGGCGAGGGTGATTTTTTGCTGTGATGATTGAGATGTTTGACGCGGGTTGCGGTCATGTCTTCGGCCTGTGATGCGACCTCGATTGATGGCCGCTGGCCCTGATATTGGTTCGCTGATCCTTGGTCCCAATCACCGTATCGCGCTTGTTGGTCGCCTGACAGTCCAACGGGTTTTCCAAAGATAGCGCCACGTGCGCTTCGTCTCTCACATCATTGCGTGGGATTACGGTGATGTAGTGGATGACCCCTCGTTGGGTTGTTTTACGACAAGCCCATCTTGGCACATCAGATGCCGCAAGCGAGCGCCGTCCACCACATCACCGTAATTCAGCGCCATCCCCAAATCACCGTAATTCTGAAAACTTGTTTAACCAGAAATTCCCATATTCTTAACGCTCGATCTCGCTACGTTAACTTTCACTCTGATAGTGAGCTCCACATCATTGTCGCATTCAGTTGGCGTCAGAAGCCGATCTGTAATGACGGAGAAAGACGTTACTAGTGCGTCATCCTTGAGAAGGACGTAAAATGGTGTTTCACTGTCGAAGGGAGCATCATCATTGGGCAATTCTTCAATTTTGGGTACACGCAAAGCGTCGAATAGTGTTTTAAGCCTGTTGTCTAAATCGCCGCCGTGATTGATGAGGTTTCCCGGTTCAGAGGGCCGCATGATAAGGATTTCGATTTCAGCAAATGTGTTCCATCCGTGCACATCTGATACCAAAGGGGCGAATTGGAATCTGCCGACATCCGCAAGGAGATTTACGTGTTGATCTGAGCCTTTCGTCAAGGGATCCGTGAGAAAGCTTAACTCATTAAGAGGCAGTTGTCCCCAGAGGAATTTTAACTGGGCATGAAAATGACGCCGAATAATCTGTTTATCTTCGCGTGTCGAACTTTTTCCTGTCTTCAATTTGCCCCTATAGGTCAACCGAAACTGCATTGTGTCCTCGCTTTCGAATGATATTGGGGTTACGGTGAACTACGGAATTACGGTGATGTGGTGGACGGAATTACGGTGACACTACTGGACTGCACTGGACGCACCCCATAACTGAGACACGATAATTCGGTTACAGTCCACTCCACTTAACTCTACTTCTCGAAGTACGGTAATAATCCATTCAATTGCTTCGGCATAGCGCATAAACTATAGGTCAAGGTTTTTCGGCATACACCAGGTCGATTAAATCGCGCGCACTGTGGACTATGCGGGCGACCAGCATAGACGCTCGCTCAATCCGGTAAAGGATCAGATAGTTTCCCTCAATCAGCAGGCGGAATTTCTTGCCAATGGCGGGCCGTTCTGTGCCGCGTTCTGGAAACTCCGGCAGTGTGTCAATTCGATTATTAAGACGATCAAGGAGCCGGTCGGCGTTTTGTGGGCTGTCTGCGGCAATGGCGAGCCAGATTGCGATCAGGTCTTCTTCCGCCCAGGCCGTAAGGCTGACGCGGAATTGGCGGATCATGCGCCCCGCGAGCGTGCCACCAAGCGTGTCCGCGCCTCGGACTTGATTTCATCCATCGAAGCGAATTGCCCAGGACCACTGTCAATGCCTTCACGTACCAGCCGTTTCAACTCTTTCAAAGCCACGGCTTTGCGGTCCTGCTTATCTTTCCAGTCGCGCAATGCTTCCCGTACGACTTCGCTGACCGAGGCGTATTTACCGCCGTCGACCGCCTGGCGCGCGATGGCCACCATTTCATCCGGCAATGCGATGCTGACTTTTCGGACTGTGCTCATGTCCAAATGGTAGCAATATTTGCTACCAGAAACAAGAATTACTATGTGGCTGTGAACCTGCCCCAGACGTTGGACCACGTTGCCGCGCCTTTGATTTCGCTCCAGCAAGGCACGGCGAACCTATTCATACTAACATGTTAGTATGAATAATATCCCAGCGCCGTAAGCAACTTTTTCCATAAAAAGTTTGCTTCAAATCGTGCTTTTTTACAACTTTTTCGTTTCATATTCTCATGTTGCTGATAGCGATAGTAGGCTTTTGGAAAATACAAACATAATTCCATCCGCATATGAAAAAAGATTTGATAGCACTTTGAAAAAGCAAATAAGCGGTCTTAAGACAAGCAATGGACATG
>JANMAE010000043.1:0-11806 GCA_031359445.1 Hyphomicrobiales bacterium | reverse complement strand
GATGAAAGTTTCAACGAGCATTTTTCTGACTTTGATTGCCGTCCCCGCATATATCTTGCTGGTCGTTGCAGCCGAATGGAATTTTGCTCCACAACAACACGTACAGGTGAAAAGTGAAGCGTTGAACGGCGTGGCAAAACTGGGGGAGTTTCTGTTCAACGATGTAAACCTTTCCGAACCGAAAGGTCAGGCATGTGTTTCCTGCCATGATCCAGCCCGCCAGCGCCAAGGTAACAACGGCTCACCCATCGTCTCGGTTGCACCCGGCAGCCGTGCGCATGTCTTCGGCAATCGCAACGTCCCTTCCAGCATGTATGCCTATGACGTGCCCCAATTTGCCTTTGCGCCATACACGGGCGAGGGTGGCACGGTTTCCTACATCCCAAGAGGCGGACTGTTCTGGGATGGCCGTGCGGATGATTTGGCGGGGCAGGCGTCAGGACCCTTGCTCAATCCCCTTGAAATGAACAACAAGTCTCTTGAAGCCGTCGTCAGCAAAGTGAAAAAAAGCGAATATGCCGGACTGGCCCGCAAGCTCTTTGGCGATGTAATCTTCGATGATCCCAAATCTGCAACAGAAAAATTCATGGCAGCCATTGCCGAATATGAAAGGATTGGCGAATTTTCGCCCTTCGCCTCAAAATTCGATTCCTACCTGCGGGGAACGGTAAAGTTTACGCCAAAGGAAACGAAAGGCTTCGAACTTTTCAAAGACCCCACCAAGGGCAATTGCCTGAGTTGCCATGTAGGCAATGAGAAATCACGCCGTTCAGAGGATTGGCTGTTTACAGACTTTGGCTACAGCGCCCTAGGCCTGCCACGAAATCCCGCCATTCCCGGGAACCGGAATCCCAACCATTATGACCTGGGCCTGTGCATGCAGCCAGCCATCGCCAAGAAATTGCCGGCAGGCTTTGACGTGAAATCACTCTGTGGTGCGTTCAAGGTGCCTACGCTGCGTAATGTGGCAGTCACTGGCCCATATTTCCACAATGGCGCCATCACCACATTGCGCGATGCTGTGAAATTCTATGTAACCCGCGACACCGATCCAGCCCTTTGGTATCCCTCGGACACGAACGGAAAAATCCAGAAATTTAATGACTTGCCAGAACAATATCGCGGCAACGTCAGCTTGAAAAAAATACCCTACGACCGGATGCCCGGCGAACCGCCACGCCTGAACGATGAGGAAATTGACGCCATCGTAGCTTTTCTGGAAACGCTGACGGACCCGGCTGGAAAGTAAATTCACGCAATAAATTTACAGTGTAGGGTTGTTGAAGATGACATTTAGTTGCATCACATTCTGCAACAAAAAATCATTTGTGCGAATAAGTAATATGTGACAATTCTAATTCGCGCTGAGCAATAGCGCTTATGTTTTTAGGGTTGGGGTAATCATGAAAACACTTTATTTTGCAACGCTTCTTCTCTTGGCAGGATCAACTTCCGCAGCTGCAGCTGATATGGCGCAGCCCGCGGTTTACAATTGGGATGGCATCTATGGCGGTGTGCACGGAGGCTATCTGTGGGGCGATGTCGATCTGGCTGAAAATGGCGTGGCGGGGCCGGGTGGAAAGATTGATGGCTTCGTGGGTGGCCCGCTTGCTGGAATAAACTTTCAATCTGATAGTCTGGTGTTTGGCCTCGAAGCCGACTTCGCCTTTAGCGACGCGGATGGGCAGGGCGTAGCTGTAAGTCCTGACTACGCCTATGATCTGGATTGGGATGGCCATGTGCGGGGCAGGTTGGGCTTTGCCGCAGACGACGTTTTATTCTTCGCAGCAGGTGGTTTGGCCTTGGCCAATTTTCGCGTCAATGAAATTGGCAGCCCCATCACCGTCGACAAGACCTACACGGGGTTCACCGTTGGCGGCGGCATTGACTATGGCTTTTCACCAAACCTGATCGGCCGCGTTGAATATCTCCACGATGAGTACGGCAAGGAACACTACACGATAGGGGTAGACAGCTATACCACCGATCTCACCAATGACACGGTGCGGGCGGCGGTAATCTACAAGTTCTGATCACGCCACGGCTTGGGTGATTTCCTTGAGCAGCTTCTTGGTCATTGCCTCTTTGAATGAGCGCATGTCCTTTGCTGGCAGGATAAAGGACCCAGGCCCGCCGATCACCTGTGCCTGATAATACCTTGCAAGCCGCTGCGCACCGCCGATGATGGGCAGGCCATTGATAGTAATGCCCTGGGCCACAGCTTCGTCACGCGCGTGGGCAACATCGCCGCCATCATTGTCTTCGCCATCGCCAGATACATCGATCACAAGCCGGTCCGCAATGAAAGGAGAGGTTTTTAGCAGTGCCGCGCAATATGTGATGGCATCCGCAAGTCCGGTGCCGCCGGGCTTCCATTGGCGCTCGGCTTTCTCCACGTCATGCGCCATCCCCGCCACATCCGCCACCCCTGCTAACACACGCCAGGGAACGACGGCATTCTGGCTGTCATGGCTCGACCATTGCACGAGTGTTATCGCAATCCTGCGACTGGAACCTGCTGCAATGGCGTCCAGAAGCGGGGGATGGCGCAAGGCTGCGGCAATGCCATCCATCTGCATGCGAAAATCGCCCGCGTCCACACTGCTCGAGCAATCAACCGCAAGCACCAGAGCCAGGTCAACGGTAATTTGCATGAAACGCCAAAATCCGCATAAACCTCACGCTATCATGATATAAGAAATTGTCTAATCTTACACCTTTATGACAAAACGCGAGGGTTCAAATTGCATAAGATCGCTGAAACTTTGGATCAAGCTCTGCAAGCGGCGGTAACAAACTTTGTAAACAAGCGTCCCAAAACCGAAGCTGCCCATGAGCGCGCCACATGCGTTATGCCAGGTGGCAACACCCGCTCGGTCCTGTTCTCCCAGCCATTTCCCATTCGTGCCGAACGCAGTGCGGGCAACACCATCTGGGACCTCGATGGTCATGCCTACCTCGACCTCGTGGGCGAATATTCCGCAGGCATTTACGGCCATTCAAACCCGCGCATTCATCAGGCTGTGGCCGCAGCCCTGGCGCAAGGCCTTAACATGGGTGCGCACCACATGCAGGAAGTTGTGTTCGCCGAAGCCGTTACCAAGCGCTTCAATCTGGATCTCGTGCGCTTCACCAATTCTGGCACCGAAGCCAACATGATGGCACTGGCGGCTGCGCGCAATTCTACGGGCCGCAAAAAAATCATGCCCATGCACGGTGGCTACCATGGCGGAACACTCTATTTCAGCCACGGCGCCTCGCCGGTAAATGCGCCGTTCGAATGCGTGCTCGCCCATTTCAATGATGTGGAAAAAACCTGCGCTCTTTTGGCCACCCATGCCGATGATCTCGCCGCTGTCATATTGGAGCCAATGCTGGGCGGAGGGGGGTGCTTGCCTGCCACTCCGGAGTTTCTCGCAATGCTGCGCGACGAAACGCAAAAGCGCGGTATCGTTCTCATCTTTGATGAAGTCATGTCATCACGGCTTCACCCGAATGGTCTCTCTGCCAAATACGGAATTGAGCCAGACCTCAAGACGCTGGGAAAATACATAGGCGGCGGCATGAGCTTCGGCGCTTTCGGCGGAAAGCGTGAGATCATGCAGCAGTTCGATCCCTCACGCCCCAATGCACTCCCCCACGCCGGAACCTTTAACAACAACACCCTCACCATGACCGCTGGCCATGCGGGCCTCACGGAAATTTTTACGCCTGAGGCCTGTGTGGCCCTGAATGAACGCGGTGATGCCTTGCGCCATGCCTTGAACGATCTCTTCATGCGGTATCAAGCCTCGATGCAGGCAACCGGCGTGGGCTCCATGATAACCTTGCATCCCATAGCCACGCCCATCATCGGCCCCGGTGACATGGAAAAAGCTGACATGCGATTGAAGCGCTTGCTGTATCTTGATCTGCTGGACCAAGGCATTTATGTGGCCGAGCGCGGCTTCATGGCGCTGTCGCTGGTGATTGCGGAAAGCGATACGCAGCGCTTGCTGGCAGCCATGGAAGGTTTCATCAAGCGCTATCGCCCGTTGCTGCTCATCTGATCAGCAGGAAAAATGATAGATGTCTTCCGGTCCATGCAGGTCGTCGACTTGCGAGCCGATTTGCATGGCTCCCAGTTTGCGCGCCAGAGCCAGCGATGCGCCATTTGATGGCTGTATGGAAAGAATGATGCTCTCCAGTCCTTGGCTGCTTGCCCATTGGCTGAAGCCGTTCACCGCTTCATAGGCGATGCCTTGCTTTTGCCAGGGGGTAAAAATCGTATAGCCCATTTCCACGCCAAGTCTGGTTTTTCCATGCAGCGAAAACGGCATGGGCTTGTGATGGCAGTTCATGTTGCCCACAACCTGGCCATCGTCCTTGAGGGCAATACAGCGGACCGACCATGGCGCAAACGTCGCATCCTCAATCCATTGGTCGTATCGCGTCTTGTAAACCCAACCGTCGTCGAACCATTGATCCGGCAATTTTTCTCCAATGAGGTTGCGGGTGATATCAACCATTCCGGCAGCCGTGCTCGCCAGCGCTGCCATGGGCACCACCCGCAAAATCAAACGCTCGGTCTCGATATCTGTCACAAGGCCTCTTTCAAATGCCGGGCAAGATTGCCCTTTAGCCCAACTTCCACCCCATTCAAACCCAGCCATTCCGCCATCAACTGCAATTCCAGCGCCAGGGCCGTAGCCGTTTCCTCACCTTCCGCGTGTGTTTCAAGGTGGGCAGAGTTGGCGCGCAGCACGCCTGCTTGCCTGTCAGCCTTAAGGCACACACGCGCTGCAAACCTGTCCCCCATCAGGAAGGGTAGCACATAATATCCAAACCTGCGCTTTGCGGCCGGAGTATAGATTTCAATGCGGTAGTGGAAATTGAAAAGCCGCTCCGCCCGCGCCCTTTCCCAAACCAGCGGGTCAAAGGGTGATACCAGCGCCGTGCCGCCAGCCTTTCGCGGCAACCTCGCGCCGCAGTGCAGATAAGCCTGGTGCTTCCAGTCCTCAACCTTAACCGGGGTTAACCTGCCATCCTCGACAAGCTCTGCCAAGGCCACTTTGGTTTCGGCCACCGGCAGGCGGAAATAATCACGCAAGTCAAATTCCGTGGCAATACCCAGCGCCTGTCCGGAAAGATCCAGGAGATGGCGAAACGTCTCCACTTCACTAGGCGTAGGCAAATTCAGAATGTCGGAGGGAATGACATTTTCCGGTAAATCATAAATCCGTTCGAAGGAAGGCCGCGCCGCCGTGGTAATGAGGCCTTGGTCAAACAGCGTCTCAAACGCCATCTTCCCCTTGCTCCACCCCCACCAGCCGCCTTCGCCCTTGCCGCTGTCGGGATAGTCACTGACCGCCGTCGGTCCGTTCCGCCTGACGAATTCCAACACGCTATCCAGAAACACTTTTTCATCCCTGGCGAATTTCGACATGGAACCATATTTGCCGTCGAGATTGCGTGCGCGTTGCATCCGCCAGCGCATATGGGGATGAAGCTCCAGCGGAACCAGGCTCGCCTCATGCGACCAGCACTCGAACATTGCCCGTTTCTTGTTGTCGAATGTGCGCGCATCCAGCGTTGCGTGATCATAATGTCCCAGCCGCGAAAACACCGGCAGGTAATGCGAGCGCACCAGCACATTCACACTGTCAATCTGCAGCAGGTTGATCTGCTTGATGGTCCGGTTGATTTTTGACCAGTTGGCCTTGCCCACGCGCGCAGGGAATTCAAACCCTTGTGCCGCCAGCGCAATACGGCGAGCCTCGGCGATGCAGAAGCTGGCTTTCACGTGAGGAGCTTGTCGAGTGTCATGTGGTGGGGCTTGAAGCCAAAATTTTCATAAACCTCTCGCGCTGCAACATTGCCCGTCAAAACCCCGACGCGCAAAACCATCCGCTCTTTCTCGCGGGCAATTTTTTCACATGCCGCAAGTAGTGCCTTGCCGATACCCTGTCCCCGCGCCGTTTTGGTAACAACCAGGTCAGCCACCAGCGCATAGAGATAGGCAAAATCGCCGCCCGTGCCGTCTTGCTCGCATTTAGTTAGAAGGCAGGCGTAACCCACAAGTGCCATGTCTCGCTCAGCCACCAGAATGCTTCCGTCAAATTTCGCGCACCAACCCTTGATGTCTTGGATATACCATGCGGCGATGTCTGCGGGCGGTTTCGCCCAAGTGTTGAACGGCGCTTCATGGCTTTGCAGCTCGCGCACCAGTTCCACAACTTGCGCTTCGTCGCTGTCGCGGTATGCGCGTATCGTAAGGCCCTGTGTTATGCCGCCTCGTCGTGCCATGTGGCAGCTTCAGGATAGGATGTGCCAGGGGCAAGCCTGATGTTGTGAACATAGAGCGTCGAGCAATAGGGGCAAACGATTTCATCAGCCATGCCCATGTTGATGAAAATATGCGGGTGGTCAAAAGGTGGCTTGGCGCCCACGCACATGAATTCCCGCGACCCGATCTCGATCTTGGAAAGTCCCATGTCATTCTGGAAATGCGGGGTTGAACTGGTAGCCATGAAAACCTCGAAATGCTTTGCGTTGCAAGGCAAATAGCATATCTAGTGCGCCATGCACAAATTCAATTCAAACGGTGTGGAAATAGCTTTTGATGATGAAGGGCAGGGCGAACCCGTGCTCCTTATCCATGGTTTTGCCTCCAATGGCCGCGTCAATTGGCTGGACACAGGCTGGGTGAAATTCCTCCTGGACGCTGGCTTCCGTGTCATTACCATCGACAATCGCGGCCACGGCGAAAGCGAAAAACTCTATGATTCCCGGCACTATGAGGCAGCTGAAATGGCCGAGGACGCCCGCCGCCTGCTGGATCATTTAGCCATCCCTCAGTGCCATCTCATGGGCTATTCCATGGGTGCGCGCATATCAGCCTTTCTTGTCACTGCGCATCCCACCCGCGTGCGCGACGCCGTCTTTGCAGGCCTTGCCGCCAATATGATCAAGGGTCTGGGCGGCGGTGCAGAAATAGCCCTTGGCCTGGAAGCCCCTACCAGGGATGACGTGCAGGATTTGACCGCCAAAGCCTTCCGTTATTTTGCCGAGCAGACCAAAAGCGATCTGAAAGCGCTGGCAGCCTGTATCCGGTCAGCCCGTGTCAAAATCACGCCGGAGATGCTCTCGCATATCAAGGCTCCCGTCTTGGTCGTGGCCGGAGGTGCTGATGAAGTTGCCGGAAATGTGCAAACCCTGGTGGACGCCATTCCAGGCTCAGTCGGCCTTACCTTGCTGCACCGCAACCATATGAATGCGGTAGGGGACAAGCAGTACAAGGAAGCGACAGCAGCATTTTTCAAGTCCCATCCGCTGGCCGAAAATTAACGCTGTCTTGTCAGAAACAGTGGTTAATTGCGGAGGCTCTCCCCATTTTATTCTGAATATGCTAATATTGAACCAAGGGAGAATTCATGCGTCAGTCCAGCAAGTTGCAGAATGTTGAAAAGCTCGATCCAGTCTGGGACCGTATGCGCAATGAGGCTGAAGATATCGCCCGCCGCGAACCAGTGCTTGGCGGTTTCATATTCTCGGCCATCCTGAACCATAACAGCTTCGAAAAGGCCCTTGTGCATAGGCTGGCCCAGCGCCTGGGCAATGCGGACGTGAGTGCCGATCTGGTCGTCCAGGCCTTTGAGGATGCCATGGAGGAGGAGCCGGAAATTGGCATGGCCGCGCGGTCCGATATCATCGCCACCTTCGAGCGCGATCCCGCCTGCCACCGCTATGTTGAACCGCTCTTGTATTTCAAGGGTTTCCAGGCCCTCCAGGCCCACCGCATGGCCCACCGCCTGCTGCATATGGGCAGGCGCGATTTTGCCAGCTATCTGCAAAGCCGGTCCTCGATGATTGCCAGCGTCGACATCAACCCCGCCGCACGAATTGGCAAGGGCATCATGATTGACCATGGCCACGACATCGTCATTGGCGAAACCTGCGTCATCGAAGATAACGTGTCCATCCTCCAAGGTGTAACGCTAGGCGGCACCGGCAAGGAATCCGGCGACCGCCATCCCAAGATCCGCCACGGCGTGTTGATTGGAGCAGGTGCCAAAATCCTCGGCAATATTGAAATCGGCTATTGCTCGCGGGTCGCGGCCTGCTCGGTGGTTCTGCACGACGTGCCGCCAAACCGCACGGTGGCAGGCGTTCCCGCAAAAATCGTGGGCTATGCCGGTTGCGAGGAGCCCGCCCGTGCCATGGATCATCAGGTGGATGATGTTGCGGTTACAGCCGAACAAGGCTAGACCCATCCCATTCGCCAACAGGAGCCTGCAGCCTTGAATCCAGAAGAACTTGCCCAGCTCACCAAATACTTCCGCACGACTTTTGAAAATCAGAAACTTTCCGTGCGCAAGCGTCCGCAGAAAACCGATAGCTGCGAAGTCTATATGGGCGAGGAATTCATTGGCCTGATCTCCAAGGACGAGGAAGACGGCGAACTATCCTACCATTTCTCCATGGCCATCCTCGATATCGACCTCGAATAGGTTAACGGCCCGCAAGTTGCTTCGCATTCCCCGAACACAGGAAACTGTGCCCCAATGGCACAGGAACGGGAATGATCATGAATTCAATATTATCGCTTTACCTCTATGCAATCGCGGTGGGCTTCACCTCGGCCGGAATAATGATGAGTTTCTGGCGCATGGTTACCGGCGAGCGCCCCCGCCTGCTGGGCGATGCCACTGATTTCACGCCCATCACCGCGATGGCAGCCATCATTTCAGCGCCAGCCTCCATGTTCCGCGCCGCAGTAATCCGCAGCTTTTCAAATCCGCTGTTTGCACTGGCCCTCGCAATCATAAGTTTAGGCTGGAGCTTTCTGCAAGGTGTCTTTATCCTCACGCAATTCCTCGGCTTGCAATAATGGAAATGCGGCATGGCAATCTACACTCTGAGTGGCGTCTCGCCGCAACTCCCCTCCGCTGAACACTATTGGATTGCTGAAACCGCTGACGTCATCGGCAAGGTCCGCCTGGAAAATGATGCCAGCGTCTGGTTCCATGCCGTATTGCGCGGTGACAACGAGCTGATCACTCTGGGCGAGGGCAGCAATGTTCAGGATGGCTGCGTTCTGCACACCGATATGGACGCACCCCTCACCATCGGAAAAAATTGCACCATTGGCCACCAGGCCATGCTGCATGGCTGCACCATCGGCAACAATTCGCTGATAGGGATCGGCGCCACCATCCTGAACCGCGCCGTGATCGGCCGAAACTGCCTCATCGGCGCCCATGCCCTCATTCCCGAAAACAAGGTTATTCCGGATAATTCCCTGGTCATGGGTGCGCCCGGTCGCGTGGTGCGCAGTCTGGACGAGGCCGCAATCCTGTCGCTCACCAAATCCGCCGAAAGCTATGTGCGAAATTGGCAACGCTATGCCGCGGACCTCATCCGGACCTGATAGGCATCGACCTGTAGCAGGTCATCAAGGGCGCCGTGTTCCTCGACGTTTATTACAAGAACAAGGGCTGAACCCTGGTTCAAAAAAAGTGGAGCCGTTACAGGGTGGGACTGTAACGGCTCCTTAAAGCCCGGCGGTTGGGGGATTGGGGGGACGCCGACCGGGCCTAGCTCGAAATTCCTCAGTTCTCGGTTCGCGTGGCAACGGTGCCACTCGTTGTCGTTTCCTGTTTCTCCAGCGCCACCCATTGCAGGGGATCGGCATGAGATTGACGTTTCAAAAATGTGTAACCTGTCTTGCTCCAGCGCAGCACGTCGTTGCGGCGGTTATCCAGAACGAAGTCGCCGTTGTCCGTGGTGACGGAAAGCACCGCATGGCCTTCGCCACGTTCATCCAGCACCACCGTGATGAGCAAGTCGTCAACGGCAAAGCCAAGCCTCTCGAGGTAGCGTTTCTTCAGCAACACATAGTCTTCGCAATCGCCCGCGTCGGTAGGGTAAGCCCAGCGCTCAGGCTCGCCATAGAGATCCTGATCGCTCACGGCTTCGATTTTCCCGTTCACATAGGTATTCACCTGGTAAAGCAGGTCCCAGCGCGCGGGCGACATGGCGATGCGTGCCGAGCCAGCAACAGTTGCCTTGCATTCCTCCTGCTTGGTCGCGCAGAACTGCACATAGCCAATGGGTGGCAGTGTCTTGCCGAATTCATGTTGAAAATTTGTGTCCTTCCGGCTTTGGGCAACGGGCAGTGTGGTATCGAGGGCAGATGCCGCCGTATTGCTTGCCAGAAACCCTATGAGTGCCGCCCCCACAGCGGTCCTGATGTTCATTTGAAATCCCAATCTCTCTTTTGTTATGCCCCCAACATACACACGCCGCATTTCAGCCACGTTCAGATCGGCGCTATAAGTCTATGTAAATGCTAGGGAAGTTGGTTTTCATTTATTAACCATGGCAGGGCTTGCATTCACGCAACCCTCCTGTTATTCCCACCCCTATTCGCAAATGACGTGCGGTCGTGGCGGAATTGGTAGACGCACTACCTTGAGGTGGTAACGGGGAAACTCGTGGAGGTTCGAGTCCTCTCGGCCGCACCAATTTCTTTCATGTGGAAATTACAAGAGCTTACCCGCAATTTGAGCTGAACCGGACGAACACTGGCTGTGTTTTGAACGTGCTCGGCGGAATCGTGGTTAAAATGTAATGGCAGGGAAGGATGCGTTTGGTAGTAACAATAATTTAATTTCCATATTGGAAAAAAATTATTGAAACATTACGCAAAACACGTATATAGAACATTAGAGCAACGCTCCGGGGTTGGCGCTCAGCGCCAGCCGAAAAGTTTAAAGGCCCTGTTTACGCAGGGCCTTTGGCTTTTATACCCTCAAAACAGCTATACTTGATTCCCAGTAAAGGCATGTCACGTTCGCTGACATGGGTATCAATCAATTTATGAGCTTCCAATAGCTCCTTGTAGGATCGATAGGTTTTGTCATAACCACCCTTGGCCATCGGATATAGAAGCAAGTCTGCAATTTGGATCAAAGCCATTTCCTTTGTCCGGCCCCGCGGTTCTCCCCGAATTATATCTTTTAATGCCTGAGCGGTAAGAGATGCATAGGAGGCGGAACTATACGACTCAAAGGGCATTCCTTCTTTCTTTAATGACCGAGTATAAGCAATGAGATTTCCATCCTCACTCTTGCCAGCTCGTTCAAAGAAAATTCTCAATTTGCGGTTTTGGTTGTGGGCATACTTCGCAGCGCGTTCGATTAAAATGCTATAGGTTGTTTTGCACATCAACCAAAGTCTATCGTCATACTTATCTTTGTAGCGTGCAAAATAACCCGGCCTATTAATGACCGCTGCAATTCCTATAACAGGTAAATCCACGAGAAAGGCTCCCAACGAAGGCAGAAAATCCGTAGCATTTTCAGGTTTCTTGAGCCACCCAAAATTCTTTCGACCGCCTCGTATTTCCCATGAATGAAGAGGGTAATTGAGTTTCCATTTGGAACAAAATTGCATGTGAGATTCAATTGCCGACTCAACATTCTCTTGCAAAACGAGAACGCCGCCCAAGGCGAAGTAGTCCAATAGATCGTTGCGTTGAGCGATAGGTTTATTGCCGAGATCGCGGCTTCCGCTATCATCAATAAACAGGTGGATTTCTTTACATGTCATCATGTAACTTTTTTGAACTCCAGCGGCTGAGCGGTCAATGGATTCATAGCTACGTGTGCAACCCTATTCCGGCTCCGCAATGCCGCAGCTTTTGGCCAGCGTGAAGATCACGGGTTCAATGTCTCCCAGCTCAAGCCGCGCCTCGTCGGAAAGCCACAGCCAGCTCCAGCCCCAGTTCCAGGATAGCTTCAACATATGCGCCCTTCTCAGCTCG
>JANMAE010000103.1:0-5463 GCA_031359445.1 Hyphomicrobiales bacterium | reverse complement strand
ACGGGTGCACCAGCCGAAAAACTGAAAGCCAAAACCATTGGTGTTCGTCCCGAGCATTTTGAATTTTCGGCGACAATGACTGATATTGCAGGCACTTTGGACTATACTGAAATTCTGGGCAGTGACAGTTTTCTCTATGTGACAACGCCAACTGGCATGCTCACGGTACGCGAGCCCGGCCGCACGGAGTTCAAGACGGGGCAAAAATTGAACTTGAAACCAATCGCCCAGCATGTACACCGCTTCGGTGCAGATGGCATGCGCCTAACCAAGTAACCAGGACGAAAGACAATGACGATCCGCGTAACGATCTGGAACGAAAACGAACACGAAAAGACCAACGCCCTGGTGGCCAAGCTCTATCCGCAAGGCATACATGGTGCCATTTCAAAGGCCTTCGACGGTGCCAAGGATATCAGCTTTGAAATGGTGACCCAGGACATGCCCGAACACGGCCTGACCACGGAACGTCTGAAAAATACCGACGTGCTGATCTGGTGGGGCCACAAGATCCATGGCGATGTAAGCGATGAAATTGTGGACCGCGTGCAAGCCCGTGTCTGGGAAGGCATGGGTCTCATCGTCCTGCATTCCGGCCATTTCTCCAAGATTTTCCGCAAGCTCATGGGAACGCCATGCTCACTGAAATGGCGCGAGGCAGGCGAAGTGGAACGCCTCTGGGTAATCAATCGCAATCACCCCATCGCAGCAGGTCTTGGCGAATATATCGAGATTGAACATGAGGAAATGTATGGCGAACCCTTCACCATACCCGAGCCCCTCGAAACTGTTTTCATCTCGTGGTTTGAAGGTGGCGAAGTCTTCCGCTCCGGTGTGACCTATCAGCGGGGTGCGGGAAAAATATTCTACTTCCGCCCCGGCCACGAAGCCTACCCCACCTATTACAACAAGCAGGTACTCCAGGTTATCCATAACGCCGCGCGCTGGGCCCATAATTCCGCAAAGCCATGGACCGACATCAACGAAGCGCCAAACGTGCCCCACGACAAGGCGCCTGTCCCTCTTGAAGTGAAGGGTCCCCGCCTGCATCAGGATGGCGAGGAAGGCTACCGCTGATGCCAAAGCTTCGCATTCTCATTCTGGGAACGGGCGGCATGGCGCGCCAGCATGTCATGCTGCTGCGGGAAGATGACCGCGTTGAAATCATAGGCGCAGCCGACGTGGACGAAGCCCGCGCCAAAGCCTTCGCCGATACCCATGCAATTCCCCATGCCTTCGGCTCACTGGAAGATGCCATCGCCTGGGGTAAATTCGATGCGGCCATGAATGTCACGCCAGACAGCGTGCACTACCCCACCACCATGCAGCTCCTTGCTGCAAAAAAACATGTGCTGTGCGAAAAGCCGCTGGCTGAAAATTTCAAGCTTGCAGATGACATGGCCCGTAACGCCGAGAAGGCGGGCCTCATCAACATGGTGAACCTGAGCTACCGCAATGTGCCAGCCATCATGGAAGCGCGCAAACGCATCATGGGGGGCGAAATTGGCGAGGTGCGCCATGTCGAGGCGAGCTACCGCCAGAGCTGGCTGGTCGGCAATCAATGGGGTAACTGGAAAACCGATCCCAAGTGGCTGTGGCGGCTTTCGGAAAAACACGGCTCCAACGGCGTGTTGGGCGATGTAGGCATTCACATATTGGACTTCACCACCTTGGCCGTGGACATGATGCCGGTTGCTGTACAGGCGCAACTCAAGACTTTCCACAAGGCGGAAGGCGACAGGATCGGCGAATATCCGCTTGATGCCAATGACAGTGCCACCATGTCAGTGGAATTTTCCAACGGCGCATTGGGCGTCATCCACGCCAGCCGCTTCATGACGGGCTATGCCAATGACATGAAGCTCGCGGTTTTCGGCACGCAAGGCGCACTCGAGCTGCATTATGCGATGGATTCCACCAGCCTCAGCATGTGCACCGGCGCCAATGTCCATACCCAGGCTTGGCACCGGGTCATTTCGGCACCGGTGGAATCCAACCATCGCCGCTTTGTCACGGCCCTGCTGGAAGGAAAGGCCTGCGAGCCATCTTTCCGGCGCGGAGCAGATCTGCAAAAGGTGCTCGATCTCTGCCAAACCCGAGAAGCCAGTGGCGGAGCACGCTTGATCTAGGCTATGGCGAGAGCCATGGTGAATGTCTCATCCCCACGCGCTGCCATCATGATGGTCTTTGCAGCCTTCGGCACCTCCGTGGGCGCCTGGGCAGGCGCCATTCCCCTGGTGACCGATGCGTCGCACATTGACAAATATGCCCTGGGCGTAGGCTTTACGGTGTCAGCGCTCGCAACGGTGGGCGCCATGTCATTGGGTGGCTACATCGGCCGCCATATATCCAACCGCGCCATGCTCTTGGCCACCATTCCGCTGGTGGCGCTGGTCACCATGGGCCTGCTTCTGTCTTCAGCCCCCGTTCCCTTCTTCGCATGGCTGATCTTGTATGGTGCCATTCTCGGCATCTTGGATGTCTTCATGAATGCCGAGGCAAGTGCCATCGAACATGATGTAGGACGGCCCATTTTCACCGCCTTCCACGGCTGCGTATCCCTGACAATTGCCCTCTTCGCCATCCTCTCGAGCTATGTGTCGAACCTCTATGGCCCGTGGGCTACCAGTCTTGCCGTCATCACACTCCTCGCGTTAGCGTGGTTCATGGTTTATGCTCAGGTGCCAGCCAGGCTGCGTGAAGCAAAGCCTGTGGACCTGCAGGATATTCCTGCTTCCCGGCTTCCCCTTGTCCTCATGGGACTGATTGTGGGAATTTCCGTGGCAGCAGAAACCACATCCGTCTTCTGGTCCGCAAAACTGCTGAGTGAACAGGCCCCTAATCTCGCTGTGATCGCAGGCCTGGGCGCATCTTTCTACGGGCTCTGCAATGCCATCATGCGCTTTGCAGGCGACAGGCTGCGTGCCATATTTGGTGACCTGCCCTTGATGCTGGCTTCGCTCGCAACCGCAATCCTCGGCTTCACCGTGCTCGGCATCTCACACTCCTTCGCGCTCAGCACACTGGCCTTTGCAGGCGTGGGATTTGGCCTCGCCGTGCTTTGTCCCTGCATCTTCAACATGGCGGCAAGCGAAATGCCGGAAAACCGCGCCGCAGGCATAAGCTTTGTGTCCATGGTGGCGGGCCCGCCCCGCATAGCAGCCCCTTGGGCATTTGGCTGGATTGCAACGCAAACCTCCACCAGTTCCGCCTTTGGTCTCTGCGGCATTATTCTGGCCGCAGCCTTTCTGCTGGTCCTCTGCCTACGCTCCGTGCAGGCGCAACACCGCAGTGCCTCTTTTGCCGCAAACGTCAAATAGCAATACAGGGAATGAGTGACATGAAAGCACGCATCAAATGGCTGGAAAACCGCACCTTCGTGGGTGAATCAGGCTCAGGCCACGCCATCGTGATGGATGGGGCGCCTGAGTCAGGTGGCAGAAATCTCGGGGTGCGTCCCATGGAAATGCTGCTTCTGGGACTGGGCGGCTGCACCGCCTTTGACATCGTGATGATCCTCGAAAAATCGCGCGAAAAAATCACTTCCTGCGAAGTGGAACTCGAAGGCGAACGCGAAAGCGCTGATCCCAAGGTCTTCACCCACGTCAAGATGATCTACAAGCTCAAGGGCAAAAGCCTCAAGCCTGCCGCGGTGGAACGCGCCGTCAATCTTTCAGCCCAAAAATATTGCTCGGCCTCTATCATGTTCGAAAAAACCGCAAAGCTTGAACACAGCTGGACAATCGAAGAAGGCTGATCCCTATTTCCGGAACTTCACCTCGGCCACATTGTCCTTGTAGTCTTCCTTGGGGTCGGCCCCCAGCATCATCTTGATGCCGGCAAAGAGGCTTGAACCATCCTGCCAGATTTCACCTCTGTCGAGATCAAACCGCAGGAGCGCAAGCTTGGAATCATCCTTGCCACCTTCATACCAGGCCGCCACAAATCTGTTCCACAGCTTGTCGATCTTGGCGGGGTCATTGTCGAGGGTGAGACGGCCATGAACGGTGGCAAAAACCTTGTGGCCCTTTGAAACAAAAGTCGCCACTCCACGATTGGACTTCTTCAAGTCCTTGACAAGATTGGTATCCTTGGCCGTGAAAAACCATAAGGGTCCTTTTTTCTCATTTTCAAGCTGGGCCGTCATGGGCCGCGCATGGCTGTCTTCAACGCCAGCAAGTCCCAACATCATGGTCATGTCGGATGCAAGTGCATCCCAAAATTCGGTCACAAGTTTTTTCTGGGTTGGCACGGCAAAATTCCCTTCAATATATTGGGAAGTAATGCCGCTCGCATGGCAAAGTTCCGAAGGTTCAGGAAAAAGCGCGTGCGACGAAATCCCGCTCCATTTCAAGCCCCTCCCACTCATCGCCAGCAAGCCCACACGGCCCGGACCATAGGTAGCTTCTGCTGTTTGAACTTTTGATTGCCCCGGCCCATGGCCATAGGTCACACCCAGCAAATGGTACAGGCTCCAGGTGGAAACCGCCAACGCATTCTGCAGAGCCTTGGTCCTCCTGCCATCCGGCTTTGCGCAAGTCCTTCCATGATTGATCGAAATCAAGGCGCGCATTGAAATCTTAAAGAAGGGCAATGGCGATTTTACTTTCGCAAAACGCCGATCTGTCTTTCGCAGGCCTGGCAGCGACCTACTCTTCCGCGTCTTGAAGCACGAAGTACCATTGGCGCTGGAGCGTTTAACGGCCGAGTTCGAGATGGGATCGGGTTCAGACACTCCGCCATAGCCACCGGCCAATGGGGGAGGCACCATTACGACTCCAACTTCTCCGCCAGCCACGTTTTGATCAGCGATTGATATGGCACATCACGTTTGTTGGCGGCCAGTTTGATTCGTTCGAGCAACCTGACGGGTAATCGCAACGAGATTGCAGTCGCCGTCGGCTTCAGATTGGGCAAGAGCACCTTTTTCGCTTTGCTCCAGTCCACATGTTCAGCGGAGTCGTGGCTTTCCCAATAGGCGCGTTCTTTGGCTTCTGTCTTGAAGTTGGGAACGGGTTTGGTTTTATTGCTCATATTGACTGCGCTCCTTGTGGCTCATGTCTCGCGCTGAAATAATCCGAATATGTGTATCATTCTGCCTGAGTGTGAATGTGGTGTGCAACAGGCGGCCTTCATCGGTTCGTCCAAGACCATGCAAGCGGGTTTCGCTTTTACTGTGCCTCTGATCTGACATTATCAAAAGCGGCTCGTTCAAAAATATCTGTTCGGCTTCTGCTTGACCAACAGAATGTTTCTCAACACTCTTGCGAGCATTGCCTTCGTCCCATTCAAATCCAATGATCTGATGCCAATTGATCACTGTTGTATATTACCAACATATACCATAAATGCAAGCATGCCTCAAAACACAAAACCCGCCGACCATTTCTGGTCAGCGGGTTTTTGCATTGAGATTGTAAGGAAGGGCAATGGCGATTTTGCTTTCGCAAAACGCCGATCTGT
>JANMAE010000120.1:0-59474 GCA_031359445.1 Hyphomicrobiales bacterium | reverse complement strand
TCACGGTCTCGCGTGTCAAGGCCAAAGGTCGCGGCAGGCCAAGCGATGATACTAAGGTGAAACATGCTGCTGTTGTGATAGTTGCCGAACTCATTGACGTGGCGAAAGGCAGTACCGAGCGCACTGTTCATCATGGCCTCTCGCCTAAAGAGTTTACCGGTAAAGATGTGTCCTACAGGCATTTCAAGACGGCGATGAATGGGCTTGAAAAACACAAGCTTGTCACGAAGCGGCTGGGGAGTTGGAACAAGCAAACTGCTTTTGCTGACGCCGATAACCCCGGCATAGGTTATGGCTATAATACGCGCTGGCACTCCACCCAAAAACTTATTGATCTTTGCAAGTCGTGCGGCGTTACCCATAAGAACATTGAGCAATACTTCGAAATCAAATTGCCTAAGCAACCGCTAGTACTTCGGCAGTCGTCGAGTGGTAACTGGCAAAACAGAGCTAAAGGGCGAATGGTAAAGTTTCCTGAGACTGCCCACACTACGCGCCTGCGAGACGAAGTCATCGAAATCAATGAGTTCCTTAAGGACCACTCGCTAACAGGCGCTACTCATCGGGGCTATCGCCGCATATATAACCAAGGGGATAACCTAAAGACCTACAGGTGGGACAAGGGTGGCAGGGTCTATGGTTCCGGGTCTGAGGAAAGCTATTTGACCATCAAGAAAGCTATTAGAAAGAAACTGCTGATCGATGGAGAAACTACCGTCGAGATTGATGTGAGAGCTAGCTTCCTTACGATCTTCCATGCCTTGCATGACATAAGTGTTGATGTCGAAAAGGACCCCTACGAAATCCCACCGTTACCTAGGGAGATCGTAAAGCTGTGGATGATGCTGGCCTTTGGGGCTGGAAAACCTCCCACACGTTGGACACCCAAGGCAGCTCAAGATTATAGAGAAAGCAAATTGACGAGGAAGGAACTCGGTGAAGATTATAACCTCAAGACCCTTGTGACACCGAAGATTCTTGCAGCTTTCCCAGTCCTTCATAACCTCAAAGCAGGCGGGATTGATTGCTTTGATCTGATGAACCGTGAGAGCAATGCTATCGTCGCTTCAATGTTGAGATTGCTCAGGGTGGATCGAGTCCCTGCTTTCTCGGTTCATGATTGTCTAATAGTCAGGGAGAGAGACCAAAAACTGGCCACTAGGGTTCTACAAGAAGAGTACTTTAACGCTACTTGTGCCACTCCTTACCTTAAAGTGACATAGGCTCGTTAGCCTTAGTACCTACATGGTTATACCTACATAGTTGACTACTAGGTTATCTACGATGGTATCCCGTTAGCTTCTTACGTAGACATAGGTAGCCTAGAGTATACTAGTAACGTAATTCGATACAGAAACCTCGTGATGGATATGAGCGGCCCAGTCATTGCTCAGTATTTGCTGACCGCTCATATAGGGATATTGGCTGTCAGATTGGTGTTAACAAGCTAGTACAGTTCGCGGTGGGATTATACGTCACAGAGGTTACTCGGGACTCCTAGAACTCTCAGAATTGATAGGGTCTTACTGGATGCCCGGTAGCGTCTACCCTGGTGTTTCTGCGCGCCTAGGTGGAGGTCAAAGCTGACCCGTCTCTATAAAACAGCGGAGCTAGGTACCATACTAGGTTCCATTCCTTGTACGGCGGTCAGCTCACCAGCGGCTTTCTTGAGAGTAGGAGCTAGGGGGGTAGCTTTACCAATTGTTGCCTGTCCTTGAAACGGTATATACTTGACCAAGGAGGATATGCGTTCCCCTTCGTCAATCGTCAGATCAGCTGCAATTTCGATTGCCATCGCAAGGGAGACGTAATTCGAGCCCTCGTGCCACATCTCAAGGATACCTTTGAGCCCTCGAGCCCTAAGTATCCTGGCGCTGTCGAGGAGTGGCTGAGTGCTGCTGCAAATTATCTCGTGGCGGTACCGGGAGATGAACACCGGACCGGCTATGACGCAGCACCGTCTTCCGTCCTTGTGCAGTTTAGGGCTCACCGTAATTTGGTGAATGTGTTGGTTAACAGGATTATGAGGAAGGACGTTATCGCTAATTGTTGATGGTGGAGTGTGAAGGATTTGTTGAGTCATTATGTGGTCCTTTGGAGCAGGAAGCTGAAGGCTTTCTAGCCAAGGGTACTCATTTTGGTGAAAAACCAAGGAACGCTGAATGATTGTAATGCCTTAAAGGCCATTCCGAATATTATTTTATGCAAGAAACAATAAACGGTATTAATTTGTTTGAAGTGATACAAAACGGTGATACAACGGCCTTCGAATAGGTCAACGAAATCAATGTCTAGGGACTGGGTTCGAATCCCTTCGCCCGCTCCAATTTCACAAATTTTTGAGAATTTCGGGAAGTTTCGCGAAGGCTTCGGCATGTCGAAAGCGTGGGTGTTCCAAGGGTGTTGTTGTGTGCTCATGCTCCCAGGTCAGGGCATGGGGGATGAAAATGCCGAAGCTGCCGGCTTCAAGGGCGGGCATAATATCTGACTTCAGCGAATTTCCAACCATGGCTGCCCTGTCTGGACCTTTGCCGTGGCGTGAAAAAATCCGCTGGTAGGTAGCCGCGTTCTTGTCGCCGACGATTTCAATGGCATGGAAGAAATCTCCGAGACCGGAGGCCGCCAGTTTTCGTTCCTGGTCAAACAAGTCGCCCTTGGTAATGAGCACCAGGCTGTAACTCTCACGCAATCTATCCAGTACTTCAGGCACGTCGGCCAAGGGGGTCACGGGGTGAGTTACCATGTCGCGACCGGCTCTCAGGATGTGCCCAATGACCGAGGCTGGTACCTGACCCTTGGTTACTTCAATGGCGGTATCGATCATCGACAGGACGAAGCCCTTGACCCCAAATCCATAGAAATGGAGGTTGCGGCGTTCCGTTGCCAAGAGTTTTTGCCCAAGTTCGGCGGGACTGGCATGATCAGCAAGAAGTTCCTGGAAATAGGCCTCGGTTAGCTTGAAGTAGTGCTCGCTCTGCCACAGGGTGTCGTCGGCATCTATGCCGATCGTCGTCAGCGTGGTCATGGCTCATGTCCTAAATATGCAGCTCCGTCTTACAGTCCGCGCGCTCTGGAAACAACGAACTTGACGTAACCGGCAAATAGCTTTTAGTCAGTTACATGAGCATCCAAGCGCAGCCATATACGGGAGGACGGGCGGGGCGTTTACATCTCGTAGCCCAAAACTTGGCGCTTGATTTTGCCAATACCGAATCAGGAAGAAACACGACGCAGCACCTCGATCACCTCGCCTCAGGGTCGGACTTGATCGCATGGGCAGTACATGCAGCCGTTTTGCGCAGCGACCAACAGGAAACTGCCCGGCAGATGCTGGAAAATCATAAAACCCTTTCCCACGATCTGGTCAAGGAAGCGCTTGTTCTGCGTCAGGTGATCTATGAGGTGAACAGCGCTTTGGCCAATGGCATAAGGCTGCCAACATCCGATTCTCACTCACTTGTGCATATTTTCGGCAAGGCACTCGAAAAGGCGGGGCTGGGTGTTGAGAATAGCAGACGTGTCCTGACGTGGAACATTACGGATGGGTTGACTTTTGCTGTCTTGGGGCCGATTGCAACAGCGGGGTTTGAGCTTCTCACGCAGTCTGATGCAACTCGCATCAAGCAATGCGAAGGAAAATATTGTGGCTGGCTGTTCTACGATACGACCAAAAACAATAGCCGTCGGTGGTGCAACATGCGGGTCTGCGGTAACCGCTCAAAGGCAAGGGCCTTGCGCGCGCGCCAGAGCAAAGAGCATTCCGTCACTGTGGAGAATTCCTGATGAGCTTTCTCATGCAGCGGGAATTTGGTTACGGGCTGCAACAGTTGCTGAATGCGATCACGCTTGCCAGTTTCTATATTCCGCTCGCAGTTGCCTATGCGTTGGTGCAGGGTATCACCAACAAAATCTTCCTCTCCTTTGGTGATTTCGCGATGTATGCAGCCTTTGCTGCAATCTATGCTGCACTGGCTGGTCAAGTGGCGGGCCATGGCAATGCGGCAGTTCTTGCAGGTTCAGTGATTGCCAGCATGCTATGTGCGGCGGCGCTGGGGCGCTTTGCCGCGAACCATGTTTTCGCGCCGCTGATCAAGAAATCTTCGCAGGCCTTCATGATCGCTTCCATTGGCCTTTCCATCGCACTTCAGGAAATCATGCGTCTCCAGTCCGGAAACCGCGATCTCTGGCTGCCGCTGTTTTTTGACGGAGCCCATGTACAAATCCATGGCGGTTATTATCCTGTGCAGCTTGGGCTCATGCAAGTCATCGCCATTGCATTCTCCGTCATCGCATGCGGCACGGTTGTAGCTGTGATGAAATACACAGCCATGGGCCGCATGTGGACGGCTTGCTCGCAATCCGAAAAATTGGCACGGCTGTGTGGCGTCGACACCCTGGGCGTCCTGCAATGGTCGTGCGTGGGATCGGCAGCACTTGCCAGTGTTTCGGGCTGGATCGTGGCGGTGGCATATGGCGGCGTTACATTTTCGATGGGTCTCATGCTGGGTTTCAAGGCCATGTTTGCATCCGTTATCGGCGGTTTCGGTACCTTGAAAGGGGCGGTCATCGGGGGGGTGTTTCTGGCTTGTGTGGAAACCTTGTGGACGGCAGCCTTTCCTCTCGCCTACAGGGACGTCGGCGTTTTCAGCCTCATCATTCTCATTCTCATACTACGCCCGGAGGGCTTATGGGGAACGGCCATGCGGCGCGAAAGCGAGGACTAGACATGAAAAAAACATTGCTCATCATGGCATGGCTTGCATTTGGTCTGGCTGCCTGTGAAGATAATTCCTCTGCCCCGTACCTGAAAATTGCAGGCGGCGGTTTTGTGTTCAACTACCGGTATTCGGTGTTCACCTACGGGTTCGTGGCCAAGCCTTTGCGTCCATTGCCGCCTGCGAGCACATTGGAAGCCAGATTCCAGCTCCCCGATAGTGACAAACAATATGTGACAACGCTTCCAGTGAAGGACGGCAAAATGCAATATGTGTTTGAGACGCAGGCGCTGCACGGTGTCAAAAAGAATACACCTTACAAGGTACAGCTCCGGCTCCTCGAATCCGGCACGGGCCGCATGTTGGCGGAGCTCGAACAGGAATTTCGTTCAACTGCGGATCAGGCAAGTCTTCCTGCCAAGGCGCCCGTCAGAGGCATTGGTTATTTTCCCGCTCCTCAATGACGAAAGTGTCTATTGCCCGTGAAGACCATGGCAAGTCCCGCTGCATCTGCCGCGCGGATCACTTCGTCATCCTTGACGGAGCCACCGGGTTGAATAACGGCTGTGGCGCCTGCTTCTGCTGCCTGCCAGAGACCATCGGCGAAAGGAAAGAAAGCATCGGAGGCGACAACTGATCCACGCACCATGGGCTCGGCGAGGCCCATGGCCTTCGCTGCATCCTCGCTTTTGCGAACGGCAATGCGTGCTGCATCTATACGGGACATCTGCCCTGCCCCAATTCCGACGGTTGCGCCATTCCTGGCATAGACGATGGCATTGGATTTTACGTGTTTGGCCACCCGGAAGGAAAATTTCAGATCGCGCATCTCAGCAGCTGTGGGCGAACGCTTCGTCATCACCTGCAATGCCATGTCATCAATCACTGCACCGTCCGTAGTTTGCACAAGCAATCCGCCGATCACTGATTTCACAGAAATGGATTTGGCGCGCGGATCCGGAAGCTCTTCCAAAAGCAGCAGCCGAAGGTTCTTTTTTTGGGCAAGAATGGCGCGGGCTTTGGGGTCGGCCCCAGGTGCGATGATCACTTCAGTAAAGAGATTGGAAATTTCTGTCGCCGTCGCTTCATCAAGGTTGCGGTTAAATGCCAGAATACCTCCGAAGGCGCTCACAGGATCACACTGGAGTGCGCGTCGGTAGGCCTCTGAAGGAGTGCCGCCCAGAGCAACGCCACATGGGTTGGCATGCTTCACGATCACACAGGCGGCTTCCGCATCGCGGCCGAATTCTGCCAGACAGAAAAGGGCTGCGTCCGTGTCGTTGATATTGTTGTAGGACAGTTCCTTGCCTTGCAGTTGGCTTGCACTGGCAACGCCTTTGCGCTGGTCGGGACTTGCATAAAGGGCAGCCTGCTGGTGGGGATTTTCACCATAGCGAAGGCTTTGAACACGCTTTCCTCCCGTTGCAAAGAAATCCGGCATAGGGATTTGCAGTTCACCGTCAAACCACTGGGCAATGGCAGCGTCATAGGCCGCTGTTCGTCCAAATGCCTTGGCAGCGAGCCTGCGCCGCATCACCAATGACGTGGCTCCACCCAGCGACCGGATTTCTTCCAGCACCGCTGCATAATCTTCACGGTCAACAATGACGGTGACGCTGGCGTGGTTCTTGGCTGCTGCACGGATCATTGCAGGTCCGCCCACGTCAATGTTTTCAAGGGTTGCGTCCCAGTCGGATCGCTGTGCGACAGATTTCTCAAAGGGATAAAGATTGATCACGAGAAGATCGATGTTGCCAATGCCATGCGTTGCCGCCGCCGCCTCGTGCGTTTCGTTGCCACGCACTGCCAGAAGTCCGCCATGGATCGCAGGATGCAGCGTCTTTACACGGCCATCCATAATTTCGGGAAACCCGGTAATTGCCGAGACATCGGTGACAGGAATTCCTGCCGCCTGCAGGGCCTTGGAAGTTCCACCGGTCGAAATGATGGCAATGCCGATCCGATGCAATTCACCTGCAAAATCTGCCAGTCCGTCCTTGTCGGAAACTGAAATCAAGGCACGGCGGATGGGATTGGTCATGGTTTGGGCCTTAAGGCAAGAGTTGGCATGGAGCCACATAGCATGCACTAAAAAGGAAGTCGCGGTGCATCCTCAAGCTTGGAAACGGGGATTGAAGCGCGGTCCAGCTTGCGAAGCGCCCATTGCACGGGTGCCGAGGCGCGAATGACGATCTGCAGGGTTTTGCAGGGGCCTTCCTCACCTCCGAGGAAAACACTTTCCTCCAGGCTGAGGGTTCCGCCGCGGGCTGAGAACTCCCAGGCCGCGCGGCTCGGCAGCAGCACAACAATCTGCGCGCCACTGCGAATGGACGACGCCCGAACCTGGGGATGCAGATGGAACCGGAGCACGAAGCCCTGCTCCTTGCCCTCGCCTGACAAAATATCCTCGCCCCGAAAATCCTTTCCGTCCTGCGACAGGAACAGGGCCCTTTCATGGGTAATATCACCTGCCATCTTGTTCTGGCACTTGAGCAGCGACCCTTGGGGTGACGTCACAATTGTCGCATCGGTGCTATTTTGGCGACACAGTGGATTGCCGAACCGTTGCAGCGTGGAATGGGCTGCTGCGGAAGAGGCAGCATCCTGCCAGGCGCTTGATGCCAGGAGAGGCATGCCACAATTGATGAAAATGCGGTGGCGTCCGTCTGAAAATTCCAGGGCCAGTGCGCCTTCACATCTGGCGTTTTGTCCAACATCGACAAGAAGGAGGCCGTTGCAGTGCGCGAGCCTCGCAAAGCCTGAATGGGGCGCAAGCTGCAATGGCTTTCCACGTATCGTATCGCGTTCAAACACGGACTTGATCAGGCGTGTCCGCGGAAGGCCCGCGCCCTGAAAATTGGCCAGGCTGTCGTCACCGTGGCACAGCATGCGGAGCATCGGAATCATGCGTTCGATGGCTGACGTCATGGATTGGGGTACAGCCAGATGGTGGGCCAGCATTGTATCGCGGAGCGGAACAAGATCTGCCAGCGTTTCAAGAAGTTGTAAGGGCTCACGAGAGACATGCCCGCCGTCTGGCAAAATGATCTGATTGATTACCCTGACAAATTTCCCCAGGGCATTTTCACGCAGATTGCCGGTGGTGCGGAAGGCAAGGCTTGCATAGAGGAGCGCCACGATCTGCTGAAATTCATCCTCGGAACTTGTGGCGCGCTGGACGATCACCCGGTGGATAAGCCGCTCAACCCACGGGAAAAGATGCGTTTGAAAGGAGGCTGAGCGGTGGATAAGAAATGGGGTCGATCTGGAGAGGGAAATAAGGGCTGTTGCATTGGTGCGTGCGGTTTGGTGCCGGGGGGATTTTTCGCCCCATTTCATGATGAGTTTGCGGGCGATAATGCGGTGCAGTTCCTGACCGCTTTCGACAAAGTCGTGGAGCCAGGATAATCCGCGAAGCCAATTTGCCCACTCCCCTGACGCAGGGATCATATCAAAAATTTCAATTGGCTTGGCATTGATTGTCATGCCGACGCAGCGGAAAATTCCGGTCGCCATGTCGTGGGCCACACTTGTGTCACCCGACTTGAGAGACATTACAGGAAAACCCGGACTGGAAATTTTTACCCGCTTGAGAACACGTATTCCAAAGCCATGCGACAGCAGATCGCGCACGTGCGGAAAACGCACGGGGTGCCACGTATTGCCGCGTTCGAGCATGGACCTCACACCAATGTCAGTTCTGCCTTTCAGGCAAGATGGAGTTTGGCGCGGACGTGGTTAACGAAATGATAATATTGCGGCGCTAGGCCTTGCGCAGACGGGCCGCAAAAAAGCCGTCCAGGCCTGTGGCATTGCCGATCATCATCGAGGGCAGGCAGCGCAGCAGCCCAGCGGCGGTTATGAACTGGTTCTGGCCACCCGCTTCGGCAGGCAATATGGGCACAAGCTCGAAGTCTCCGTGGGCGCGCAGAAATTTGAAGATTTGCCGTTCTCCCTCAAGGGGCGAGAGCGAACAGGTGCAATAAATCAGCTGGCCAACTGGTTTCACCAATCCCGCTGCATGATCCAGCATCTTGCCCTGCAATTCCACCAGGGACGCGAGTTGTTTGGGGGTTTTGAGAAAGGGCAGATCGGGATGCCGACGAATTGTTCCGGTTGCAGAACAAGGCGCATCAAGGAGCACATGGTCATACTGGAGCGTCATGGGCAACGACAGAACATCGGCCAGAACCATGTCCACATTCAGCCTGAGGCGCGACAGGTTCTCGCGCATTCGATTCGTGCGCGAAACAGAATCGTCCACGGCGGTCACCAGAGCGCCACGGCTGGCGAGCTGGGCGGTCTTGCCACCAGGAGCCGCGCAGAGGTCAAGAACGGTCATCCCGGCAATATTGCCCATAAGCCCTACCGGTAGGGCTGAAGCTGCATCCTGAACCCACCATTCCCCGGTGCTGAAGCCGGGCAACTCCGACAGCGGACCTTCATGCGAGCCGAGCCTGACGGTGCCGGTGGGAAGGCATTCCCCTCCAAGTCTTGCGGCCCATTCCTGAGGATTTTCTTTCACGGAAATATCCAAGGGTGCTTCCCTGGTATGGGCCACGGCGATAGCCTCGGCCAAATCGCTGCCATAGGCGGATATCCATTGGTTCCACAACCACTCCGGCGTGTTGAGGCGCGGACCGTCGAGATGGCCAAGTACATTTTTGCCTTCCGTTGAAACCTTGCGCAATACGGCATTGATCAGGCCGGAAAAATGCTGGGCCTTCCTGTCCTGCTTTGCCAGATCCACGCAAAGATCCAGTGTGGCATGGGGGCCGGTATTCATGAACAAAAGCTGGGCCACGCCAATCGTCAAAATGTCGACGGCCATGCCGGACGATTTCGGCAGGGGCTTTGATAAGAATTTGCCAAGAATGGCTGCAATCTCGCCGGCATGGCGCAGGCACGTTGCCGCCAATGCATGGGCAAAGGCGCGGTCCCGCCCAGTCAACACGACAAAATCTGGATGGGTTTCCAGCAACTGATCAAGCGGCAGTTGATCCAGTGTTACGCCCAGCACAAGGCCAATGGCTGCCCTCCTGGCAGCAAGACCAGGTTTTTCCGCTAAGGTCATGCGCGGATTTTCAACCCCATGGGCCGGATTGAACGGAATAATCGGTTCTCGAACCCATGCGCATTTCACCAGCCATTCTTTCCAAAGCGGCGATACGGTTTTCCGTTGCCGGATGCGTAGAGAACAGATTGTCCATGCGCTGTCCAGACAAAGGATTTACAATGAAGAGATGCGCCATCGCGGGGTTGGCTTCGGCCGGTTCATTGATTGTGCGCCGCGCCGCATTTTCAATCTTGTAAAGGGCTGATGCCAAGCCCTGAGGATTGCCGGAAATTTCAGCGCCAGCGCGATCTGCTTCATATTCACGGGTGCGGCTTACTGCCATTTGAACCACCATGGCCGCCATTGGCGCCAAGATAGCCAAGGCAATAGCGCCAAAAGGCCCCAGCGGATTGTTGCGGTCACGGCCTCCGAAGAAAAAACCGAAATTCGCAATCATGGAAATCGCACCCGCGAGGGTGGCTGTAATGGTCATCACCAGCGTGTCGCGATGTTTGATATGGGCCAGTTCATGGGCCATGACGCCTGCGACTTCGGAAGGGCTCAGGGTTTGCAGCAGGCCGGTGGTTGCAGCAACTGCGGCGTTCTCAGGATTGCGCCCCGTTGCAAAGGCGTTGGGCTGCAAGTTTTCCATAAGATAAACTTTCGGCATGGGAAGGCCCGCATTCTTTGCCAGTGCGGCAATCAAGTCATAGAAATCCGGGGCTGTGGCACGGTCAATGTGACGCGCTCCCTGCATGCTCAACACCATCTTGTCACCATTCCAATAGGCAAAAAGATTGGTACCTGCTGCAAAGACAAAAGCAATCAACATGCCGATCTGGCCACCCAAGAGGTAACCAATCGCAAGAAACAGGCCAGTGAGGCCTGCCAACAAAATGCCGGTTTTTGCAGTATTCATGACAAGACTTTATCCTTTCCGACGCTTAAAATGGGAATTGCCAGGAGTTTCAACAAGTATGGACACACGGAAAATAAGCGGGGCTGCAGAACGTGCCCTTGCCGAAGCCGAGCAGCGGCGCGCCGCTGCGGTGCAGGCCATTCTTCCAAAGGAGATCAATGGCAGAAAAGGGCCCGAGCCCACGCGATTTGGTGATTGGGAGACCAACGGCATTGCATCAGACTTCTGAGCGCATCATCCATGGTGACGACGATGTGGCAGAAGGTGTATCGTATCTTTCAAAAATCGAGCCGCGCTTTGCCTCCATCGTTGCGATCCATGGCCTGCCACGCACGCGCAGGGTTGAAAACAATCTTTCCACACTCCTCAATATCATTACCGAACAACTGATCTCTGTGAAGGCGGCAGCCACTATCTGGCAGCGCATTCATGCAAGACTACATCCTTTCGAGCCGTCGCAAATCCTCGAGGTACATCATGATGACCTGCGCCAACTCGGCATTACGGCTGCGAAGGCTCGCTGTTTTCACGCCATCTCGAAAGCGGTTCATACGGGCGAACTGAATTTTCAAGAACTCAATGCAATGCAGGATGAGAAGGTGCAGAAGCTTTTGACTGCACTTCCCGGTGTTGGACCATGGACAGCGGATATTTTCCTGCTTGCGGCATTGGGACGCGCAGATGCCTGTCCGTCAGGTGACCTTGCCCTGCAAATTGCAGCCCAGGATATCTTCAATCTGGATCAGCGACCCAGTTCCATGACGTTTCTTTTGATGGCAGAACCATGGCGGCCGTGGAGATCGGTTGCAGCACGGCTGCTGTGGAGTCATTATCAAGGGTCTAGAGGTGCAAAAGCTGAGGGAAATTGAACCCCTTCACAGGATTGTTGCACTCTATATAGTAGGTTAACAGAACGTTACCCCAAGAGGTTCAGAGTGTACCACGCGTCTATCGCACCGGAATCCTGCCCTGCTCTTGTCCTTAACGCCGATTACCGGCCGTTGAGTTACTATCCCTTGTCCCTATGGGGCTGGCAGGATGCGATCAAGGCGGTGTTCCTGGACCGGGTCAATATCGTTTCAGAATATGACAGGGTGGTGCGCAGCCCCTCGTTTGAATTCAAGCTGCCTAGCGTTGTCTCTCTCAAGACCTATGTGAAGCCTTCGCGCACGCCTGCCTTTACGCGCTTCAATGTATTCCTGCGTGACTGCTTCACCTGCCAGTATTGCGGCTCCCATGACGACCTCACCTTTGATCATGTCACACCGCGTTCCAAGGGGGGCCTCACATCCTGGGACAATGTTGTGGCAGCCTGTTCGCCTTGCAATCTTGCCAAGGGCGGATCGTTGCCACATGAGGCGCGCATGTTCCCCGCCCACAAGCCCTTTTGCCCCAGCGTAAGCCAGCTGCATTCCAATGGACGGCATTTCCCGCCCAATTACTTGCATGAAAGCTGGCAGGACTATCTCTACTGGGATACCGAACTCGATCCATGACGGCGCGCGCCAGCCAGTGCCACAATGGCCAGTGCAGCCGAAATCACTGCATTCCACCCGGCAAGTGAAAGTCCCAAAATGCGGATCGCTGCCTCATCGCACATCACTACAGGCTTGGTGAGATCTGGCAGACCCGTCAAGTTGCCGCCGCCGGTGCAGGTATCAGGTCCGGGCCAGAACTTCCATTCCACGCCAGCATGATAGATACCGAAAATAGTACTTCCCACCATTACAAGTGCAAGGAGATAAAGGGCCGAGCGCTTTCCCGCATTTATCAACAGGAACACGAAAGACACTGCCATGGCAGCGTAATAGGCCCAGCGCTCGAGAAGGCAGAGATGACAGGGGTCAAGGCCCCACATTTGAAAGCTCCATGCGCCCGCAAGAGTGGCCAGTGAGATGATAAAAATAACCGCAAGGGCTCGTTTTGATGTGATTGTCAGCATGATGTTGAAAGTCCTGATGTTCCTATAAGCTTGTAAATGAAATACACCAAAATCAAGACTGCTGCCGCACATGCAGCAATGAGCCCCAGGCGCTTTTCGAGGAAATCGCGGATGGCTTCACCATAGCGGTTCAAGGCCCAGGCAAGCGCGAAGAACCGTGCACCCCTTGCAATAACGCAGGATACGACAAAAAACAGAAAATTGACGCGGATCACGCCTGCCAGAATTGTCACGATCTTGATGGGAGGAAGGTGGGCGAGGCCTGAGGTTACCAGCAGCAGCATGATCGTGTTGTCACCCGCACAATTTTTCAGGCGTTCAAATTCCGCCAGCTTGCCGTAAAAATTCAGGATGGGTTGGGCCAGTGTTTCATAGGCCCAGTAACCCAGAAAATATCCGGCAATGCCGCCCAGCGTTGAGGCTATAGTTGCTATAACCGCATAGCGATAGGCACGTTCGGGCCTGGCCAGCGCCATGGGAATGAAAAGCACATCTGCCGGCACCAGAAAGATGGAGCTTTCGATGAATGCGATAATGGCGAGCCAGACCTCGGCCGTTTTGCGGGCGGCAAGTGAAAAGGTCCAATCGTAGAGAGTTTGTAGCATCATTAATCCAGAATCTTCTTTGAGCTGCGCAGCGACTTGGTTTTCGCGCGAATGGATTTTGAATCAAGCCTGCGGGTTTTTGAAGCCTTGGTGGGCCTCGTGGCAATGCGCCTTACGGGACGTATGGCCGCCTTGCGCAAAAGCCTTACCAGTTTTTCCTGTGCGGTTGCGCGATTGCGCTCCTGAGTGCGGTGTTCCTGGCTAGTGACAATCAAAATGCCATCATCGGTCAGGGTTCTTCCGGCGATGGACTTGAGTCGCTGTTTCAGGTCTTCGGGCAAATCGGCGCCTGCCACATTGAAACGCAGCTCCACCGCAGTGGAGACCTTGTTCACATTCTGTCCGCCCGGACCCGAGGACCTGATGAAGGATTCGGTGATATCCTTCTCGTCAATGCTGATCAGGCCAAAGATGTGAATCATGATTTTCATCTTTAAGCGCCTTTATGGTTGACGGCGCAAGCCTTGCCGCACTAGAGGATTGGTCTTTGGCGCGCCCTTGTGGTGGAATGGTAGACGCGGCGGACTCAAAATCCGCTCTCGAAAGAGGTGGGGGTTCAAGTCCCTCCAAGGGCACCAAAGGTCTGGTCGTATTTTTATCGCATTTCTAGGGGTAAAAGGACCGGTCTTGGTTCACTAGCGGGGGGCCTGAGACGTCAATTGTATTCAGGCAAGGAACTATCTTGACGGCGCTATTGCGTAACATAATTCTGTTGATGAGCCTCGCAATCGCTACGCATGCGCAAGCTGGCCCCACGATCCTGTTTGATGCAACAACGGGTGAAGTCATTTCCCATGAGCGCGCAGGCGAGCCCTGGTATCCCGCCTCCCTTACGAAGCTGATGACGGCTTATGTGGTGTTCAAGCACCTGAAAGCCGGCAACCTGACGCTTGACCAGAAAATTCCGGTTTCCGCACTTGCAGCATCTCAAGAGCCGAGCAAGCTGGGCTTGCCACCGGGCGCCACAATCTCAGTTGACCTCGCGCTGCAATCGCTGCTCGTCTATTCCGCCAACGACATGGCTTATGTTCTGGCTGAAGGTGCAGGAGGCACGGTTGCCAAATTTGTGCAGGAGATGAATGGCCATGCGTTGAAGCTGGGTCTTGCCAATACGCATTATGTCAATCCCAATGGATTGTTTGATCCCAGGCAGTTGACGTCAGCGCGGGACATCGGCGTTCTTGCCGCCGTTATCCTTTCCGAGTTTCCCGAGCACCAGCATTATTTTTCCCAGGATTATGTCGCCATTGGAAAGCGTAAGCTGTCTAACCACAACGGACTCATTCGTGAAATGCCAGAAGCTGACGGTATGAAGACGGGTTTTGTGTGCAACTCGGGCTATAATCTGGTCGCATCAGCCACGCGTGAAGGTCGCAAGCTGGTTGCTGTCATCATGGGCGCCTCCAGTTCGCGAAACCGCTCCGACATCGCGCGTCAACTTCTGACACAAGGCTTTGCCCAACCGCCTGTGCCGAGCCATCCGCGCATCGCACAAATTCCCAATGACGCCTTGGGCGCGATTGTTCCAGCGGATATGACAAGCAGTGTCTGCAAGAAAAAAGCGCCGGTTGTCGTGGCAAATGCCCAGGATCTTGCCGGGTGGGGCCTGTCTTTCGGCACTTATGAAACGCTGCAAAAAGCTGACATGGCACTGCGAGGAAGATTGATTGGTCCCTTAGGAATGGATGCGCCAGGAGACGCAGGCATTGTGGCCATGCCCAACAAATCGGGCTATGCCGCCATGGTATGGAACATAGACCAGAACACCAGTCTTTCCCTGTGCAGCGCATTTCGAGCCCAAAAAGCCACGTGCGATCTCATGTCACCGGAAGTGTTTTCACAAATTGCGGCATCTTCCAAACCGCCACCAACCATTGTGAAGTCTCCGGTGGTGGAGGGGTCTGACGATGAGCCGAAGCGCGCCATCAAGAAGAAAAAACGCGTGAAGAAAACTTTCCGTTGATAATCCTTGGAAGACATCCTTCATCCCTGGGTATAGCTTGCGCGCTTGCTGCGGCTGGCCTTTATGGTCTTGTCCCCAATTTTGTGCGCGGGGCCTTTAACAACGGCATTCCTCCGGTTGAAGCTACCATGTTTCGCACAGCCGTCATTGCCATCGTGTTTGCCGGGGTAGCGTATTATCGCAGCGAGAGGTTTCATATTCCGCGTGCAGCAGCGCCAGCATTTTTCGCCCAAGCCGCTGCGACATTGGTCATTTCCATATCCTATCTCGCGTCCGTGCAATTCATTCCGGTGGGACTTGCGGTTATCATCTTTTTTACATTCCCAGTCCTCATCATGCTGGCTTCCCCCATGGTCGAACGGCGTCCGCCGGGAGCCATGCGCATCTTCCTCGCAGTGGTTGCCTTCCTGGGGCTCGTCGTGGCGATTGGTCCAAGCTTTGGTCAGCTTGACCTACGTGGCGTGGCGCTCGCCTGCCTTGCAGCGATGGGCGGGGTTGTACAGTTCTTTACGGGCCGGGCCTTGTCACACCATATGACGCCACCGGTTTTTGGCAGCCTTGTGCATGCCATCATCTGGCCTGGCACGCTGATTGTTGCCCTTACTGTGGGCAGCGGCACATTGCAGCTGCTGCCGGGTGGTGCCGGAACCATGCCCGGCATTTATTTTATAATAGGTGTGGCAGCTGTCTATGTCGTGGCCTACATGCTGCAAATGCTTTCCCTGCGTTTTGCGCCAGCATCCACCGTAGCGCCATTCTATAATCTTGAACCCATCGTCACCACGATGTGTGCGGGCCTGCTGTTTGGTGAACGGCTTTCACCTAATCAGTATGCCGGAGGCGCTATCGTACTTACCGTTCTTGTTCTTTCCAGCGGACTTGATTTCCGGGAAGCGCGGGCATGAAGCACGCTCCCCTGCCTGTTGCAGTTCTCACGGGATTTCTCGGCGCTGGAAAAACATCCCTTCTCAACAGCCTGCTGAAAGACCCCATGCTTTCCACTGCTGCCGTCATCATCAATGAGTTCGGCAATGTGGCCCTGGATCATTTGCTGGTTGAACGCTCCGATGAAAACATCATTGAGCTGGCCTCAGGCTGCCTGTGCTGCACCATCCGCGGCGATCTCATCGACACTCTCCATGATCTGTTGCGTAAACGCGACAGTGGTTCCGTGAAGGCATTTGACCGCATCATCATCGAAACCACCGGGCTTGCAGATCCCGCACCCGTGCTGCATTCCGTCATGAGTGAGCCAACGCTGCTTGAGCGCTGCCGGCTTGAGGGTGTTGTCACTGTCGTTGATGCGGTGAATGGCGGGGCAACGCTCGATGCGCATGCCGAAGCCGTAAAGCAGGTGGCCGTTGCCGATCGCATCGTTGTCACCAAGCTTGACCTGCTTTCCGGGCGCGAGGGCGAGGACAAGATGTTTGCGATCATCGCCCGATTGCGCAAGCTCAATCCATCAGCGCGACTGCTCACCACGCATCGGAACGAAGCGACCGCACCTCGGCTCTTCAACATGGGTCTCTATGATCCCGAGAAGAAATCTGTTGATGTGCGGAGATGGCTGGCGGCGGAGGCCCATGAGATTTCGCGTAAAGGACACGCCCATCACCATCATGACGTATCGCGCCATGACGCCCACATCCAGTCGTTCAGTTTCAGAGAAGAAAATGCCATCAGCCCTGCCGGCCTCGAACTGTTCATGGAACTGCTCAAGTCCTATCACGGTGCCAACATGCTGCGCATGAAGGCCATTGTAAAAGTCTCTGACGCACCATCGCAGCCTATCGTACTGCACGGTGTGCAACATGTCTTCCATCCCCCCGTGCGGTTGCCCACCTGGCCGGACGATGATCACACCACCCGCATGGTGTTCATCGTAAAAGACATTGAAAAGCCGATGATCGAGGGCCTGTTCAAGGCCTTCACCGACCAGTTGAATGGCGGGGCAGATGCCTTTACGGATAAGACGTTGTCGCTTAACAGGTGAAATATGGTTCTGAATGCCTATGGACTGAAAAAGTGTTCGACATGCCAGAAGGCCTTGGCTTGGCTTGATGATGAAGGTGTCGCCTATCACTTCACCGACGTGAAGGAGGAACCACTAGAGCCAGCGCGCGTTGCCAAATGGTCAAAGGCGCTGGGCGGCTGGGAAAAAATGATCAACCGGGCTGGCTTTACATGGCGCGGACTGTCAAATGCTGAAACGGCAGATCTTACTGAAGCCAAGGCAGTTGCACTTGCGGTGCGCCATTCCTCGCTCATCCGGCGGCCCTTGGTTGAATATCCTGACGGCAAAGTGAGCACAGGCTTTTCCGAAAAAACCCGGGCGCTGCTCAAGCCCTGACCGCTGACGCCTTCTTTTGAAATCGGGGTTCACTTGCATTTAATCCTGAATTCCAGAACTTCTCCCGCTTTCGTGCTGGACAGGAGCTGGTAACCCTGTTCGGTGCAGAAGTGGGGCATGTCTATGGCTGCAACGGGATCGGTTGCAAGCACCTTGAGCACACTGCCGTGCCGCATGGTGGAAAGCTTCTTGCGCGTTTTCAACACCGGCAGCGGGCAGAGCAGGCCTGAGAGGTCAATTATGTCGTCGAATTCTTCCGGGGCCATGGCTATAGTCATTTCCTGAAATTTGCATGGAGAAACCTGTTTGTCACCCTTGTTGAAGAAAGCGCCCTTTAAAGGCAAGGCCGTCAAGCTGCTGTCGAGCCGGGAACGGAAGGCAGGTCTGGAAAAGCACGAAGTTGCCTTGTTGCAACTGGATTTTTCTGGAATTGCCGGGGATTTTCATGATGGGCTTACCCGAAAGTCGGATTCTCGCACGCTCAAGCAATATCCACGCAACACATTGATCCGCAATGTGCGGCAGGTGACGCTGGTATCGGCAGAGGAATTAGTGGAAATAGCATTCCGCATGGGAATCGCCGAGGCCAAGGCTGAATGGCTGGGTGCAAATCTGGTGACTTCGGGCATTCCGGACCTCACGCTGCTGACCCCGTCCACGCGGCTGCAATTTCCGTCTGGTGCCACGCTGGTTGTTGATATGGAGAACTCGCCCTGCCGCCAAGTGGCAGATGTGATTGCCATGCATTGTCCTGATGCCAAGGCAGGTTTTATAAAATCCGCCACCCAGAAGCGGGGGGTGACTGCCTGGGTGGAACGGGAGGGCGTCATCAACCGGGGCGATGACATTGTCCTGTGGCTGCCGCCTCAAAGAATCTATGCCCACGCCGCACCATGAAAATCATCGGGACCATCATTGCTGGCGGGCAGTCCCGGCGCATGGAAGGACGTGAGAAAGCGTTTCTGCAACTCAGAGGAAAAACCCTTCTTGATTGGGTCAGTGAGAGGCTTGCGCCACAGGTCGACCAACTGGTGATAAATGCCAATGGCGATCCCGGACGTTTTGCGAAATGGGAATTGCAGCTTGTGTCAGATGAGGCTCCTGACCTCTCAACGCCACTTGCGGGCTTACACGCCAGCCTGCAATTTGCCGCGAGCAACAAAGCCGACTTTCTCATCACCTGTCCTTCGGATGCGCCGTTTCTCCCCCATGATCTCGTGAAGCGCCTGGTCGCAGCTGCGCAATCCACAGGAGCTGCTATCGCATCGTCGTCTAGACAATCGCATTTTCTGACGGGTGCCTGGAGCAGCGACTTGCTGGCGCGACTTGAACACGCCATTCAGGATACGGGGGTTTTCCGTGTGAAGGACTGGGTCTCTCTTATCCCCGCAGCAATTGTCGAATGGCAGGCTGTTTCGCATGATCCTTTTTTCAATGTGAATACCCCCCAAGACCTTGCGCAGGCTGAAATCATTGCGGGCAAAGTTTCATGACGCAGAAAGTCATAGGGGTTGCAGGCTTCAAGAATGCCGGAAAAACCACTTTGGTTGAGAAACTCGTGGTAGCGCTGACGCAAGCTGGCTACCGCATTTCAACGGTCAAGCACGCCCACCATGCGTTTGACATGGATCATGAAGGCCGCGACAGTTTCAGGCATCGCAAGGCTGGTGCCACTGAGGTGGCAGTGGTGTCTGCCTCGCGCTGGGCTATCATCCATGAATTGCGCCATGAGGCGGAGCCATCGCTTGCTGCGATCCTTGCAAAGCTTGCCCCCTGCGATCTCGTTATCGTTGAAGGCTACAAGCGGGATGGCCATGACAAAATTGAAGTGCGGAACGTGGAGCTCAATCATGCAGAACTGGCGGACAATGACTCCACCATCATTGCCATAGCTGCAAATGGGATTGTGGTGGATGCGCCGGTCCCCGTGTTTGATCGCGACGGAGTTGCAGCGCTGACAGAATTCATCATCAGGCATATGGAGCTCACATGACACCAGATGACATCATCGGCTTTTGGCTGGAGGCAGGGCCTGAGCGCTGGTTCAAGAAGGACAATGATTTCGATGAAGCGTTACGGCAGCGCTTTGGAGCAGTGCTGGAACAAGCACGGGCTCATGCATATGATGCTTGGGCAGAAACACCGTGCGGCCTTGCAGCGCTTGTCATCGTGCTTGATCAATTTTCCCGCAATATCCTTCGCAATAGTGCTGGAGCCTTCACATCTGACGCCATGGCCCTTGAACTTGCCAAGCGTGGCATTGCGCGGGGTGACCATTGCGTGCTGGAGCCGCACCTTGCCCAATGGCTGGTGCTGCCGTTCGAGCATTCTGAAGATCTGCAGGATCAGGAGACCGCAGTCAGGCTTTTCAAGGAAATGGCGCGGGATGATTTGCTGAAATGGGCCGAGCTGCATCGTGACATTATCCAGCGTTTTGGGCGATTTCCCCACCGCAATGCATTGCTGGGAAGGGTGTCAACCGAGGAAGAGGAAGCGTTTTTGGCAGAAGGCGGCTTTGCGGGGTAGAATTGCCCCTTGTCGCAATCTGGCCTGCCTCCGTCGCTCCGTTTCACGACTGTTGAGTTTCCCTCACTAATGTGACCAAAATTCACTTTCAGGTTCCAGGGGATTGTCCATGAAAACGCAGGCGCGTGTTGTAGTTATTGGTGGTGGTGTCGTGGGCGTTTCGACGCTGTATCATCTGGCTAAAAAAGGTTGGAGCGACGTTGTCCTGGTGGAACGCAAGGAACTCACGTCAGGCTCCACCTGGCATGCGGCGGGTCTGCTGCCGCTGTTTAACCTGTCTTATTCCGTCGGTCAGATACACAAATATTCAGTCAAGCTTTACGGGGAACTGGAAGCCGAAACCGGACAGCATGTTGGCTTCAAGAAGGTTTCCAATATCCGGCTCGCCCGCACCAAGGACCGGTGGGACGAGTTCATGTATTATGCGGGCATTGCCGAAACCATCGGCGTGAAAGTGAACAAGCTCACGCCAGCAGAGGTCAAGGAAATTTGGCCCTTGTGTGAAACTGAAGGCCTGCTGGGTGCCATCCAGCATCCCGATGATGGCTATATCCAGCCTGCCGATCTCACGCAGGCGCTGGCCAAGGGGGCACGTGCGCGGGGTGCTGAAATTTATCGCAACACCGATGTCGCGGCCATCGAGGAATTGCCTACGGGCGAATGGCTGGTGAAAACGGACAAGGGCGATATTAGGTGTGAACATGTCGTCTCCTGCTCTGGCAACTTCGCGCGCAAAACCGGCGCCATGGTGGGGCTCGATATTCCCGTCATTCCGGTGGAACACCAATATATTGTCACCGAACCATCTCCCCTGATCCTGGAACGACAGGCCAAGGGCCTGCCTGAAATGGGCGTGCTCCGGGAAGCTGATTCAAGCTGGTATCTGCGTGAGGAAAATGGCGGCTTTATTCTCGGCATTTATGAAAAGGGTGCGCCCTGCTGCTATATGGACGGGCCGTCTGACCAAAGTGAATATGAATTGTTCCAAGGCGAGCTTGAGCGTCTTGAACCCTATGTTGAAGCCACCATTGCGCGTATTCCCGCGTTCGGTGAAGTTGGCATCAAGAAAATCTATAATGGTGCCATTGCCTACACGCCGGATGGTTCACCCATTATCGGGCCTGCGTGGGACAAAAAGAATTTCTGGCTGAATGAAGGCCATTCCTTTGGTGTCACAGCGGCAGGCGGTGCAGGCTGGCAGTTGGCTGAGTGGATTGTGGACGGCGAGCCCACCATTGACATGATGGGTGTTGATCCCCGGCGCTTTGGTCCCTATGCCACGCGCGGCTATCTCAAGGCCAAAACCGAAGAGGCCTATGCCAATGTCTTTACCATGCATTATCCCGAAGAAGAACGCGCGGCTGCCAGGCCCTTGAAGCGCACGCCATGTTATGACCGCATGAAGGACCTGGGTGCGGTGTTTGGTTCGGTTTATGGCTGGGAGCGTCCGGGCTGGTTTGCGCCTGCGGATTATGCTCTCTCGGAAATGGATTTGGATCGTCCGGATGTTTTGCTGAACCACAATCATGCAGCGCCTACAGAAGATGGGCGCATTGTCGAGAAATGGTCGTTCCGCCGTTCCAATGCGTTTCGTTTCGTGGGCGAGGAATGCCGCAACGTGATGGACAATGTGGGCCTGCAGGACATGTCGGCCTTTGCCAAGATGGAAGTCTCGGGCCGGGGCGCACGAGGCTGGCTCGATTCCATATTGGCCAATCGAATCCCCAAGAAAATGGGGCGTATCGCACTTTGCCACCTGCTCACGGTGAACGGGGGGGTTCGTTCCGAGTTCACGGTTTATGAATGGGCTCCGGGAAGGTTTTATCTCGTGTCAGCGGGTGTTTTCGAGCGCCATGACCACGATACCTTGCGCAAACTCCTGCCAGAAGATGGTTCCGTTAAACTCAATCCGATTACAACCCGTTTGGGTGTGTTGGTACTGGCCGGGCCTAATTCCCGCAAGGTTTTGGAAAAGCTGACGGACGCGGATTTGTCGAATGAAGCGTTTCCGTGGCTTTCCGGACAATCGCTTTCGGTGGGCCATACAAGTGCCCATGTGCTGCGAGTGAATTTTGTGGGTGAGCTGGGATATGAGTTCCATCACCCTATCGAACAGCAGGTTGCACTGTTTGACCTGTTGATGGAGGCTGGAAAGGAATTCGGCATCCGGCCCTATGGCATCAAGGCCATGTCGGCTCTGTCGATTGAAAAAAGCTACCGTCTGGTGCCGCGCGAACTCTCGATTGAATATTCGGCTTATGAGTCAGGGCTGGATCGCTTTGTGCATCCCAACAAGGGGCAGTTCATCGGTCGCGATGCACTGGTTGCCAACCGGGAAAAGGGATTGAACTGGAATTTTGTCACCATGGAAGTGCATGGCGTGACCGATGCGGATTCAGACACGCGCGGCTCCGAGCCGATTTATTCCAATGGAAAGCTGGTAGGACGTGCCACCAATGGTGGTTTTGGCTGGCGGGTTAATAGATCCTTGGCGCTTGGCATGGTGAAGCCTGAATTTTCATCATTTGGTAAGGAACTGGACATAAAAATCCTGAACAAGCTGTTCCGGGCTAGCGTTATCGACGAAAGCCCCTATGATAAAGATAACTTAAAATTGCGTGCGTGAGGGAATTGCTCTCACGCTCTGGGAGTGCTGTTTGGAGAACCAAGAGCAAAGTTATAATTCGGGCGTGCTCTTTGTGCTTTTGGCAACAGTTGGCTGGAGTCTTTCCGGGATATTCGTCCGCCTTCTACCGGATTTGAACGGCTGGCAAATCAATTGCTGGCGGGGCTATTGGACTGCCGTTGCATTGTTGGTCTATCTCGTTCTCGTCTATGGACGCAACTTTTGGACCAAGTTTGCTGAAATTCCTCGGGAGGCACTTTGGATATCCTCGCTGTTTTTTGCTTTTGGCACCACTTTGTATGTTTCGTCGCTCACCCTCGTAAGCACGGCCACAGTTTCGGTCATTGGAGCCACTTCTCCGCTTTTTGCGGCGGTGTTGAGTCCCTGGATTACCCGAGAGAGAGTTGGTTCTGAAGCTTGGGTCGCCGCCACACTCGCGGTTCTGGGCGTGGTTGTCATCGCCTGGGATGGATTGAGTGCTGGCCATTGGCTGGGCATGATTTTGGCCATTGGTGTTCCCGTGTCATTTGCGGGCCAGACCCTGGCACTGCGGCGCTATCGCAGTGTGGATATGGTGCCCAGTTTCTGCCTCGGCGGAATATTTTCATTCCTCATCGCCGGATTTTTCGGATTTTTCGCCGGAAATCCTGGCGGAGGATTTAATGTGGGCCTTCATGACATGCTGCTACTGGCAGCCATGGGACCGCTTCAGCTTGCCATTCCGCTTATCTTTTATGTGAAGGGCGCCAATTCCGTTCCAGCTGTCACGCTCACATTGGTTTCGATGCTGGATGCTGTGATCAACCCGCTTTGGCCGTGGCTATTTGTAGGCGAAGTTCCAAGCCAGGCGGCATTCCTGGGCGGTGCCATTATCATCGGTGCCGTACTCACCAGCATTTTTGGCCGCAAATATATGCCGTCCTTTGCCAGGCGAGCAGAGCCATTGCGCAATACGCAGACGTGACCACAACGGTGCGTTTTGCAACAGCGGTAGGATTTACGGCTGTTCTGATGTGGGCGTTTCTGGCGCTGTTTTCGACTATTGCCAGCAACATTCCTCCGTTCCAGCTTGCCGCCATGAGTTTTTTTATCGGGGGCATCATGGGCGTTGCAACCTGAGTGTTTCGCCCTGGCGCCTTCCACACACTTTTTGAACAGGACTGGCGTTTATGGGTCTTGGGAATTACCAGCCTGTTTGGCTATCACCTTGTGTATTTCACCGCGATACGCAATGCACCTCCCGTTGAAGTCAGTCTGATTGCCTATCTCTGGCCGCTGTTCCTTGTGATATTTTCGGCATTTCTCCCCGGCGAAAAACTCCGTTTGCATCATATGGCTGGCGTCATACTGGGTCTTGCAGGTGCTGCTCTGGTGATCAGCCGTGGCCACGGGCTCACGCTTGCAGATGGCGTTAAGCTGGGTCATCTTCTGGCCATACCCTGCGCGCTCATCTGGTCAGGCTATTCCGTATTGGCGCGCCGCTTCGGTCAGGTTCCAACCGATGTTGTCACAGGCTTTTGCCTGGGGGCGGCCTTGCTGTCATGCATCTGCCATTTCCTATTTGAAACTACGGTATGGCCGCAGGGCGGCTTGCAATGGGGAGCTGTGGCAGGGCTGGGCATGTTCCCTTTGGGTCTTGCCTTCTATACTTGGGACTACGGCCTCAAGCATGGTGACATCATGGTGCTCGGGGCCTTGTCATATGCTGCACCCCTGCTTTCCACACTCGTGCTGTTGGGCTTCGGCTTTACACAATATCATTGGTCCATTGCTGTAGCCTGCGCCCTGATAACGGGTGGAGCCGTGATTGCCGCCAAAGACATGACCATGAGAAAAACCCGCTAGAAATTATTCTTGCGCGTTCTGAGTTCGGCGAACACTTCTGCGTCGGTTGCCGTTTCCATTTTCAAGGTCTTTCTAATCTCGACACTGTCACAGCGCATGAAGGGATTGGTTTTCAATTCATCGCCGATACTTGAAGGGCAGGTCATTTCGCCGCGCATGCGTTGGGTCGCTACCACTGTTGCACGCTGGTTAAGCTGGCGGTTTCCGCGTTCAACTGACAAGGCGAAGCGGCAGTTTGCTTCGGTGTATTCATGGCCGCAATAGACGAACGTGCTGGGCGACAGCGTGCGGAACTGATTTACCGAGTGATACATCTGCTCCATGGTTCCCTCGTTCACGCGCCCGCAACCCATGGCAAACAGCGTGTCACCTGCAAAAAGCGAAAATTCTGCCGGGATATGGTATGCGATATGGCCCTTGGTATGGCCAGGGCAATCATAAATCTTCACCTCGCGGCCAGCCCAGGTGAATTTTTCTCCGCCGGAAACCTGCACGTCAATGCCTGGAATTTTCTCCGCCTCGGCCTTGGGTCCAATGATCTGACAGCCGAACAGCTCTTTCAGCCGCAGATTTCCCGCCACATGGTCGGCATGGTGATGCGTGGTAAAAATATGGGTGAGCTGGCGGCCAAACTTTCGGAGCTCTTCTTCCACAGCCTCGGCATCGGGGGCGTCAATGGATGCAGTAGCCCCGGTTTTAGGATCATGGATGATGACGCCATAGTTGTCGGAAAGGCACATGAACTGGCGCATATCGATATGAGACATAGATTTAACCCTGAAAAAAATGGCGGATGACCCCTGGCGCATTAAACGCTAAGTGTCACCCATCATGGATGTGGCTGAACTGCGAGAGTTTTACGCGAGTCCCCTGGGAAAAGCTACGCGTCGTTTGATCTCGGAAAAATTGCGACCGAAGCTTGCGGATGCGCGCGATGCCACGCTTGTAGGGCTGGGTTATGCCAGTCCCTACATCGATGACATGGCCGACACTACGCAGCGCAGCCTGTCCTTCATGCTGGCCCGTCAAGGCGTTGTCCAATGGCCAGATCAGGGTGACATCGCCTCAGCGCTGGTGGATGAGCATGACTTGCCGCTTCTGGAAAGTGCGGTGGACCTTGCACTGGTGGTTCACGGCTTGGAACTCACCGACAGACCGCTCGAAATGCTACAGGAGGTCTGGCGCGTGATGGCGCCACAGGGAAGGCTCATTCTGGTTGTGCCCAACCGCCGCGGCGTTTGGGCAAGTTTTGACTCCTCGCCCTTTGGATTTGGCCAGCCATTCTCGCGCAGCCAGCTCAGCGGCTTGTTGAAGGAAGCGCAGTTCTCGGCGCAGTCATGGTCATCCGCCCTGTATATTCCGCCAATTTCGCGAAAATACATTCTGGGCAGCGCAAGCGTTCTGGAAAAAGCCGGGGAGTGGCTGACCCCGCGTCTATCGGGCGTCATCATTGTGGAAGCGGTCAAGCAGGTCTATGCCTTTTCCTCGGGCAAACGTGCCAAGCGCGTGGTGACCCGCCTGCGGCCTGCCCTGTTGCCATCTCCTGCCCGCTTTCATTCCCTTCTGTAGAGCCTTTGCTTTTATAACTGGTGCCAGTATGAAGGCAGGGACGCAAAGAGATTTGAGAGTATGAACGCACCTGCCGGATTGGAAAGCGAACTGGAAGACATCCGCCGCGAAATCGACGCGATTGACGATGGGCTTATGAGTCTGCTGGAACGGCGCTTTGCAGCAACGGATCGCGTCCGCGCTATCAAATCAAAACACGGGTCGCTTGCAAGTTCACCCTTCAGACCGGCGCGTGAGGCGGCCATCCTGCGTCGTCTTCTGGCGCGGGCAGAAAGCCATGTTTCCCCTGATTTTCTGGTGCGGCTCTGGCGCGTTATTCTCACCGGCTCGAGCCAGAACCAGGCGCCCATTACCATTCATGTCAGCAAACGCCTGAATAGCGCCATGGGAAACCGCTTGCGCATTCGCGACCATTTCGGCACCCTGCCGGTTGAGGAATATCGTGATGAGGCACAGGCCCTGATGCAGGTCAACGCCAGTCCCGGTGACATCTGCATCGTAGAGACTGAAGCACCGTGGGCAGATGCTTTTGCGGATGGCAAGTCAGGCGAGGCCCAAATTATCGCGAGCCTGCCCATGCTGCGTGAAGATCCTATCCCGAAACTTCTGGTGTTTGGCCACTCTCTGGCTGAAACGACAGGTGACGATGAAACCCTGCTGATCAGTGAGGGAAAGCTGCCACGCGATTTTGCTTTTGTTCCCTTGTGGCAAATCAAGAATGGCACACGACGGGTATCCTGCCTGCCGGGATTTCTGTCTGATCATGAAAGCCCATTTGTGGGACTGGCACGCTCCAACCCGAAACTTGGCCTCAAGATTGCCGGTCGCTATCCATCGCCACTTGAGGTACGGAAATGAATTCCTCCATCACCAGCCTGCGCCCTGTCCCTAAGCCTGGCATCATGGAAATCACGCCTTATGTGCCCGGAAAAAGTGCGGGGCGTGGACCAAAGATTCACAAACTGTCATCCAATGAATCTCCGTTTGGCGCATCGCGGCAGGCAGCAGAGGCCTATGTTGCAAAATCAGGCGTGCTGGAATTCTATCCCGACGGTTCGGTAACCGCGCTCCGCGAAGCGATAGGCGCGCGCTATGGACTAAATCCCGCACACATTGTTTGTGGTGCGGGTTCAGATGAATTGCTGCAGCTCCTCGCCAACGCCTATCTCAACGCAGGCGACGAGGCGGTATATTCGCAATATGGTTTTCTCGTTTATCCCATAGCCATCAGTGCCAATGGGGCGAGGGCGGTTGTCGCTGCCGAACGAAACTTCACCACGGATGTGGATGCCATGCTGAAGTGCGTTAACGCCAAGACCAAGATTGTGTTTCTCGCAAACCCCAACAATCCCACCGGTAGCTACTTGCCGTTTGATGAGGTCAAGCGCCTGCATGCGGGACTGCCCAAGACGACGCTTCTCGTGCTTGATGCAGCCTATGCGGAATATGTGCGGCGCAATGACTATGAAAGCGGCATTGAACTGGTGGCAAATTCCGAGAATGTCGTGATGACGCGAACCTTCTCAAAGATCTACGGACTGGCTGGCGTGCGCCTGGGATGGGCCTATTGCCCGTCCCATGTGGCAGATGTGCTGAATCGCATCCGTGGCCCCTTCAACGTGAATATGGCAGCGATGGCTGCAGGAATTGCCGCCCTTGCAGACCAGGCCTTTGTGGAGGCGTCGGTCACGCATAATGAGAAATGGCTGGAACTCATGACGGCAAAGCTCACGACGCTTGGTCTTGGTGTCACACCCAGCGTGGGAAATTTTCTTCTCTTACATTTTGCAAAGGAAGGCACTCACACCGCCGCCATTGCTGATGCCTATCTCCTGGATCATGGCATCATCCTGCGCCGGATGGACGCTTATGGCTTGCCACATTGCCTGCGCATGACGATAGGGAGCGAGGAAGCAAATCTTGCTGTAGCTGCAGCCCTTGCGGAATTTCTGCAATGACCGTTCAGTTCGAACGGGTCGCCCTGATTGGCATAGGACTGATTGGTTCCTCCCTTTCGCATGTCATGCGTGCCAAGAAGCTGACCTACCATATTTCGGGATACGCCCGCAGCGTGGAGACGCGCGCAGCCGCTGTCGAGCTTGGGCTTGTGGACAGCATTCATGAAACCGCTGCGGCTGCCGTCAGAGATGCCGATCTTGTCATTCTCTGCGTGCCGGTTGGCGCTTGTGGCAGCGTGGCGCGGGAAATTTCCGGCAGTCTCAAGCCGGGCGCCATTGTGACCGACGTGGGATCGGTGAAAGCTGCCGTGGTTCGCGATATGGCGCCGCATCTCCCAAAGCATGCGCATTTCATTCCGGGCCATCCCATTGCAGGCACCGAGCAGTCGGGGCCTGCGTCCGGATTTGCGGAATTATTTGAAGGGCGCTGGTGCATTCTCACGCCGCTGCCAGACAGTGACGCACAATCGGTAGCGAGGCTTGAAAAATTCTGGCGCAGTTGCGGTTCCGATGTGGACCTCATGACGCCAGAGCATCACGACATGGTGCTGGCCATCACCAGCCATTTGCCACATCTCATTGCCTATAACATTGTGGCTACAGCGGCAGACCTTGAAGAGGTGACGGATTCCGAAGTCATCAAATATTCTGCCAGCGGCTTTCGCGATTTCACCCGCATTGCAGCCTCTGATCCTACGATGTGGCGCGATGTTTTCATGAACAACAAGGAGGCGGTTCTCGAAATGCTGGGGCGTTTTTCTGAAGACCTGTCGGTTTTGCAGCGCGCCATACGCTTTGGCGACGGCGACACGCTGTTCAATCTGTTTACGCGGGCACGCGGCGTGCGCCGGCAGATCATTGCGGCGGGTCAGGAAACGGCGGCACCTGATTTCGGCCGCGATTCAAGGCACCGTCAGTAAAGCGGTTCGACATCTGCCAGTTTCAACAGCCCGAGATAAATGCTGCCATTCCTGGCTGTGAATTGGGCTTTCTGCGCGGGTAATTTCATGTCGCTGCCCTGCATCAGCAAAAGACCCTTTAAAGCCACGATGTCATCGCCCTTCAGATCAAGCAGTGGGGTGAGAAGAGCAAGCACGCCGTCGATATCATTGGTTTGCGAGGAAATACTGCCGGAGATAAGGTGGGCATTATCCACAGCAATGTCGCCTTGAGCCTCGAAATTCACGGAGCCCGCCGTGATTTCTAGGGATGAAATATTGACAGCGGGATTCTGCAGGGACGGAGATGTCACCTGTCCACGGAACTCCGCATGTTCAAATTTGCTGCGGGCGAGAGCTATCACGCCATCGGCATTGCCTGCCAGATCAATCTTTCCTTCCTGCTGCCTTGCAAAGAACTTGACTGAGGCAGCGGTGATAACATTCGGCACCATCACATCAGATGCCTCAGAACTTATGTCCCAATTGCCTTTCGTGTCATAGGTGATGGAAATAATTGCGCCTTTATGGCTGGCGCTCGCCAATATCGCATCACTTCTGGCAAAGCTCGTTGGACCATCCACCAGCAGGAGAATATGAAAGGGGTTATAGGCCTGCGCCACCGCACGCAATCTAGCGGTCTTGAGTTCCATTGCATTGAAGGTAAGTGACGGGCTGTTGCAGGTGAATTCAAAACGGAAGGGGAAGCCGCCCCAGCTTTCCTTCCTGCAGACGAGGCCAATGCCTTTGGCCTTCAGCATCTTACGTTGCAGCGCGACTTCTTCCTGCGCGCGGTTTGAGGCCACAAACCAGTAGGCGCTCCAAATCATGCTGAACAGCAGCATGAAGCCCAAGGGATAAAACATGTACCAAGGTCGCCTGCCTGTCGTCATAATGCCTGAATGATTCCTGCCGAATTACCAGAAGTGGACAGCATGCAGCAGCGTTGGGTTTTTGGCTATGGTTCCCTGATGTGGAAGCCAGGCTTCCCATTTCTGCAACAGTCACATGCGCGTATCAGGGGGTATCACCGCAGCCTGTGCATATACTCGTTCCATCACCGCGGCACGGAGGAGAGGCCCGGTCTTGTGCTGGGGCTGGATCGCGGCGGCTCCTGCGTCGGGGTGGCGTTTCGCGTAGCGCCCGAGGACTGGGAGGCAACCGTTGCCTATTTGCGACAACGGGAGCAGGTCAGCATGGTTTATGTGGAAAGCCAGCAGATGATCGAGGTTATGGACACGGGAGAGAAAATTACGGCACTGGCTTTTGTGGCTAACCGCAGGCATTCGCAATTTGCAGGAAAGCTCGCACATGACAAACTCATGGAACTGGTGCGGCAGGGCGAAGGGGAAATGGGGCGCTGCACCGACTATGTCATGAACACGCTTGCCCATCTCAAAGAGATGGATATCCATGACGCAACACTGGAGGCGCTGGGCCGCGAATTAAGTCAGGAGGCGCGCAGGTTCTGACATGCCGCCATGTATGCTGTCGTGACTTTCAATATCAAGGGCAGCCTTGAGATCGTTCAGGATACCTTCGGCTGAGGCATTGTCAGATGCCAAGAGATGGACATGGATTTCATCGGCTGCAAGATTTTCATGGGCGGAGAATGTGCCGTCCCAAAACGGCGTGAAGCGGTCAATTGCAATAACGCTCCGCGCGTTGCCGTTGCGGCGCACGGCCACATAGATAGCACCGGGAAGTGGTGGACAGGCACCTACTGCGTAAATCGAATGAATATATTTTTTGCCGGAGGCACCCCGCCAATACCAGAAACGTTCATTGTCATCCTGGCTGTGGGGGAAGTCTATTGCGATGGGAGAACCTTGAATCTGCATAAGAACAAACATAGAACAATATGCATGAAAGCGCAAGCCCCAATTAGCTGCATTTTGAAAATCCGCATGACAGGCAGGTGGCGCAACCTTCCTGAAAGACGAGCGAGCGCTCCCCGCAGCGCGGGCAGGACGCGGCCAGTGGAGCGGCATCCACTATTCTTGTCGCAGGCGGGAGAAAGCCAATTTCGATCATGTGCTTTTCAATCACGCCACCTATGGCCGCGAGCAGGCTTGGCACATAGCGTCCTTCCATCCATTGGCCACCGCGCGGGTCAAATACGGCTTTCAATTCCTCAACCACGAAAGCCACATCGCCACCCCGGCGGAAAACCGCGGAAATCATGCGGGTGAGCGCCACCGACCAGGCGAAATGCTCCATGTTCTTGGAATTGATGAAAATCTCAAACGGACGGCGTTTTCTGTCCTGCACGACATCATTCAGGGTGATGTAAATCGCATGATCCGATTCGGGCCATTTGAGCTTGTAGGTCACACCGCCCAAGGCGGGTTCACGCTGCATCATCATATGATCAGGAGCGGGCTCGCGAGCCGACGCGGTTGAAAGAACCGATCCAGTGATGGCATTGGGCCGGAAGGTAGTGCAGCCCTTCAGTCCCGCCTCAAAGGCTTGCAAATAAACTTCCTTGAAGCTGTCAAAATCCAGGTCTTCCGGCACGTTGATCGTCTTGGAAATGGAGCTGTCGATGTGCTTCTGCGCGGCCTCCTGCATGATGACATGTTCCTTGGGGTTCAAATCATTTGTCGTCACAAAGGCGGGTGGCAAAGGCATGCTTTTACCTTTGAGGTGCCACCACAGCCGTGCGGCATAGTCATCAACACGGTGCGTGTCGTGGCCGCCATCCGCAAGCCGCACCTTGCGGTCGTAGCTCACGCTGAAAATGGGTTCGATGCCGCTTGAGACATTTCCTGCCAATAGCGAGATCGTGCCCGTAGGTGCAATCGAGGTCAGCAAACCATTGCGCATTCCGAATTTTTTGATTTCGTCTTTAAGGGATGGGGAAAGTTTCGCTGCATGTCCGCCTTGCAGATACTCCTTTGCCTTGAACAGAGGAAAGGAACCCTTCTCCTTCGCCAACTCCGCACTGGCGCGGTAGGCACCGGTCTCGACGATTTCCAGCCAGGCTTGCGTGGCCTGCGCTGCACCTTGCGTCCCATAACGCAGGCCACACATTGCCAAGGCATCAGCCAACCCGGTTACTCCCAAACCAATACGGCGCTTTGCGTGGGCTTCGCGCGCCTGTTGCTCCAGCGGGTAGTTCGATACATCAATTACACCATCCAGAAAGCGCACGGCCGTGCCTACCGTCTTGGCCAAGGCCTCTGCGTCAATGGCTGCCTCGGCTTCGAAGGGATTTTTCACAAAGCGGGTCAGGTTTACCGAGCCTAAAAGGCAGGCGCCATAATTGGGCAGCGGCTGCTCACCACAGGGGTTGGTGCAATGGATGGTTTCACAATAGGCAAGATTGTTTTCATGATTGATGCGGTCAATGAAAATCACGCCGGGCTCAGCATAATCATAAGTCGACTGCATGATCTGGTTCCACAGGTCACGCGCTGGAATGGTTTTGTAAATCTTTCCCGCAAAGACCAGCGGCCAGGGCGCATCGACTTTGACAGCTGCCATGAAAGCATCGCTCACCAAGACCGAGAGATTAAAATTTCGCAGGCGTGTGGGGTCGCGCTTGGCTGCCACAAAGTCTTCGATGTCAGGATGGTCGCAGCGCAGGGTCCCCATCATGGCACCGCGACGGGCGCCTGCGGACATGATGGTACGGCACATCGCATCCCACACATCCATGAAGCTCAAGGGGCCGGAGGCATCAGCGCCCACACCTTTCACCGGCGCCCCCTTGGGACGCAGCGTCGAGAAATCATGGCCAATCCCGCCACCCTGCTGCAGGGTAAGCGCTGCCTCTTTCAATCCATCAAAAATCCCCGGCATGGAATCATCAAGTTCTCCCATGACGAAACAGTTGAACATGGTGACACTGCGACCCGTGCCGGCACTTGCGAGAATGCGACCTGCCGGCAGAAAGCGGAAGCCTGCCATGATGTCATGGAACGCGTTCGCCCAGGTTTCCCGCAGTTCCGGTTTTTCCGCCGCAGCCACGGCCCGCGCCACGCGCCACCATGTGTCATCCAGCGTCTGGTCGTGGATGATCCCGCCTGCATCCCTGAAGCGGTATTTCATGTCCCAGATCTCGTTTGAGATGGGATCAAGCACGTTTCTGCTGCTGTCCATCATGGCTTTGGCCACTCCTGCACAGCAGAATAGCGCAGTGATGCCCTAGAGTCGAGAATTTGTTCTTGCTTCGTACTTATTGCGGCCTTCAGATACCAGCTTTCGGGTAGCTGTTTCTATAGTGAGTTGCAGGCGCGTCTGGAATTCCTTGCGCGAAAGCCCTGCTGGAATGCCGGGCAGGAACTCCAGAACGATCGTGCCGGGATAGCGCATGAACTTCCGCCGCGGCCAGAACAAGCCGGAATTCAGTGCAAAGGGCAGGCAATCGCAACCCAAGGCACCATAGAGCGCTGCGGCTCCTGATTTATAGTCGGGCTCAGCATCTGGACTCTTGCGTGTCCCTTCCGGCATGATCACGATCTGACGGCCAGCGGCCAGTTCCTCCACGCCACGCGACAAAAGCTTCCGGAGCGCCGCAGAGGCAGCGCTCCTTTCCACAGTGATCATGCGAAACTTGTAGATGAACCAGCCGAAGAAAGGGATCCAGGCCAGCTCCTTCTTCAGAACCATGCAGGGGTCGTCAAAGTAAGGCAGGAGGGCAAAGGTTTCCCAGAACGACTGATGCTTGCCTGCCACCAGCAATGGTCCTTGGGGTATGAAGCTTGCGCCCCGCACCTCCATCCGCGTGTTGCAGATCACGCGCAACAGCCAGATGGATGTCCTGGCCCAGGCTTTCAGGGCGGCAATTGACCATTTTCGCGGCGTGACAAAGAACACCGAGCCCAACACAAGAAAGAGTATGAGATTGACATAGAAGGCCACGTTGAAAATAATCGAGCGGAGCGCAATCACAACACGCTCCGCAGCATGCGAATGAGCGCCAGGCGCGATGTCAGGAGACAGATCAAGGTGGCAATGATCGGTACACTGAGCAATGCGCCATAGCTCCAGGCAGCAATGGTGGGGGGTGCAAACAGGAGGCCCCGGCTGGCGTCGGCAAAGCCGCCAGCACCTGCCGTTCCGGTCAGCCCCAGCAAGAAGAATGTAAGTACGCCCAAGGCCACGCCCAGCAGCCCCGCCATCAGGCCGGTCTTCAAAAATCGGCTGTCGATCTGGCGGGCGATGTAACCATCCTTGGCGCCCACCAGATGCAGCACATCAACCACCTGGCGATTGGCGTCCAATACAGTGCGGGTTGCAAATATCACCATGGCGATCGTGGACATGCAGATCAAAGCCAGAATGGCATAGGACAGCGTCGAAAGGGCAGACGCCATGCGCGTGAGCTCGGCTTCCCAGCGCCGGTGCGTGTCAAGGCTTGCGCCTCTTACCTTTTGTTTCAGAGCGGTTTCCAGTTTCACAAAATCGGGTGGTGCCTTGTCATCTATGGTCACGCGGATCAGGCGGGGAATGGGAAGTTCGTCGAGATTGCTTGAACCTATCCAGGGTTCCAGCAGTTTGGCGCCCGCGCTGCGATCCAGCACATCAACACCTTGAATGCCTTGTGTGCCCTCAAGGAGCAGCTTGGCATTTGACAATTCCTTTTCCACATCGACATCCTGCAGTATTCTCACTTGGACGGTCACTTCGCGCGAAAGGCCGCTGGTCCAGCTATCCACAGCCCGGTTGATGAGGATAAGTGCTCCGATGGCGAGACAGGCCAGATAACACATCACCGTCATGGTCACGGTGAGCGCCTTCAGGGGTGCAGCTTCGGGCGGAATAATATGGCCCCGGCGGATTGATTTCATGCTTGTCATGCCGCTCTCAACAGGCCTTTTTCCAGATGGAATACGGATGCCTTGCTTTGGGCCACAAGTTTCAAGTCATGGGTTGCCAGAAAAACCGTGGTACCCTGGCGGTTCAGTTCCATGAAAAGGTGCAGCAGGCGCTTGGCCAGAAGCGGGTCGACATTTCCGGTGGGCTCGTCGGCCAGCAGAAGTTCCGGCTTGGAAATCACGGCGCGTGCAATGGCGGCGCGTTGTTTTTCGCCACCCGACAGGACCGGGGGATAGGCATGGGCCTGATCTTCAAGCCCCACCCAGCTCAACAGGTCCATGACATCGGCGCGGTAATCATTTTCACGCTGTCCGGCTATGCGCAAGGGAAGTGCCACGTTATCGAAGGTGGTGAGATGGTCAAGCAGGCGGAACTCCTGAAAAACCACGCCGATGCGGCGGCGCAGCAGCGGCAGTTCGCGACGGCTCACGTCAGTTACATCATTGTCAAAAATGTTGATGAGCCCGCGGGTGGGTTTGAGGGCGAGAAACAGCAGGCGCATCAATGACGTCTTTCCGGCACCTGAGGGTCCCGTCAGAAAGCAGAACGAACCCGGCTCCAGATGCAGGCTCACATCACGCAGGATTTCCGGTCCGTCACCATAACGCAGGCCAACACTGTCAAGACGAACCACCTCATTCTCCCCTCATGAATTTCTCAACACTGACCACAAGGCTCTTAACGCCGCATTAACCCTAATGGCTGTTAACAATTGGACCTTGGAGAAACCGGATTGTGCCGGCGCACTCCTCCCGAATCAACGGATGTTACGATGTTAAAATGATCATATCTTGTCCATCCTGTGCTAACCGCTACACCATGGCCGATCAGGATCTGTTGTCCCGGGGCATGGCCATAGCCTGCGCTTCCTGTGGCCACCGTTGGATCGAAAGCCGCGCCATTGCAGTGGTAGATGTTTCGCCCCGCAATCTACCGGCGGTCATCGAGCACGGCTTCGAGCCGGACATTGAGGTCAAGCGCCTGGTTGAGGCCTCGCGCCTGGCCCAAGAGGTGTTCTTGCAGAAAAAGCGTCTGCGTCTGACAAGGCTCAGGGGTTGGGCCATCCTGGCAGCCTGCATTGCCGCGCCCTTGGGAGCAGCGGCCGCATTTCCAGACCTTGTGGTCAAAGTGGCGCCGATCACGGTTCGGGCCTACACGGCGGCGGGCTATGACATCAATATCTACGGACTTGAGGTGCGCCGCGTCGAGCAGCAACATGCTGTCGTGGACGGCACGCGCATTCTGACAATCAAGGGCGAAATCACCAATATTTCCGCAAGCAGCCAGAAGATTCCATGGCTCCGTTTTGCGCTGGAGGACGGACGTCAGGTGGAAGTTTACAGCTGGACCCTGAATTCGGGCTCGCGGCCGCTCAAGGCAGGCGAAACCACAAGCTTTGTCACCCGCGTGGCCGCCCCGCCAGAATCTGCGAAAAATCTGCAAATTCGCTTTGCACATGCCAGCGAAATCGGCTCAAAGCCCCCATCATGACTGATATCACCATAGACGGCCACCGGATTGCCGTGCTTTTTCCGGAGTCTGAAATCGCGGCGCGGATCACCATTCTAGCGCAGGAGATCGCTGCCAGAAAGCCCAAGAGCCTACTTGTTGTTCCCGTGCTCAAGGGCAGTTTCATCTTTGCTGCCGACCTGATCCGGGCCATGCATCATGCGGGTCTTTCGCCGGAAGTTGATTTCATGATCCTGGCAAGTTACCGGGCTGCCACCACGTCATCAGGCCGGGTCGAGGTGCTGCGTGACATCGAATCCCAAATTGCCAACCGGGATGTGTTGCTGGTGGATGATATTTTGGAATCCGGCCGCACACTTGCCTTTGCCAAGGACCTCCTGATGGCGCGGGGCGCTTCCAATGTGATGACTGCGGTGCTTCTGGAAAAACCCGGACATCTCGCGGCCAACATCAGGGCTGACTTCCGCGGCTTTACCTGTCCCGATAAATTTGTTGTGGGCTATGGCATGGACATGGCGCACCAGTTCCGGGAATTGCCCTTCGTAGGCCATGTGCTGTCGCAGCCTCAGTAAAGGCCACGCAGCAAGCGTTCAATGTAATCCCTGTCGATGCGGGGAAGATCGGGCCTGTTTGCCCGCGCCCGCAGGTTTTCCAGAATTTCTCGCGCCCGCCTGATGGCAAGTTCTGAAGGAAGCATGTTCTTGTCGGGGCCGTAATCATCCTCATGCGTGCGTGTAGGCCTGCCGAGAGGGTCTCTCGCATCACCACGGGCTTCACCTTCACGGCCTGAATTATCCTGGCCATTGCGCCCGCGGGCCTGCATTTCGCGCGACAGCTTGCGGGCACCTTCACGGAGTTGGCTCAAGGCCTCTCCCTGTTGCCCCAGCGCCTGGTCGCGTTCCTGCTGCTCAAGGGATTTTTGTGCATCGCCCATCTGGCGGCCAGCTTCGCCAAATGAAGGTGGACCTTGCAGGCCATTGTTCTGCAACTCCTGCATAAACTGCTGGAGCTGTCTTGCCAGATCGCCCTGTTCTCCCGCCAGGCCTTCCGACCCCATGTTGCCACTGCGGTTGCCAGGATTATCGCCTTCCGGGTTCAGCTGGTCGCCCTCGCCGGGCTGCGGCTGGCGCAAGGTCTTGTCCATGAGCTCCTGCTGCTTGCGCATCATGTCAGTGAGCTTGTCCAGCATCTGCTGGTTACCCGATTGGTCCTGCTCGCCGTTTTGAGCCATGCCGGGCTGCATGTTCTTGAGCAATTCCTCAAGCTGGGCGAGCATGTCCTGCGCCTTGTCCTTCTGGCCGCTCTGGCTCAGTTTTTCAATGTCATCCAGCATCTTCTGGATGTCCTGGCGCGAAATCATCTTGCCGTCGCGGGCGGCATTGTCTTTCTGGCCCTGCGCCTGGCGTTTTTCGGCCTCCTTGCGCATGGCTTCCAAATAGCGGTCCATGGATTTCCGCAGTTTTTCCATGAGCTGCTTGATTTCTTCCGGTGGGGCACCTTCCGCCAAGGCTTTTTCCAGCGCCTTGCGCGCCGCTTCCACGGCCGCGCGCGCGTCACCCACGTCACCATCTTCGATGGCAACAGCGATCTGCCACAAGGCGTTCACCGCTTCCACCACATCGTCGGGGCCATGCAGATTGTTCAGGCGCGAAACCACCGTGGCAATGGCCAGATGCGTGCCGCTTCTTTCAATCAGGCCTACAGGATAAATGAGCAGCGCCTTGAGCAGCTTTACAACCTTTGGCACCTGATCAGGATCACGGATGAGCATCTTGCGCTGTTCAATAAGCGACTGAGCCAGCGGCTTGGTGAAATAGCGTTCAGGCAGCTTGAAGGTTTTCACCGCTGTTCGGGTTTTCTGCCCCGCCGCGTCGGTGGCTTCCAGCGTGAGATCCACCATCAGGCCAGCCCAGGGATGAGAGGCCAGATCGGCAGAGGAGGTGCCGGTCTCCTCCTTGGGGGCGGCCTTGCGCAGGGCTATGGGGAATTTGGGCGGATCAAACAGGAACACGCCATTGCCGGTAAAGCCCAGGCCATCTTCCTGCGTATCGGAAAGGTCAATCTGGGCCGTAATGCCGCTCATGCCATAATCATCCGTGGCTTTCCATTTCAACGCCAGGGTGCCCATGGAACCGGTTTTCGGTTCACCTTGGAGAGCAATGGCAGGGGGCTGGTCCGGAATGATGGAAACATGCCACGCTGCAAGTTCCGTATTGCCGTCATAAACCTTGATCAATGCAGGCCGCGTGAGCCTGGCCTCGGCTTCATAGAGCCCATTTTCAAATTTTGTTTTGGCTTTCAGGTCAGGCAGTTCTGCCGGTTTATCGCCCGCAAGATCATAGAAAGCGATGCGGGGGGCACGTGCGCCATCAAGGCGCAAGGTGAGACCTGCATTTTCCGCTGTCAGGATTTCACTGTCGGCCTTGAGCTTTTCAATTTCTGCCGGACTGGTGAGAAGCAGAGGTGGTTTTCCTGTATAGACAGGTGGCTTCAGCCATGCATCGAAGCTTATGGATTTCGAAGGCGTTGCCGCGCCCACGCGCATGCTATTGGCAAGATTGGAAAATTCGTCTCCGGGGACGAGAAACAGTGTTGCAACAAGTGCCATGGTGACGGGTACACGCAACGCGATGACATCAATGTCGCGCCAGGAGGATCTGGGGAAACCTGCCTTCAAATTTTTCAGATGGCCGAGCTGGCGGAGGCGATGTTCTTCCCACAAGGCATGGCTTTCTTCGCTCCAGCTTGCAGGTGCCAAGGTATCGCGCGAAGTGGACACGGGCCGGTTGGCAAGGTTTGAGGTGGTTTCCACCCGTCGCATGGCATCATGGGTGTTGGGCCAGCGAATTTGCAGAACATGTCGTGCGGTCCAGGCAATGGCAGCTACACCCACCAGCAAAACGCTAAAGCGGATGATGTCAGGCACCCAAATGAGGACGCCGGAAAGTGTCACAGCCACCAGCGCCATGAGAATGATCAGGGGCCAGCAAAGTGCAGCCCACAGGCTTTCCCATGCCAGCGCCAGTCGGGCTGCTTTAATCTTGCGATCAATTTCTGTCGTAACCATCAAACTCTCGTATGCCAACACATCGGCAGAATTATGGGCAGGTTCCCGCCCTTTACTTCAGGTGAGCCGCCGCTGAGCGTGGGCGTCTAGAGCTTCATTGAATTTTTCAGTTTCCCAGCTTTCGGCCAGTGCCTTGAACATCAATTGGGCCTGGGTCATGGGGGCCAAACCGCCGATTGGTGGATCGCGGTCGAGGTTGGTGGGGAAGGCATAGCCTTCGGCGCTGGCGGCCACCACGTTTTCAACGGCTTGTTTCGAGAGTTTGGTCTTGCGCAATACGGGATAGAGGCTCTTGCTCATGCGTGCCCTATCCATGGATTCCATGGCACGGCCATAGGCGGAAGACACCTGCAACAGGTTGGCCATGCGTTTTACATCCTTCGTGCTGTTAGTGCCAGCGGCATGGAACAGGGCCGGATTGAAGAAGGCTGCATCGCCCCTGGCAAGCGGCAACTGCACATAGTGTGCGTTGAAATATTCCTTGAACTCGGGTTTGCGCCAGGCAAAGAATCCGGGTTTGAAATTTTGCGAATAGGGAAGGTAAAGTGTGGGTCCGCTTTCCACTGGCATGTCCACATGCGCCACGGCACCTTGCAAGGTGAGAAGGGGTGAGAGGACATGCGCATGGGCGGGAAAACGCTCAATGTCTTTCGCGGTCTGGAAGCCCATGTGATAATCACGATGCACCGACTGGGCGTCGCCACCGGGGTTCACCACATTAAGTTGAGACGTGATCTGGTAACATGGACCGAGCCAGCTCTCGGATATCAGCGCTATGATGTCGTTGGCATAGTAATCCGCGAAAACATGGGGGTTGCGGAGCGCCAGTTTTTCCAGTGCGTTCCAGATCCGGTCATTGGCGCCAGGCTTGGCAAAGTGGTCGCCGCCGCCTGTCCCCGATGCGTGTTGCTCGGCGATCATTTCAAAGAAAATTTGAGTTGCAGCATCCACAGGCGCTGTATTCTCGAAAGCTTTCTTGAACACGACAATGCCTGGCCCCTGCAGCAAGACCTCGGCCCATTCCGCGAGCATGGCTTTGCGTGATTCAGGGTTGGAGGTGGCTTTTCGAACGCTGTCGCCATCATAAATCGGCACGTTGGAAACAATCTCGCTGGCCAGCGGGTAATCCTCGGCCCGCGTGCTGCGGGAAATCTCGCGCTTGAAATCCTCGAGGTCGCACATCTCAGGCGTAAGCCATACCCGTTCTGATCTTTGCTGCGATACATTGTCCGTCTTCATGGGCTGTACTCCTACCGTTTACTTCGCCCCCTGCCAGGATGCGGCAAGGTCAAGTCCGATCAGCTCCTCATAGGTCTGGCGGGCGCGCACCAATGACCATTTCTTGCCTCTCACCAAAACTTCCGGCACCAAAGGCCTCGTATTATAGGTCCCGGACTGCACCGCGCCATAGGCACCTGCCGTCATTGTGGCCAGCAAGTCGCCTGCCTCTGGCTTTGACAGCCTTCGGCCCTTTGCCAGATAATCTCCGGATTCACACACGGGGCCTACGACATCAGCTACCACCATGTCCGCCATATCAGGCGATTTCTTGACGGGAATGATTTCGTGATAGGCATCATAAAGCGTGGGACGAATGAGGTCATTCATGGCGCCATCCTGAATGATGAAGCAATTTTCACCAGTTTCTTTTACATAAATCACGCGACTTACCAGGATACCGGCGTTGCCCACGATCATGCGGCCGGGCTCCAGCACGTATTTAAGCTCCAAATGACCCAGCGTGCGCTTGACCATTGCAGAATATTCATCAGGGTGTGGCGGCACGTCATTGGTGCCGCGGTAAGGAACGCCAAGCCCTCCACCCAAATCGAGATGGCGGATGTTGTGGCCTTCGGACTTCAATTGCAGCGTAAGCTCGGCCATCAGCTTGAAGGCCTGTTCGAAGGGCTCAAGCTCGGTGATCTGACTGCCGATATGCATGTCGATGCCTGCCACATCAAGCCCAGGAAGGCTCGCTGCACGCGCATACACCCGCGAGGCGCGGGTGAAGGAAATGCCGAACTTGTTGTCAGCCTTGCCCGTGGTGATCTTAGCATGGGTGCGGGCATCCACATCAGGGTTGACGCGGATGGAAATCGTGGCGCGCTGGCCGGTGCGGCTTGCCACATCCGAGAGAAGTTCAAGTTCAGGCTCTGACTCGACATTGAAGCAGGAAACGCCCTCCTTCAGGCCCAAAGCCATTTCTCGCGCGGTTTTTCCGACACCCGAAAACACGATTTTTCGCCCCGGAATACCAGCGGCAAGGGCGCGGCGCAATTCGCCTTCGGAAACCACATCCATGCCTGCTCCCAAATCCGCCATGGTCCTGATCACGGCCTGGTTGGAATTGGCTTTCATGGCATAGCAGATCTGATGCTCCGTGCCAGAGAAGGCATCGGCCATCACCTTGTAATGGCGCTCCAGGGTCGCTGTGGAATAGCAGTAGAACGGCGTGCCAATCTCTTCGGCAATATCCTTGAGGCTCACATCTTCGGCATGGAGCTCGCCATCCACATATGAAAAATGATGCATGGGCTAGCGGGCCTGCTGCAATTGCGGTGGTTCGGGGTCGCCGCGGCGGCCGCAGGCGTTCAGCGATGTTGCAAGTCCTGCCAGCACCACAAGCATCATGAAAATCTTCATGGTCTTTTCTCCTTCGTCAAAATCCTGAGCCAGCGTTTGGCTTCGCGCGCTACATTGGCGGGCGCCGTTCCGCCAAAACTTGTGCGTGAGGCAACCGAAGCCTCGACACTCAACACCTTGTAAACGTCCTTGGTGATGCGCGGTTCAACTTCCTGCATGTCGGCGAGTTCCAGGTCTGGCAGATCGCAGCCCTGCTTTTCGGCCATGGCCACCAGCGAACCGGTAATGTGATGGGCTTCGCGGAATGGAATGTTCAGTATACGGACAAGCCAGTCCGCAAGGTCAGTGGCTGTGGAAAAACCGCCCGCTGCAGCTGCCCGCATTGCTTCCGTATTGGGCACAAGGTCGCGCACCATGCCTGAGGTTGCGGCAATCGCCAGTGAGAGGTTGTCGATTGCATCGAAGGTGGGCTCCTTGTCTTCCTGCATGTCCTTGGAATAGGTCAGCGGCAAGCCCTTCATGATCATCAGGAGCGAGGTGAGTGCGCCCAGAATGCGGCCGGGCTTGGCGCGCACCAGTTCGGCTGCATCGGGATTGCGCTTCTGCGGCATGATGGATGAGCCGGTGGTGAAGCTGTCCGACAATTTCACGAACCGGAACTGGGTTGTGGACCAGATCACGATTTCTTCCGCAAGGCGCGAAAGATGGGTGGCGCAAATCGCAGCAGCAGAAAGGACCTCAAGGACAAAATCGCGGTCAGCCACACTGTCGAGTGAATTGCGGGTGGGTCGGTCAAAGCCCAAAGCTTTGGCCGTCATCATGCGGTCAATGGGAAAAGAGGTGCCGGCAAGGGCAGCGGCACCCAGGGGATTCTCATTCATGCGCCGCCTTGCATCTGCCAGGCGGGAGCGGTCGCGCGCCAGCATTTCGACATAGGCAAGGCAATGATGGCCGAAAGTCACGGGCTGGGCCACCTGCAAATGGGTAAAGCCTGGCATGATGGTTTTAACATGGGCAACAGCTTTTTCCGCGAGCGCAAGTTGCAGGTCTTGCAGCTGCCCGTCGAGATGGTCCACGCTGTCACGCATATAGAGGCGGAAGTCAGTGGCCACCTGGTCATTGCGTGAGCGCGCGGTGTGCAGACGGCCAGCGGCCGCACCGATCACGTCCTTGAGGCGGCTCTCCACGTTGAGGTGAATGTCTTCCAGCGCTGTCGAAAAGGTGAAGGCGCCGGTCTCGATCTCAGCTTGCACCTGATCGAGGCCGCGCCTAATTTCAACGGCGTCAGCTTTCGAGATGATGCCTTGCTTGGCCAGCATTGCGGCGTGGGCCTTCGAGCCCGCGATGTCCTGGGCATAGAGGCGCTTGTCGAAGCTGATCGAAGCATTGATCTCTTGCATGATGGCGTCGGGTCCGGTCTTGAACCTGCCGCCCCACATTTTGTTGGTCATTGAAAATCCTGTTAACCCCTCGCGATCATGGTAGTCTTTTAGACATGAATGACCAAAAACAAAAACGAATTCCGGCAATTGTCATTGTCCTGCTCGCAGCAGCGGCAGGCGTCATTGGACTTCTGCTCTCCAAAATGGACCTCTCACCTGCAGTTCCCGTTCCGGCAAATGTGGCGCTCCAGGGATATGGCAGCAAAGACTTCAAGGATCTTGCCAAGGGCAGGCTTGCCGCATTTCTGGTCAAGGCTGAGAGGCTACCAATGCCCGACCTGAAATTCAGAAATGCCGAAGGCACCGAACTGAGCCTTAACCAATGGAAGGGGCGCGTGGCGCTTTTAAACCTGTGGGCCACGTGGTGCGCGCCGTGCCGCAAGGAAATGCCAACGCTTGCTGCCTTGCAAAAACAGTTGGGGTCCAGGGATTTTGAGGTGGTGGCGCTGAGCGTGGACCGCAAGGGCGTTGCAGCATCTTCAGCCTTTCTGAAGGAAACCGGCGCAGATTCCCTAGGGCTTTATGTCGATGATACAGCGAAAGCCCTCGACGTGCTGCAAGGCATCGGCCTGCCGCTCACCATCCTGGTGGACCGCAGGGGTCGCGAGATCGGGCGGTTGCTGGGACCTGCCGAATGGGACAGTGACGAGGCAGTTGCGCTTATCAAGGCAGCCATTGCGGAAGCGCCATGACCAGCGATGATCTCCGGCATATGGCCCTGCTGCTTCCGGGTGCCGTGGAAAAATCCCATTTTGGCAAGGCTGACTTCCGCGTGGGCAACAAGATCTTCACGTCCCTCAAAAATGACCTCAACGGTGTGCTTAAGCTTACGCCCGAACAGCAATCGGTCATGGCGGAGGCGGAGCCACAAATCTTTCAGGCAATTCCCGGTGGGTGGGGCCGCAAGGGCTGGACAAACATCATACTGTCCAATGCGGATGCGCTGACGATGGAAAGCGCTCTGCGCATGGCTTGGCGCAATGTCGCGCCAAAGTCGTCGCACAGTTAACGCGTGGGGACGGGCTTTGGGCCGCGATAATCATAGAAGCCGCGGTTGGTTTTGCGGCCCAGCCATCCGGCTTCGACATATTTCACCAAAAGCGGGCAGGGACGGTATTTGGAATCAGCCAGTCCCTCGTAGAGCACCTGCATAACCGAAAGGCAGGTATCGAGGCCAATGAAATCCGCAAGTTCAAGCGGTCCCATGGGATGGCGGGCACCCAGTTTCATGGCGGTGTCGATGGCTTCCACGCCGCCCACGCCCTCATAAAGCGTATAGATGGCCTCGTTGATCATGGGCAGCAGAATGCGGTTCACGATGAAGGCCGGGAAGTCCTCAGCCACGGCAATCGTCTTTTGCAGGGTCAGCGTGAATTCCTTGACGCTGGCAAAGGTTGCTTCATCGGTTGCGATGCCGCGAATGAGCTCTACAAGTTCCATCACCGGCACCGGGTTCATGAAATGTATGCCCATGAATTTCTCAGGCCGCCCGGTGACCGAGGCCAGTCTCGTGATGGAAATGGATGAGGTGTTGGAGGCAACGATGGTTTCAGGTTTCAGGTGGGGACACAGGCACTGGAATATCTTGCGCTTGACCTGCTCATCTTCAACAGCGGACTCAATGACCAGATCATAGTCGGCAAAGCCTTCATAGCCTGCCACTGCAACAAGACGCTTGAGGGCCGCGTCACGGTCGGCTTCACTGATTTTACCGGATTTAAGCTGGCGCGCCAAATTTCCCTTGATGGTGGCAAGTCCCGCATCGATACGGTCCTTGCTTACGTCATTGACGCCCACATCAAAGCCTGCAAGGGCACAGACATGGGCAATGCCACTGCCCATTTGCCCAGCACCAATGATGCCGACTTTCTGAATTTTCATATTGTCTGTACTCAATCCGTATGCGGCATGAAACCTATAACGCGGCGGTCAATAGAGCAAGCGCATTTCGCAGGTGCAACATAACGGTCGGCAGCCATGCTTAACGGATGCTGGACAGGGCTGGGTCAGGCTGCTTTTGTGCCAGTTTTTCCAGGCTGGTTTCATGTCAGATGTTTCACTTCGCAGTTCCTCGCTGGTGCCGCTTTGGTCCCTGCTGTTTGGCAATTTTGTGATCGGCACCGGTGTGCTATTGCCTGCGGGCCTGCTCAATGTTCTGGGGGCCAATCTCAGCGTGAGCCCAGCCACGGCTGGATTGTTGCTGTTTGCGGGCGGGCTTGTTGTCGGTATTGGAGCGCCAGTGCTTGCCGGATTTACCTCGGCCTTTGACCGTCGCAAGCTGTTGGCGTTTTCAATGGCACTTTACGCAGCAGGCCATGGCCTGGCTGCAATAGCGCCGGAGTTCTGGTCTTTGCTCATCATTCGCACCATCACTATGGTGGCCGCGGCACTTTTTACCCCACAGGCTGCAGCAACAGTTGGATTGCTGGTTCCTCCGGAAAAACGTTCTCAGGCCATTGCATTTATTTTCATCGGCTGGTCTTCTGCGTCGGTTGTGGGCATTCCGCTCGGCAGTATTCTGGCGGACGACATTGGCTGGCGCGCCACGTTTTTTGCGATGGCGGCCCTTTCAGCAGTGGCCTTGATTGGCGTGTGGGTTTCCTTGAAGCCGGGTCTTCGCGTGCAGCCCCTGCAGCTTTCATCATGGCTTGCGGTTTTCAAGAATCCACTGATGCTGTGCATCCTGCTGGTGACGCTGTGCAGCATGTCCGGGCAGTTTACATTGGTGAGCTATCTTGCGCCCACATTGCGTGAGGCTTTTGGGGCAACGCCTAATGGGATAGCGACGTTATTTGCGATTTTCGGCGTTGCAGGGATTGCCGGAAACTATCTTGCAACGCAAGCGGTGGGCAAGTTCGGATTGGACCGCGCCGTGCTGGTGGCGTTGTGCAGTCTCATCATCGGCATGGGGCTGTTTGGACTGTTCTTCGGGAACTATATCATGGCCTGCGTGGGCGGCGTGGTTTGGGGCTTTGGGTCGTTCTCGTCCAACTCGCTGCAACAGAGCAGGCTGGTGGCTGTGGCACCCACCCTTGCTGCCGCAACAGTTGCCCTCAATACCTCGGCTGTCTATCTCGGCCAGTCCGTTGGGGCTGCCACGGGTGGTTTCGTGATCAAAAACGCAATATCAGCCAACATCGCATGGACAGCCGTTGGCTTTTTTGTGCTGGCGGTTATTTTCTCCATCACCGCCCAACGTCTTGCAAAAATTCGGTTACCTTCCGACAGCGTTTATTTACCTAGTTCGGCTTCAAGTTCCGGTACAGCCGTGAAGAGATCGGCCACCAAACCATAGTCGGCCACCTGGAATATTGGGGCGTCTTCGTCCTTGTTGATGGCCACGATGATCTTGGAATCCTTCATGCCGGCCAGATGCTGGATGGCGCCTGAAATGCCCACTGCGATATAAAGATCGGGGGCAACCACCTTGCCGGTCTGCCCCACCTGATAATCATTGGGTACGTAGCCTGCATCCACGGCAGCGCGTGAGGCACCCACTGCGGCGCCGAGTTTTTTGGCCACGGCTTCGAGCATCTTGAAGTTTTCGCCATTCTGCATGCCACGTCCGCCAGACACGATGATCTTGGCTGAGGTCAGTTCCGGACGATCTGTTTTGGTGAGGTTTTCACTTTGGTAGGTGGAAAGCCCCGGATCTGCTGCTGCGTTGATTTTTTCAATTGCCGCAGAACCGGTTTCGCCAGCTGCTGCAAAGGACGCGGTGCGCACCGTTATGACTTTCTTGGCATCGGTGGACTGCACGGTCTGCACGGCATTTCCAGCATAGATCAGGCGAATGAAAGTATCTGCTGACTTCACTTCCGAAATATCGGAGATTTGCATGACATCGAGAAGGGCTGCCACGCGCGGCATGAAATTCTTGCCATTGGTCGTGGCAGCGGCCACGAGATGATCGTAGTTGCCAGCAAGGGACACGATGAGCGCTGCCATTGGCTCTGCCAAGGCATGCTCAAGCATTGGGCTTTCGGCATGAAGAACTTTTTTCACGCCAGCAAGCTTGGCTGCCTGAGCCGCAGCAGTTCCGGCATTTTGGCCAGCGACCAGCACATGCACGTCGCCACCCAATTGGGAGGCGGCGGTCAGGGCCTTGTGGGTTGCGTCCTTGAGCTGCGTGTTGTCGTGTTCGGCAATGAGAAGTACGGCCATGATCAAACAGCTCCTGCTTCTTTGAGTTTGGCTACCAGTTCGCTTACGGATTTCACTTTCACGCCAGCAAGGCGCTTGGGTGGTTCCACGGTGTTGACGATCTTCAGCCGCGGCTTCACATCAGCGCCATAGTCAGCGGGTGTCTTTTCTTCCAAGGGTTTCTTCTTGGCTTTCATGATGTTGGGAAGCGAGGCATAGCGCGGCTGGTTCAACCGCAAATCGGTGGTAACGATCAGTGGCATCTTCACCTTGAGGGTTTGCAGCCCGCCATCAATCTCGCGGGTGATGATTGCCTCACCATTACCGGGTTCCAGCTTGGAACAGGCAGTGGCCTGCGCCCAGCCCAGCAGTGCAGACAGCATCTGGCCCGTCTGATTGCAGTCGTCATCAATGGCCTGCTTGCCCAGAATCACAATATCGGGCTTCTCGGCGTCCACCACGCCCTTGAGGATCTTGGCCACGCCCAGGGGCTCCACATATTCATCATGTTTTATCAGAATGGCGCGGTCAGCGCCCATGGCAAGCGCGGTCCGCAGCGTTTCCTGGGATTGCTGTGGGCCTATGGTGACCGCCACAATTTCGGTTGCCTTGCCCGATTCCTTCAGCCGCACCGCCTCTTCGACGCCTATTTCATCGAAGGGGTTCATCGACATTTTGACATTGGCGAGTTCCACGCCTGAGCCATCAGCTTTCACGCGAATTTTCACGTTGTAGTCCACGACCCGTTTGACGGCGACCAGAACCTTCATCAGCTATCCTCATGAGAATTTGGCGGGAACCTAGTGAAGGGGGGAGAGCTAGTCAATTCAATCAACGACATGGCTTGCATGTTTGCGACGCCTTGCCTCAGCCCCGGTCGCGGATCACCAGGCGCGAGCGCAGGAAAAAGGTTATGGCAAGACCTGCTACAAATCCCCCGATATGGGCCCAGATGGCCACCTCATCCTGGCCCGGCTGTTGCGTTGCGAAGACACTCAGGAGCTGCAGTACAAACCAGCCGCCCAAAACCCAGATCGCTGAAATGCGCAGGGGTATGGGGAAGGACAGCAGGATCCAGATGCGAGCGCGGGGGTAGAGAAGAATATAGGAGCCTATCACGCCGGATACGGCTCCCGATGCTCCGATCAAAGGGGCCATTGAATTGGGCTCCATGAAGACGTGGGCTGCAGCGCCCGCAAGACCGCAGAGCAGATAGAACAGCGCAAATCCCACATAGCCGAAAGCATCCTCCACATTGTCGGCAAATACCCAGAGAAACAGCATGTTGGATATGAGGTGCAGCCAGCCCGCGTGGAGAAACATGTAAGTAACAAGCGTCAGGGATTCCGGGATCGGGCTATAGGGAATATTCTGCGAGATATGCGTGAGGTCTGAAGGCACCACACCAAAGACAGTAGCCACATTGGCAAGATAGGCTTCACTCTGGAATGCACCGGTCATGAGGAAGACCACAATATTCCCCAGCAGGATGCTGACGGTGACGTATTGAAAACGGATCATCCGCAGCGGCGTGTCGTCATGCAGCGGCACGAACATCAGCGGGTTTTTCCTGGCACCCAGAGAACATCGCCAGTGGTTTTCGCATTCACCCAACGGCTGGCCACGAACAGAAAATCACTGAGGCGGTTGATATAGGTCAGCGCATGGTCATTGACATGCTCTCCCTCCTGCAGCTTGAGCTCAACCATCAGGCGTTCGGCACGCCGGCACACGGTGCGCGCGACATGGAGATGGGTTGCGGCGGCGTGGCCTGCCGGCAGCACGAATGACCGCAAGGGCTGCAGGTCCTCATTCAATGCGTCAATTTCCTGTTCCAGCCTCTCTGCCTGGGAGGCCAGCATGCGCAAGGGTTCATGAGGGGGTTTGTCGCCCGTATCAGGAACGCAGAGATCAGCGCCCAGGTCAAAAAGCTCGTTCTGGATGCGGACCAGCATGGTGTCCAATGTGCTGAAGGCGGCATCTTGCGTATGCAGACGGACCACCCCCAGGTTACCATTGGTTTCATCGACCGTGCCATAGGCGTGAATGCGGAGATGCGCCTTGGACAGGCGTGCGCCCGAGCCCAAAGCGGTTTCGCCCGTATCACCGGTGCGGGTATAGATGCGATTGAGAACGACCATGGTTCCTGACTAGCGAAAAGCTGCCGGAAATTCTACTCGTTTCTCAAGATCGGTGCAGGTTTGGTGGCAAGTGCCGCCCAGGTCACGGTGAGGCCCGCGACAATGGTGATCACCATTGCAAGGAGTGCCGTTGCCAAGGCAACTGTCAATGAAAAGCGCCACGGCATTTCCAGAATCCATTTGGCCATGAACCATGATCCCAGCGAGCCTACGGCGACCCCAAATACGGCGGAAGCCAGGCCCAGGACGGCATATTCAATGACAAAGGCTCCGATGAGCTGTCGCCTTGATGCACCATAGGTCTTGAGCACCACCGCCTCATAGCTGCGGCTTGAAAGGCCAGCGGCCAGCGCTCCGGCCAGAACCAGAACGCCGGTGAGCAGGGTGAGCGCATTGGCGCCGCGGATGGCCGACAGCATCTTCTCCAGAAGCTCGCTCACTGTGGCCAGGGCTTCCTTGACACGCACGGCGGTGACAGAGGGAAATTCGCGCGCCACTGCATTCAACAGCCTGGCTTCATCGCCACCATCCATCTCCACGGTCACGATGTGGCTGTGGGGTGCGGATTTCAGCGTATTGGGCGTAAACACCATCACAAAATTTATGCCCATGCTGCGCCAGTTCACCTTGCGGAAATTGGCAACCCGTGCCGTCACATCGCGGCCCAGAACATTGACGGTGACAGTGTCGCCAATTTTCAGGCCGATGTCATGGGCCACTTCATCCACGAATGATACGAGTGGCGGGCCACTATAGTCTGCGGGCCACCATTGGCCTTCCACCAGTTCAGAACCTTCCGGCAGCTCAGCGGAATAGGTGAGCCCGCGGTCCCCCCGCAGCGCCCAACTGCCATCACCTTGGGCTTTCACTTTCTCAACAGGTGTATCACCAATTTTCGAAATGCGGCCACGCAGCATGGGCGCGTTGTCGATTTTTTTCACACCGTCGAATTTGCCAAGGGCTGTCTTGAAAGCCGCAAGCTGTTCGTTGCGCACGTCGGCAAAGAAAAAGGCAGGTGCGCGTGCTGGAATGCCTGCCCGCAATTCCCCACTGATGGTTTGATCGGTGAGTGCCAATGTCACAAACAAAGTGAGGCCCAGGCCAAGTGCGAGGATTACCGATGTGGCAGAGGCGCCGGGGCGGTAAAGATTTGAGATGGCGTAACGCCAGATCGACGACCGGGGCTTGGGCGCTTTGCGCGCAAGCCAGATGATGGCGAAGGCCAGCGCCAGCAGAATGACGAAACTCGCCACCAGGCCGCCCAGGTAATAGGCCGTGATTTGTTTGTTGCTGAAACTCACAAAAACAAGTGCCGCGATGGCCAGCAAGGAAAGTGCTGCGCTGGCGATATATTTCCAGTGAGGCAGGCCTTGCAGTTCTACAATGCGATGGCGAAAAAGTGCTGATGCCGGAACCTGTTGGGTGCGTGCAAGCGGCCAGATGGAAAAGGCGAGCGTCACCAGAAAGCCCAGGGCTGTGGTCAGCAACAGGGGCTGTAGCTCCACCTGCGAGGTGAGGGGCAAGGGCAGGATATCCTTCAGCAGACCTGATGCGACAAGGGGCGTTGCAGCGCCGGCACTCACGCCCAAGGCAATGGCCAGTATGGCCACCAGCAGTATTTCGGTGAGATAAATGCCGAAAACGTCGTGCGAGGCAGCACCCAAGCATTTCAGGGTGGCAATGGTGCTGATGCGGCTTTCGACAAAAGCTGCGACGGCGTTGGCAATGCCAGCGCCACCCACGATGAGTGATGTGAGACCAACCAGCGTCAGGAAATAGGACAGGCGTTCCACAAAATTTGCCGTGCCCTGGGCTGCCTTGTCGCGCGATTTCACCTGCCAGCCGGCGTCTGGAAAATCCGCCTTGGCTGCTTGCAACAGGTTCTGCACCGCAGCAGCACTTTGGTTGCCCTGTAATTTTACCCGGTAGTGATAGGTAATAAGACTGCCGGGCTGCACCAGGCCTGTGGCTTGCAGCGCCTGCTGCGTCATCAGCACGCGGGGTCCCAGGATGAAGCCATCGGATATGCGGTCGGGTTCGGTGGCGATCGTCGCGCGGATGACAACCTCGAGCGTTCCCAACTTGATTCTGTCACCAAGTTTAATATTCAGCCGCCCCAGTAACAGGGGGTCCACAGCCACGCCATAGAGGCCATGGTTCAAGCTGGTCGCGGCTGTGATGTCTGGAGCACCCTTTACGACAACTGTTCCATACAGCGGATAGGTATCATCAACAGCCTTGATCTCAACCAGCGTGGTAGCTTCCGGCACCACCGCCATGGCACGCAGTGTGGCCACCTTGCTTAACGTTCCTCGGCCTGCAAGGAAGGTCAGTTCCCTGTCACTGGTTTCGCGATGGATAAGCGCAAATTCCGCATCGCCCCCCAGCAGGGATTGGCCCTGCTCATTGAGGCCTCTTTCGATGGAAGCCGACAGGGAGCCGATCATGGCAATAGCGGCCGTGCCCAGGGCAAGACAGGTGAGGAAAATCCAAAAGCCTTTTAATCCCGAGCGCAGATCGCGCACGGCAAAACGCAACCACAATGCTGCATTCATGGCATGCTGCCAGACATGATCTTGCCGTCGCGCACTTCGGCAATGCGGTTGCAGCGTTTGGCCAGGTTGCTGTCATGGGTGATGAGCAGCAGCGAGGCACCTTCCTGCTGCTTGAGTTCAAACAGAAGCTTGATGATCTGGTCGCCGGTTTCCTGATCGAGGTTTCCGGTGGGTTCATCGGCCAAGAGAATTTTGGCGCCTGATGCAAGTGCGCGGGCAATGGCAACGCGCTGTTGCTCACCGCCTGAAAGCTGGCCCGGGTAATGGGACAGGCGGTGGCCCAGACCCACGCGCCGCAACTTGTCTTCGGCAATGGCCATCGCATTGGAAAGCCCACGAAATTCTAGCGGCACGGCCACGTTTTCCAGCGCTGTCATGGTGGGGATCAGGTGAAAGGACTGGAAGATGATGCCCACGTTATCGCGGCGGAAGGTGGCCAGGGCATCCTCGTTCTTGTCCCGCAAAGCAACGCCTGCCACTTCAATGGTTCCTGAGGTGGCGCGTTCCAGCCCGGCAATGAGCATCAGAAGCGAGGTCTTGCCGGAACCAGAAGGGCCCACGATCCCAATGGCTTCTCCGGTTTTCACCAGAAGATCAACACCGCGCAGGATTTCAACGGGGCCAGCGCGGCTGGGAAGGGTAAGGGTCACATCTTTGAGGGAAAGGGCTGGGGCTGGTGTCATCGCTCCTAGATGGGAGATCAGGCCTGATTTGTCGAGACAGGCAGCTTGAGAAATGCGGCAGGCCGTCTTATGTGTCAATCCATGTTCAAATTATTCGCTGTGATTGGTTTTATCGCAATTTCCCTGGGAAATGCCTGGGCAAAGCCGCCCACGCTTCTTGCCCTTGGGGACAGTCTTACAGCAGGCTATGGGCTGGAACCCACGGAGGCGATGCCGGTCAAGCTGCAGTCTGCGTTGCAGGCGGGATATCCTGAATTAAAGATTATTAATGCGGGCGTGTCCGGCGATACCGCAGCGGACGGCCTGTCGCGGGTCGATTGGGCACTGACGGATGAGGTCACAGCTGTCCTGGTAGAATTGGGCGCAAATGACGCCTTGCGCGGACTGGATGTGGCCCAGACTGAAGCAGCGCTTGATGCCATTCTTGCCAAGGTTAAAGCCCGGGATCTGCCCATCCTGCTGCTTGGCATGAAGGCACCCCCCAATCTTGGCGCGCAATACCAGTCACAATTTGAGGCGATTTTTCCAAGATTGGCTGCCAAGTATAATGCGCTGCTCTACCCCTTTTATCTCGATGGGGTTGCCGCTGATAGAAACCTCAACCAGCCCGATGGTATCCATCCCAATGCCAAAGGGGTAGAGGTCATCGTGGCCCGGCTTGCACCAAAGGTTAAGGAATTGCTCGCAAAATAGCGCTTGGCAAATCGCCCGATTACTTTAGCTTGGGTGATGCGTTCCGAGTCACCCTTTCAGAAAGGATGCCCGCCATGCCCAGACTGTTTACCGGGGTTGAAGTCCCCGAGGATATTTCCTTTGATCTTGGACTTATGAAAGGTGGCATTATTGGTGCCCGGTGGATTGACCGCGAATCCTTTCACATCACGCTCCGCTTCATCGGCAATATAGAAGTGGGGTTGGCTCGGGAGATTGCCTATGAGCTCGATGGGATTGAAGCCAGGCCCTTTTCGCTGCGCCTCAAGGGTATTGAGGTGATGGGCGGGAATAAACCGCATACGCTGTGTTCGCCCATCGAGGAAAGTGCGGAACTCCGGCGCCTTCAGGCCATTCATGAGCGCATCGCCCAGGTTCTGGGGCTCCCTGCCGAGCAGCGCAAATTTCTGCCGCATGTCACGTTGGCGCGGCTCAAGGAGCCTGACCTGCAAAGCCTTGAGCGCTATGTCGTATCCCACAGCCTGTATCGCAGCCGGCTGTTCAATGTGAGCCGCTTCGTGCTGTTTTCCTCGCGTCCCTCGCGCGGTGGCGGCCCCTATGCGGTCGAAGAATCCTATGAACTGCAGGCTGGCCTGTGAACGACAAGCTGCTAATCGGTGCGGCGTGTGCCAAGCTTTTGGCCGAACTTGAGGGTTGGGCAGAGGTGCACAACCGTGATGCCATTACCAAGACGTTCCAGTTCAAATCCTTCAACCAGGCCTGGGGCTGGATGAGCCGGGTGGCGCTGGTTGCAGAAAAAATGGATCACCACCCCGAATGGACCAATGTTTACGGGAGAGTGGAGGTTACACTTTCAACCCATTCGGCGGGCGGTGTCACCGAACTTGACATGGCCCTTGCCCGCAAAATGGAAGCCTTTGCCCGTTAAGTCTATTGGCTCCCTGTAACTTGACGTTAGAGGTTGTGGCCCCCATATTGGTCGCAATGTGTTTAGGAGGAGGTTTTTATGGCCGACACAAGACTTAACACCCAGACCGGCTCTCGGGTCCTGATTGACCAGGGGCTACGCAGCTACATGCTGCGGGTTTATAACTATATGGGGGCAGGCCTCGCAATTACGGGTGCAGCTGCCTATGGCACGTTCCAAGCCGCAGTTGACAACGGCGCATTGACACCCTTTGGCAATGCCATTTTCGTTGGCCCCTTGAAATGGGCGTTGATTTTGGCTCCACTTGCCATGGTGTTTTTCCTGTCGTTCCGCATTGAGAAAATGAGCGTTGCAGCCGCACAGGCAACTTTCTGGGCCTATGCTGCGCTGGTTGGCGTAAGTTTTGCCTCATTGGGACTGATTTATACCGCGGGCAGCATTGCCCAAGTGTTCTTCATAACCGCAGGGGCCTTTGGCGCGCTCAGTCTTTACGGGTACACGACAAAGCGTGACCTCGCGGGATTGGGGTCCTTCCTGTTCATGGGCCTGATCGGACTTATCATTGCCTCACTGGTCAATCTCTATTTCCAGAGCGGCACGATGGCGCTTGTGCTGTCAGCCGTGAGCGTGCTGATTTTCACGGGTCTTACAGCCTGGGATACCCAGCAGATCAAGGAAATGTATTTTGAGGCTGATGACAGTGCCACGATGGGCCGCAAGGCGATCATGGGTGCATTGCGTCTCTACCTCGATTTCATCAACCTGTTCCTGTCGCTGTTGCGCCTGTTTGGCAACCGCAACTAGGACGTCTTGCTTCCTTGAAACCCGGGTGGAAACACCCGGGTTTTTTATGTGGCGAGCCTCGGTTTCTTGATAAGCACGCCCAAGACCTGCGCCAGATCATGTCCGCGCTTGAGGATGAGTCCACCCTGGGCAATGACCGCATAGAGCCCCTGTTTACGGGCCAGAGCCGGGTTCTTCACGATCCGGTAAAGCGGCACTTCGCTGGTTCTGCGGAAAATCGAAAATGTCGCGAGATCGCTGCCAAAATCCATGGCGTAATCGCGCCATTCGCCTAAGGCTACATAGCGGCCATACAAGCCCAGAATGAGATTCAGCTCCCGGCGGTCAAACGTGACCTGGCTGGGACGGGCGCCCCAAGAGCGCGGCGGTCCGCTCGCACCTGCGCCTTGCGGAAATGGAATTACGGGTTCCCCGTCACTCAACGGTCTCTGCTCCAAGTCACAGGGCGGATGATGGACCCGGTTCCGTCATTTGGCAAGCGGTCCCAAGAGGTCCCAGAGGTTGCCAAAGGCATCGGTGAAAACGGCCACTTGGCCATATGTTTCGGTGCGTGGTGCTTCATTGAAAACAATTCCTGCAGCTTTATAGGCTTCATAGTCGCGGTCAAAATCATCCGTTCTTAGAATTAAGAACACCCGACCGCCGCTTTGGTTTCCAATTGCCGCGCGTTGTTTTTCCGAATCTGCCTTGGCTAGCAACAGTCCGGTTTCCGAACTGCCGCGTGGCTTCACCACAACCCAGCGCTTGGTGGGTGACAATTGAGTGTCTTCAACCAGCAGGAACCCGAGTTTATTCACATAATAGGCTATAGCCTCATCATAGTCCGGAATCAGGAGGGCCACGCTGGCCAAGTGCTGAGTCATGAATATCCCTTAACAAAAATTCGCAGTTCCGCCGCAATTAGATCAATTCTTCGACATGTTGCGGGTCAATATTTCAATCGTTGCCTCTAAAGCCCGGCTGGAGTTGAGCTTCGGATATCTCAGCCCCCCAGCCCCTCCGGACCTTGTTATCCGGCCGGGCCCCATAATTTTTGTAAGTGAGGCGTAACAGCGTAATCAGCGACCGGTCAATGGCCGGTCGCTTTTTTGTGGCGGGACTTGACCAAAGCCCGGCAAACTCCGATATCGCCCTAACTGTTACGGGGTTTAGGAATGGCCAAAAAACAAAAACAAGAACACTCACATGCGTTCCAGGCGGAAGTGGCCAAGCTTTTGCAGCTTATGGTGCATTCCGTCTATTCCGACCGGGATGTATTTTTGCGCGAACTGATTTCGAATGCTTCGGATGCGTTGGACAAGCTGCGCTACGAGGCCATCGCAACGCCTGCGCTTCTCGCAGACGCACCGCTGCTCAATATCGTCATCACGCCAGACAAAGCCGCCAAAACCTTGACAGTTGCCGACAGCGGCATTGGCATGACTGAAGGGGAACTTGTCGAAAACCTAGGCACCATTGCCAAGTCCGGAACGCAGGCGTTTGTGGAAAAGGCAGGCGAGGGCGTCAGCCTCATTGGCCAATTCGGCGTGGGCTTCTACTCCGCCTTCATCGTGGCAGCGAAAGTGGAAGTGACCTCGCGCCGGGCGGGGAATGACGAGGCTTTCACCTGGGCCTCGGAAGGCGCTGGCACATTCACTGTTATGCCTGCTGAAAAAGCGGCACGTGGCACGTCCATTGTCCTGCATCTCAAGGATGATGCCGTTGAGTTTCTCGAGGGCTGGAAAATCGAGCAGGTGGTGCGTGCCTATTCCGACCATGTGGGTCATCCCATCATGCTGGCGGGAGAAAAGGAAACCACGCAGATCAACACGGCCAATGCCATCTGGACACGGCCCAAGGCGGAAGTCACGCCTGAACAGCACAAGGAATTCTTTGGCCATATCTCAGGCAGCTATTCTGATCCGGCACTCACCGTCCATTACCGGGCTGAAGGCAGGCATGAATATACCGTGCTGCTCTATGTGCCATCCGAGCGTCCCTTCGATCTCTATGATCCAGACCGCAAGGGGCGCCAAAAGCTTTACGTGAAGCGGGTGTTCATTGCCGATGATGCAAATCTTCTGCCTGCCTATCTGCGTTTTGTGCGCGGTGTCATAGATTCCGCTGACATGCCGCTCAATCTCTCGCGCGAAATGCTGCAAAATAATCCGCAGGTCACAGCCATCCGCAAGGCGGTCACCAACCGGGTCCTCAGTGAACTCAAGAAATGCGCGGAAAATGATGCCAGCACTTTCGCGAAAATCTGGGACATATTCGGTCCTGTCATCAAGGAAGGCCTGTATGAAGACTTCGAGCACCGCGACAAACTGTTTGAATTTGCGCGCTTTACGTCCACCAAGTCAAAAGCCACGACGTTAAAGGATTACATCGCGGGTCTGAAAGAGAACCAAACGGCTATTTATTACATAACAGCCGAGGATGCAGCCAAGGCTGCCGCCAGCCCGCAGCTCGAAGGCTACAAGGCGCGCGACATCGAAGTATTGTTGTTTACAGATCCAGTGGATTCCTTTTGGGTCCGCACCGCCATGGGATACGAGGGCAAGCCTTTCAAATCGGTTACCCAAGGTGCGGCTGACCTCGACCTTATTCCGCTGCCTGATGCAAAACCCGAAGCTGACACGGATGGGGCTGCAAATGCAGCGTTGATTGTTGCGATGAAACAGGCGCTGGGAGACAAGGTGAAGGATGTGCGCAACTCAAAGCGTCTTACGGAAAGTGCGGTGTGTCTGGTTGCCGACGGAGACATGGACCGTACGCTGGAAAAACTGCTGTCACGGCAAAAAGACTCCGGCATCAATGTGAGTGCCCCCGTTCTTGAAATCAATGCAAGGCATCCGCTGATCAGAGCCCTTGAGAAGATGGCCACCTCGAATTCCGCAAGCAGCGAAATTACTGATGCCGCGCAATTGCTGCTGGATCAGGCGACTGTCCTGGAGGGCGAGCCGCTCAGTGATCCCGCCGGATTTGCGCAACGCATGAGCCGCGTGATGACACGGCTGTTTGCTGCGTGATGTGAAGGAGCTGCAACGCAGGCGGGCCGAACTGCAGGTTGCGCGCGAACGGGCGCGTCTCATGGACGTGCTCACCCGCAACCGGATATCCTAGAGCATTTCCCATTTAGTTGGAATAGCCTGAGTGTTTGAGATAGGCGACGCATTCTTGTGGGGAGAATGATCGCAGTGTGTTTGCGATTTCGGCCCAGAGTTTTCCGATGGTCCGGGCTGCGGCTTTGCGCAAAGCCGCTTTGAACTTTGCGAAGACTTGTTCAATTGGATTAAGGTCTGGACTGTAGGGTGGCAGATAAAGCAGATGAGAACCTTGCGCTTCGATGGCCTCCTTGATGCCAACGACCTTGTGAGCTGGCAGATTGTCCATGATGACGATGTCGCCTGGCCTAAGGGTTTGTGCGAGGAACTGCTGGGTCCAGGCCCTGAATGTCTCGCCGTCCATGGGGCCATCCAGCGTCATCGGTGCGGTAAGGCCGTCATGGCGAAGAGCGGCGAGAAAGGTGGTTGTACGCCAATGGCCGTACGGGGTCTTCATCAGCAATCTCTGACCGATTGGGCAGCGGCCACAGCGGCGCACCATGTTGGTTGTGAAGCAGGTTTCGTCGATGAAGGCGAGACGGTTGATGTCGAGGCTTGGCTGCTGCTCCACCCAATTTTCACGCGCGGCTGCGACGTCTGGCCTGTCCTGCTCGGATGCATGAAGGGTTTTTTTTAAAGCTCCAGTCAATGATGCCGAAGTAACGGTCGAGGGCCGAACGACTGGTGGTGATCCCGAGGTCTGCAAGTGCTGACACCAGTTCCTCCAGCGTTGCATCCGGTGTGGCTTTCACAAGAGTTCGGACCACCGCGTCATGGGCCGCGAGCTTCGGCTTGCGGTAGCCGCCAATCTTCTTTGGCGCGATACTTCCCGTTTCCTCCACATGCTTCATCAGCTTCACAACGGTACTCGGCACAACATCAAACCGTTTGGCTGCCGCGTTACGGGAAAGCCCGCCCTCTACTGCCTTGACAATACGCTTGCGGATGTCGTTCGAAAGAGCCTGAACCATTGCTGCCAGCCTCCTCACCGGCAGCAACCTTGAATCAGATCAGCGCTGATTTGGGAATCCCAATTCTGATTCCGTCAAAAAGGGAATCGCTCTA